>DASZAI010000023.1:0-171739 GCA_035945295.1 Terriglobia bacterium | reverse complement strand
CCACTTCGGACCGATGAACCACGGCCCCGTAGGTGATGATGCTGAGGTCCGTTCCTTCGCGCGCGACGCGCGCCTTCCCGAACGGAATCGTGAAATCTGCTCCCGGGTAGGGCGACCTGTTGTACGGCTGCCGGTAGAGATGCTTATGCTCGAGTACCATCACCGGATCGTCCGCGCGTAACGCGGTGCGAAGCAGCCCGCAAAGATCGAGCGCCGTCGAAGGCATCACCACGCGCAATCCCGGAATGTGAGTGAACGTCACTTCGCCGCTCTGGCTATGATAAATTCCACCGCCCGTCAGGTAGCCGCCAACGGCCACTCGCACCACGGCCGGTGCCTTGAAGTTTCCGGCCGACCGCCAGCGCATGTTCGAGAGTTCGTTTCGAAGCTGCATCATCGCGGGCCAGATGTAGTCGAAGAATTGAATCTCGACCACTGGTTTGAGTCCGCGCGTCGCCATGCCCGTGGCGCGGCCGACGATGCTCGCCTCCGCAAGCTGCGAATTGAAGCAGCGTGCGCTGCCGAAGCGGCGCTGTAGTCCGTGGGTCGCCTTGAAGACGCCGCCCTTTCCTTTGACCTTGGGCAACTCGTCCTCGTGGCTGCAGTCCGCGATGTCCTCGCCGAAGACCACCACGCGCGGATCGCGAGCCATTTCGTCCCGCAGGCAGGCATTGATGAGGTCAACCATGGTGCGCGGCTCGCCATGAAACTTCGGCGGATGGTCGAACTGCCCCGAGGTCGGGTCGACGGTGGGCGAGTAAAGATAGAGCATCACCGACTCGGGCTTCGGCGGGTCGGCGGCCAGGGCCTCGTCCGCCGCCTGGCGAATCTCCTCTTCTACGCGCTCCTCGACTTCCTTCAACTCCTTCTCAGTTACCACACCCTCGTCGACCAGATACTTCGCCCAACGCGTGAGCGGGTCCCGCTTGGCTTCGCGCTGTCGGGTCTCCTCGGACTTGTAGAGGCGCTCATCATCCGAGAGCGAATGCGAGTACGGCCGGATGACGTGCCCGTGCAGGAGCGCCGGTCCTCGATGATGCCGCACGTGCTCCACGCAGCGGCCCGCGGCGTCGTAGCTCTCGAGGAGGTCCGTGCCGTCGCACTCGAGCGCGAGCAAGTTCGGGAAGTTCTTCACCAGCGGAGAAATGTTACCGCCCGGCGTCTGCACGTCGACCGGAACCGAAATGGCGTAGCCGTTGTCCTCGACCACGAAGAAGACGGGCAGCTTGCGGGCGCAGGCAGCGCTCAGCGATTCCCAGAATTCGCCCTCGCTCGTGGCGCCGTCGCCTACCGAGACGTAGGCTACTTCGTCGGCGTGGAAGCTCGAGGCCAGCTCGGCCGCCTCACGCACCTGCGAGAAGTAGAGACTCGCTTCCGCCGCGCCCACGGCCTGGAGCGCCTGCGTCCCCGTGGGACTCGACTGCGTCACGATGTGCAGCGACTTCGACGACCAGTGCGACGGCATCTGCCGCCCGCCCGACATGGGTTCGTCCTTGGCGCCCACGCCTTGCAGCAGCATGTCGAGCGGCGTCAGTCCCAGTTCGAGGCAGAAAGCGCGGTCGCGGTAGTAGGGGTAGAACCAATCGTAGCCGGGCTTCAGATGCCGCGCACAGGCCACGTTCAGCGCTTCGTGCCCCACCCCGTTGATTTGAAAGTAGAGGCGGTTCTGGCGCTTGAGCTGGATTTCCTTGTCGTCAAGACGCCGCGAGAGGTACATCGTGCGGTAGGCGGCGACAAGGTCCTGCCGCGAAAGCTTGTGAGCTTTCTCAAGATGAGGCGTGACTGTGGCCATTGAACCTCACTGGCAGTCGACGGTAGCTGACGAATTCGGTCTGAGCTTTACAACCATGATCTGAACTCAGCTTGCCTTTTCGAGCCAAACCGCCAGGGGGAGTCGTCATTATCGAATCCCTGGGCGAGAAATGTCAATCGGTACCCGACTGTATAAGGGCTGTCAGTCGTTTCACTTAACACTTTATATTTCAATAGCTTAGCATGCGGCTCAAAGTCTAAGCTGCTTGTTTGCAATCAGATATGATGTTTACAGCCCGCGCATACGCGTTTTGTTGATTCTAAACAACTTCTTCGGTTCGTTCCTTCATTTCTCAACTTTTTTCTTCCAGGCGGACTTCTCGACTTTTCCTGCACCCGGCCTAAAACTCACACTGTTCCCCCTCGTTGTTGCCACCTTATGTTTAGATGCCGACGCGACCAGGTTGTTGGCCAACCGAGTCCATGCCTTCGTAATTTGCTGTCTCATCTGTCTCACTTGCGTGCTGCGTCGCGCCCGTCCTGGTGCAGTTAGGCCTTGCACAGTTAGGAATTGCGCTCACCTGCTTCTCGGACTATGCTGCGTCCCGTGCGGCAAGTGATCCTCGAACAGCCCGGCCGATTCGTGAGTGCTGACGCCGCGCCGCCCGTGCGAGGCGAGAATGAGGCGCTGGTGCGTGTACATCGTGTTGGGGTCTGCGGCACGGACCTGCATGCCTACGCGGGCGAGCAGCCGTATTTCACTTACCCGCGCATCCTCGGACACGAATTGGGCGTCGAGGTGGTCGAGGCTCCCCCAACAGACCAGGGACTCAAGCCCGGCGATCGCTGCGCGGTCGAGCCGTACTTGAGTTGCGGCGATTGCCACGCCTGCCGGCTCGGCAAGTACAACTGTTGCGAGCATCTGCGCGTACTCGGCGTACACACCGACGGCGGGATGCGCGAATATCTGGCAGTCCCTGAGGACCGGTTGCACAAGTCCGGCAAATTGTCGCTCGACCAGTTGGCGCTGGTCGAGACGCTGGGTATCGGCGCACATGCCGTCATGCGCTCGGGACTCCGTGCCGGCGAGGATGTGCTCGTGGTGGGCGCCGGACCCGTTGGACTCGGGGTCGTTCAATTTGCGTGCGCCGCCGGAGGCAGCGTCCGCATACTTGAAACCAATCCTGCGCGGCGTGAGTTCGTGGCGCGCCTCGGTGTCGAGACCATGGCGGCGCCCGACGCACGGCTGGCTGACGTCGTTTTCGATGCGACGGGGAACCCGCGTGCCATGGCGGAAAGCGTGTCGCGTGTCGGGCACGGCGGCCGGCTGGTCTTCGTGGGTCTCGTGCAAGGCTCGGTCGAGCTCGACGATCCACTTTTCCATCGCCGTGAGGTGACGCTTTACGCCACGCGAAACAGCGCGCATGATTTCCCGCGCATCATCCGCATGATCGAGCAGGGCCAGATCGATACCACGCCCTGGATTACGCATCGCCTGCCGCTCGCCGAGGTTCCCGCCGGGTTCTCCTCGGTATTGCGCGATCCAAACTGCGTGAAGACCATGATCGAGGTCAGCGGGTAGTGTCCAATGCGGTCAAGATAGACCGTAGAGGCGCCCTTCAGGGCGGCATGCCGGGACCGGGACGATGCCCGGCTAAAGCTGGCCTGTACGGGCGGCACAACTTTGGAGATGGCTGAGTTTCGACGCAAAAACATACGCTTACCGGCCGCGCGATACGTCGGACGCTGGTGGTACTTTCTGACCATGGTTGTCGAGGGGCGAGCCGAGCGCTTCTCCGATGCCAGCCTGGTGGCGGAGAACCTTCACTTCCTGACGGAACACGCTCGTTCCGAGCGCTTCGCAATCTCCGCCTGCTGCTTCATGCCCGATCATCTTCATCTCCTCACGAATGGCACCGAAATCGATGCGAATCTGCTTCGGTTTTGTTCCGGCTTCAAACAGGAGTCCGCTTTCATCTTCAAACAGCGCACAGGCTCGCGGTTGTGGCAAAAGAAATATTACGATCACATCCTCCGGGCCGATGAACGGTGGGAACCGATGGCCTGTTACATCTGGAATAATCCGGTCCGGAAAGGGCTGTGCGAGCGGGCCGAGGACTGGCCCTGTTCCGGATCCCTCACACTGAATTGGCGGAGACTGCTGTCGGTGGGTTTGGACCCGTGGGTACCGCCGTGGAAGGCAGGCACGTCGCAGCAGCGCCCTTCAGGGCGGCGGCATGCCGGGACCGGGACGATGCCCGGCTAAAGCTGGCCTCTACGAGCTACGCGCCTGCGTGAGGGCTCGACTCGTGGTAGGCCGACGTAGGCGGCGAATCGCGTCGCCGGAGGCATAGCAGCCTGTGAAAACCAATAAGAAGATGAAAGCCCAAAGTGTCCTGCTGCTCGCGGCGCTCATCGCGGCGCTCGTTCTGCTTTTCGCGCCGCCTGAACGCGGCCAGGCGCAGCAGGATCTCACGCAAGCCTTCGACAAGCGCGACGTCATGATCCAAATGCGCGACGGCGTCCGGTTGCACACCGAAATCTATACGCCGAAGAACGCGACCGAGCCGCTGCCCTTCATTTTCGAACGCACGCCTTACGGACTGAACGACGACGCGAAGGGATTCAGCGGGAAGCTCAGAGGCTACCGGGAGCTCGCGGTCGACGGCTACATCTTCGTCTTTCAGGATATTCGTGGACGCTACGGGTCAGAAGGCAAGTTTGTGATGTTTCGCGACCCGCGCGACAAGAGCGATCTTAAGGCCATCGATGAGAGTACTGATGCTTACGACACGATCGATTGGCTGCTTAAGAACGTCCCTGATAACAACGGCCGCGTGGGAATTCTAGGGATTTCCTACGGCGGTTGGCTCACGACGATGGCCATCCTCGACCCGCATCCCGCTCTGAAGGCGGCTTCCGAACAGGCCTCGCCCGCCGACCAGTTCCTGGGCGACGACTTCCATCATAACGGCGCCTTTCGCTTGAGCTACGGGTTCGAGTACTCGGCGCTGATGGAAACCTCGAAGACCAATTTCCATTTCAAGTTCGACAAGGCCGACACTTACGAGTGGTATCTAGACCTCGGCCCGCTCGCGAACGCCAACGCCCGCTACTTCCACGGCTCGATTCCCACCTGGAACGACTTTGTCGCTCATCCCAACTATGACCCGTTCTGGCAGAAACAGGCCTACGCGCCGTATCTCAAAGACCTGCGCCTCAAGGTTCCCGACCTCAACGTGACTGGCTGGTGGGATCAGGAGGACTTCTACGGGCCGAACAAGATCTACGCGCTGCTCGAGAAGAATGACGCGGACCACCGGAACTATCTCGTCGCCGGGCCCTGGAACCATGGTGGATGGGCCGGGGGCGCCGGCCGCAAGCTCGGCCAGATCGACTTCGAGAGCGACACGGGCCAGTATTTCCGCGAGAAACTCGAGGCGCCGTGGTTCGCTTACTGGCTGAAGGATAAGGGCAGCCTGCAGTCACACGCCGTCACCTTCCAGACCGGGTCGAACCAGTGGGTTTCTTACGACCAGTGGCCGCCGCGCGAGGGCATCGTCCGGCGCAAGCTCTACCTGCACAGCTCAAGCGGGCTGTCGTTTGATCCTCCTCGCGAGAACGAGTCGCCTGCCTACGATAGCTATCTGTCCGACCCGGCGCACCCCGTCCCCTACCGCCACCGTCCTGTGCAGCCGACTTATCCTGGCGGCGGCTGGCCCACCTGGCTGGTCGAGGATCAACGATTCGTCTACCTTCGGCCCGACGTCGTGGCCTGGGAAACCGCACCGCTCGATCGGGACGTCGCGGTCACGGGCGACATCGTCGCGCACCTCTTTGCCTCGACCACCGGGACCGATAGCGACTGGATCGTCAAGCTGATCGACGCTTATCCCGAGGAATACGCGAAGGACCCGGCGATGGCGGGATACCAACTGATGATTGCCGATGAAGTGTTTCGCGCCCGCTTTCGCAAGAGTTTCGTGAAGCCCGAGCCCCTGACGCCCAATCAGGTCTACGAGTACTCGATCGACCTTTACACCAACAATCACGCCTTCCTCAAAGGACACCGCATCATGGTGCAGGTGCAAAGCACCTGGTTCCCGGTGATCGACCGCAATCCGCAGAAGTTTGTCCCCAACATCTGGAAGGCCACCGAGTCGGACTACGTGAAGGCGACGGAGCGTGTGTACCACTCGAAGCGCTATCCGTCCTACGTGGAACTGCCGGTTGCTATGCGTTGACAAGATGGCAAGGAGCGGTGTGCGAAAGGGCACGCCTTCAAAGGTGTCGAGAGACCTTTCGAGCGGACAGCGGCTTCAGCCGCTGGGGCGAGGGTAGCGCGGACCTGCTCTTCAAGGTCCGCGGCTTTTGCCATCGGCCTGAAAAAGCAAGCCGCAAACCTTGCAAGGCGGGCCAAGGCTACGCGCCGCGTCGAAACAGGCCCCGCACCCCTAGCTGGGCATTGGAACCCGCTTGACGGCTGTGATACCATCAGCGAACAAAAGGCGAAGGAGGATGTGGGTGGAAAGCAGCCTGGTCGCAAAAAAAGAAGGGATTGGAGTGCTAGGCGCGCTAGAGGAGATTCGAGAGCGCTTCAAAGGATCGCCGTTGCGCGGCGGGGTGACCGCGGTTAAGCATCTCCCGGCGCGCGAGGCGCGACTCGAGCCGTTTCCAACTGCCCTCGCGCCACCCCTCGTCGAGATTCTGCGCCAGCGCGGCATCGAGAGCCTGTATTCGCACCAGGCTTGCGCCTTCGAGCTGGCGCGCGAAGGCAAGAACCTCGTGGTCGTGACGCCGACCGCGTCCGGCAAGACGTTCTGCTACAACTTGCCCATCCTCAATACCCTGGTTGAGAATCCGGAAGCGCGCGCCCTCTACCTGTTTCCGACCAAGGCGCTCGCCCAGGACCAGCTCGCCGAGCTCAACCGCTGGACGGCGCGCCTCGGCGATGAGGTCCGCACCTTCACCTACGATGGCGATACGCCGCAGGACGCGCGCCGGGCGATCCGCTCGCGCGCCAATCTGGTGATGACCAACCCCGACATGCTGCACACCGGCATTCTGCCGCACCACACGAAGTGGGAGCGCCTGTTCGAGAATCTGCGTTACGTGGTGATCGACGAGCTGCACACCTACCGCGGCGTCTTCGGCAGCCATCTCGCGAACGTCCTGCGCCGTTTGAAGCGCATCGCGCGCTTCTATGGCGCGCGCCCGCAGTTCATCACGACGTCCGCGACCATCGCTAATCCGGAGGATCTGGCGCGGCGGATCATCGAAGACGAAGTCACGCTGGTGGACGAGAACGGCGCCCCCTCGGGCGAGAAGTTCTTTGTGCTCTACAACCCTCCCGTCGTGAATCCGCAGCTCGGCATTCGCCGGTCGTATCTGAATGAAACGCGGCGCATCTCGCGCACGTTTCTCGATCGCGGCCTCGAGACGATCATCTTTGCGAACTCGCGGCTCGCGACCGAAATCCTGGTGACCTACCTCAAGGAGGACTTCGCGCGCGCGCCCTTTGGTCCTGACGTGATTCGCGGGTATCGTGGCGGCTACTTGCCGCTCGAGCGGCGCGAAATCGAGCGTGACTTGCGCGAAGGAAGGCTGCTCGGAGTGGTGGCCACGAACGCGCTCGAGCTCGGCATCGACGTGGGCGGATTGGACGTGGCGGTGCTCGCGGCCTACCCAGGCTCGATCGCGTCAACCTGGCAGCGGGCGGGACGCGCCGGCCGTCGTCAGACGACGTCGGCGGCGATGCTCGTCGCGTCGAGCGCGCCGGTTGACCAGTTCATGGTCGAGAACCCCGACTACTTTTTCGGCCGCTCGCCCGAACACGCTTACGTGAATCCTGACAACTTGCAAATTCTGCTCAATCATCTGAAGTGCGCCGCGTTCGAGTTGCCGCTCGGCGAGGACGAGACGTTTGGCTCGCTCGACCTTACGCGCTTGTGCGGGCATCTGGAAGAAGTGGGATTTCTCCATCGCTCAGCCGACGGCTGGCACTGGGTTTCCGAGAGCTACCCGGCAGACGGCATCAGTTTGCGCTCGGTGTCCTCCGACAACTTCGTCATCGTCGATAACACCGCGCAGCCGCGCGTCATCGGCGAGGTGGACTTCTCGAGCGCGCTCCCGACCGTCCACGAGAAGGCCATCTACCTTCAGGACGGGCGGCAGTACCACGTCGAGCGGCTGGACTACGACGACCGCAAGGCGTACGTCCACGCGGTCGAGAGCGAATACTTCACTGACGCGATTTCCTACACCAAGATCAAGATGCTCGAAACGTTTGATGCGGCGCCCGCCGGCCCGGCCGTGAAGTCGCACGGCGAAGTGCAAGTGAACACGCAAGTGGTCGGGTTCAAGAAGATCAAGTTCGGGACCATGGAGAACGTGGGCGCGGGCGAGCTCGCGCTCCCCGAGCAGGAGATGCATACCACGGCTTATTGGGTGACGCTGCCGCACGCCATGCTCCACGGGCTGGCGTATTCGAACATCCAGCGGCAGGACGGCGTGCGCGGACTGGCTAACGCGATGCAGGCGATCGCCACGCTGCTCGTCATGTGCGATGCGCGCGATTTAGGTGTATCGGTCGGAGAAAATCGGGCGACCAACGAATCGCCTATTGCGGCGGACGGCGATCACGCGCCCCTCCCCCCTGGCGGGGGAGCGGCCGGGGGTGAGGGGCGCGCGCGATCCATCAACGGGTTGGTGTCGCTAGTCGTAGCGTTCGAGCCCAACATCTACCTCTACGACAAGTATCCCGGCGGCGTGGGATTGAGCGAGCCGTTGTACCGGCTGAGCGAGAGCGTGCTCGAGAACACTCGCAAGCTGATCGAGCGCTGCCCGTGTGTCGCGGGCTGTCCGAGTTGTGTCGGCCCGGTGGGCGAAGTCGGCGAGAAAGGGAAAGAGGTCGCGCTGGCGATCCTGAGTTGCATCGTGGGAGTGGGTAGCGGAAATGATCCCGGGGACGTGTCATTCTGAGCGGAGCGAAGAATCTCGCTCGGCTCGCGCAGAGTGACAAGCAGAGTGACAAATAGACAACAGATGGCAAAATGAATCTTGAAGAAAAGCTTCGTCAGCTCCAGCACGCCGCGGCGAAGAGCGTCAACGACCGCGAACTCGAGCGCCAGCTTGAATACCTCCGGCGCCGCGAGCGAGTGGAGCGCGCTCTGCCTGCCAAACGGGTACCGCGAGGCGTCGAAGCTTACATTGAGGGCGAAGTCGCGACGAACGAACGTGGCGACTATTTCCATGCGCGCCAGGCGCTTCCCTTCGGACGCCCCTACGGCAAGCTGAGGATCGGCGACGTGGCGCTGGCGGACTTCAGTCCGCTCGATCTATTTCTGAAGGAGTCGCGCTTGCCCGGCCCTTCGGAGCTCGTCTATCTCGACACGGAAACCACGGGACTCATGGGCGGCACCGGCACCTGCGCTTTTCTGATCGGGCTCGGCGCCGCGGAAGGTTCGCAATTTGTGGTCAGGCAATTCTTCCTGCGCGACTATCCGGAGGAGAAGGCGATGCTCGCCGCACTCACCGAGGCGCTGACGCCTTACAAGGGCATTATCACGTTCAACGGTCGCACGTTCGACCTACCGCTGCTCGAGACACGCTATGCCCTGGCGCGCATGAAGTCGCCCTTCGAGCGCCTCATCCACCTTGACCTGCTGCATCCGGCGCGTCGGCTGTGGAAGTTGCGGCTTGAGAGCTGCCAGCTCACTCACCTCGAGCAGCAGGTGCTGGGCGTCAGGCGTCAGGGCGATGTGACGGGGGCGGAGTTACCTGGTATCTACTTCGACTATCTGCGGACGGGCAACGCCAGCGGCTTGCAGCCGGTCTTCTATCACAACTCGCTCGACATCATCACGCTGGCGGCACTGAGCGTTGAACTGGCGCGCGTGGTCTCGAACGGCTGGTCCGATGGGTGGACGGGCGATGACGAGAGCGAAGAGAATGGTGGCGCGGTCGACTCGAGCCTCGACCTCTTCAGCCTCAGCCGCATTTTCGAGCGCGCGGGCGTACGCGGTCAAGCAGTCTCCACCTGCCGGCGCGCGCTGAAGATGGGACTGCCGGAGCCGGTCGAAGTGCGCGCGCTGCTTCACCTCTCGTATCAGCACAAACGCCAGCGTGAATACGAGCCTGCCGCCGCGATCTGGACCGAACTCGCCGGGCGCGAGCGCGAAGTGGCGCTTACGGCGCTCGAGGAGCTGGCGATCTACCACGAACATCGCCGCCGCGATCCCCATGCGGCGCTCGAGTTTGTGGAGATGGCGCTGCGGCAAGTGGACAAATCCTCATCGCCGTATCCACGTTTTGCTCACCGGCGGGACCAAGGCGTCCCAGCAGGCTGGGAACCCGGCATAAGGGGCCATCTGGAGGAGAGTCTCGAGAATCTCGGCGCGGGTGGCGCCGTTGTTGAGCGCCATCTCGATGTTCAAGCGCAGACCATTGGTGCGGCCCAGCGCCGCGAGCGCCGATACGGTGACGAGGCTGCGCGTCTTCAGGTCGAGGTTCGGACGCGCCCAGACGTCGCCGGCCAGGAAGTTGGTGACGTAACGCGCGAAATCCGGCGAGAGCCTCGTCCACGATTCGCGAACCTCGCGAGCGCGCTCCTCACCCAGCATCCGCCGCAGCATCTCTAGTCCGCGCTCCTCGCTTCCGTTCATCGTTACTTGTCCTGATCGTCGTCGGCTGGGCGCTCGTTCTTCCCGATCGACTTGAAGACGGCGCGCCGCCGCTCGACGGATTCCTCGCCGGCAGCGCCCTTCAGCGTGACGACCTCGAGATCGCCCACGAGGCGCAGATAGTCGGGATCGCCGGCCTCGTGACCGGAACCGCGCTCGGCCGCACCGGTGAATCGGTAGTACTTCTCGTGAATCTTGGCCGTCTTGAACTCCACGTGATTCTTGGTCCGCAAGCCGAGCGTGATGGGATAACTCAGGATGGCGTCCGACTCCTCCTCACTCTGGTAGACGTCGACGTAGCCTTTGAGCTTTCCTTCTTCTTCGAGAATGGCGAGGGTATCGTCCGGGCTCAGGAAATGATACTTGCCGGTAATGTCGTCGATGTCATCCTGTGGTTGGGCCTTCAGCCGAAGCGAGCCGCGCACGAGCAAGAGGGCGGCGAAAAGCCACAAGGCGCTCGTGGCGCGTCGAGAGTGGCGGCCGGAGCCGGAGCCGCAGCCGGAGCTGGAACAAATCGATTTCTCAGTCTTCTTGGCTGTCAACCTAAGACCTCGTTCACAGCATTAAGATGCAACGACCGGCGTCCGTGGCCAAAATCAGCAGAAGCGCGGAACAGGGTCTCGTTTCCGGAGCGCCTTATCGCGCCGCCGGCTTATAGCAGCCGAGGACCCGCAGGAAGTTGGTGACTTCGGCGAGATGGGCGAGCGCCTTCTGGCAGCGGGCCTCCTTCAGGCTGCCGATGAAGTCGAGGTAAAAAAAATATTCCCACGGGCGGCCGCGCAGGGGCCGCGATTCCATCTTCGTCAAATCGATATCACGGAGTGCGAAGACGCTCAGGCACTTGTAGAGCGCCCCCGGAGTGTTACGCGTCGAGAAGACGATGGAGATTTTGTTGCCCTCCAGCCTTGGCGGAATGGTCTTGGAAAGCAGGAGGAAGCGCGTGAAGTTCTCGTGGTGGTCTTCGAGATGTGTCGCGAGGATCTTGGCACGATACACCCGCGCCGCGATGCGGCTGGCGATGGCGGCGGCTCCGGTGATCCGTCGCTCGGCGAGCATCTTGACGCTTCCTGCCGTGTCGTAGAACGGAATCTTCTCGACCTGCGGGTGACGCGTGAAGAAATGGCTGCACTGCGCCAGCGCCACGGGATGCGAGTACACCTGCCGCAGATTCTTGAGCGTGGTTCCCGGGAAGGCAATCAAATTGTGGACGATGCGCAGGTTGACTTCACCTACGATGTGCAGGTCGTTCTTGAGCAGCAGGTCGTAGTTCTCGTAGACGGAGCCCGCCAGGGTATTCTCGATCGGGGCGAGACAATACCTGGTCCTGCCGCGCGCCACGCTCTCAAAGATCGAAGAGAAGGTCTCGCAAGGCTGGACGCGAATCGCCGGTCCCAGCAGTTTGTAGGCTGCTTCCTCGCTGAATGAGCCGCGTTCTCCTTGAAAGGCTACGGTTGGGATGGCCATGACGTCGGAGAATATCCTCCTGATAAGCTGTCAGCGGCGAATGCTATCACGATCCTGAGTCTAGCGGCGCGCTAGGCCCTGCCGAGCAGGCCACGCAAAAAAAAGTCGACGTAGTGATTCGCGAGTTCCGTTTCCCCGACCGGCCCTTCGAGGTGATACCACTGGTAAAGCCAGTTGATGATTCCGAGCAGCGCGAACGCTGCTTCGCGCGGCGAGATCAGCGCTTTTCCGCCGGCCTGTTCCTGCACCTTGGTGATGAGGTCCTCGAGGTAGTTGATGTAAGCCTTCTTGCGCGCGTTGATCCTGGTGCTCAGCGCACCCTTCAGCGAGCGGTTTTCGTGCAGGATGACGGTGATCTCGAGGTCGCGTGCCCGCACGATGAGGTCGATGTGGCCGATGATCGTCAGGCGCAGCTTCTCGCGCGGGTCCTCGATCGACTTGACCTTCTCGATCACCGTCTCGTCAAGGATGTCCATCCCGTAGTTCATGATTTCGAACAGCAGCCGGTCCTTGCTGCCCACGTGGTGGTAGAGTCCGGCCTTGGTTAGATGAACCGCATCGGCGATGTCCTGCATCGAGGCGCCGTCGTATCCCTTCTCGTAGAAGACGCGCGCGGCGGTGCGGCAGATTTCTCGGAGCTTGTGTTTGCTCTCGACGGTTTCGCTCATAGGGTCAGACGACCGGCCGCGGTCGGTCGGTCGGTCCTCGGCTGGAACCCGATCCCCAGTTCGATCAGGCGGTCATAGACGCCAGCTCGATCCATTTCCTGAGCGGCGCGGATGAGTTTCTCGACCTGCTCCGCCGGGTAACCAGGCTCGCGTGAGTCGGGCGTCACCATTAACAGCTTGTCAACCTCAGTGGGGCAGAGCGTCCTCGTGGTGTCCACCAATTCTTCGTATAGCTTCTCGCCGGGGCGCAATCTGGTAATCTGGATTTCGATGTCCTTGCCGGGCTGGAGTCCAGCGAGCATCACCATTTCGCTCGCCAAGTCGAGAATCTTGCGGGGATTCCCCATGTCGAGCACGAAGATTTCGCCGTCGCGGCCCAGGCTTCCGGCGCAGAGCACAAGGTCCACGGCCTCTGGAATGGTCATGAAGAACCGCACGACTTCCGGATGCGTCACGGTGACAGGTCCGCCCTGAGCGATTTGTTTCTGAAAGAGCGGGATCACGCTGCCACGGCTTCCCAGCACGTTTCCGAAACGGACGGACGCCGCCGGCAGGCCTTTCTCTCGCGCGAACGCCTGCACCATCATCTCGCCAATCCGTTTCGTCGCTCCCATGACGTTCGTGGGATTCACGGCCTTGTCGCTTGAGATGTACACCAGCCGTTCGATCGGATGCCGGCTCGCGACCTCGAGCACGATTTGAGTTCCCACCACATTGTTCAGGATCGCTTCGCAGGGGTTCTTTTCCATCAAGGGGACGTGTTTGTGGGCGGCGGCGTGGAAGACGATCTGCGGTCTGAACTCGTGGAAGAGGGTGGCCAAGCGCTCCTCCTGGCGGATGTCGGCAATGTAAGGTTCGATGGCCGCTCCGGGTGCGCGCAGCAGAAGCTCCTGCTCGATCTCGTAGACGGAGTTTTCATCCTTGTCGAGGATGGCGACGCACGCGGGTTCGAAGCGAAGCAATTGCCGGACCAACTCGCTGCCAATCGAACCGCCGGCGCCGGTAACCAGAATCCGCCTGCCGCGGTACGTCCCGCCGACCAGCGAATCGTGCTCGGTAGCCTCGACGTGGTCGCGTCCCAGCAGATCTTCCAGCCGCACGTCCTGAAGCTGGCCGATGCTCGCGTGCTGCTCGAAGATCTCCCGCAGGCTGGGGATGATCTTGACCGGTACCCGAATCTCTTTGCAGAGGTTCATGACGCGGCTCAGAAATTCTTTGCCCGGCGAGGCGATGCTGATAACCACCTGCTCGACGTCGTGTTGCCGCACCACCTGCTCGAGCGAGTCTCCCGTGGCGAGCACTTTGGTCTCCGCGATCACCGAGCCGACCTTGTTCCGGTCGTCGTCGAGGAAGCCCATCACCTCGATGTCCCCGTGGCTCTTCAATTCCTGCGCTAGCAGGATCCCGGCGGTTCCCGCTCCGTAAAGGAGGACGTGCTTGGGATTTTCGACCGGATCGAGCGACAACCGCCGTTCCCGCTCGTACAGCCTGCGGCGTACGACACGAGCGCCTATAGTTCCGGTGAATGAGAAGAAGAACTCGAGCGCGATGATGCCGAGGGGAACGTGGACCCATGGCGAGAAGGCGAGCTGGTCAGGATAGAGAAACCGGAGCGCCACCAGGACCGCGGTCACCAGCGAGAGCGCGCGAGCGATGGCCAGCACGTCGGGCAGCGAGACATAGCGCCAGATAAAGTGATAGATTCCCAGCTTCCAGTTGACGTAAAGTCGCGCCGCCACCAGGTACGGCAGCCAGAGGAGGAATTGCGTGATCGTCGCCCAGCGCGGTACGCCTTCAAAGCGGATGAGGTAGGCGGCAGCGAAAGAGGCGGCGAAAATTGCGCCGTCGATGATGAGTTGGTTCGCGCGGGTGTAAATCCGAGGTCTTCGGATCATGCTCGAGAGTCCGCTTTTCGACCGGAACGAGGAGCTAGGGACACGTTTCAGTCCGGCGTAAAGGTGAGGCAGAGGCGCCCCCCAATGCGACTCAAGGGATGATAACACAAGACCAGTCCGCGGTGACGGCGTCGTAGAGCAGCGGTATACTCGCGGGTCGCGGCGCAAGCCCGATCGGTGTCAGAACTGAATCTTCGGGCCACCCGCAGGGGGAGGAGTTGATGAGAAGACTCTGTTGGCTCGCAGCAACGTTGGCGCTGGTGGTCGCGGGTCAGGCGTACGCGCAGCTCGGCATGTTCTCGAAGGAGCAGCGCGTGGAACTGACGCGCGAGTGGAAGGGAGAACGATTCCCGGACGGCCGCCCCAAAGTTCCTGACGCGCTTCTGGAGGAACTGAAGACCGTGGACGCCGAGGAAGCCTGGGGCGTGCTACGCGGCGCGGGCTATCCCAACCAGTTCGAGGGCGGCTGGAAAGTGATCAACCCGGGCGAGCGGCTGGTGGGACGCGTGGTGACCGCCGTCTTCATGCCGTTGCGGCCGGATGTCAACGCGGTCATCAACGAACATGGCAAACAAGAGCAGCGCGTTGGCGCGCAGAATTCCTGGGTGATCGACACCCTTCAGCCCGACGACGTGCTGGTAGTCGACCTGTTCGGCAAGATCCAGGACGGCACTTTTGCCGGCGACAATCTGGGCACAGCGATTTTTGCCAAAAGCCATACGGGCTTGATTGTGGACGGCTCCGTTCGCGACGTGACCGGGATGTCGCGGATCAAGGGCTTCCGCGTCTACGTGCGCGACTTCGATCCTTCGGCGCTGCGCAACGTCATGCTGATGGGGATCAACGTCCCGATCCGCATCGGCCATGCTACCGTGATGCCGGGCGACGTTGCGGTCAGCGATCCGGAAGGGATTACGTTTGTTCCGCCGCAACTCGCGGAGAAAGTCGCCTCGAGCGCTGAGATGACGCACCTGGTTGATGAGTGGGGCCACATGATGCTGCGTGAAGGGAAGTACACGCCGGGCGAGATCGACGGGAAATGGACCAAGGCGATGATTGAGGAATTCAATCGCTGGGTCGAGCAGAAGGGCTCGAAGCAGCGGATGAAGGAGGAGTAGCGGCATGGAGAACAGACGATATCTCGTCAATCGGCGCGGCGCGCTGAAAACCTCGGCGGCGGCGCTGGGCGGCGCCTTCCTGCCGGAGGAGGCGGACGCCTTCGCACTGCACGGCGTGAATACGAATTCCAGCCCGTCGGCGCTCAAGATCACAGACCTGCGAGTGGCCGTGGTCGCCAAAGCGCCGATGACCTGCCCGCTCATTCGCATTGACACCAACCAGGGCGTGTACGGCCTGGGCGAAGTGCGCGACGGCGCGAGTCCGACGTACGCGCTCATGCTCAAAGGCCGCATCCTGGGCGAGAATCCCTGCAACGTGGACCGCCTGTTCCGCAAGATCAAGCAATTCGGTGGGCCGTCGCGCCAGGCGGGCGGCGTGTGTGCGATCGAGATGGCGCTGTGGGACATCGCCGGCAAGGTCTACGGCGTTCCCGTCTACCAAATGCTGGGTGGGAAATTTCGCGATCGGATTCGCGTCTACGCCGACACCACCGAATCGCGCGACCCTCAGGTCTACGCCCAGCGCATGAAGGCGCGGAAGGAGGAGATGGGGCTGACGTGGCTGAAGATGGACCTGGGCATCGACCTTATAAGCGATCAGCCGGGCACAGTGACCCGGCCCTCCGGACTGAGCCGGGAAGACGAGACGTTCCTGCCCCATCCGTTTGTCGCGACCGAAGTCACCGACAAGGGCATCGAGCTGATGGCGGCGTTCGTCGCGGCCGTGCGCGAGGCGGTGGGCATGGAAGTTCCGCTGTCGATGGATCACCTCGGGCACATCGGCGTGAAATCCTGCATTCGCCTCGGCCGCGCCTTTGAGAAGTACAACCTCTCGTGGATGGAGGACCTGATTCCGTGGCAATACACTGACCTGTGGAAGCGCATCACGGATTCGATCCCCACGCCCACCTTGACCGGCGAGGACATCTACTTGAAAGAGGATTTCATCAAGCTCTGCCAGAACCACGCCGTCAGCAAGATCCATCCTGACCTGGCGACGGCCGGAGGGATTCTCGAGACCAAGAAGATCGGCGACGCGGCGATGGAATATGGCGTCCCGATGGCCATGCACTTTGCGGGCTCCCCGGTGAGCTGCATGGCCAACGTGCACTGTGCGGCGGCCACGCAGAACTTTCTGGCGCTCGAGAACCATTCCCTCGATGTGCCCTGGTGGAGCGATCTGGTTGAAGGTGTCGAGAAACCTATCGTGAGTCGAGGCTACATCGCGGTGCCGGAGAAGCCGGGCCTCGGCGTGACGTTGAATGACGAGGTGGTCCGCCGGCATATCGTCCCGGGTACGGGGTACTTCGAGCCCACCACACAATGGGACAGCGAGCATTCTTGGGACCGGCTGTGGAGCTAGCGCCAGGAAAGACCCGATGAGAAGGCGGCAGTTCATCGAGCGGGCAATACAGGCTGCGGCGATCGCCTCGGCCGGCGGCCTCGAGTCGCGGAGGATCCTGGGGGCGAACGAACGCGTCAACGTGGGGCTGATCGGGTGTGGCGGGCGAGGCCTTTACGTCGCCGGATTGATGCGCGCGGCGCCCAACGTGGACTTCACTGCCGTTGCGGACGTCTACGATCCGCACGCTGCGGAGGCCAAAGAATGGGCGCGGACTTCGTGCGTTGCCTACCGTGACTTCCGAAAGCTGCTCGAGCGTAAAGACGTGGACGCAGTCCTGGTGGCGACACCTGACCACTGGCATGCGACGGCCGCCGTCCTGGCTTGCGCGGCGGGCAAGGATGTTTACGTCGAGAAGCCACTCGCCCACACTATCGGTGAAGGCCGGGCCATCGTGGAAGCGGCGCGGCGCTACCAGCGCGTGGTGCAGGCGGGCACGCAGCACCGCTCGGCGGCACATTTCCGCGAGGCCACGCGGATCGTTCAGAGCGGCGAGCTTGGTCGCGTCCACTTTGTGCGGGTCTGGAACTACCTGAACATGTCGCCGGATGGTGTCGGGCGTGCGCCCGATTCCAGTCCCCCACCGGGACTCGATTGGAACTTTTATCTGGGCCCGGCGCCTTATGTCCCATTCAACAAGAACCGGTTCCTGGTAAGCTACCGGTGGTTCTGGGACTACGCGGGCGGGATGACCACCGATTACGGCACTCATCGCTTCGACAGCGTACATCAGGTGATGAGCGTGGATGCACCGGTGCGCATTGCGGCCTCGGGCAGCCGCTACGAGTTGAAAGATGGCGGCGATACTCCCGATACTCTCCAGATCACCTATGAGTATCCAGGCTTCGTGATGAGTTACGAAGCGAGCATGCTCAACGGGCATGGCTCGGGAGGACGAACTCCCGGCAAGCAGTACTATCTGACGCGGGCTCAGGACGACCGCCCTCACGGGATGGCGTTCTACGGAACCAAGGGGACACTCTACGCCGACCGCATCGGGTTCGAGGTTTACCCGGAACCGAACGGAGAAAGCGGCCCAGGCGCGTTCAATCGAGGGACGACAGCGCCCGAAGGCTATCGTATGTCGCGAAGCGAGGCTTCCGGCGAGGACGCTACTGCGCTTCACGCCCAAAACTTCATCGAGTGCGTACGCTCGCGCGAGCGCCCGGTTGCCGATGTCGAGATCGGTCATCGCTCGACGGCCGTCGGCCATCTTGGCAACATTGCGTTGCGCACCGGGCACAAGATTCACTGGGATGCCGTCCGGGAACAAATCCTCGACGATCCCGCGGCCAGTGCGCTGCTGAGTCGCACGGCTCGCAAGCCCTGGGACTTGATTTGAGCGCGGGTTGCGCGAGCGGAACCAAAAGCTCGAATGGGCAACTCGGCACAAGAGGAACCCTGACATGTCGCCAACACGTCGAGATTTTCTGATCTCAGCGACCGCCGCTACACTCTACCAGCCGCGGATACTGGGCGCGAACGATCGCGTCCAGGTGGGATTCATCGGCTACGGCCTGATCGGCGCGCAGCACGTTCACGATTTTGGACGGCAGCCCGACGTCGACCTGGCCGCCCTGTGCGATGTCTACCAGCCGCGCCTCGAGGAAGGGCGCGCCGCCTGCGGTCCGCGCTGCAAGGGCTACCAGGACTTCCGCAAGCTGCTCGACGACCGGGACATTCAGGCCGTGGTGATTTCAACGCCCGACCATTGGCACGCTTTGATAACCATCCTCGCATGCGCTGCCGGTAAGGACGTCTACGTAGAGAAGCCCCTGACGCTCTTTGTCCGCGAAGGCCGCTGGATGGTGACCGCCGCGCGCCGATACCAGCGCATCGTTCAGGCGGGTACGCAACAGCGCAGCGGTGTGCATTACGCACACGCACTCGCGCTTCTCGAGAGTGCTTATCTGGGCAAGATTCACACCGCGCGGATGGGCTCGTTCCGGAACGTCATGCCCGGCTTCGGCTCGCCGCCCGATTCGAATCCGCCTCCGGGTCTCGACTATGACATGTGGCTGGGCCCGGCGCCGTTGCGTCCCTACAACAAGAACCGCTCTCTCTACCATTTTCGCTGGTTCTGGGATTACTCGGGCGGGCAGATCACTAACTTGGGTGCGCATGAGATTGACGTGGTTCATTGGGCGATGAAGGTGGAGGCGCCGCGTGCCGTCGCGTCGAGCGGCGGCCGCTTCGCCCTTGAGGACAACGGTGAGACCCCGGACACGCAGGACGCGCTGTTCGAGTATCCCGGCTTCACGATGTTGTGGTCGCACCGCGAGGCGAGCCGCGGGCGCGCTGCCGGCGAAGGGTTGGAGTTCTTCGGCACCAAGGGAAGCATGATCCTTTCGCGCGGCGGCTACCAAGTCTTTCCTGATATGAAGGAGCCACCCGAAAACCAGATTCCTCAGTTTCAGGGTCATCCTGTGGGCGGACCGCGACGAGTGGCCGAGGTGCATGCAGAGCCTTGGGTGGAGCCGAAGAAAGTGCGGGCGTCGAACGACCTGCTGGCGTCGCATGCGCGGAACTTTCTCGACTGCGTCAAGTCGCGTGAGAAGCCGCACGCTGACGTCGAGGATGCGCACCGGGTGGCGACGGCCTGTCATCTGGCGAACATCTCCTTACGACTTGATCGCAAAGTCCGCTGGAACGCGGAAACCGAGGAAATCATCGGCGACCCGGAAGCGGCGAGCGCGCTGGTCCGCCCGTATCGAAGACCTTGGGACGAAGCGCTGCAAAACCTCAAGCTATGAAGCGCCGGGATTTCCTCAAAACCGTGGCGGTTGGAACGACGGCTTGCTTGCCGGATGTCGCCGCCTTGCTGGACGCGCAGGATGCGGCGCCGCCTACGACGATGGGGATTGTCGAGTACTCCTTTTCGGTCAACCCCCGCACCAAGTCCACGCTCGACTTCCTCGAGTGTACCCATGCGCTCGGCGCGGGCGGCGTCCAGACAGGACTCGACAAGCTGTCGCCGGATTATCTCGAGCAAGTGCGGCGTCGCGCAAGCGAACTCCACATGTACCTGGAAGTGATCGTCGGCCTGCCCGACGGAGGTCGGGTGGATGACTTCGAGCGCCACGTGGTCGCGGCCAAGCAGGCCGGAGCCTTCTGCCTGCGGTCGGCGTGCCTGAGCGGGCGCCGCTACGAGGACTTCTCGAGCCTCGATGAGTGGAAGCGCTTCGTGGCTGGCGCAAAGAAGCGGATCGCGCTCGCGCTGCCGATCGTCGAGAAACACCGGATGCCGCTTGGCCTCGAGAATCACAAGGACTGGACCGCTAGCGAACTCGTGTCGCTGATGAAGGCCTATTCGAGCGAATACCTCGGTGTGTGCCTCGATACCGGCAATAACCTCTCGCTTCTCGACGATCCGATGGACCTGGTCGAGTCGCTTGCGCCCTACGCCTTCTCGACCCACTTCAAGGACATGGCGGTTGAGGAATATCCCGAAGGCTTCCTGCTTGCGGAGGTCCCGCTGGGGCAGGGATTCCTGAATCTGCGGCACGCCGTCGACGTGATCCGAAAGGCCAAGCCGCGCATCCACTTCAGCCTGGAAATGATTACCCGCGACCCGTTGCGTGTTCCGTGCCTCACTGACAAATACTGGGCGTCGTTTCCTGACCGCGGTGGACTGTATCTCGCGCGAACCCTGCGTCTGGTGCGCGAGCATCGGTCCAGTAAACCCTTGACCAAAGTGTCCGGCCTGTCGCGCGATTCGCGTCAGAAGCTGGAAGAAGAGAACGTGCGGCAGTGCCTGGCCTATGCTGGGCGCGAGCTGGGACTCGAGGAAAGGCCGGCAGGTGCAGGATAAAATCGAACCCTTGACCTGAAGAATGATGGTGCGGAAGGGGGGACTCGAACCCCCACGGTCTTGCGACCGTCAGCCCCTCAAGCTGGTGCGTCTGCCAATTCCGCCACTTCCGCATGGGGCCGTCAAGAAATTCTCAATGCCGCGCGGCGAACCACCTACCCTCAGGACTTCACCGTGGAGGTGGCCGCCGGTTTATTTCTTCGCCGGGCCGGGAGTCTTGGGCGCGGTCTTGGCCGGCGCGTTCTCGAGCACCGATCCCGAGGAATGCTTGGTAGCCCAGACTGCTAGTGTCACTGACGTTACCACGAAGATGATGCCCAGCACCCAGGTGGCCCTCTGCAGCGTCGTCACCGCTCCCCGCGGACCAAACGCCGTCTGGCTGCCGCCGCCGAACGCCGCCGTAATATCGACATTCTCGCCGCCTTGAATCAACACCACCAAGATCAGCAGCACGCTGACCAGGATGTGGAGTACGATGACCGCTGTTGCCATTCGACCTCTCTTGGATCCGACACCGGGAACTTCATGCCTGGAACATGAGGCCTGGATACCGACCTCAAGCGCGCGGGTAATTCACGATATCCGCGAAGGAGCCAGGGTCGAGGCTTGCTCCGCCTACCAGAGCGCCGTCGATTCCCTCCTGGGCCATCAACCCGCCGATATTCTCCGGCTTGACGCTTCCGCCGTAGAGAATCCTGAGGCTCGCCGCTGCGCCTTCCCCGAACTGGCGGCTGGCGAGCTGGCGGATTACCCCGTGGCTCTCCGCCGCCATCACCGGCGTTGCCGTGCGCCCGGTCCCAATCGCCCAGACAGGCTCGTAAGCAATCAGGATACGGGAAAACTCCTGCGGGGTCAACCCGGCAAACCCGCCGGCAAACTGTCGTTCGAGGACGGCGCGCGTCTCGGCGGCTTCGCGTTCGGCGAGCGTTTCGCCCACGCAGACGATGGGCGTGAGGCTGGCATGAAGTGCGGCTTTCAACTTGCGATTCACCTGCTCGTCGGTTTCCCCGTGATCGCGTCGGCGCTCGGAGTGGCCGATGATCACGTAGGTGGCTCCGGCGTCGACGATCATGCCAGGTGAGACGTCCCCGGTGTGCGCCCCTTCCTTCTCCCAGTGGACATCCTGGGCAGCGATCTTAAGCTCGCTCCCGCGAGCGGCGTCGGCGGCAGCACGCAGGGCGGGGAAGGGCGGTGCGATCACGACGTCGCAGTGATGCACGCGCGCGACCACCGGCTTGAGCTTCGCGACGTACTCCTCGCTGGCGGCTATCGTCTTGTACATCTTCCAGTTACCGGCAATCACCGGTCTTCGCATGTAGACTCCCTGCGTGATTTGCAGAGCGGCTTGCTGATTCTAAAGGACTTCTTCGGTTCGTTCCTCGAGTTCCGGATCTTCAACGACCACGATTCAGGCTATCCGGCTCCTGGACTTTCGTCTCCGACTTCTGCCTCTCGAATCCGCAATAGGAAGGGTACACGAGAGCGCTTAGTGATTGAGAACAATGCCTATTCCGGCTTCGCTTTGAAGCCAGTATTCTTCCAACCCGAGCCTTGGCACGCGTCTCCGAAGTGGACAAGGAGAACGTTGGCTGAGGATGGATCAACCAAGGGGGCTGCTAGTAGACGCCTCATTTAATATATGAATATACGCTGCACCCAAAGTTACGAATGTCAAGTACTCGGCGAAGCCTCAACTCGGGCAAGACGAAAGCCCGCATAGCGGGTGATATCGTGTAGCCCAGAGCGCGAGCCTTGGTTTAAGTGCGTTCCCCTCACCCCCTGCCCCTCCCCCGCAAAGGGGGAGGGGAGAGTAGATCCGCGATTACAACCCTCTCCCCTCGCGGGAGAGGGTGGCGCGCGAGCGCCGGGTGAGGGGTTGGGGCCGCAGACCCGTGCTGGCGCCCAGGGGCCACGTTATCCCGCTTGGAGCTACCCCACACTCCAGCTAGGTAGCGGCCGATTTCTCGGAAAGCGCCTCGACTCCCGGCAGCTTCATCCCCGACAAGAACTCGAGCGACGCGCCTCCGCCGGTCGAGATGTGGGTAATCTTCGACGCCACCCCGGCCTGAGTGACCGCCGCGACCGAGTCGCCGCCGCCGACAATCGACGTGGCGTGAGAATCCGCCACCGCGTGCGCAATCGCCAGCGTCCCGGCGGCGAACTGCGGAATTTCGAACACGCCCATCGGTCCATTCCAGACGATGAGCTTGGCGCGCGCGATCTCGCGGGCGTAGGCGGCGCGCGTGGCGGGTCCGATGTCGAGCCCGATTCGGTCGGCGGGAATGTTCCGCGCGTCCACGATTTCCGCTTGCGCCGAGGGATCGAGCCGGTCGGCCACTACGTGATCGAGCGGCAGGCGGATCTCAGTCTCCTCGATTAAGGCCGCCTCGAAGAGTTCCTCGGCGAGGCCCAGCTTGTCGTCCTCGACCTTCGACTTGCCCACTTCCGCACCTTGAGCTTTGAGGAGCGTATAAGCCATCGCGCCGCCGATCAGGACCGCGTCGGCGGACCTCACGAGTTGCTGCAAGAACTCGATTTTGTCCGACACCTTGACGCCGCCCACAATGGCCACGTAAGGGTGCTCAGGATTCTCGACCGCCTTGCTCAGGTACTGGAGTTCCTTTTCCATCAGCAGACCCGCCGCGGCCGGCTTGAGGTAGCGCGTGATGCCTTCGGTCGAGGCGTGGGCGCGATGCGCCGTCCCGAACGCGTCGTTCACGTAGACCTCGGCCAGCGCCGCAAGCTGTCGGGCGAAGCCCGGGTCGTTCTTCTCCTCCTCAGCGTGAAACCTCAGATTCTCGAGCAGCAGGACGTCGCCATCCTTGAGCGCCCTGGCCTGCGCTTCGACGGCCGCGCCGACGCAGTCTGCCGCAAAACCCACTGGCTTGCCGAGCAATTCTCCCAGGCGCGCCGCGACGGGACCGAGGCTCATCTTGGGGTTGGGCTTGCCCTTGGGACGTCCCAGGTGCGACGCCAGGATCAGCCGCGCGCCGCGCCCGACCGCGTACTGAATGGTCGGGAGTGAGGCGCGAATGCGCGTGTCGTCGGTGATCGCGCCCGCGTCGTTCAGCGGGACGTTGAAGTCAACGCGCATAAAGACGCGCTTGCCTCGGAGGTCGATGTCTCGAATGGTAAGTTTCGCCATATCGGTGGTCGCCTGCCATGCCTACCGCCACCCAAGCGAGAGCCATTTCTTGGCTGCTCTCCCGTTAAGAGCCCGCGCACACTTGAGGGTCACGCGGCTTCGCTGGTCAATGAGTACCGCATAACCCACGAACCCTGCGGCCAGCTTCGACGTGCGGCATAGCCAGTCGACGTCGCTTCTGTGTTCAGCCTTCTTTCGTCTCTCCGTGGTCTTGGCATCGTTTCTGTTAATGCTCTTAAACTCGATAACACACAGCAGGTTCCTCCGGCCTTCCGTGTTCCAGCTAGTCATCTTGGGACTACGCCAAATGACGACATCTTTGCAAACGTACGCCTTTGCTCCAGACTTCCTGTTGATCTGAGGAACAGCAACTTCGATACCGATCTGCGCCGGGTCAAACAACACTCCCGATTTCCTGCATAAGCGAACCAGATGACCAAAGGCAAACAGACTTACGATCTCCCGCTCGCGTCCGTACCAAGAAGGCGACGAAAGGTCGCCAAACAGTGTCCGCAGAGACCGTCTTAGCACTTCGTCCAGAGGCTTTTCTAAACCGAGGTTCATTCTGCGGGATGGCGCAGACGTGCGTTCTTCAGCTTGTCTGCGATTTGCGCTGCTCGACATCTCAACGGCGGGCTCGCGCCACGTCTCGCTTCACGCGTGCCTTCGCCGTCCTCCGCAACGGGCGCTTGCCCCCTGTTCGCGACGAAGCCGCCGCGAGAAGTGAGGACCTGCCGTCGACTGCCTACTGCCTTCCAGCCACGGCCAAAACACTCGGCTACTCGCTTCGCGGAGCCTGGATTTCGCCAGTCTCAGGGTCTCTCGACGCCGAAACGCCGTCCGTCGTCGGCGGCCGGGTGCGGCGGAATTTTGCCGCCCACTCGCGAACGGATTCAGCCATGCGAACCTTCTCAGGCCACGTCAGCGCTGCGCGCCCTTTTTGCCATGCGGCTTGGCGCTCGAGCAGCTTGCGCGTGTCAGTCATTCAAGAACCTCGCCTCGAACCGCGTCCACGCATCGGCCAATCCGTGCCGGGCGGCCAGCCGCGCTACTTGCTCGCGGCTCACGCTGCCCGATTCCAGCAACGCCAGAATCCGGGCAAGGTCTTTGGCTCGGCCCGCACCTAGCGCCATCACCGCCAAGTGGTCAGCGCGCACCACGCGAATCGGTGTGCCCTCGAAGTCCGCGGTCTCCGCTTGTTCCAAAGCCTCCTCAGTGAGCGGGCTGAATACGGGGACAAACTGCACCGGCCAGGCGCCCACGCGAATAGCTTCGCCCTCAGGCTGAAGTCCTCGGGCGGCACAAAACTCGTAGATTGGCTTCAACACGTCCAGCCCCTGCGGCGGCGGCACGGCCACCAGGACATCGGCGTCCAACGTGGCCACGGGTTCGGTATACCTCATCTGCGCTATCGCGCCGAACAACGCGTATTGGCTGATCACACCGGCGCCGCGCATCGCGTTGAGCAGCTCCGCTACCTCTTTCATCCCGGAGAGGATACAGGAGGCAGGCCAGCCTTGTCACTGGAGTTCTCCCCTCCGCTCCTCTTCGAACAAAGCCCACGGCACGAACACCGTGCCGTGGCTACGGCCGCTTCAGGGATCGTGGCGAGACGAAAGGTGGTTCGTTGCGATGGCGAAAGCGCGGGCGTCGAACGAGTCAGCTTCGGAATCTCGATGCATCTGGCGCAGCAGCGCGGCGTAGTGTTGCAACGCGCAGGCGACATCGGGATGATCGGGTCGAAGCGTGCGCTCAAAGATGGCGACCGCGTTCCGTTCGAGTGGCTCGGCTTCCCTGTATCGTCCCTCCGCCATGTACAACACCCCCAGATCGTCGAGAGTGCTCGCCACTGCCGGATCGTCAGGTCCCAGGGCTTTCTCCTCGATCGCTAGCGCGCGCTTGAGCAGGGGCTCGGCCTCAGCGTACCGCGGCCGGAACTCGTTGGTCAGCAATTCACCGAGATTGCGAAGCGTGGTGGCAACGTCAGGGTCATCAGGTCCCCGCAGCTTTTCACGCAGGGCCAGCGCTTGCCTCAAGAGATTCTCAGCCTCAGAGACCTCGGAGAACTGGTTCCAGCTCGCCTCGACGGCGCCCAGAGCGTTTAAGGTCGCGGCCAACTCGGGACTTGTGGGTCCGCGCCAAACCTCGGCTACGACGCGAGCGTTCCGAAGGATCCCGTCAGCCACATCCAGCTTATTCTCCGCGCGGTAAAGATTCCCTACCGCTATGAGCGTCTGAATGGCCCTTGGATCGCCCATCTCGAACTTCAGAGCTTCCTTCAGCGCGATCTTGAACTGCTTTTCAGCGCTGGCGAAATCGGCTTCTTGGTAGGCCGCGCTGCCTGACTTCATCGCCTTGGCCCAGCGTCGCGCGCTGCCTGTGGCAGGGCCGGCATCGACGGCCAAGGCGACGAACGCCAGACCCACGAGAGTTAGCGAGCGCTTCCAGTTCACGAACACTGGAAATTCTCCCAGAAGCCCACGGCACGAACACCGTGCCGTGGCTACGGCGTTAAAGCCTTGCGGCGACGTACTTGATCAGGTCGCGGACCCGGCACGAGTAGCCCCACTCGTTGTCGTACCAGGCCGTCACTTTCACGCAATTGGTGCCGATCACCTTGGTGAATCCCGCGTCGACGATGGAGGAGTTGGGGTTGCCGCGGAAGTCGATGGAGACCAGTTCATCGGTCGAGAACTCCAGGATGCCGCGCAGTGGGCCTTCCGCCGCCTTGCGCAGCGCGCCGTTCACCTCTTCGGTCGTGGTCGCTTTCTCGACGAACGCCACCAGGTCGACGAGTGAAACGTTGGGAGTGGGCACGCGCATGGCGTACCCGTCAAGCTTGCCTTTGAGGTCGGGCAGCACCAGGCCGACGGCCTTGGCGGCGCCGGTGGTGGTGGGGATGATGGAAACGGCGGCGGCGCGAGCGCGGCGCAGATCCTTGTGCGGGGCGTCCAGAATCTTCTGGTCGTTGGTGTAAGCGTGGATAGTGGTCATGGAGCCAGTCTGGATCTTGAACGTCTCATGGATCACCTTGGCGACGGGGGCCAGACAGTTGGTGGTGCAGGAGGCATTGGAGATGACGTGGTGCTTGGCGGGATCGTACTTATCGTCGTTCACGCCCAGGACCACGGTGATGTCCTCATTTTTGGCGGGCGCGGAGATGATGACCTTCTTCACCGTGCCGCGGATGTGCTTCTTCGCCTGGTTGGCGTCGGTAAAGAGGCCGGTGGATTCCACCACGATCTGAGCGCCCAGCGACGACCAGTCGATTTCCGAGGGGTCCTTGACCTTGAAGACGCGGATGTGCCGGCCGTTGACGGTGACGCAGTCCTCTCCGTGACCCACCTTGGCGTCCAGAATCCCCAGCACGGAGTCGTACTTCAGCAAGTGCGCGAGCGTCTTGGGGTCTGTAATGTCGTTGACGGCAACGTACTCGATACTCGGGTCCTTGAGCGACGCACGCAGGATGTTCCGCCCAATACGTCCAAACCCGTTGATTCCAACCTTAACCGCCATTCTGCTGACCTCCCTTAAATTAGGCTGATAAGAATGAGAATCCATGTTAAGCGGCCACTCGGCAGCGTGTCAAACAATTAGCGGGAGGTGGGATTGGAAGCGTACGTCGTATCCACTCTGTGGGTTTGAGGTGTCTGAGTGAGAAGCGAAGACAGGAGATGACGGCCTAGCCGGGAACGGGGCGAGTCCTCCAAGCTCAAATGTAAGTCATTGAATAGTTGACATTTACGACACACGGACGCGCGCTGCTCGACGCTAGAGGAGCATCGCACGGCGCGGGCCTGCCAACAGTATTGTCGGGGAAGGCGCGCCGGGGTACCATAGGAGCGGTATCCAAGCCAGGTTGCCCAGGTCCTAATGCACATCCTCAGGCGTCTCGTTCAGGTCGCGCGTCCGTTTGCCGGCAGGCTGCTGCTGGTCGCGCTGCTCACGTCGCTGGGCGCGCTAGGCGAACTGGTTGAGCCATGGGTCTACCGCGCCATCATCAACGACATCGCGGGAGTGTTCGTCAGCAAGGCGTCAGGCCTTTGGCCGGAGATTCTCGAGGAGTTGCGCAGCGGCAGAGCAGAAGAGGAAGCGGAGGCTCCGGCGCCATCCGTGACGCCAACCAACCCGCCAACGGCTGCTCAGCCGGCACTGACGCCGCCGCCCACACTTGCCCCAAGTGCAGCGAAGTCTCCAGCGAATCAGGAATCGACGCCGGCGACGACCTCTGGTCCCTCGGGCGCCGCACAGCACCCGGCGCCAACCGCGCCTGGGGCTCCTGCAAGGGCAGCGCCCGGCTCGCTCGCTGCCCGGACATCCCAGGCGGGCGCGTCTAAAGCCAAATCAACATCAGGCAAAACGGCATCAGCCAAGCTGACCTCGCGCCGCAGCCGGCTGCGTCGGCTGCGGAGGCAAGTGGCGCAACAACTGGCGGAGGCCGTCAAGCCGAGCGCGACACCTCCCGTCCTGCCGCCGCGAACGGTTTCGCACGCCATGCGGACGCTCTGGTTGGGCGTGCTGGTGCTGCTGGCGGCGGCTGTGCTGGCGAAGTTCTTCACGGCTGCTGCCGACCTGCTGGTGGCGCACACCACCAACGATATGGAGGAGAACTTCATCCTCAAGACGTTCCATCATGTACTCGGCCTGCCTTTCTCCTACTTCACCCAGCGGCCCTCCGGGACGATTGCCCGCCAGATCGACCAGTCGGACCAGATGGCGCCACTGTATGCCGCGGTCACCCAGGAGGTCTGGTCGGAACTGTTCACCGCAAGCGCCATCATCATCGTGATGCTCTCCGTGAACCTGCAATTGTCGCTGGTGGTGCTGCTGGCGGTGCTCGTCTATCTGCTGGTCACGGTGCGGATGACGCGCCACCTCGAGGGGCATCTGGAGGATTACTACGCGCTCTGGGACGACGTGTCCGGCCGCATCCAGGAAGTGATCGCCGGCATCAAGACGGTGCGCACCCACGCCAATCAGGACTACGAACTACAGCGCACGGCGACGACCATGCACAACGCTTTTCGCACCTACCTGCGGCGCCAGCGCGTGGAAACGCGCTACACGTTCCTCCAGAACCTGCTGATCTACGGCTCAAAAGGACTTGTGCTCGGTGTGGGAGGCATGCGCGCTCTCGAGCATCAGTTGACGCCCGGCGACGTGGTCATGTTCATGGCCTACCTCGACCGTATCTACTTGCCGGTGCACAACCTGACGGCGCTCTACGCTGCCATGCAGCGCAACGTCGCATCGCTCCTGCGCGCTTTCCGCCTGCTCGAAGTGCCCGAGGAAGGCGGGGACCGCAAGCCGATTGAGATCAACGAAGGCCGCGTCGAGTTCCACAACGTCGAGTTCAGTTACCGCGAGGAACGCCCGGTGCTCAAGGGCGTCAGCTTCACGCTCGAGCCTGGACTGGTGACGGCGCTGATTGGGCCGTCCGGGGCTGGGAAGACCACCATCGCCGACCTGCTCGTCCAGCTCTACGCGCCTCAGTCCGGCACGATCACGGCGGACGGGCATGATCTCGCCCGCATGGATCTTAATCGCTGGCGGAAGCAAGTCTGCGTGGTTTCTCCCGAGGGCACGATCTTCCACGATACCCTGGCGCAGAACATCCGCTATTCGCGCCTGAACGCGACGGACGAAGAAGTTCGTGAGGCGGCGTTCAAGGCGGGCCTCAGCTCCGCCATCGAGCGACTGCCGGAGGGCATCGCGACGCTGCTGGGCGAGCGCGGCTACGAGCTCTCGATGGGCGAGCGCCAACGCGTGCTACTGGCTCGCGCCTTTCTTTCCGATCCCCGATTGCTGATTCTCGACGAGGCGACGGCCAACCTCGACTTCAAGACGGAAGCGGCCATCAAGCGTACTCTGCTCGACCTCACCCGTGGCCGCACCACGCTGATCATCGCGCACCGGCAGTCGATGATGACTGACGTCGATCGCGTCATCGCCATCCGCGACGGCCAGGTGATCGAGGAAGGGGCGCCGCAGGAGTTATTCGAGCGCCAGGGTTACTTCTTCCAGATGATGAGCGCGCAGGCTCCCAGCCCTGAAGTGCGCGTGCAGTAACTAACGTCCGCGGAGCTCGAGCCGGATGCCGGCCCGCACCAGAGCGGGCGGTCCCAGCGTCTCAACCGGCGTGCGGCCCACATCGTAGCGCTGGTTGAGCAGATTTTCCGAGGCGGCGAACACCTCAAAGCCCCGAGTCAGAGGGCGCGATACCAGCGCGTCAAGCGAGAAGTAGCGGCCGAGGCGCAGCGTGTTCTGGTCGTCGTCGTAGTCAGCCCCTACCGCTCTGCCCTGGATCCCCCACGTCAACCGCGTCCACCGATTGGCGGAGGACGGGTTCGAGTAGCGAAGCTGGAACGTGGCCTGCTGCCGCGGTACCAGAGGAATGAACAGGCCGACGAGCGCGGGGTTTGCCGGAAAGCTCACCACGCGCGCGTTCGCCAGTTCGTAGCCTCCGGAGAGGGTGAAGTCAGGCGCGAGCTGGATGGTGGCGTCCAGGTCGACTCCGCGCGAGCGGGTGCGGCCGAGATTCTCGCGCTCGCGGGTGATGAGAGTGGGCGTCACGTTGAGAGTGACGTTGGCGACGGGACGCGTGATGTCGCTCCAGAAGAAAGTGCCGCGTACGCTGAGCCGGTTGTCGAGCGCGGTGACCAGCGCGCCCGCTTCAGCGCCGGTCAGGTGTTCGGCCGTAAGGTTGGAATTCGCGAGCGTCAGGATGTTGCCCAGGCGAAACGACCGGTAGAGCTCGTTGAGAGTGGGCGCGCGGAAGGCGCGGTAGCCCGAAGCGGTCAACGAAACGTGGTCGTTGACCTTGCGCAGGACGGAGAGGCGCGGACTGAACGCCTGCTCGGTGCGGTTGGGGAAGTCGATCACGCTGAGCGGGCCGGGCCTGGCGAGCGGCCGCGTCGCGCTTAGCGCGTCGTAATTGCGCCAGTGATCGAAGCGCGCCGCCACGGTCACGATCCAGCGCGGCGTGAGGCGTACAACGTCTTCGCCGAAGAGCCCGAAAGTGCGCTGGCGTCCCCCCACTCCGATCGCCGACGTCAAGTGGCTCGGTTCGATGACGGCCGAAACGGGCGGCAGCGGCGCGTATGCCAGTTCGTCGCTCGAGCCGCGCACCTCCTGGGCATCAATGCCGGCCACCAGCGTCTGGCGGGTACCTACCGGCCGCGACCACTGTGCTGAACCACCCAGCCGCCGGACGGGGACGCGCTGCACCCGCGTCAGTGTCTCATTGCTGCGATCGAGCGCCACCGCGTAGAAGTTCTGGTTGAAGACTTCAGGGCCGCCGTAGGCGCGGACGGCGAAGGAGCCCAGTGCGTCCGACTGCCAGTCGCCGCCCAGCGCCAGTTGCCTCACATGAGTGTCGTTGCGTTCGTCGACCTTGCCATTGGCGCGCGCCTCGCCGAAAATCGACGCCTGCGCGAAGACGCGCGCGTTCTCGGAGATGATCCGGTCGAGGCGCAGACTGCCGGCGCGGTTGTCGGACCCGGCCTGATTGTCAACGGGGCCGCGGATCGAGTCGGGTACGAGCACGTAACCGTCGGTATGGAAGGCTTCACCGTCGAAGCCCACCGCCCAGCGCCCGGCCCGGAGGCTGGAGGAGAGTGAGGCGTCCGGCGTGGCTTCGTTGCCGTACGAGGATTCAAAGAATAGCGCCGTGTCCACGGGCTGGCGCGTGACGACGTTCACCACGCCACCCATCGCGTAGTTGCCGTAGAGGTCCGAGGCGCCGCCGCGCACTACCTCCACGCCGCTTACCGACTCTCGCGGGACGCGGTGCCAGTAGACCCAGCCTCCGAAAGGATCGTTGAGCGGGATGCCGTCCGCGAGCACCAGCGCCCGACTGGCTCCGCTCGCACCCACGCCGCGCAGTGAGACACCTTGCGAGGTGGGATTCGCCGCGCGGCTCCCGGACTGGCGGAGCAGCGAGAAGCCCGGCACCTGGCGCAAGGCATCATCGAGGGTCAGGGCCGCCGTGGCCGCGAGATCGGCGGGAGTCAGGACCACGGTGTCCGCCGCTGTATCGCTCAGGCGCATTGCGGTGCGCGTCGCCGTCACCGTCACGGTTTCGGAAACGCCCGCCGGCGTGAGGACCAGATTCAGGTGCGCGAGGTCAGCATCGCGGCTCGACCACGGATGCCTGAGTCGGGTAAAACCCTGTGCGCCGACCGTGATGGTCCCGTTTGCGATGGGCGAAACCGCCGGACTCGGCAACTCAAAGTTGAACTGGCCTTGCTGGCTCGTGGTCGTGGTCGCGCGGAAAGCGCCGCTCTCGACCTCGACCTTGGCGTCAGGAATCGGCGCTCCCGTCTCGTCCGTCACTACGCCCCCGACGCGGATCATCGAGTGCGGAGGCATGACGCGCTGCGCTGCCGCCGAGCCTGATGCCAGCAAGGCGACGATGGCCACACACTGCGCCGCACGCCGGGCCATACTCTGCGTTAAAATGGCCACCCGTGGCGAGCGCCGCGCCAGCTGGCAGATGGTACAGTTTGAAATGCGCCGTCGCATGGTCGCTCAGGAGTGTGCCATGGGCCTTCGCAAAACACTAGACCCTCTCAGGAGCTTCGATATGAACAGAATCAATCGTCTTTCCCGGCGGGAATTCCTACAGAACTCGGCGGCGGCCGGCGCCGGCGCCGCGGTGCTCGGCGGGCTTGCCCCGGCGCGTGCACTAGGAGCGAACGACCGCATCCGCGTCGGCGTGCTGGGGACGGGGGAACGCGCGCAGTATCTGATGTCGCTCGTGAAGCGCGTTCCTGAAACCGAGATTGTCGCCGTCTGCGACGTCTACGAGCCGCACCGCGACGCTGCGCTCCAGATCGCCGGGTCGGAGGCCAAGCCTTACCTCGACCACCGCGAAGTCCTCGACCGCAAGGACGTTGACGCGGTCGTCATCGGGGCGCCCGACCACTGGCACAAGCCGATGCTCATCGACTCGATCCACGCCGGCAAGGATGTCTACTGCGAGAAGCCGGCGATTCATTCGCTCGACGAGGGGCCGGAGATGATTCGCGCCGTCCAGGAGACTCAGCGGGTGGTGCAGACAGGGATGCAGCAGCGGAGCTGGGAACACTACATTCTCGGCAAGCAAATCGTCGACTCGGGCAAGCTCGGCAAAGTCACCTTCGTCCACACCTACTGGTATCAGAATTACTTCACGCCCAGGGGCTGGAATGCGCTGGGGGAGATCGACGTGTCGAAGCTCGACTGGAAGCGCTTTCTGGGCGACGCGCCGCAGCAGGCGTTCACGCCTGAAAAATTCGTCTGGTGGCGGTTCTTCTGGGACTTCGGCGGCGGCATTCTCACCGATCTGCTGACCCACTGGATCGACGTCATCCAGTGGTATATGGGCCAGCCCGCGCCCAAGACCGCGACCACCACCGGGGACGTCTACCTCATGAAGTGGCAGTGTCCTGACACCATCACCGCGGTCTACGAATTTCCCGGGGACTTCATCGTGACCTACACGGGCGCGATGCAGAACGGGATCGACGACGGCGGAATCGAGTTCCGAGGCAGCCAGGCGACGCTCAAGATCGACCGCGCTCACCTGGCCGTTTATCCCGAGGGCGTTAAATCAGTCCCGGGCACCTCGGAGCCCGAACCCGAAATCTACGTGCGCAACGAACACGATGGCACCGCCGACCACGTCAAGAACTTCCTCGATTGTGTGCGCAGCCGCAAGACTCCGAACGCCCCGATTCAGGCCGGGGTGGAGGCGGCGCGCACTTCATGGATCGGAAACATTGCGCTGAAGCGCGGCATGCGGACGGTGTGGGATGCGGCGCGAAATCGGGTTGTCGCGTGATCGCGGAAGTTTGTTCGGTGACCTCGCCTCTCCTCCAAATCGATCGCGTCACCAAGGACTACGTCAACGACGGTCAGCCGGTCCGCGCGCTCGACGGCGTTTCACTCGAAGTTGCCGAGGGCGATTTCGTGGCGCTCGTCGGCCGCAGCGGCTGCGGCAAGTCGACGCTGCTCAACCTGGCTGGCGCCATGGACTTCCCGACCTCGGGCGAGGTGCGGCTGGATGGAGTCGTAACCTCGAGCCTCGATGATGCCGGCCTCACGCGGCTACGGCGCACCAAGGTGGGGTTTGTGTTCCAGTCTTTTCAGCTCTTGCACACGCTCACGGTGGTTGAGAACGTTGAGTTGCCGCTGCTGCTCGCGGGCCGGGCTCACGCCCGCGACGCGGCGCTTGAGATTCTGCGACGTGTCGAAATGGAACCGCTCGCCGGCCGCTTCGTGCATCAGCTTTCCGGCGGACAGATGCAGCGTGTGGGTATCGCGCGCGCCCTCGTTCATTCTCCTAAGCTACTGCTCGCTGATGAGCCGGCCGGCAACCTCGATTCAGCTACCGGTAACGTCATCCTGGAAGTTCTGCGGCGTCTGAACGCGGAGCTGGGAGCAACCATCGTGATGGCGACCCACAGTCCGGAGCTCGCCGCAGCCGCTCGCGCTGTCGTCCGGCTGCGCGACGGGCGAATCGAAGAGATACGGCACGCTTGAATGAATACCTGGCGACTGTTTTTCCGGCTATTTCTCAGACCGCTCGCGAAAGAGAAGGTCCGCACCGCACTGACGGTGTTGGCGGTGGCGCTCGGCGTGGGTGTGGTTGTGGCCATCGACCTCGCTGGCGACGCCGCGACCGGCTCGTTCCGTTCCTCGGTTGAGACGCTGACGGGCGCTGCCGATTTTGAGGTGACCGCGGTGGGTGGCGTGCCGGACGACGTGCTGGTGAAACTCGTCACGCTGCCTTATCCGCTGCGTGTGCACGCCCGCATCGAAGACAGCGCCCTCCTCGCGGACACGGGCGAGACCGTACCGCTTATCGGGGTCGATATGGTGGCGGATGCTTTGGAGACGCGTGAGAGCGCTCCAGCCGGCAGGAGCGCTCTCGACTTTCGCGATGCGGTGTGGGTGACTCCGAGTCTCGGCCTGAAACCGGGAGAGAAGGTCCGCCTGATCATGAACGATCGCGAATCCACTTACACGGTTCGCGGCTTGCTTGCGGCCAAGCCGGGCGATGCGGGCGAGAGCCGCGCCGTGGTGATGGACATGGCGACCGCGAAGCAGGTGCTGGGCCGCGGCGCACGGCTTGACCGGATCCTCGTCCAGGCGCCCCGCACGCCGGGCATCGAGGAGTGGGAGCGAATCCTGCGCGACGCACTGCCTCTGGGCGTGGCGCTCGACCGGCAGGGTGCGCGGCGCGAAGAGAATCGCCGTATGCTCGAAGCGTTCCGTTTGAATCTCCGCGTTCTGAGTTATATCGCGCTGATCGTCGGGGCGTTTCTGATCTACAACACCATCTCCGTGTCGGTGGTGCGCCGTCGGCCAGAAATCGGGATTCTACGCGCCCTGGGCGCGAGCCGCGCCACAATCCTCGGTGCGTTCTTCGCCGAGTCCGCGTGCTTTGGGCTGGCGGGAGGACTGGTGGGCCTCGGACTGGGCCGCGCGATGGCCGCGGCCGCGGTACAACTCATCGGCCGCACGGTGCAATCCCTCTACGTCAGCAGCCGCCCAGGTCCCATTGTACTTTCGCCGTCTTCCGTCATGCTCGCCCTTGCCGTCGGCGTGGGCGCCGCTCTCGCCTCCGGAATGTCACCGGCCCGCGAGGCGGCGAGAGTTCCTCCCACGGAGGCCATGGCGCATGGTCGCCGCGAATACGAGGTGAGCGTTCGCAAACGAAGGGATCTCGTGTTCGCGGTGCTGCTGGGATTCGCGGCCGCGCTAACGTCGCGGCTGCCGGCGGTCGAGGGCAAGCCGGTCTTTGGCTATCTCAGCGCGCTGCTCCTGGTTGCAGCTTCGGCGCTCGCCATCCCGGCGATGGTCGCTGCCGTAATGTCGCTGAGCTCGACGACACTCGGCCGCGCTCTGGGCGCGGAAGGATTACTCGCGTCGCGCAGTCTCGCCGCCTCGCTCCGGCGCACGTCGGTGCTGGTCGGGGCGCTTGCAACCGCTGTCGCCATGATGGTGAGTGTCGGGATAATGGTCGGCAGCTTCCGCAAAACCGTTCAGATCTGGGTCGAGAACCAGCTTCAGGCCGATTTATACCTGCGTCCAGCCGGTCCCGCGGGACCTGACTTGCATCCGACGATGTCGCCGGACATCGAGCATCGGCTGGCAGCGCTCCCGGGCGTTGAGGCCGTCGCCTGGCTTCGCGCGTACCCCATCAGCTATCAGGGATTGCCCGCGACGCTCGCCGCCGTGGACTCGGAGTTGACGGCGCGATACGGCCGCCGTGAATTTCTCTCCGGCGGAAGTTCCGGTGAGATCTTCAAGCGGTTGGGCATGGGCGACGACGCGGTGGTGAGCGAGCCCTTCGCGAGCAAGCACCACATTCGCGCCGGCGACATGATAACTCTGCCGCTCGGCGAGGAGTCGCACGCGTTTCGGGTCCTTGGCGTCTACTACGATTACGCGGACGAGCGCGGCTACATCTTGATGGACCGCTCGACGCTGCTCAAGTATCTTCCTGACCCGGCGCCCTCCGGACTTGCCGTCTACGCCGCGCCGGGCGCCCGGCTCGAAGACGTGCGGCGCGCCGTCGAACGTGTCACGGCTGGGCGCAAGGTCATCGTTGTGTCGAATCGCGACCTGCGGGCGCAAGCCTTGCGCGTATTTGACCGCACCTTTGCCATCACCTACGCGCTCGAGGCCATCGCGATTCTCGTGGCGGTGATGGGGATCGTCGGCGCGCTGCTCGCGCTGGTCATCGACCGGCGGCGCGAACTCGGACTGTTGCGATTCCTGGGTGGCGCCGCCGGGCAGATTCGACGCCTGATTCTCTTCGAGGCCGGACTGCTCGGTCTCCTGGCCAACCTGGCGGGGTTGGCGCTCGGTTTCCTGCTCTCGCTGATTCTCATTTACGTCATCAACAAGCAGTCTTTCGGCTGGACCATCCAGTTCCACTGGCCAGTCGCGGTACTGGTGAGCGCGCTCTCGCTGGTTTACGCGGCGACGGTCGCGGCCGGGCTGTATCCCGCCCGCCTCGCGATGCGCCTTCGGCCCATCGAGGTCATCCACGAGGAATGATGCGAATGCCCTGGGTCTGGCCCTCGATCCTCCTGTTTCTTTCCGCGCCGCAGACGCCTTATCGAGTCGCAGTGCCCGGATACCATTTCGTCTTTCCGCGCGACAACTTCAATCACCCCGATTTTCAGACGGAGTGGTGGTACTACATGGGAAATCTGCGGTCGAGCGATGGGCGTCCCTTTGGTTTCGAGCTCACTTTCTTCCGCGAGGGCGTGGCGCGCGACGCCGTCCAGACCTCGCCGTGGGACGTTGAGGATGTGTATCTCGCTCACCTGGCTTTGAGCGACATCGCCGGACGGCAGTATCTCTCGACCGAACGCCTGAATCGCGCCGGACCCGGACTCGCGGGCGCCGACCTCGAGCGGTCGCGCATCTGGAATGGAAACTGGAGCATCGAGTGGCACGGTGACACGCAGAGTCTTCGAGCAGTTGCCGACCGCTTCACGCTGGAACTCGCGCTCAAGTCCGCGAAACCGCCGGTGATCAACGGCGTGGACGGAGTGAGTCAGAAGAGCGAAGGAGCGGGCCATGCATCCTACTACATTTCGTTGACGCGGCTCGTAACGAGCGGGGAAATCACGCTGGATGGGGAAACCTACAAGGTCCAAGGCCTCTCCTGGATGGACCACGAGTTCTTCAGCCAGCTTCTGGATAAGGATCAGGTCGGCTGGGATTGGTTCAGTTTCGAGTTCAACGATGGGACCGAGTTGATGCTTTACGAACTGCGTCGCAGTGACGGCACGGTCGATCCCTATTCTGCCGGAACGTATGTCGATGCGAGTGGCCACGCCCGTCATCTGCGGGTGACGGATTTCCAACTCGATCCCGGGCGCACGTGGACCAGCCCGGCAACGCACGCGACGTACCCCATCGCATGGCGCGTGGAGGTTCCTTCGCTGAGCTTGAGGCTCGAGACGACCACACCGCTCGAGCCGCAGGAATTCGTGAGCGGCAGCCGTTTCGCGCCCACCTACTGGGAGGGAGCGATTCGCGCCAAAGGAATCAAGCTCGGGTCTCCGATTGAAGGTGAAGGATACCTCGAGATGACGGGATACGATCGGGCTGTTCGTACGAGCGAGTAGAAGGTGAGGCTTGCCGAACGGTGCATTTGCTGGTAGCGTCTTGCGTATCTCAGGCGGAGGTTATCCATGCGGCCAGACAGTCTGGAAGTCTCGTGGGACAAGGACAAGCGTAAGTGGCTGGTTCGCATTCAAACCGGCGAAGAGGTGACTCGCCGCCACTGGGATGCGCCACAGAACGCCGACGACCAGACGCTGCGTTCAGCGGTCAAGGCGATCGTCGAGGACGAAGGCTACGAACCAGACCTCGCCCAGATGACCGTTCGCCGCTGAACTCTCCCGGCGGTGATCATCTGCACCGTGGCGTCAGGCGTTCACCAGGTTCAACGCGAGCGCGATCCCGCCCAGCACTCCCGCATCATCACCGAGCTCGGGCGGTACAATGTACTCATCGATGCGCTCCACAATCTCTTTCACTTGAAGATAATTGTTCAGCAACTCTAAGGTCTTGGTGCGGATCAAAGGGAAGAGACCCGTCTGCCGCATGATGCCGCCGCCCAGGATAATACGTTGCGGCGAAAGCGCGCAGATCAGGTTGGTGAGTCCCAGCGCCAGGTAATGCGCCTCCAATTGCCAAGCGTGATGGTCGTGTGGAAGGTCTTCGCCCTTTCCTCCCCATCGCGCCGCGATCGCTGGACCCGCGGCCAGCCCCTCCCAGCAGTCGCGATGAAAAGGACAGGCGCCGGGAAAAGGGTCGGCCTGGTGGTCGTGCGGAATCCGCATGTGTCCCATTTCCGGATGCAGCGCTCCGTGCATCAAGCGTCCTTCCACCATCCCGCCGCCGCCAATTCCCGTGCCCACCGTGATGTAAATGAAGGTTTCGACTCCCAGCGCGGCGCCCCAACGATGCTCGGCGAGCGCCGCAGCGTTCACGTCGGTGTCAAAAGCCACCGGCGCGTTCGAGGCGCGCCGGATAGGACCCGCCAGATCGACATTCTGCCAGCCGGCCTTGGGCGTGCTAGTGATGTAACCGAAGCGCGGTGATGCCGGGTTCACGTCGATGGGCCCGAAGGACGCGATGCCGACTGCGGCGAGCGATTCGTGCTGCGCCTGCTCCGTCAGGAATGCGGTGACGCGGGCGATGGTTTCCGCAGGTGCCGTCGTCGGGAATTCAACACGCGCGCGGAGATCGCGCGGGCCCGTTCCGATCGCACACACGAATTTTGTACCGCCTGCTTCAATCGCGCCGAACAGAGCCACAGGTGAGATACCTCGCAACCGGCGCTACTCCATCCCTAGTTGGCTTTGCATAGCTTCCAGAGTGACGCCTTTGGTTTCGGGATACAGGAACAGGACCACAAAGAACTGCAGGACCATCATGAGCGAGAAGAAGACGAAAGGATAGGCTCCCGAGGACGCCGCCATCAGCGGGAAAATTCCGGAGATGAGCGCGTTCATCGACCAGTGCGAAAAACTCCCCAGGCTCAGTCCCGTCGCCCTCACCCTGTTTGGGAACACTTCACTGATGTAGACCCAAATGACCGCACCCTGTGAGAAGGCGAAACACGCGATGTATCCCATCAGCAGCCACACCAGAAGGCGCTCATGTCGAGCCGTGAAGAAAACGGCGGAGACTCCCGCGAGACAGATTGCGGTGCCCACCGAACCGATCAGAAGCAGCGTCTTGCGGCCGACGCGGTCGATCACCGACATCGCGAGCGTCGTGAACAGCAGGTTGGTCGCGCCCACGGCCACCGCCTGGAGGTCGCCGGAGACTTTACTGAAGCCCGCGCGCGCAAAGATGTCATTGAGGTAGTAAAGGATTGCATTGATCCCCGAGAGCTGGTTGAACATGCCAATGGACACGGCGAGGAAAATGGGCAGCCGGTACTTCCATGCGAACAGCGGTTCCTTGGCGCGCTCGAGATGGACTGACTCAACAATCTGCCGGGTTTCTTCCTCGACATTCTCTTCTCCAATCATCTGGAGCACGTTCCTGGCTTCGTCGACGCGACGCTGTTTGGCGAGCCAGCGCGGACTTCGCGGGATGATGAACAACATCAGGAAGAACAGCGCCGCCGGGAACGCCGCGATCCCCAGCTTCCACCGCCACTCCGCCGCGCCGAGTCCTGCCAGTCCGATGACATAATTGGAGAAGTACGCGAGCAGGATCCCGGCGACAATGTTGAATTGAAAGAAGCCTACCAGCCTTCCACGCCAGCTCGCCGGGGCAATTTCCGCGATATACATCGGACCGAGCACCGAGGAGCCGCCGATACCGAGTCCTCCGATAAGCCGGAACAGCACCAGCGCGTACCAGTTCCAGGCGAACGCGCAGCCCAGGGCTGAAACCAGATAGAACACCGCCATCACGCGCAGACTGTCGCGCCGGCCGTAGCGGTCGCCGGGGATTCCAGCGAGCATCGCTCCCAGGATCGTACCCCAGAGCGCGCTGGCCACCGTCAGACCGAGGGAGGCGGGCGAGAGATGGTAGGTATCCGTCAAGGCGTGAGTGGTCCCGGCGATCACCGCGGTGTCGAATCCGAAGAGGAGGCCGCCCAATGCGGCGACCACGGTATTCTTCACTAGATACGAGTTTAGTTTCATGATGCCTGCCCAGAACGGAGGTCAACAAAGCCCAAAACGGGCGCTTGAATCTAACACATTTCTGGCGCGCATGAGAGTTCACACTGTGAAGGGCGGTTGGGACTTTTGGGGCGCTCGATTGGAATATAAACGGCTGGATTTTCGAAACGCACTTATCTATAGTTGAGCAACCGCGGCAATCTCTCCCACGGCCGTGGGTGGCTGGAGGGACTCGACGTTGAAACCCCGGTTGCTGTTGGGTCTGTTGCTCTCGATCACGCTTGCGTGGCTGATGAGCGCCACACACGGAGCCTCGGTAGCGCCCGCAGAGCCGTCTGCCAAGCCGGTGGACTTCAACCGCGAGATCCGCCCCATTCTCTCCGATACCTGCTTCAAGTGCCACGGTCCGGACGCCCAACAGCGGATGGCCAAGCTGCGCCTCGACGAGACGGAAGGCCTCTTCGTCGACCGTGGCGGCTACAAGGTCATCGTGCCGGGCAACGCCGCCCAAAGCCGGCTCTACCAGAAGGTCAGCTCGAAGGATCCCGCCTTTCACATGCCCCCGGTCTGGTCCGGCCGCACGCTGACGGACAAGCAAATCGAACTCATCAAAGAGTGGATCGACCAGGGAGCGAAGTGGGAAACAGAATGGTCGTTCGTCCCGCCCAAGCGCCCGGCAGTGCCTGAGGTGAAAGACAAGAAGTGGGTGCGCAACCCTATTGATGATTTTGTCCTGGCGCGGCTGGAGGCTGAAGGACTGGAACCGTCCTCGGAGGCCGATAAGACCACCCTCCTACGCCGGTTGACCTTCGACCTGACCGGTCTCCCACCCACTCCGGCGGAGGTCGACTCGTTCCTGGCCGACCACTCGCCCGACGCCTATGAGAAGCGTGTCGACCTGCTGCTCGCCTCGCCGCATTATGGCGAGCGCATGGCCATGCAGTGGCTCGACCTCGCACGCTACGCCGACACACACGGCTACCACATTGACAGTCTGCGCGAGATGTGGCGCTGGCGCGACTGGGTGATCGGCGCCTTCAACCACAACATGCCTTACGATGAGTTCACCATCGAACAGTTGGCGGGCGATCTCCTGCCCAATGCCACCCTCGAACAGAAGATTGCAACGGGGTTCAACCGCAATCACGAGATCAACTTCGAGGGCGGCGCGATTCCCGAGGAGTATCACGTGGAGTATGTCGTCGATCGCGCGAGCACGACGGCAACCACGTGGCTGGGACTCACCATGGGGTGCGCGCGCTGCCACGATCACAAATTCGATCCCATCAAGCAAAAGGATTTCTACCGCTTCTTCGCTTTCTTCAACACCGTTCCCGAACGCGGCCTCGACGGCCAGACCGGAAACGCCGCGCCGGTGCTCGAATTGCCGACGCCCTCGCAGCAGCACGAGCTCGATCGATTGAAGAGCCAGATCGCCGCCACGCTGGCCGCCGTCCCCGAGAAAGATATGGTCGCGCTCGAGAACCAGTGGCGCGCGACGGGGCTCGCCCGCTTGCCCGAGCCGCCTGACCAGGGCCTGACGGCGCACTACGAGTTTGAAGGCAACTTGAAGGACAGTTCCGGCCACGGGCTGGATGCCCGAGCCACGCGCGGCGACGTGGTGTATGACGACGGCGCCGTGGGCCAGGCGGCTGAGTTCAGCGGTGAGACACAAGTCGACTTCGGCGGAGCCGGCGACTTCGCCCGCAATCAACCCTTCGCCTTCGCGCTGTGGGTGAATCCGGAAGGCAACAAGGGCATCGACCTGCTCCAGAAGCGCGACCATTCTGCGAACTGGCGCGGATACGAAGTCGCGGTCGAAGACCCGATTTACACCGGGCTCTTTACGCGCGTCTCTCGTATCGTTGTTCGCCTCGCGAGCCATTGGCCGGACGACGCCATCGAGGTCGAGACGAAGCAGCGCGTGCTGAGCACCACGCCCTTTTTCCTGACGGCGAGCCACCACCTGCTGGTGGACTACGATGGGTCGGCCAAAGCTGCCGGCCTCAAGCTGTATCTGGATGGCAAGCCCGTCGAGACCCAAGCGCTGAAGGATCACCTCACGAGTGACTTTCGTACTTCGTCGCCACTCGAAATCGGTGACAAGGAAATTGGCAGGCCGATCAAGGGGTTGATCGACGACTTCCGCGTTTACGACCGGACGCTCACCGCCGCCGAAGCGGAGAATCTGGCGGTGCGATTGCCGGCGCGCGCCCTGCTCACCGCGCTCGCTCAAAAGCCGGTCGAGGAGATTGCCAGTCTTCAGCCCGAAAAGCCTCCCGAGGAAGCGCGAATTGGCTCAACTGACAAGGCGGAGTCCAAGGAACGCCAGAAGGCCGACCGGCTGAAATATCATCAGGCGCGGCTGAGCGAGTACTTCCTGACGTTCGAGGCCCCAGAGCAGTATCGCAAGCTGTACGCCCAGTTGAAGGAGTTGCGGCTCAAGAAAGGAAAACTCGAGCAGTCCATCCCGACCACCATGGTCATGACCGAGATGAAGAAGCCGCGCGACGCCTACATTCTGGGCCGCGGCCAATATGACAATCCGGGAGAGAGAGTGACGCCTGGGGTCCCGGCTTTTTTGCCGCCGCTGCCGCCCGGTGCGCCGCTCAATCGCCTGACGCTGGCGAAGTGGATCGTGGACCCGGGGAATCCGCTGACGGCGCGCGTGGCGGTGAATCACTTCTGGCAGAGCTATTTCGGTATCGGGATCGTCAAAACGGCGGAGGACTTCGGCTCCCAGGGCGAGCCGCCGAGCCACCCCGAACTGCTCGACTGGTTGGCGACGGAGTTCATCCGCACGGGATGGAATGTGAAAGCGATGCAGCGCTTGATGGTGACCTCGGCGACTTATCGTCAGTCATCGCGCGTCACCAAGGAGCTCGAAGAGCGCGATCCAGAGAACCGGTTGCTGGCGCGCGGTCCGCGCTTCCGACTGCCGGCCGAAACGGTTCGCGATAACGCGCTCGCGGTCAGCGGATTGCTGAACGACAAAATCGGCGGGCCCAGTGTTTATCCCTACCAGCCGAAAGGGTTGTGGGAAGAGATGGCGTTCGGAGAAGGCTTCACGGCCCAAAGCTACAAAGAGAGCACGGGCGCGGATCTCTACCGCCGCAGCATGTACACGGTGTGGAAGCGCACGGTGCCGCCGCCGGCGCTGACCACCTTTGACGCGCCGGACCGCGAGAAGTGTACGGCGCGCCGCAGCGTCACCAATACTCCGCTCCAGGCGCTGGCGCTGCTCAACGATCCGACTTACGTCGAGGCGAGCCGCGCCTTGGCCGAGAGAGCCATCCTCCAGGCGGGCAAGAATCCGGTGAAGCGCGTTGACTTCGAGTTCCGTCTGGCGACGGACCGGACGCCAGACACGCAGGAGCGGCAAGTGTTGCTCGATCTCGCGAAAGCCGAGCTCGCGGAGTACCGGCATGACGGGCCAGCGGCTTTGAAGCTCGTCAGCGTGGGCGCGTCCAAGCGTAACTCGAAGCTCGACCCGGCCGAACTTGCGGCCTGGACCGTGGTCGCGAGCACCATCCTGAATATGGATGAGACGATTACCAAGGAGTAGGCCGGTGGCTCTTCACGTATTTTACGTGTATACTGACGGCGGGGGGTCCGGTGAAGCAGAATATAACTCTTGCCATTGACCGCCGGCTTTTGAAGCGCGCGCGGGCGCTTGCCGCACAGCGGCACACCAGCATCAGCGGTCTTCTCGCGGCTGAGCTTGAGAGGCTCGTCAACAACGAGCAGGAATACCAGCAAGCCAAGGCTAGGGCTCTGGCTCGCCTGGATTCCGGTTTCCATCTAGGCGGCGGCAACGTGCCCAGCCGTGAGAAGCTTCATGACCGGCAAGGTCTTCGTTGACTCGAACGTTCTCGTGTACGCTCACGATGCCGATTCGGGATCGAAACACGAGAGGGCGAAACAGTGCATCGTGCAGCTCTGGGAGACTGGGACCGGCTACCTGAGCACGCAGGTGCTCCAAGAGTTTTATGTAAATGTGACGCGCAAAATCAAGAAGCCGCTGGCCCCGAGTGAGGCGCGAGCGATTGTTCGCGACTTCAGCCTGTGGGTGAGGTCGTTCTTGACGCCCGCGACCGTTGTCCGAGCCTCGGAGATCAGTGAGACGTGGCAGATTTCCTTCTGGGACGGCATGATTGTGGCGGCAGCTGAACAAGATGGAGTCGCCGAATTGTTGAGCGAAAACATCAGCCACCGGCAGACGATCGCGGGCGTCAGGATTCGCAACCCTTTCGTGCATTAGGGTGAAGCGCAGAGTTCGCTTTTGGTCTGCTGCTTGTCGGTGTGCGTCGGGAAGAACCGCGGGCCGCAAGAACCGGGGGTCCGCGCTACGACGGCGACCAGAGGTCGCCGCTACAGAAGATCATGAGAGAGTGAATTATGGACATAGACCATGAGATTCGGCTGCGGATGACGCGGCGGCAGTTGTTCGGGCGTGGCGCCAAAGGCATCGGCGTGGCGGCGCTCGCCTCGCTCCTGGGGCCCGATGGCCTCTTGGCGGCGGACGCTGCTATCAATCCCAAGACGGGCGGTTTAGTTGGGATGCCGAATTTCGCGCCCAAGGCGAAGCGTGTCATTTTCCTACATCAGTCCGGCGCGCCGTCGCAAATCGAATTGTTCGATTACAAGCCGCGGCTGCGCGAACTGCAAGGCACCGAACTGCCGGACTCCGTCCGCAAGGGACAACGCATCACGGGTATGACCTCGGGACAGTCGTCGTTCCCGGTGGCAGCGCCCATCTTCAAATTCCAGCAAGCCGGCAAGTCGGGCGCTTGGATCAGCGAGCTGCTGCCGCACACCGCCAGGATCGTCGACGACATCGCCATCATCAAGACCGTGAACACCGACGCCATCAACCACGACCCGGCCATCACTTTCATCCAAACCGGGTTCCAGCAGCCCGGCCGTCCCAGCATGGGCGCCTGGGTAAGCTACGGTCTCGGGAGCGAGAATCAGAACCTGCCCGCTTACGTGGTGCTGATCTCGCAGGCGAACGCGCTGAATCCTGACCAGCCGCTGTTTTCGCGCCTGTGGGGCAACGGGTTTCTGTCTTCGAAATACCAGGGCGTCAGGTTCCGGGCCGGTGCCGAGCCGGTGCTGTATCTGGACGACCCGCCGGGCATCAGCAAGGAGACGCGACGCCGCATGCTCAACGGCCTCGCGAAGCTCAACAAGATGTGGTTCGACGCTTACGGCGATCCCGAGATCGAAACGCGCATCACCCAGTATGAGATGGCGTACCGCATGCAGACCTCGGTGCCCGAGCTCATGGACTTGTCGAAGGAGCCGGACTCGGTTTTCGAGATGTACGGACCCGACTCGCGTAAGCCTGGCACCTATGCCGCCAACTGTCTGCTGGCCCGTCGCATGGCCGAGCGCAACGTGCGGTTCGTCCAGCTCTACCACCGCGGCTGGGACCAGCACAACGACCTGCCGCGTGATATCGCGCTACAGTGCAAAGGTACCGATCAGGCGTCGGCGGCGCTCGTCCAGGACTTGAAGCAGCGCGGGCTGCTCGACGACACACTCGTGGTCTGGGGTGGGGAATTCGGCCGTACCGTTTACTGCCAGGGCAAGCTGACCGCGACCAACTACGGCCGCGACCATCACCCTAAATGTTTCGTCTGGTGGATGGCGGGCGGCGGCATCAAGCCCGGCATCTCCATCGGCCAGACTGACGACTACTGCTACAACGTCGTGGAGGATCCCGTACCCATCCACGACCTGCAAGCGACCATCCTCAACTGCTTGGGCGTCGATCACACACGGCTCACCTATAAGTTCCAGGGGCGCTACTTCCGCCTGACCGACGTTGCCGGCGAAGTCGTGAACAAGGTTCTGGCGTGAGGATGATCCGAGGTTGGGGAAAGGGCTTTGCAGCCCCCCTCATCTCAACTCGAGACTAACCCCGAACCCCACACTTGCGGCTACTTTGCGCCGGCGCTCCCGACGACGCGGAATTGGACTTCGGTGCCCTGCTCGATCGCGAGATCACCCTTGCGTGTGCTCAGGACCGAGCTTGTGCCGGCCTGCTGGCTGCCTGCCGCCTGCGTGTCCAGGTGAATCGCGTGACGCGGCGTGGCGACGAGCGCACTGGTCGAATTGCTGAGCCCGCCGCGGCCGTTCGCGTTGAGCGTTCCTGCCGCGGCCCCCGCAACATTACCCGTGGCTGACGCCGTTGCGTTGGTGGCGGAGTTGACCGTGGAACCCACTGCCCGACCCGTGCCCGTCACACTTCCTGCGGCTGAACCGGCGGAGCTCGTCGTTGAATTCACCGTCGAGCCAACTCCACCCAGCATTCCGCCTCCGCCGCCCGAAGCGCGAGCCATTCCACCGCCTCCTGCCATAACCGGTCCGCCGGCTGGCAGCGACGCTTCAGACTGCTCCATCTGACGCTGTTCAGCGCGCTGCTCGCTGGGCGTCGAGACGATGGAGTTGATGACGGCGTTCAATTGTGACGTGGAATTGCCTTGAACCAGGCGGTCAAAAGTGACGCCCAGGCTAGATCCCGCATTCGCGGCCCCGGCCGCTTGCACATCGGTGATTCGGCCAACGAGTTCGTCACCTTTCTTGATCACCGTCCGCCCGTGTTCCTTCACGTTCTTCGTGACGCGGGCTACAACTTGGTCGCCCGGCTTGGCGGTTCGCGCATCGACGCTGGAAACGAGTGCGGCCGAGACCTTGGTCCCTTCGGCCAGGTCAACACGCTTGGTATCCAGCGCCCCACTTTGCTCGGATGATGCTTGGGCGCTGCTCGTCGACTGCGCGGTGGCCTGGTGATTGGCTGACGCCGCGGTCTGTGCGCTCGCTATCGCTCCGATTCCGGCACCGAGCGTCAACGCTAATCCCAAGGCGATAAGATTCCGCTTGGTCATGGTTACACCTCCAACCGGCTTTCACACCGGATGTCCATACTGATACGCCCATGATTTCGCATGCCACATGCCAGGCGGCCTTGTGGTCGAAGTGGTTGAGAATGCAAGGGTTAGCGAATGTGAACCAAGCCAGATACCGGCAAGGTTTACTGGGGTCGCGTAGGTTTTTCGCGGGTTAGGATTCCGCCGTCTCACCCTCGAGTCGGCGGGGCGGCGGTTGACGCGGCGTCACGCCGGAAGGTTAACTGCGAAGCGTGGAAGTCTCAAGTGGGAAGTCGGGAGGGGTTCCGGGGGTCTTCGCCGGCATCCAAGGCTGATGCCGGCACACAGCCAAAGCGGAGAAGGATTCTCGCGGCGGTGGATGGGCCTTGCCGGCGCGTCTCAGTTGTCTGGAAGCAGCGAATCGCTCACTTCGAGACCAAGCGACCTCTGCATCTCGCTGCCAATGCGATTGTAGATGTAATACTCGTAGACTTCGATTTGCAGCTTCAGCGAACGGACATGCGTCAGGCTCACGAGCCAACCGGCCAGCGCGCCACCCAGAAAGGCGTAGAGGATATAGTACATCGTCGACCTCGCTCCATTGAAGTACCCCTCCTCGTCTTGCTTTCAGCTTTCCCCTTGGCGCTGTACACAAATCTAGCACTACACCATGCGGATATCAACTACAAGATGTAGGGTTCTAACCTATAAAATACCCCACGCATGGTACCCTGGCGACTCCCGCATGCCAAACCGCACGCCTGAGCGCTACGTCTGAAGCGCGTCTTTGGGCGACGCTTCGGCTGGAGATTCTTTGGCTGGAGACTCGGAGGACCCGGCGGTAGTTGTTCCACCAGCCCCGTTGGGCTCCACCTGCAGCGCCTGCGCGGCCTGGCGCAGCCGCTCTCGAATTCCGTCCACCACCGATCCGACTTCTTTTTTCAGCTCTCCCAAGTTGGCTTCCGTCGCCGTCTCGATCTTTACACTCAGGGTCTCGAGCGACCGGTCGAGGCTTCCTTCCAGCCGCTGTCGGGCCTGATTAGCGAGGTCCTGGAGGGCCACCGTGGCCATTCCGATTTGCTTGTAAATATTGTCGCAGACTTCGGTGGTCGCGCGGTCCAGCCTCGCCCTGGCCTCGGCGATCGACCGCTCGCCGACCTCGGCGATTTCCATGCTCAATTGATCGCGGATGGCAGCGAAATGCCGGTGTTCGACTTCTTCGAGCCGCGCTTCGAGTTCGCGCGCTCCGGTCTCCGCGTAGTCATGCAAGGTATTTTGGAGGCCGTGCCGGAAGCTCTCGACGGCGTCGTCGGCGTGCTGTTTCAAGGCCGCAGCCATGGCCTCGCGTTTTCGTTCGTTCTGTTCCGCAACGACATTGGCCGAGGCTTCGATCTGCTCCCGCAGCCTCAAGCTCGCGTACTGAGTTTCCCTTTGGAGCTGCTCGGACCACGATGCCAGCAGATCCTGGGCGCGGCTGCCAGCGCGGGTCGCGAACTCCTCGGTCACCTGGTCGAGCGAACTTCGCAGACTGGCGCCCGCATGCTCGCGGATGTCGCGCAGCAGGTTGTCCGCCTCATGGCGGAATCCCTCCAGTGCCGGAGCGGCCCAGTCCTGCAGGCGGCTCCGATGCTGCTCGATCGTTCGCTCGAAATCGCCCTCCATCTGCTGGCTGAGTTCTTTGAGCCTGGCGGCCCCGCTCTCCACCGTGATGTTGACGATGCCTGCTGTCTTGGCGATGGCGTTGCTCGCCTTGTCGACCTCGGTATCGCAGGCAAGCCGCACTTGATCGAGGGCGCCGCTCACGTTGTGGCCGGCCTGGCCGTGGACTTTCTCGAGCTGTTGTTCCGCGCCCTGGAGAATGGCCTCGACTTGCGCCTCGAGTTGCTGGCTGCGCTGCTTCACCATCTGGTCGGAGAATTGTTCCAGCGCCTGCTGTTCCTTCTCGCGGAAGGGCCGGGCAATTTCATCGATGGTGAGGCGGACTCTCTCCTCCGAGTGCGCTACCGCGAGTTCCAGCACGCGCTTGATTTGTTCCTTGGCTTGTTCGTGGTTGTTGCTGGTGAGCTCGTCGAGCTCCTCGCGGAAGGAACTAACCAGGTCGTTGTAGAGGTAACGGCGCACCCGGTGCATCAAGCCAGCGTGGGTGGTATCATCGCTTACTTCGAAGGCCATCCTCAGCCCCTTCCCGCACTCGTGGAAACCATCCTGCTCACTTTCATCCCCAGACCGGCGACGAGGCGGACCGTCTTTTTCGCGTCTCAAAAAGAGAGAATATCGTCGGCCGTTGCGGGGGAACCCGGAACCCCGTGGAATCCTACTACAACAGCTTACCGAATACGATACCTTAACGATTAAGAACTTTTTAGTTCGCAGTACAAACGCACAGCCGATGTGAATCGGCTTGCCCAGCGCTGGGCCAGAACTCTCGGGAGGGGGCAAGTCACTCAAAACAAGTTGGTTAATTGAAAAGTGGGACAACGTCCTTGCAAACGCCCACCGGGAGCGCTGCCGTCTCCAACGGGCCAAGGGGCGTCGAGCAGGCCGTCGCCGGCCCCCCCTCTTTCCATCGCGGACCGGGCCTGCACTCGAACCCTGCCCCGCTGGACGACGGACAGCGCTCTCCGATGGGCGCTCGCTAGCCTAGGCCTTGGCCACGTTGATCTTGATGGTCTTCGGCTTGGCCTCTTCGCGCTTCGGCAGGGTCAGGGTCAACTGGCCGTCTTTATATTCGGCCTTGACCTTGACCTCGTCGATGGAGTCGGGTAGAGAGAAACTCCGCGCGAACGCGCCGTAGGACCTCTCGATTCGATGATAGTTCTCCTCCTTCACTTCCTTCTCGAAATGGCGTTCCCCTTTGACGTAAAGGACGCCGTTCTCGACGTGGATATCGACGTTCTTGGGATCCACGCCGGGCAGGTCCGCCTTGAACACCAGCTCATTCTCGGTCTCGTAAATGTCGACCGGCGGCGCCCAAGGGCGCGTGCTTTGTTCTTCACCGTTCCCAAACCGGAACGGGAAGGTTTCGTTGAACAGCCGCTTGAATTCCTTCTGACTCGTCAGAAGGTCACGGAAAGGCTCCAATCGAATCATTCCCATGGTCGTTACCTCCTAATCTACATTCTTCGCTTGAATTCCTAAGCGCCACAGCCCGTCGCCGCCGTCCGTCAAGGCTGGTTGTGCCTTGGCGGCAGGACCTCGACAATCATGCGGCACGGCGCGTGACGGGCCACATACTGAACCGTCGAGCCAAGGATGACTTCTTCGAGGGCGGGCTTGTGGTGATAGCCGAGAATCAGCAGGTCGTCCCGGTCCTCTTCTGCCTCGTGGACGATGGCGTGCCCTGCATCGCGCGCCCGAACGAGCCGCGTCGAGAGCTCTATCGAGTTTTCCTCCGCGGATTTCTGCGCTCGAGCCAGCGCCTCTTTGCCGGACTGATCCAGAACGTCCGACTCGGCATCCAAGGGAAGGCCCGGACCCACTTCGACCACATTCAAGGCGGTGACGCCGGCGTTCATCCCTTTCGACATCTCCCACGCCAGCCGCATCAGCCCGTCCACGTGGTCCGCATCTCGCAAGGCAACCAATACTTTGGCTTCGCTCACCCTGAGTCCTCCCATCCCTGGCTTGTGTCAATCGTGACGCCAGTCGGCCGTACTGGATGTGACCCTGGTCACAAGAAAAGGTGATGCGGACTACACAAGCTGGAAGCCGCTGAGCCTTCACTTTTTCATCAGCTTCGCTTCGAGTTGACGGATCTGGTCGTTCAGGTCGTTTAACTGCCGCAAGTCGTCTTCGGTTTGGGAGACCGTATTCTGGACGCGCGTCAGAGCCTGGCTGCTCAAGGCGTGTGAGTTTGTATCGCGACTCGAATCGAGCATCCCGCTCATGGCGCGGAACTCGCCATTGAGATCGCGATAGCGGCGGAGGATCGAGGTCAGATAGGCATCGCGGCGCCGGACGAGATCCTGCTCGTTCGCCAGGGCTCGTCCGATTTCCGCCGCCCGGGTGGAGGCTTCGCTGCTCGAGTTTCGCAGCTTGGTGTTGTCCGCTTCGAGGGCCGCGACCCTCAGGCGGGCGGCCTCGGAATCCGACTGCGCGGCGTCGAGTTGCTGCTGAACGGCGGCGAGGCGATTCTCCCAGTCAGCCTGGGCCTTTGCGTAGCGCTCGGTCTCGCTCGCGAGCGCCTTGGCTTGTTCGTCGCTGGCACTCGCCACTTGCGACTGGAGCTCGTCCGAGTGGGCGCGCGCGTCGCTCAGCTCGAGGTTAAGCCGTTTGACGGCGGCATCGCGCGTGGCAACGGCTGCCCGGCAATCGGCCTCCGGAGTGGGTTCTCCAGCCACGCCCGGAACCTTTTCCAACGCGCGCTGGTGGAGAGCGTCCTTGAGCTGGTGGAAGGACTCAAGGTCCGCGCTCTGCTGACGCCGGCAATCGGCGAGCCGCCTTGATTGACGAAGAAGGATTCCGAGGGAGGCCAGGAACGCCAGAGCCAGCAGCAACTCGAGAGCAAGGCGCCAAGGAGCTGTTCGGGTCATCTTTTTATCCTCCTTGCAAGTGGACGTGAGTCCGCCAGGACAGCCGCGGCTCCCCATCGCCGCACGGTGCACTCAGCCGCACTTGAGCGTCGTTCCGAATCTTCGGCGGCACCGAGAGGGTCACCCTCCAGGCGCTCGAGATCCGGGCGAACATCGCGGCAATGGAGTCGGGAATCGCGGCGATCGAGCGACAAATATCAGCCTTGCCTCCCGTCGCCTCCGCCAGAGTCCCGAGACCGTTCTGATAAACCTGGTTCAGCCGGTCGCGACGGTAGTTGAGATGAACCAGAAACAGCGGCGCCTCAAGGGGGGCAGTGTCGCTGACCAGCTTCGCGACCTTCTCCTCGATCAGTTCGCCGGGCAGGCGGCGGCTGAGATCGTGCGGATCGCTCTGGTTGATCACCGGGTTCGTGTAGTCTTCGCGATAGCTGTAAATGCTGCTATCGGTGATGTAGAGGACCGAGACGCGCACCGGGGATTTGCGCATGATCGCGTCCGCCAAAGAAAGAGCGGAATGAACGGTCTCGAGCAACCCAGGTTCGCCATTGTTGGTAAGCGACTGAATCGCGTCGACCACCGGCTGGCGGTCGCGGCCGGGGTCGGCGAGCACGTGCAGGCCGTCCTCATCGCGGAACAATCCTACCCAGGCGTTGGGGGGCAGCTTCGAGATTTGCGTGATCAACGCCTGCTTTGCGGCGTCGATGAGGGGCAGGTCCCCGGTGAGATCGAGCACCACCAGAATCATCTGGTCGCTCGTCGGACCCAACTGCGCGGTAACCGGAGCCGGCTTGCCGTTGAGCGTGGCTTCGAACCTCGGCGCAGGCACGCAGTTATTCTCTTCGATCCAAGCGGGAATGGAGACACTGGCTACCTGAGCGTGAAGCGCCGCAGCCGCCAAGGCGGCGAAGAGAACAGCCGGGAGCATCGACCGGACAGAGAGCGGCATCAGAAGCTCAACTTCAGCGCAACCTGGACTACGCGCCCGCCATAGGAGCCGATGATCTTGCCGGCGTCGACGTTGGGAGCGCTCGCGGGGCCGATGTTCGGGTCGGGATAGTTCCAGTTGGCATGATTGAGGAAGTTGAACGCCGTGGCGCCGAACTCGAGCGCGCGATCGCTGCCCAGGGGTAAGCGCTTATTGATGCTGAAGTCCATGGAATTGTAGCCCGGACCCAGCAAGTCGGGCAGCGTGCGGGGACCGTTTCCCAGAGTAAAGTCCGGGGGCTGATCGAAGGCCGACGGGTTGTACCACCCGGAAGGGCCGGGCGAGGCCACGTGCGGGTCCGCGCCGGGCACGACGTTCACGTAGAGCGTGGAGAGCACGCCACCCGTGTTGTTGAACTCCGGACGCAGCGCCAGCGGCCTGCCGTCATTCCAATACGCCGTGCCGGTGATCGACCAGCCGCTCACCAGCCTCCCCCGCCAGTCCGGGAAATGGAGAAGCGGCTTGTTGGCGCCGAACGGCAGTTCATAAGCGTAGCTGAGCTGGAGGTACTGCGGCGTGTTATAGGACGTAAGCGCCCAGTTGGCGTCGCGGTTGAAGAAATCCTGGTTCCCGTACGGACCCGAGTAATCGTCGAGCTCCCTCGACAGCTCGTAGTAAGCGACGAAAGAGAGCCCGAACGAGGCGCGTTTCTCGAGCCTGGCGAAGCCGGAGTCGCGTCGGTAGCGGCCCGCCGGATAGAGTCCGTAAAGCTCGAACCCTTTGTATTGGGGGTAGGGCTGCAAGGTTACGCGGAAGGATTCGTTGTAGAGCGCGTCGCGATACTTCAGCTCGGCGGGGTTGATGGCGTTGGGATTGGCGTCGCCGTCGCCGACCAGGATGTCCCTTCCATCCGCGTAATTCGCACCCGCGGAAACCACGATCGAGAAGGGTATCTCGCGTTCCAACGAAAGCGAGGCCGATCGATACACGGGTTCGCGTCCGGTCAGGTCGACGAAATCCGCCACCGCATTATCCGCTGCGCTAGGGCTGAGGTACGGTAGCAGGACGCCGAGCGGGGGCAGTCCCGTCGCGAGATCGAGCGCCGGGCTGAGCTGGGTGTTCGGCGAAACGAACGTCTGGCGGGCATTGAATCCTTGCGTACCCCACTGGCCATTGTAGATGGGGATCCGCTCGTGGTACCGGCTGGCCGAGGCGCGGATGACCGTCTTCGAGTCTCCCCGCGGATTCCATGCGACGCCCACGGTCGGGTCGAGGTCGACGTTAGCGGGCCTGAAGCCGCGAGGGATACTGGCGCTGCCCGCAAACACCAGCGCGCCGGGCAGGCCGTTCGAGGGATCGATGACGGCAGGGTCCACGGTGCTCTGGCGATTGTATTCCTCGATGCGCGGTGTCCGGCGGCTGAGGTTGAGGCCGACCGTAAGGGTCAGATCCTTCGACACCTGGTACTCGTCACGTGCGCCGGCCGATTGATAAGAGTCGCGGAAATAGGAAGGTGAGGTGATGATCGTCCGTTCGCCGTACGCCGGAAGGCCGAGGAGGAAGCTGGCGAAAGGATAACCCGTGTCGATGATTCCCGGCAGGCTGGTGATATCGGCGGAAAACTGGAAATGCCCGGAAGGATACGCCGGGTTGAACGAATTCACCTGATAGTAGCTCGCCCCCAGCGTCATGTGGAACGAGTGCCTGCCCTTTTGCGCCGAGAGCTGATCGTGAAGTCCCAGCGTGTTGCGCGCGTTGCGCGAATTGGGAAAGGCGGTGCCCATCGAAAGATAATTGGAGAGCGCATAGCGCGGAAAGGGAGTTTCGGACAGGTCGCCCGCCTGCGTCGCGTTGGAGTTCACGTTCAGGCCGAAAGAGTTGACGGTCTGGGGGCTGGCGGTGAAAACGTAATCGAGTTCCGTGCGCCAGGACGAGAAGTGATGATCGGGTGCCGTGGGACTTGCGAAGTTGGGAAAGTATTTCGGCGCTCCCACGAGTCCCCGGGAAACGGTGGTGAGCGAAGTCAACCGGTGCCGGTCACCGAAGGAATGGTCGAGCTTGGCCATGATTCCGTCGGCGTTGTCGGCTGCCGGAGCGTTGACAAAATAGTTGTTCTCGAAGAACGGTCCGATATCGGTGTTCGGCAAAGGGTAGAGGGCGAGCGCCTGCTGAACCTGCGGGTCGAGACGATTCGCCGGAATAACATTCCCGGGAAAGGCGGAGCGCAGGTACTGAAGATTGCTGGTCGCGACCGGCAAGTTCGGATTGTAAGCCGGGTTGGGCGCCGTGGTCGCCGGGTCGTAGATGGGAAGCGGATTTCCAGCCTGGTCCACCGTCCGCGAGAAATCGCCCGTCCGTTCAGCAACCGTAGGAACCGTATGCAGGGAGGCGCGGAAGATGCGCTCGCGGACGCCCTCATAGGACAACATGAAAAACGTGTTGTTGCGATTCTCAGCGAGGTGGGGGATCGGTATGGGCCCGGCGATGTTGAATCCAAACTGATTGCGCCGCAGCGGAGACTTACTCTGGCCGTTTTGCTTCACTTCGTGCGGTATGGCGTCCAGGACGTCGTTGCGGAAATTCTCGTACACGCGGCCGTGCCAAACCAGCTTCTGCCGATGCTGCGCGAGCAGCGACGGCGGGCTGCCCGGGCGCATCCCCAACTCGCGCGTCAGCGTCTTGAATTCCTCGGTCGCGCGGGTCAGGGGATCCGGCTGCGGGGAGGGCGCCTTGCCTTGGTCGTTTGCGACCGCCAAAGCGCAGGAGGCGGTGAGTGCAAGCGCGAGCCACAGCGGCGCGAAACGTCCGCTCCGTTTTGGAATCCTGAAGATGGTAACTGAGAATCTTGCGGCGGCTTCCAGACTCACACCTTGCACCGCTCTTCTGTTTGCGTTTTCGTTCACTCCTTTTCAATTGAACCACAATTGAGCGCGACCGCACAACCTGCACCTGTATCGGCCCCGTTGCCGCCGGGGGATCCATCGCGAAGGTCGAGCGTCAGTCGCCTCGATGGACCTCGATGGACTTTGAACGCCAGGTCGGGAGATGAAGGGTTGCCAAAAAGTGTCAATCGTGCCCTCTTGTCCTAGCATGAATCGCCATCCTATTCATTCTGTGGACTTTACCTGGATCCAGCGAAGTGACATTTTTTGTCACTGGCAGTTCAATGAAGGAGCCTGTATCGTCAAAGCGCCGCCTTTTATTTTCATAGAGTTACAAGCGGCGTCGGTAACGACCTCGCCAAAATGAGACAAATGAGACGCATGAGAATGGGCTCGGCCGGGCGCCCAAAGGTCGCCGCCCCTCACGTCTCCGGGAGCTTCAACAGGGCGGCGCCGTTTTCGTAAAGGATACGGCGAAGCTTGGCTGTGTCTGGAACCAGTTCACGCAGGGCGGCGAGGCACCGCGCGCCAATGCAGTACCCGTCCCTCGTTCCGCCGCCCTTCCCATCACGGCACTCGCAGTCGCTTCCCCAGACGAGTTGGCGGTAATGCCGGTCGAGAAAGCCGCGCGCGAAATCCGGATCACGCGTCATGGCATTCAAACCCGAGTCCGCCGAGAGATCGCCGTAAATATTGGGATGTTCAGAGAGAAGCCGGTCAATCAGGCCGCCGGGTTTGATGGGACCTTTGGGGTAGTAATCAAGCGGATTCAAGTCCGCGCTGATGTTCCCCCACCACGTTTGCGCGTGGCCGATGAAGTTCACTCGAGGGTAGCGCTTCAGGACCTTCTCCAGATTTTCAATTCCGAGACTGTAACGCTGATGTTCGAAATGAATAAGCACCGGAACATCGAATTCCTCGCCGAGTTTGTAAATCCGGTCCATTTCCGGCGAATCGACCGGGACGTGAAATTTTTCTTCGCCAATTCCGATGGCGCCGTTGGGGCCCTTGGCACCCAGACCCCAGGCACGCAACTTAGCGTCCGCGGAAGGCCAACTTAGACCGAAGGGAGACGGCCTTCTGCCACTCACATCCAAGACTGCGGCGGGCGGGGAAGCCGTCTCGCCTGTCAGGACCGAGCCGCCGACGTCGAACATTCGCCCTTCCACTGGATCGGCGCAAGCGAAGCGAACGAACTCGCCGGCGTGTTCAGCTTGGAAGGCGACGACATCGGCATTGCCACCCACAACCGAAAGCAGCCACCCATCGCCCGGCATCAGATTGGTGATCGTCACCCCATTCGACCGCTGGTGGGCAATGAGCTGTTCATTGGAGCGTCCTTGATAATAGATGTGCTGGTGAATATCGAGGATGGGCTCGCCGGCGGTCGAAGAGCGCAGCAGAGGTGCGGCTGCCATGGCCGTGCCCGCCAGGAGAAATTCTCGTCGGCCTATTCTGGCCCAGGCTTGTTCCTGCGGCTTACCTTGGGCTAGGGAATCTGTTGTCACGACACCATCCCTCCCTTCGGTCCTCCCTTCGGCGGTGTGGTCACTGCCGCACTCGCCTTCCAGGACTGCTTTACGGCGTCATGATCGTAGTCGGGAATCCGGTTTGCCACCGAAGCCCGTCCTAGCTGCAACGAAGAAGACGTTCAGCTTTGGGGTGGCAAGCCGGAACCGAATCCTCCGTCCACCACGACCGCCGATCCGGTCATAAAAGAAGCGTCGTCGCTGGCGAGAAACACAGCGAACCGCGCCACTTCCTCGGGTTTGCCGATTCTCCCCAGGGCGTGGAGCTTTCCCGCCGCGGCGCGGGCGGCAGAAGGGTCGGGCTGCGCTTCGAAATAGCCCCAGGCGAGGCCAGCGTCAATGTAGCCGGGGCAAATGCAATTGACGCGGATGCCTTCCTTGCCATGGTCAATGGCCATGGCCTTGGTCAGCGCAATAATGGCGCCCTTGGTGGCGCAATAGCCCGCGCACATCGGCTCTACGAAAAAGCCGTTCACCGAAGCCATGTTGATAATGCAGCCTTTGGTTTCACGCAAGTGCCGCAAAAAGTATTTTGAGCAGAGGAATACTCCGCCGAGATTCACCGCCATTTCGCGGTTCCACTCCTCCACGGTCGTGTTTTCGATGGTCTTGTTAATCTGAATCGCGGCGTCATTAAAAAGTACGTGGATCTGCCCGTAAGCCTTAAGCGTCTCCTCGACGAGATGCTGAACCGATTCCGGGCTCGCGACATCGGTTTGAACGGCAAGTCCCTCGCCGCCGAGCGCTTTGATTTGCCTTACTGTCTCCTGCGCGCCAGAAGCGTTGATGTCGGCCACCACCACGCGCGCGCCCTCCCGAGCAAACTCCAGCGCCGACGCGCGTCCGATGCCTCCGCCTGCCCCCGTGATGACCACCACTCGTTCCTTCAGCTTCATAGTTCCCCCTGTATTTCGCTCGCGCAGCCTGTTCGTGGCGCAAAGATAAACGGGGGCAGGATGGCAGGCACGTCCACGCTGGGAGCGTCCATGAGTTTGGGCGGGCGTCGTGCCTTCGTACCCGCGGAGGACGATGACGCCATCCAAGGGATTCGACCCAATCGCAGAGACAATCGAAACGAGCTTCGTTCTGTCCGTGCAACTGCAGGAAAAGACGAGTGCGGAGGGCCGGAGTCGAACCGGCACAACCCTTGCGGGTCGAGGGATTTTAAGTCCCTTGCGTCTACCAGTTCCGCCACCCCCGCACAAGGGGAACGGCACGCGGTGGGCGATCGCCCCCGCCCCGGTTGGCTGCCAAGTGTAACAGGAATTGCGCCAGCCCGGCGCAGTTTTGGCTCAGCCCGGCAGCGGTCGGAACTGCCCGTAAGGGATTGCGTCCACCGATTCCAACCAGTCCAATCCGTCACACCGCCACCACTGGTAACCAAATGCCCTTCGCTGTGTAACCAAGTTGAGACAATCGCCGAGTTGAACGAATGCACATACCCCTGCACTGGAATGATCTTGGTGTTGATAACCTGTTGCGCTTCTGATACTTGTGGGTCAAGACTTGCTGTTGGCTCGGTTTGGAATCCAGTGTGCTCACCCAGTATCCGACCTCGAAAGCAAAATTGTCGAGGGCTCGGCCGAAGTAAGGGAAATCCGCGATGGACAGGGGGAAATCATGCGAGACGCTTCGATGGAACATATGCGCCGCGTTTTCAGGCACAAGCTCGAAAGCGCTGGACCGGAACAGGCGGCGTCTGAGCTTCTCACCCAGAAAGAGCTTGCCGAGGCGGTTTACCGGCAAGGGCGTATGACCAAGAAAGAGTACGACGAACTGATCAAGGCATTCGACATCATCGGACACGAGCTTGACCTCCTGCCGCCGGAGCTAGTGGCGGAGTAGCTTTGAAGTGTCCTGAAGTTTTCGGGGCTGGTTTTGTCAGCAGCCGTCCCAGGGCCAGCGGCATTTGCGCGGCCAGCCCCTCGACCGGTAGAGCGATGAACATCGTACACAACATGCTCGCTGCGGTGTCCCGCGTCTTGACGATGATGGTTTCGCCGCTGGTCAGGTTTCTGGCCGTCGAGCCTGTTTACTCCTCGTATTCGAGACCGCGCGGCCCGTATATTCCCTGAGTCTTCGCCGCGTTTGGTATCGGACTTTCCGCACGGCCAACCACTGAGACCCAACCTCGTTTACTCGCCATTTCCCACCAGCTTCACGATCTGCGATCCGCGCGGCCAGGCATTGTCGAGCACGATCAGGAATCCACGCAAGGCTCCCGTGGCCGCAGGGCTGAACGTCACGCTGATAGTGCAACTCGTAGCGGGGTCGAGCGATGCGGGGCAGTTGTTAGTCTGAGAGTAATGACGGCTCGGGACTGCCAGAATCCTGCGCAACACGAGCGGTTGGCTGCCGGCGTTCCTGAGAGTAACGGCTTGGGCCGGTGAAGCTGTCCTCAGCGGCTGATTGCCGAAGGAAAGGCCTAGGCTGGAGAGAGTTGCGCCAGGCGCATCGATCGGGCTGATTCTCGCCACAAAGGCGTCTGGCGTGGGTCCACTGAACCGCGATCCGCAATTGCCGTCGGCGCCGCAGGAGGTCTTGAAGGCGCCGCCGCTAGCCGGAAAGTTGGGCGAGAGGGTATCGCCCGTCACGTAGGCGTTGCCTTGTGCGTCGACAGCAATCGCGGCGCCGTGGTCATCGCGGCTGCCCCCGAGATACGTGGAGTAGGTGAGCGTGGCGCCGGCGGCCGCAAACTTCGTCACAAAGACGTCGTAACCCCCGGCGGATGCGCCTTGCAACGGACTGACGGTAGGGAAGTCGGGTGAATTCGTGAATCCTGTGACGTAGGCGTTGGCTCCTTGGTCCACCGCGACTCCCAGTCCGAAGTCGTTAAAGCTTCCGCCAAGCAGTGTCGAGTAGACCAGGGATCCGCTCGCCGCCAGTTTGGCGAGAAACGCATGGTTGCTGGTGCTGGATAAGCTCAGCGGGAGGCCGTTCAGGGTTGGGAATTCGGAAGAACTTGCCGAGCCGGTGACGTAGGCGTTGCCCGCGCTGTCGACGGCGATGGCGTGGCCAAAATCGTTCCCGTGGCCGCCCAAGTACGTAGAGTAGATGAGCGCCGAACCCGAGGCGTTGAGCTTCGAAACAAACGCGTTGATGAAACCGTGGTTGCCCGTCTGAAAGGCGTTCCGCGTGGGGAAATCGTTTGAGGGTGTGTAGCCGGCAACGTAAGCGTTGCCCGCGCTGTCCACGGCGATCCCGGCGGTGTTCACGTTGGAGAGGAACGGATTGTTCTCGTCGGCGCTCCCGCCCAGATAAGTGGAGTAGACGAGGGCCGCGCCGCTAGGGTTCAGCTTGGTGACGAACGCGTCATAGCCGCCGCCGCTCGCGTTCTGCAAGGCATTCTCAGTGGGAAAATCGAGCGACAGGGTTGAGCCGGTGAGGTAAGCACTGCCGGAAGCGTCGACGGCGATACCCTGGCCGACGTCGGTGAAGGCGCCGCCCAGGTAAGTGGAGTAACTGAGCGCGCCCGTCGGATTGAGCTTGGTGACGAAGGCGTCGGTGCCGCCGGCGTTGGCGCTCTGGACAGCGTTCTGAGTCGGGAAGTCGAGTGAATCCGTCGAACCCGTCACATAAGCGTTGCCGGAGGAGTCGACGGCGATCCCAGCCGCCAAGTCATCAGCGCTGCCGCCCAAATACGTTGAGTAGATAAGCGCCGAACCTGTCGGATTCAGCTTGGTCACAAACGCGTCAGTTGAGCCCGCAAACACCTGAGCGGGATTCTCGGTGGGAAAATCTGCCGAAAAGGTGTAACCCGTCACGTAAGCATCGCCCGAGGAGTCGACGGCGATTCCTGTACCGAAATCGCTCCGGCTGCCACCGAGGTACGTGGAATAGGTGAGCACCGGGTCGATCACCAGCGGCTGGGCGGGGTCGTGCGTTGCCACCTCGAATCCCACCTCGTGCGCGCCTTTCAGAATGTAGCGGCCCTCGACCAACTTCCTATTCCCCCTCTTTGATTTGAGATTGGCGTTCAGCGCCAGCCGGCTCTGGCCGGAATCCATGCGCGCGGTTCTCCATCGGCGCTCGCTCACGGCGGAACGAGGTCGCCATGAGGGAATCCCAGGCTGATATACGACGGGCTTAGGCATGCGAACCACGCCCTCGCCGGTTTCAATCACCAGGGCGCCGCTTGAGTCGATGCGCAGAGGGCGTGACGAACCCGTTTTGATCTCGAATGCAATGGTCCGCGGGTCGGCACCGGGTGAAACCACGAAGTCATACTCTAATCGCCGGTGCGTGCCGTAGTATTCCAGATTCACGCCGGGATACACTTCCTCGTAGCGGACTCGGGCGAACGTCGGAACTCCACTTCGCCACTGGCTCGGTTCCTTGCCGAGGAAGTAATTGATCCTGCCCGGCAGCTCTTCCGCACCTTCCGCCTGCGCGCCGGGGTTGGCGTTCATCAACCTCATGCGGAGGACTACGGGGGTCACGTTGGTGGCAGGCATTGGCCGGGGAGGAAAAAGCCGGGTCGCAAAATCCCAGTCTGGAAGGTCGTGAGTCTCACTACGCCGGGTTAGCCTGCCGCCACCGAGCGCTAACACGGCCTCATTCGATGTCAAGAAGAGCGCGTATCCGGCCCCGCGCGACAAAAACTTCACCGAGTCCGGTGCGCTGCCTGCCTGGCCGACGTTCGGCTCGAAGCTCAGCGGCAACCGGCCGTAGGCCACGTCGGGTTCAGCCAGTCGTAGGGCGCTGGCCAGTACCAGGGCGCTGGCAGACCTCGGCGGGCGAGAAGGTGCGGCCATCATCGCTCGAGTTCCAAGCGACTGCTTCAGCGACATTCGCCAGCCGCCACTAAGCGTGAGAACGGCGGCAACCGCCAAGCCGAACCCGAAAGCCTTTCGGCATTCGTACCCTTTGATCATTCGCTCCTCAGGCTTCACGCACTCGTGTCAGGCGGGGTCGCACCCTCGAAATGTTTTTCGCGTGACCGGCGCTTCTGCTGCGCAAAGCTTGACGAGTGTAACACGGCCGCCGCCTCGCGAGAGGGATTGGCCAAGCGTAGGGCCTTACCGTGACACTCGCCTTTGGGAGCGGGTATTTACTTATTGTCAAACTCATGGTAATTAAGTATTGTTGAGGTAATATATTATGGATAATACGGACAGCTACTTCCTCAGGAAGCTCGCTGGCGGGTACCTTGCGTGTCCAACGCTTCGCTGGTCTGAGCGCATCCACGCGAACATGCCTCTCATCTTGCGGCTTCAGTTTGGGAACACCGAAGCCACTTTCCGCGCTTCAACAATCGATCTTTCCGAGCGGGGCGCTCGCATCCGTGCCGACGCCCCACTCGCGCCGGGTCAGAGGATTGAAGTGATTCCGAACGAGTCAGCCGGCGTGCCGGTTTGCGGCCGCGTTGTGTGGATCGGCGCCGTTGGAAGTGCACAGGCCGGACAGGCCGGCATCGAGTTCCTTGAGTCTCTTTCGGCGCCGGTTTGACCGTCGGCTTGACTTCGCGCCGCCCTCACTGGCCAGCTACCGACTTCGGCTCCCGAGTCCCTCGGCTCGCGCTCGAATCTTTGTAAACCACGCCCTCCTTCATCACAAAGTTGACGCTCTCCAGCGCTCGGATGTCGCTCAGAGGATTTCCACGAACCGCGATGAGGTCGGCGGACTTTCCCGCTTTGATCGAACCAATCTCCTGTTGCAGGTCGAGCAGTTCGCCCGCTGAGATCGTTGCGGAACGCAGGGCTTGGGCGGGAGTCATCCCATACTTTACCATAAGAGCGAATTCCCTGGCGGGATTAATCGTCCACTCGAAGCCGCCGACATCGGTGCCGAAGGCGATCTTGACGCCCGCCTGGAGCGCGCGACGAAAAGTGTCAGCGTGAATCCCGACGCCACCCTTCCAGCCCGGGAAACCTTCGGCCGTGTGAAGTTGTTCGGCGTATTCGAAAATGTAGAGCGTCGGGACGTAATAGATTTGCCGCGCGACCATCATTTTCATGTCGCCGTCGGAGATGTAGGCGCCGTGCTCGATCGAATCGACCCCGGCTTCTACGGCATGGTGGACGCCTTCGAGTCCCATGGCATGGGCCGCCACCTTGTGGCGCTCGCGGTGTGCCTCGTCGACGATGGCGTGTAACTCTTCCGGCGTAAAGGTGGGGATACTGTGAACCACTCCACCCGCCGTGGAGACACGCTGGTCGGCATAGAGCTTGATCCAGTCGGCGCCGCGGGAAATCTGCTCGCGCACCGCCTTGCGACACTCGTCCGGTCCGTCCACCACCTGAACGCCGTGCGGGACGGCAACCTCCGGCGCGTAACCCAGAAGCGGGTAGGCTCCGGTCACATCGAGGGCGCGCGTCACCACCAGCATGCGCGGCCCTGGGACTACTCCTTGCTTGATGGCGTCGCGCAGTGCGACATCCGCGTAATAGGCCCCCTCCGTCTCGACGTCGCGAATCGTGGTGAATCCGTAGGCGAGGGCGCGCCGCGCGGACTGCGTCGCCCAGATGGTGCGATAAGCAAGCGACCATTTCAGAATCTGCTCGTCGTATTGTCCGGGCTTCTGGTCGCCTTGCAGGAGGACGTGGGTGTGGGTGTCGATGAGTCCTGGCAGGCAGGTCGCAGAGCCGAGGTCGATGAACGCCGCATCGGCGCGCTTAGCAAAGCCGGGCGAAAAGTTCCTGACGGCCCGGATGCGGCCGTCTTCGATCTCGAGGAGTGCGTCCTGGCGTGGCTGCTCGGATTCTTCGTCGATGAGAGTCCCGCAATGGATGAAGGTAAGGTGCCCGCGGTCTTGGGTCGCGGATTGAGCTTCGGAAGGTCCGGGGTACGCGCGCGTCGTCAGCGATGGAAACGGCAATAAACACAAGAGCAAGCAGAACAGAAGGAGCATGTTGGAAGAGTGTCTGGGAGTCATGAAAAACCTCCGGTGGCATCTGAGGTTGGTAGCGTGACGGGCGGGGAGTATACCAAAGCCTTGTATTGCCGAGGCCTAAGTGAGCTAAGGCTCTCCGCCCAACATTTCCCCCAGGCGTAGTTTTTACTCGGTTTCGTAAGAATTCCGGGTGCAACCGTATCGGATACATCAGCTATCTAATTGATTCTGCGCCCAATTATTGGGGATCTGGCGGCTGGCCCCTGTCGTGCTTGTTGGCGAGCGAGGTCACCAGCCAGTCCCCCGGACGGCACATGGCCTCACACAAGGAGAATCTCCCATGGCCATCGATGATGTCAAGAACCCGACGCCGGTTGTTGTGGCGCCCACGGAAAAGCAACATACCGCAGTGTTTGTCGCGATCTTTGTCGTCCTGGGCCTCCTGGTGATCGGTGAGGTTTACTCACTGAGCCAGATTAGCTCGACGCGCCAGTCTTTCGAGGTCTCGCAGGCCAAGACGCGCACCGACCTGAGTACCAAGATGGACGACCAGATCAGCCAGTTGCAACAGTCCAACGCCCAGATGATCGACTCGATGAAGCAGGAGCTCGATTCCTCGGAAAAGACCGCCGGAATGACTCGGAGCGAACTGCGTCGAGCGCGTGCCAGCGTTGCCAAGCTGTCCGACCTGCAGGTACAGGAGCAGCAGGAAGCGGAGCAACTCAAGTCGCAGTTGGCCCAGAAAGCTGACGCTCAACAGGTCGGCGCGCTGAGTCAAGACGTTACCGCCACCAAGTCTGACTTGGGCACGACCAAAACAAAGGTTGACACGCTGTCCAAGGATCTGGGCATGGCGCGCAGCGAACTGGGTACGCTGATCGCCACCAACCACGGCCAGATCGAGGAGCTGCGCAAACTGGGTGAGCGCAACTACTTCGAGTTTACCGCGAACAAGGGCAAGGAAGAGAAAGTTGCAGGGGTCGGCGTCATCCTCAGGAAGACCAACCTCAAGCAGCATCGCTTCAACATGGCTCTGATTGCTGACGACATGCAAATCCGCAAGGATAATCGCACCGTCGACGAGCCAATCTACTTCACCGTCCACGGTTCCAAGAGGTATTACGAGTTGGTGGTGAACAAGGTCGCCTCGAACCAGGTGAGCGGTTACATCAGCACTCCCAAGGTCGAGGTGGCTTCGGCTTCCGCCAGCCAGTAAGCAGACGCTTTTACGGTTTGCTCCTTCTCGAGAAGGTCAGCCCGTTCCTCCAGACGGGCTGGCCTTGTCTTTTTCCGGCCTTCCCCGCACTCGTAGAACACACGTTGTCCCCCGAGCACGGGTTGATTTGTCTGCCGGCCGCGACTCTTGGATGAACGTGGTTGGGGCGCACGGGAGTGGATGGCGGTTAGGAACGCTCCATGAGGGCCTGAAACCTGGGGTGCCTGCGTAGCGAGTCCAAGTCGGAGTCGTGCTGCGCCCACCTCTTGTACCAGTAGGCGTGCGTCATGGCTTTTTCCAGGCAGTCGATCGACTCTTCCTGCTTACCCAGGAGCGCGTAGACGCAAGCGATGTTATAGAGAATCCCGCAGTCTTCGGGGTCGATCGCCAGCGCGCGCTGCGCCCAGTCCAGGCTCCGCGCCCTTTCGCCTAGCTGACAGAGCGCGTTAGCGCCCAGGTAGAGAGCTCGCGCGTCGTCCGGGTGAAGTTCCAAGTGCTTCTCGGCGCGCTGCCAGGCGCGGCGGTATGACTCCTCAGCGTCCGCATGGCGGCCTAACGAGTGGTAAACCATGGCGAGCAGTTGCGGAGACTGGTAGTCGTCCGGCTTTACTTCCGAGGCCTTTCCGAACAGTTGCGCCGCCTCCGCTTGTTTCCCCTGTTGAACGCAGGCGCGCGCATAGAAGTAATAGGCCTCGAAAGATTTCGGGTCCAGACGAATGGCCGTCTGGAACTCGAGTTCCGCCTCGTCATAGCGCTTGCTGAGGGAGATGGCCAGCCCGCGCGCCACGTGCGCCTCAGCGAGACCGGGGTCGAGCAGCAAGGCTTTGCGGCTGGCGTCGTCCGCCGCTTGCACGTTGGCTTCGCTCGCGTCCCAGTACATGTAGAGATACGAATAGCAATCGGCCACGCCGGCGTAGGCGCGCGCATAGCCTGGATCGATTTCAATAGCGCGCGTGAACAACTGGCGGGCAAAATCATAGCCGCGGCGCCGGAACTGATAGAAGAATTGCCGGCCGCGCAGGTAGTAGTCGTAGGCCTTCACGTCCGCCGTCGGCGCCTTGGCGATCGCCTGTTTCTCCGTGTCGGTCAGCACGACTTTCAAAGCCGAGGCGATACTCTGCGCAATCTCGTCCTGGATGGCAAAGACGTCCTCCATCTGGCGGTCGTAGCGTTCCGCCCAGACGGAATGCCGGGTACGCGTTTCCACCAGTTGCGCGGTGATGCGCAGCCGGTTGCCGGCGCGGCGCAGGCTGCCGCTCAGCACGTAGGCGGCCTGGAGTTCCTGGCCGACTTGCGGCGCGGTGACTGGCTTATCACGATAGGCTAGCATCTCGGCGCGCGGGAACACCTGGATCTGGCTGATCTTCGAGAGCTCGGTGATGATGTCCTCGGTCATTCCGTCGCGGAAGTACTCGTCCTCCTTGGCGCCGCTCAGGTTCTCGAAGTACAGCACGGCGACGGATTTTTCCACCGGCACGGCGGCCGTGGCGGTACGCCGGCCGGAATCGCTCTCGCGCTTTAGACGCTGTAGGTCAGCGCGGATCTCGGACGCGCTCTGGTAGCGCAAGTTGCGGTCCTTCTCCAGCGCCTTATTGATGATCCGCTCAAACTCCGCCGGCAGCTCGCGATTGAGCTGGCTGGGCGATGCGGGGATGCGGTTCAGAATGGCGTCGAAGATGACCGCCGTGGTGTGTCCAGGAAAGGGCTGCCGGCCGGTGGCCATTTCGTACAACACTGCGCCAAACGAGAAAATGTCGGTGCGCGCATCCACCGCCTCGCCGCGCGCCTGTTCCGGCGACATGTACGCCACGGTCCCAAGCGTGGAACCCGGGCTGGTCAGAGCTTCCTCGGTAGCCGCGGCGGTGGCCAGGGTCGAGACGCCGCCCACCTCACCCATCCGGCGCTGATCCGTCAGCTTGGCCAAACCGAAGTCCAGGATTTTCGCTTCGCCACGCTGCGTGACCAGAATGTTCGCCGGCTTGATGTCGCGATGCACGATTCCCTTGGTGTGCGCCGCCTCGAGGGCATCGGCGATCTCGAGCGCGAGCTCCAACAACTCGCTCGCCGGGAGCGGCTTGCCTTCGATGCGGCGCTTCAGCGTCTGGCCTTCGAGCAGCTCCATCACGATGAAGGGCTGGCCCTCGTACTCGTCAATGTCGTGAATGGTGCAGATGTGCGGATGATTGAGGGCGGACGCGGACCTCGCCTCACGCCGGAAACGCTCGACCGCCTGCGGGTCCGCGAGCAACTCGCCGGGCAGGAACTTGAGCGCGACGCTCCGTCCCAGCCGCGTGTCCTCGGCGCGGTACACCACACCCATCCCGCCGCCTCCCAGCTTTTCCAGAACGCGATAATGGGAGATCGTCTGTCCCGTCATGGTCATCAAGGATTAAGCCGTCATCGTATCCTTCGTCGGCAGCCAAGTCAACGGAATCGTCGAGCGGGTAGTGGAGCGTTCGCGGCATGAGGACCGGGATCAGCCGAACTTCACTTTTTTGGTGGTTAGTTCTGCGAGGACTGGCAAACCGCCCTGGATTCTGAGGCGTTCGATTTCGCCGTGCTGTAGCTTTTCGCAGAAACGAACGAATTCAACCCACGCCGGGTGCATCGCCGGCCGCGAACCACGAGAATCTGGGATGGCACCTGCGGCTGTCGTTCCGTTCGACCGTGTTGACCGTTCATTGTTGCTTGTCATTGCTTTTGCCTTGATCCAGAATCGGCGTTCGACGCGTACTTGGTTTTGTTTGGTTTGCGGCACCTGCCTCGGGCTATAATTCCACTCCAGCGCATTCAGGTCGGCGGGGGACAGGTCCTCCGAGGGAGGATGCCAGGGAGAGAACCGGTCCCTGCCTGGCGGTGGACGAGCACACTTCAGCGTCGAAGACGGGGCCCGGATTTGTCCGCCACTCGAACCTAACTTGACGGAACCTTCAGGAACCGGAAAGACTCTTCCTTGCCTGGATCCGCGCCGCCGCGTTGGCACGGATGCGCTGGGCTTGCTGGGGCGTGAACGTGAATCCTTCTTGGGCCACGTCCCCAAAGTCGCCCTCCTCCAGCCTGGCGCGCATGATCCCGGATGAGGAGTGGGCACTCGAGGCCAGGAGAACATGCCCGAGCTCGTGTGCCGCGACGTATCCGAGAATTTGGTACGCCAAGGCCGGTCCGCGCCCGGCGGCGGCTTCCACCCGCTCATAGGACACGTAGGCGTAGTGACCGAGGGTCCCGTTCAGAAAGACCTGGGAAAAGCCGAGCGTATGACCCGCGTCGAAATGCATGCCCGAGAAAGACGGCAGGATGACCAGAGCGAGCTCTTGAGGGCGCATGCGCTCCTGACAAATGGGATGCGAGCTGACCTCGGCGCCTGAAATCGGGCAATCCACCCACTCCGGCGTGATCCCAGCTCGCTCAAAGACTTCCGCGGTCACCTTTTCTCCCTCAAGGAGGTCCCGCTTGGAGACGTGGGCATAGTTGTATACCCAGACCGTCACGGTAGGGTCGGGACCGGTCTTGCCCTGCACCGAACGGTTCCCAGCTGGCGCCGCGCTCGCGGCGGCGGTAATACGCTTTCGCAAGTCGGCACGCATCTTCACGGACTGTTGCGGGAGGAAGCCGAAACGCCCGGCGCTGGCCGAAAGCAAATCTTTTTCTGTCCAGTGGGAGCGCATGATGCCGTACGGAGAATGGCTGTTGGTGCCGAGCAGCAAGTGGCCGATCTCGTGAGCCAGGACATATCCCAGGATGACGGCGGGGGAGCATGCCAAATCGACGGCGAGGCTCTCGACGCGGTGATAAAAGACGTTGGCTACGAAACCCGGGCCGCCATCGTCGGCGAGTTGAGCGAAGCCGAGAGGACCGTCGGCACGCCCCATGCGCTCCGCCATTGCCCGGGGAAGAATGCGCAACGCCAGCGCCGGCACGCGTCCGTCGACTGAAGGACAGGCCTGAGTATTCTGGGGTTCAATTCCAGACGCGGAGCAGCTGAGCCAAGCGGTCTTGATTCCGACCCGTTCAAGCACTCTGGACGCCTCACTCTCCGCCCGAGCCATCTCCTTCGACTCAACCTGAGCGTAGTCGTAAACATGCAGCCCAATGGTTAGGTCAGGCGCCTCGCTCGGCGGGGCTGACAGTGAGCGGTCCGCCTCCGCTAACATGGCGGGGCACAACAGGACTGTAGTCGTCATCCCGATCGCCGCCGTCAAAGTGAATCTCACCTGCTAGCCTTCGCAGTTTTGCCTCACCAAAAAACAAAAAGGCCGCCGACCCGGGCGCTTGAGCCCGAGCCGACGGCCTCTGAGCAGTTCAGTCAGCCGACAAAAGCTGTTGATGAAGTCCGGCTGTCAGCCGATCATCAGCCGAACTTGACTTTCTTTGTGGTCACCTCCGCCAGGACGGGCAAGCCGTCCTGGATCCTCAAGCGTTCGATATCGCCGTGCCGGAGCTTTTCGCAATAACGCACAAACGCAACCCAAGTGGGATGCATGCTGCGGCTGGTGCCGCTGTCGTTGTTTGGTTGTCGGAGCGCGGGTCCTGCACTTGCTGATGACCTGGTTGTTCCGTCGTCACCGCGGCTCATGGAAGTCATCTCAAACCATCAGGATCTAATTCAGTTCTTCTTGTAGACGAACACTTGGCCGGCATTCGCGCCGCCGAGGCTCCAAGCATTCGCTCCCACCAGTAACAGAGGAAGATTCCCGAACGTAAACGGGGCCACTGCCATGCCAAAGCCGAATAGTCCCTCCATGGCAGTGGGCGGCTGAAAAATAGCCAAGGTAGGCTGCGAGGGATTCAAGGGATTCGAGAGGTACAGGTGCGCCGCGCCGACGTTTGTGCAGTTGGTCGAATTCGTCGCGTTCGGTGCGCCGACCAAGACCTCGACCCGCCCGCTACCCGTCATGTCCCCCGTATCGATATGCGTCGCCCATCCGCCCGCCAGCCCCGGGTATGGCAAAAAGTCGAAGCTCGAAGCGGTGCGATTCCCTGTGATGGGCCCAGAAAAGATCAGAGCTCTGGGGTTGGTGACGGACTTCCCCCAGCTCGTAGTGGCGATGACGTCGGTCGCGGCACTGCTGCTCAGTACTCCCGAACTGACTTGAAATCCGAGGTTGTCGCCGGCGATGCCCGCGGTCAGCGTGTAGTTGAAAGTCGAGGTCAAGGGCGAAGGGAACACATAAAGGATTCCTGCCGCGCTGGCGCTGCCGACCGAGGCTCCCTGTGCCCCGACAATCAGGTCGGGAACGCTGCTTCCCGTCACGTCTCCGACGGCCACGCTAGAGCCGAACTGGTCAACGTCATTGAGAAGAGGGTCGTCCACGGCGCCGATCAAATCGAATCCCGAACCGTTGAACCGGTAAACGTAGACTACGCCGGGCATTCCCTTTCTGCCGCCGGAGCCCGTAGCTCCCACCACCACGCTGTCCCCTGCCGAACTGCTGTCGAGCTTACCCATCGCCACACTTGACCCGTAGTTTCCGGGATTCGAGGCAGGCGGGCTAATCGAAGTGAAGTTGTAACTCAGGATCCCGCTCGCGTTCTCACTTCCCAGGAACACGATGGCCGCATTGTTAAAGAAGTCCCCGATCACAAAGTCGGGGATGCCATCTCCGTTTACGTCTCCCGCCCCTATCATCCTTGCCCCTATGGTTGCAGTGGGATCGAACTGTACGGTGATGTGCGGCTGGACCTGAGAGCCGACGACAACGGTTCCGTCCAGCACGTCTCCCGTGCCCGGATCGACGAAGAAGAACTCCATTCTTCCGCTGTTATTGCCCGAGCCGACCGCCGCCACCAGGACCGTTCGCGTCTGGCTGCCCGCGGTCAACACCACCGGACGCACCTGCATTGTCACCCCCAGGTGGGGCTGATATTGTGGGGCACCCGAGGAGTTGAGGTAATTCAACGTGGTCACCAAGGTGAAGGAACTTGGTGTTCCCAGCGTGTTGCAGCCGACCGGAGTGCCCTTCGCCGTCACCGCGAACAGGTGCGATCCCTTGCCGGTGCGGCCGTCCGAGTTCGTCACCTGAATATCGAAGTCGGCGATGTTCGTGGTGTCAGAGATATTGATGTTGGCGGTGACTTGGGAAGAGCTATTGAAGGTCGTGGAGTTGATGGTGACGCCGTCCGGGTTCGTGGTCCCCGAGAGGAAGAAGGCGGCCTTGGCGCCGTTCTTGAATCCGCTGCCGCCGACCGCGACGTTGAGGTTGATGGTCCCTTGAGGCGCGGAGTTAGGATTGGTGGATGTCACTTGGATGTTCTGGGCCAGGAGCCGCGACGGCGTCCCCACCCAGCCGAGCAACAAGCAAGAAGTCAATAGTGTCCCAATGCGGTCTGTCTTCATCTGACTCCCCCTTTCCCACGGCAGCCCCGAGCTTCAGGCGGCATGGGGCGATGGCTAGTTGACCTAATCCTACCCCGATTCTGTCCCGATTCTACTCCTGTAGCACTTACACGGACAGGCGATTCGTTTTTCCTGCCCGATGACAACTTATTTTGTAGATCCCACGAGGACGAAGGGCGCCCAGTAGTAGGGATGGGCGTACCGGCCACCGGCGCGCAACATCGCCAGTTGGGCGTTCCGTAACGCCGCCGCATCCCCGGATTTCTCCATCTCGCGATAAAAGCCTTGCATGAATTCCATGGTCGAGCGGTCGTTAACCTGCCACAAGCTCGCCAGGACCGCCGAGCTCCCGGCGGAAAGAAACGCGCGCGTCAACCCGACAAAATCGTCGCCGGCAGGGAATTCAGAGAAATAGCCGCTGCCGAGCGCCGTCTCGCAGGCGCTAAGCGTCACCAGGCGTGCCTTGAGCCGGAGCCGCAGGATTTCGTGGACCTCCAGGCGTCCGTCGTCCTTCGCATCCGGCTCGAGCTCGACTCCGGAGAAGATGGGGTTAACTTTGTCGAAGAATCCGTGACCGGCCAGATGAATGATCCGGTAGCGACCGGCTTGCCGCTTGAAGGCGGTCTCCGTGGCGCCACCACCGGTTAGTACCAGGCTGCGTTCAGTGAAGAACGTGCCCACGGCGCGAGCCTCCTCCTGGGCATAGGGCAGGTGCGAGCTGGCGGGCGCCAGCGCGAACAGGCTACCTTCCGGATCTTTGGCCGCCTGGCCGTACACGAGGGCACTGGCCGCCGGCAAGTAACTCACGACGTAGTCCTGGACGAGGAAATGCTGACCGTTGTCACCCGGACGGGCCGGACTGGACGGACGGGGAAGAGCGGCGAAGGGCAGATAATAGAGCGCCTCATGCGGAACGATCGCGAGGCGCGTAACGCCTTTGAGCCAGCCAGCCTGTTCGATGGGCGCGACGAGCAGCGCGTAGAGGCTGGCGGCGGGCTTGATCCAGTCATCTGTTCGTCCCTGTTCGATCAAGTCCCGAAAGAGTTCGATCTTGGCGCGGAGTTCGGTGGTCCGCACCGGGATTCTCTTCGCGCGTACGCTGCCGTGTGTCACCACAAAGATGGCCACGGCGCCGTCGCCCACAATGTACTCGACAAGCGCGGTGTGGGCCGGGAGTCTGGACTGGACCTGTTCAGGCATTGGGACGCGCAGCGCGCGCTCTGCCGCGTCGTCAGGGCCAGAGTTGCGGCGGTCGTCGATCAGGGCCTGATATTGGCGTTCCGCCTCGACGAGGCGAGCGGAGAACGTTTCGACCTTTCCACGCTTCCGTTCGGACTGCGGCTTCTGGTTCTCTTCCTCAACGGCCTGCTGAAGCTCGCGAATCTGCGCGCGCAGCTCAGCTTCCCTGGTGTTCGCCGCGGGGAGATGAGTGTGGTTGAGCAGGTTGAGATAGCTTTGGGCCCGCAGCTTTTCCGAGTACATAAAGGCCTGGCCGGTCTTCCCCATCTTGAGCAGCAGGCGGACCAGAGCGACGTACACCTGGAACTTGCCCTCGATGTAACCGCCCTGGAAGCGCTCCTCTCGAAGCTGGTTGCGGACGCCCTCGATAATCTCGACCGACCGGCGGTAGGCGGCCACGGCCTCATCGTTGCGCCCCAGAGCTTCAAACGTCTGTGCCCGCCCATAGGCGAGCTGCCAGCCGAGCTCGGTATCGCCCGCCGCCTGCGCGATTTTCTCTCCTGCCTGGTAGTCTTCGAGTGCCTTCGAGTGTTCTCCGCCTCGACGCGCGAGTTCGCCCAAGGCATAGAGCGCTTGCGCCTCGCCCAGTTGAGCGCCCGTCGAGCGAGCGATATCCAGCGCCTGTTGCGCGCTCGGGATCGCTTCCTTAATGCGCCCCTGGTCGCGAAGCGCGAGGGCGAGTTGGACGAGGCTGTTGGCCATCGAGTCCTTCTCGCCGGATTCCCGCGCGCGCGCGAAAGCCTCGCGATAGAGCGCCGCAGCCTGGTCATAACGCTGGCGCCGCCACTCGAGGTCTCCGAGCGACATCAAGTTGGCGGTGACTCCCGCGGGATGTCCGATGGCGCGGGCCAGCTCGATGGCGTGCCGGTAATCCTTCTCGGCTGAGACGCCGTCGCCGAGCTGCGCGAGGAGCATGCCCTCATCATTGAGAGCCTCGATCATCTCGCGCTTGAGTCCCGCCTGCTCGTAGACCAGGATCGCCTGCCGGTACTCCTCGCGCGCGACGTCGTATTTCCCCAGCCGCACGAGCGCCGAACCGTTCCCCTTGTGCCAATCGGCTTCTTCCTGCTGGAAGCCGCCTTCGCGGGCGAGCGCCAAGGCGCGGTCGAACGTGGTGACGGCGTCCTGCGGTTGGCCAAGCCCGAGCTGGCAAAGCGCCAGGTTGCCGAGATCGTCGCTCGTGTCGCGCTTGAACTGGTGCGCCTCGTCGATGGTGAGCGCCTGCCGGTAGTATTTCTCACCTTCGCGAAACTCGCCGAGCTCGAGGTGGACTCCGCCGATGTTTCCCAGCGCTTCCTCCTCGCCTTCGGCGTGCTTAATGGCGCGGAAAAGCTCGAGCGCCTGCTGATAGTTGGCCAACGAGCGCGGGTAGTCGCCCAGCTCGTGGTATACCAAGCCGAGGTTATTGTGCGCCGCGGCTTGGAGTTGCTGGTGTTTCAGTTCCTGGCCGATATCGAGCGCGCGTTTTTGATCGTCGATGGCCTTGGCGTAGTCGCCAGTGTGCCAGTAGACGAGCCCCAAGTTACTGAGCGTCTTGCCTTGTTCGAGGCGATCGCCGAGCTCTTGTTTCATCGTGAGCGACTGCTGGAGGTAGTCGATGGCGTGCGGATAGTCGGACATTGCCTCGTAGCAGTTTCCGATTTGTCCGAGGACGACAGCCTCGCCGTGGCGGTCGCGTTGCTCGCGGTAGAGGGCCAGGGCCCGCTCGAACTTTGGAAGAGCCTCACGTCCACCTTGTTCGGAGTACGTCTGGCGAGCTCCGGCGAGCAGTTGATCGGCTGTTTGCGAACTGGCTGTCGCCGGGACTTGAGCGGGCAGAACCATGCCGGCGAGTGTGAGGAGCCCGGCGAGGACAAGCCACGTCGCTGTTGCGCGCTTAAGCACGGCTGGATTTCCCGATCGGGGCGAATCTAATTCTGGTCCGCTACGCTGAACGCCACCGTCTTGGACTCGACGGTCTTGCCTTCGGGCAAATCGGCTCGAAGCAAAAGGTAATACTTGCCACCAGCTTCAAGTTTCACGTCGGCAGGGACCTTCAGCGAGTTTGCGTCCACCCGCTGCTCCCACACGAGATTCCCCTCGGTAGTCATCACGCGGACATCGTAATATAGGGCGCCGCGCACAGCTTCCCAGCGGAGTTGCAGGTCTTTTCGCGGAACCACGGAACCAGAAGCCGGGAAGACCACCGTCAGAGGAGCATTCCCCGTCCCACCGCGGACCTCGCCGGTTGCGGCCGCTGAGTTGGACACCTCCGGTTGAGTGCTGGACGGCGTACCGGTTGATGGCACGCCTGGATGGTTTGTGGCTGACGGCGTTGGCGTCCTGAGGTGCGAATAGCGCACGGACACGGTCACACCCACGGCCAGACAGGCGACCGCCGCCGCAGTTGCCAATCGACCCCATGCCGGAATTAGCGCGACCCTGGCCCTCGACCCGGCGAGGTCACGAGCTCGGGCGAGCAATGAAGGCGGGACGCTGTCAGGCAGCTTGGCCTTTTCGATTCGAGCCAAAAACGCCACCTGGCCGAGGCAGAAGTTGCAGTCCGCGAGGTGCGCCTCCATCTTCTCTCTCTCCGGCTCTCCAACTTGACCGCTGGCGTAGGCGGCAATCTGCGACTCATCCGGGCATCCCCAGCGTCGCCCATCCCCGGTCTTGGTGCGGGTTCTCAGGTATCGGATCAGGCTTCGTTCATCCACCGCCGCCACCCTCCTCTCTCTCCCGTTTACTGATTTCTACCGCTAGTTCTCTTACACGGACGCGGAATCTGTTTTTCCGGACAGCTCTTGCCGCAGTTTCTCCAGGACCTCTCGAATCCGGCGGTCTGCCGTCTGGGCGTCTTTCAGGTCCAGAAGTTCGGCGACCTCGCGCAGGGTCAGGTCCTGTTCGAAGCGCAGCTTGATCAAGAGGCGCTCCGCTTTGGAGAGCCTCTCGAGCCCACGTTCAAGGGCGGCCTGGTGTTCCCTTGTAACCGACAACGCCTCAGGGTCAGGGCGAGGGTCGGGAATCAGGCGCTCCAAGCTCTCCTGGTTGTCAGTGGACTCGCCCTCTAGTGATTCAATTTTCGGACGACGCGTGCTGAGCAGCCAGAGTTGCCGTGGACTCAGCGCCTGCTGAATGCTTTCCACACTTTTGTCAACGCTCTGTCGCGTCAGTCCTGGGTATCTCGCTCGGAGGGAAAACGAAGTTTCTTCTGAAGAAAGGCCCTGCTCGAAGACCTTGGAGTAGACCTCGCGATCGAAGGCGGTCAAGCGGGCGATAAAGTCGAACACCCGGTGCCGTCCGAACTCCTTGCGACGCCAGTCGAGACACAGATTGCGCATCACGACCCGTAGCCAAGTCGCAAAGCGTGCAGGTCCATTCGGTTTGAAGCGCCGCAGACGGCGAAACTGGTTTTGGCTAAGCTGCTCGCAGATAAAAAGGAAGCAGTCACCAGCGTGGTCGGGTTCGCGTTCGAACAGTTGGACGATTTGCAGGATCACCGGAGAGTACTCGCCCAGAAACTGGGCCCAGGCCGCTTGGGCATCGCGAGACCCAAGCTGTTTGAGAATTCGCGCAATCTGCAGATCTTCCATGAGAACGCGCTACCCGGCCGGCCCCTCGTTGGCTGGCTATGCTACCCGTCAGCGTGAAATCAAGTCAAGCAAAGGGCCGGGCGAAAAGGTACTCTGGCCGGAGAATTACCTCCCCCCGGTGAATCCAGACCTTGTCCGCCCCTTCATCGTGGAGTATCTGAGCCAGGACTACGAAATGTGAGGTCGATTTTGGCTTGCAGTGGCGCCGTCAGGAACGAGTGACGATCAGAGGCGCGCTCAGGCGATATACTAAGCGCGTTCCGGGGGCAAGCGCGGTCGGTGCGGAGCGTCCTTTGACAGCACCGGACGGTTTGACACGTACGGCCTCGGCGGACACGCGATAACTCTGCCCGTCAACCACAACGGTCGTCAGGCGAAGCGCTGCCCCCGCTGCACTGCCCTTTCCTTGCAGGCTCGCGACCTTCAGGTAACAAGCGCTTCCCTTGGGAACGGCGACCGCTCCGTTGACCGAGATGTCGGCGCCCACTTCTCCCTGGAACGTTTGCCCTAAGGACAATTGGACGGATTCGGGCAGTCGCACCTCGAGGGGCGTTCGGCTGATGACCGTAAGGCTGCGTACCGGAGCCCCGGGCCTGCGAGCGGGCTTCGCAGAGGACGTCAGGGTGCCTCCGACGATGCTGAGTTGCAGACTGTTGTCGCGCGGCGCTGCGGCACGGTAAGAAGGCCGCGCCGCGGAGGGTGAGGGAAGCTCTTCGAGTGCTTGCCGGGCGCGCTCTGCGAACTCGCTTTTCCCTTCGGCGAGTATCGTGTACAAGGCTTTCGCATTCTCGATGAGCGTCCGCTGGCGGCCGTAGCGCTCGACCAAGGCCCGGCTCCGCTCAGCCAGCAGCCATTGCAGTTCGTCCAGGTGCGAGCTTTGCGGAAAGGCCTTCCCATAATAGTCGACGGCCGCCACCGCCTGCGCCGTCATCACGTCAGGGTCGTCCAGCGAGAGCAGGGAATGGCGTAGCAGGATGAAGCCATTCTCGGGATCGTTACCTTTGGGCGGAGCCACCTCTCCGGCGGGCACGTAGCTGGTCACACCCTGTGCGGAGATTTCAAACCAGCGGTTGCCCACCGCGTCAAACTCCGCATCGGTGATCTCCGCGACCGTACCGGGCTGTAAATCACCGATTGAAGGCGCATTCGTCGAGGACTGGCGGTAAAGCGTCGTCGTATGAAGCGCGTAAGTCTGGCCCATTACCACGTGGGGTTTGGGGGCCATTTTTTGGATCCGATAAACAATCAGAGCGATCGCGACGATAAAAAGGCCCGCTGCCCCGGCGATCGTCGCAATCTGGCGTTGCGAAAGCTTTCGCGAGCCCGCTTGAGATGTCTCCGCCGCGGCCTGCAATTCCGGCTGAGCCTCCGGGACAAACGCGGTCGAGCAGTACGGGCACCTCAAGTGCTGGGCGCCGAGAACTCGTTGGCATCCAGAGCATCGGCGTACCACCGACAAACTGACGTGGCACTTCGGACACTCCGCCTCGGAGCCCGGTGGGAATTCTGCATTGCAGCTCATGCAAAGCAGAAAAGGCTTAGCCTCTTTGATGATTTCTGGGCGGATTTCAGGGCCGGGGATGTCCGATTGAGGCATTAACCACTCAGGCTAACAGTCAGGCGTGAGGTTGCTCGGGCGGTAATCGTCCAGGTCATATCGGCCTTCAGACCTGGCTCAGCGAGCAGAAGTGGCCTTCGGAGTTACACCGACCTGTTCCGACTCCCCTTCCAACGGTTTCTCGTTGGAGGTGAGAGCCGATTCGTGAGACGAGACGACGAGCTCGTCTCCAACCTCAGTTCGGCTCTTGAAGATGGAGTGAGCCGGAAGCTCGATCACGCTCTCCGCCTGCAAGTTCAAACTGGTGATCGAGAACGGTCGAAGTAATTCACGCACGCCCACGACCTTCAGGTTCTTGTCGAGGAAGACCACGTCGATGGTGAAAAGCATACCCAGCGTGTGAACCCCGGAAGAGGGCAAAATCCACAAACCACTGTCAGGGGCGAGGGATCGTCTTCCCAACAGGCCGATCAGGCGGCTCAGCATCGAGTCGGCAATCCTGACCTTGTAGGCGAGAAAGGTCTCCTTCGTCCGGTTATATACAAATACTGCGCCCTCTTCCCTGGGCATACGCTAGTTCTCCCTGTTCCGTCCGGGTCGGTTGATCAGCAGGACCCGGCCCTACCGCGAAGCCTTCTTCTTCCTTCTCTGGACCAGAATGAAAAGCACAATCACAAAAAGCACTCCCGCAACTACCCGGATCATCGTTACTTGGTCCACGTTTTTACTCCTTTTGTCGGATTCAGATCTCGGACCTCATCAGTCCGCCCCCGCTTTCTTACTGCACCGCATTACCTAGATTCTTCTGGATGACGATGATTGCGGGCGCCAGCAAAACAATAAACAGACTCGGAAAAATGAACAGCACCAGAGGCGGCACCAGCTTGACCGTTGTTTTGGCCGCCATTTCTTCGGCCTGCTGTCTCCTCCGGACGCGCAACGCGTCGGCGTAAGCTCCCAGCGATTTAGCTACCGGCGTCCCGAATCGCTCGGTCTGCGCCAGCATGTGGACGAAAGTGCGTACGGTTTCGACGCCCGACCGCTGCGCCATGTTACGCCAAGCCTGAATACGAGGAACGCCGGCCCGCTGTTCGAGGTTGATAACCAGGAACTCTTCGCTTAACTCCGGGTGGGTGATCTTCAACTCCTGTCCGACCCGCAACAGGGCTTGGTCCAAGCCCAGGCCAGCTTCCAGACAGATGACCAGGAGGTCTAGCGCATCGGGAAGGCTCAGCTTGAGGCGCTCCTTCCTCTTGCTGATCGCGTAGGTCAGCCAGAAATCCGGAAGCAGGAAACCGACGACGGCCGAGACGATGACCCAGAAAAATACTGCCGAATGGGCAACGAATGCCGCCGTTACTGCCGCCACCACCGGCAACAGCATTCGCACCGCGTTGAAGATATCGACGTGCGAAGCCTTGCGATAGCCGGCCATGGCCAGCCGCTGGGCCACCTCCGGACTACTTGACAGCCCAAAGAGTTTGCGGAGCGGGCCCAAGCTTGCAGCCATACGCTCGAGATCGAGGCCCGGCAGTGCTCTGGCCGACGGCAGCGGTTGCGTCTGAGCCTCACTGGTTACGGCCATCAGGCGGTCGCTGGCCGTCGGGCGCATGCCCAACACGACCAGGATGAGTCCGAAGAGAACTACGAAGGTCATGACGATGACAACGACGTAAACGGTCATAGGCTACACCTTGATATCAATAACCTTTCGAATCGCGTACCACCCGACGACCATGAGAATCAGACCGAGATATAGTAACTTCTGCCCAAAGGGATCCGTCAGCATGATGCCTTCGTAGTCGGGGTTGAGGAAATCAAGAATGAAGAACATGCCGACCGGTAGAGCAGTGAGAATCCATCCCGTGAGCCGGCCCTGTGCGGTGTAGATGCGCAATTGACCCTTGAGTCGAAATCTTTCCCGGATAACGTTTGTCGTCTTGTCGAGGATTTCCGCCAGGTTGCCGCCGGTCTCCCTTTGCACGAGCATCGCAGTAACCAGGAAGTTCACGTCTTGAAGGGGCACGCGGTGGGCCAGGTTGATGAGGGCCTCGCGGAGCGGCAAGCCGAAGTTCTGCTCCTCGAAGACCCGGCGGAACTCCGTCCCCACGGGGTCTGGCACCTCCTGAGCCACCATCTCAATCGCTGAATTAACAGCGTGGCCGGCCTTGAGTCCGCGCGACATCAGGTCGATGGCGTCGGGCAATAGCTCCTCGAAGCGCCGCAGCCGGGCGGCTCGTTTGGCCACGAGGTAGATATAGGGAATCACCCCGCCGAAGACCCCTGCCGCCGCCGCCAGAGCCAGCGTCGGAGCCTTGAAGGTCGCTACCCAGAAAACGCATAAGGCCAGGAGCACGGAGCCGACAAGCAGCTTGCCTACCGTCCAGTGGCTGTCAGCCTGAGCGAGCAGCGTCTGGGTCCGCTCGCTAAAGGGCAGCATCTGCAGAAGCTCGTCCATCCACGGAACATCGCTCAGCGCTTCCTTCTTGAGGATGTCGCCGACTTCCTCGTCCGTCGTCACGCCAAGCGATGATTTCTCGATCATCGTCAGGCGCTCCTGGACAGACTTCTCCGCCTTCGTGGGTCGCATGACCAGAATCACGATCCCAAAGAGCACGGGCACGAGGACCAGAAATAACAAGACCGGCAACGACATGGCGACTCCTCTTGCTGGACCGCTATACCTCGACCGAGTGATCGAACAGCGAAGCAGGCAGGGTGATTCCCGACGACTTCAACCGTTCGGCGAACTTCGGGCGTATTCCCGTGGCGTGGAAGCGCCCCAGGACCTTGCCGCCAGCCCCGATACCGCGCTTCTCGAACAGGAAGATGTCCTGCATGCTTATCACGTCCTCATCCATGCCAGTGATTTCGGTAAAGTGGGTCACGCGGCGTGTACCATCACTCATGCGCGAGACCTGGACGACGATGCTGATCGCCGAGGCCGCCTGCTGGCGAACGGCCTTTTCGGGCAGGTTGAGGTTGGCCATGAGCGACATCGTCTCGAGCCGGCTGATGGCGTCGCGAGGACTGTTGGCGTGAATCGTGGTCAGCGAGCCGTCATGACCGGTGTTCATTGCCTGGAGCATGTCCAGCGCTTCCTCGCCGCGCACCTCGCCCACCACAATCCGGTCAGGCCGCATACGCAACGCGTTGATCACCAGTTGCCGCTGCCGCACCGCTCCCTTGCCCTCGACGTTGGGTGGACGGCACTCCAGGCGCACGACGTGTTCCTGCTTGAGCTGCAATTCCGCCGAGTCCTCGATGGTGACGATCCGTTCTCTCTCGGAAATGAATCCTGATAGGATGTTGAGCAGCGTCGTCTTGCCGGCGCCCGTGCCGCCGGAAACCAGGATGTTGAGGCGCGCCTTGACCGCACCCTTCAGCAGTTCCAGCATCTGCGGCGTCATCGTTCGATTGGCGAGCAAGTCCTCGGACCCGAGAGGCACAACGCCGAATCGGCGGATGGAGAGAATCGGGCCATCGATCGCCAGCGGCGGGATGATGGCGTTGACGCGCGAGCCGTCGGCGAGCCGGGCGTCAACCATGGGCGAGGATTCGTCCACGCGCCGGCCGACCGCCGAAACGATGCGCTCGATGATCTGCAGCAAGTGCGCGTCGTCTTTGAACACCACGTTGGTCTTTTCCAGTAGGCCGGCTCGCTCAACGTACGTGCTCTTGCAAGTATTCACCAGGATGTCGTTGATGGTGGGGTCCTGGAGCAGCGGCTCGAGAGGCCCAAGCCCGAATACTTCATTCAACACCTCGCGCGAGAGCTGTTGACGCTCGAGCCCGCTGAGAGGCGTATTGAGGCTTGCCACGAGATCCTGGATGACTGCGAAGATCTGGGTGCGCGCGGCCCCATCACCGAGGGCCATGACTTTCTCCAAATCGACCCGATTCAACAGGTCGCGATGCACGGTGGACTTCAACTCTTGGTAAGCCTTGGGAGTCATGCCCATGCTTCTTCTGGCTTCGGGCATCCTCGGCGTTACAATGTTGCCCAGAGCCACAGAGCCACGATCCGCTTCACCCATATTGCCTCCTTACGGTCTCACCTTTCCTGCGTGTGCAATTCTAACTCAGTTGAAGAGGCCCAGCAGGCCCTTGCTTTCCTTTTTCTTGCCGGCGCCCGGAGTCGGCTTGCCGGCCAGCGTCTCGGCCCAGCCAGAGAGACTGCGCATGAACTCCGAGCCTGACGACAGTGAGAGCGGGTCCCCGGTGTTAATCGTCTTCATGACTTCGTTGTACTGGTTCGGGATCCTCCAGTAAATGCTCTTGCGAATCGCTTTCTCGATCGCGGCGTCACTGATGGTCCCCTTCTTCATGTGCCGATTGATGACCACGCGGACCCGGTCGGTAGGAACTTGGAACTGCGTGAGCTGGTCGATGTAGCGCGCCACGTTCCTCAGCGCCGGAACCTCGGGCTGAGCGACGATATATACCTGATCAGCCTGGTCGACCACGGCCATGTTCTGGTCGTCCAGGCCGGGGTGGCAGTCGACGACCACATACTCATATCGCGTGCGCAGAAACGCCAACGTCTGGGCAACCGCCGTGCCACGAGACGTCTGGCGCGCCACGTCAAACCCCTCGGGAGCGGGCAGAACATCCAAGCCGCTTGGGTGCTGCACGAGATATCCCTGGAGCAAGTCAGCGTCCAATCGGTGAGTATTTTCGGCCAAATCGTAGAAATGGTACTGATGTTTCTTCAGCGCCAAGTAAAGGCTGGCATCGCCGAGGTCGGTGTGCAAGTCCACGAGCAGCGTCTTGCGTCCGTGGGTTTGAGCCAGGATGGCCGCGACGTGGATGGCTAGGGTTGTAACGCCGGATCCCCCTTTCGCCCCGATGAAAGCCAACAATTGCCCTGTGGGTTGGTCCTTCCTTTCCTTTTTGCGTCCGCCCACGCGGGCCAAAGCCTCGACCATCTGGTCGAGGTCGAGCGGCTTGACGAGGTACTCCCGGCAACCGCATCGCATCGCGCGAATAATCAGTTCAGGTTGGGCGTCCGCCGAAATCGCGAAAAGCGCCGTGTCCCCAAACGCCTCGTGGACTCGCTCCGCTGTGCGCGTCGCCTGTTCCCGATCGAGGTCGAAGTCCACCAGGCAGATATCCGGCTGGAGGTCTTTCATCTGGTCGACCAAGCTGGCGTCTTCCTCGCCCGCCAGGTAGTTCTTCAGCTCAGCACGAAGCTGGACAAGGGAAGTCGAGTCAACAAAGTGCTTGAGCTGGCTCGAAGTCTCGGTGTCCAGACAGATCGCCACGAGCGACAGAGTCTCACCTAAAGGCTGCCTGCCACGTTCGGTCGGTTTGGTCATGCGTTCCGCGTCCATAGCTCGTCAGCTACTGCTGTGGTGCCTTCTCCGGCGCCTTTGCCGTTCCCTCGCCCTGCGGCAGGCCCTGGTCGAACTTCGGAGAACTCAGGTTGGGCACGGGCTGCTTGGGCGGAAGCGGCGCTGGCGTACCCGGCTTCAGTGGGTCTACGATGTGTGGCGTCACCAAGACAAGAAGTTCGTTTCGCGAACGATTCACGGATCGAGAGCGGAAGAGCTGGCCGAGAATCGGGATGTCTCCGATACCCGGGATCTTGTTAAGCTGGGCTTGCGTTCTCTGGTCAAGGAGTCCGGCGATCCCGAAGCCCTGCCCGTCACGAAGTTCCACTTCGGTTTCCGCCCGGCGGGTAGAGATGGCTGGTACAACGAAACCCGAAATGGATAGCGCATTCGCGAAATCCAGTGTGCTGACCTCCGGAGTGACCTGCAGCCGGATGATGTTGTTGTCCTCGATGAAGCCAGTGAACTCGAGCTTTACTCCGAAAGGACGAAATGTGATCGTGACGGCGCTGAAGTTCGTGCCCCCTTGCACCATGGGGAAGGGGAATTCGCCGCCCGCCAAGAAGCGCGCCGGCCTTCCGTTCATGGCCAGAAGATTAGGCTCGGCTAAGATCTCCAGAATCGTTCTTGTTTGCAGATCCCTAATGGTCGCCCCGACGTTGACGTCCGGGCGAAAGAGGAAAATGTTAAGGAGATCTGAGACGGTAAAGGTTGTTGTGAAACCCGCCAGCTTACCCGGTATCTGGCTCGTGATGGCGCCGGAAGAGACAGGCGGGCTGAACTGCCCGGCTGAGATGGCACCCGGCGTGTTCGCGAGACCGGTGCTGAAGACGTTCCACCCTAGCTGCTCGAGCTTGGTGCGGTCAACCTCAGCAAATTTCACCTCGAGTAGGATCTGCTTTTCGTGCCGCATCGGCGCGAGGGTTGTGGAGTTGATAACGGTTTGGGAAAACGATTGTGCCATCTTCACCAAGTCGTCGGCGACGCGTGAGTCGGACACGGTTCCCGAAATGATAATGCGACCCTCTTCGGCCTGCACCTGAATCGTCTCGGTCGGATAGGCTGCCTGGATCGCGTCTCGCAGCGCTGCCACGTCGACATCGACCAGGACGTCTAGCATCCTGGAACGATCAGCCTGGTCCCAGAGGATAAGGCTGCTTGTTCCCGCCCCCTTGGCCGTCACCACGACCTGCGTCGGACTCGTCACCGTAGCGTCGATCACCGGGGGATTGCTCACCATGACGCGCTTGACGCGCGCCTCCAGGTTGATTATTACGGATTTTCCCACTAACACGTGGAGCGTTTGCGTCTCTGGCGCCGTTGCGGCCTGCTGGCCTAAGCCAAATCCAGCTATTGCTGTGGCCGCAGTGCTCAGCGCCAAAGCCACGATACTCAAAACTCTGAAAGCTTGCCTCGTTCCCAGCAACTTCTCGAAACTATTTCGGGCCACTTTCAGGGAATTTTTGTTCACTGCGCTCCTTTCCCTGGATGACTTCGATGGTATAGAACTCCGGCGGCGGGGGCGCCTTGAGCACAGCCTTCGGCGCACGGGCCCGTGCCGTTCGGGTCACGACCGGCGCTGGAGCCTTTACGACACCCATGAGATCCGCCAAACTGACTGGACCGGTTTTCGCCTGATCTGTGTCAGCACCATTCCTCAAAACAAACTGGACCTGACCCTGCGAGGTGGCAAGCAACAGTTTTTCGGAGTCCTTTGGACTCAAAAGCAGGGTCACGACGCTCACCGTTTCCGGCTTCCCCTGCGGATCGGGCTGAATCTTCTGCCCGGCCGTGATAACCTCAACATTCTGCAACACCGTCTCGGTAATTGGGGAAGACGAGCCGGGCGGGTTGTAAGTATCGATCACATCGACGTGAGAGCCTGGGAAGAGAAAGCCAGCCACGCCGACGATTTCGTTAGAGCGGATCGAGGTCGCACGCATCCCGGGCGGAATCTTCACACTCAGTCCGATACCAGAACCTGGCTCGGCGAGGTCGCGCTGCAATACCGGTTCCTTTTCCCCCAGCGGGTAGATCAACGCGCGGCCGACCACATCATCTACCTTGCTGAAGGAGCCTGCCAGGGGGATGTTGAGCGGCCAGTCGATCAACCCCACGTCATCGACCTTGATCGCCGCACCGGCGGACACCGGATGCGCCGCCGCCACGATCTTGGTGACTTGTGGACGAGCCTGTGAGCCGCGGAGCCGGGTATACAAGAAATACGTCGCCCCGCCCGAGAGGGCCAGGGCCAGAACCAGGGCAATCACGATACGTCGAGCGTCCATAACTTACCTCCGCATCAGCATTGCGCTTAGCGAATAGAGAGTCCCGGCGGCGATGGCCAGCGCGTAAGGCATCCGGATCGCTTCCGGGTTGTGAAGATTGATGTCAGGGTGAGACTGTGCGCCGAAAATCAGATGATAGCGGACGAGTTCCCAGATGTTACCAAGTGTTCGCCCCACGCGCCGGTGTGCAACCATAAAGAACAAAGCGAGGACGCCACCTGCAATGGCAGAAGTGAGTACAATCATCAACACCTGTCCCAATCCTGCCAAACACCCCACGGCGGCCATCAGCTTCACGTCGCCAGCCCCCATCCCGTGTACCAGAAAGAACACAAAAAAGATGCCCCCGCCTACCAGGGCACCGGCAAGGCCGTACCATATCCCATGCCACCCGCCGAAGCAAGCCCTAAATACCAAGCCAGCGACAAGGGAGCTATAGGTAAGCCAGTTCGGGATGCGCCTTGTGGCGACATCCCAGCCGGCTCCAACCAGCGCGCAAGCGAATGCAGCAACGATCATGTATTTGTCCAACGTGTACCTGCTAGCCGTCCCAAGCTCGCTAGGAATTCTGACAGCCTCCGAATTCAAAGGAAACTCGGCAAAAGCTTAGCGTCTACCGAGCGTCTATTTCTAATCCCTAGTATAGAAGCCTGGTAACGTAACGTTACCATGATTTCATAACTTGTCAACAGAATGCGGTAGAATAGAATCTGTCTGGCTCCTTCGGACAGCTAGTTTGAGGATTGAACTCCCAGGTGGCTATGGACCGCGCCTCGTGATTCGCTCCACATCAAGAGCCACCAGCTCTCAGAGGGGTGACAGGCAGAGTTGACTTGAATTCGTCGCGTCGATCCAGAGCCCCTAGACAAGAGCCGGAACCACGTCAGTGCGGCGGTTCCGGCACTCCTGCTAGTGTCGCGTCGCAGTTTCCGACGCAAGGACCCCCCGAAGAGAAGGGACACTACGAACCAACGTCGACGCTCAGCTTGCTGCCGATCTTCGCGAAGGCGTTGTTGATGTCGCTTGCTACCACGGACATTCCAACGGTCGCCGCGAGAGCAATCAGAGCCGCGAGCAGTGCGTACTCGATTAAGTCTTGGCCTGACTCCTCGCGATGCAGGTTGGACAGCACCTTTCTAATCTGATCGATCATGGAACTCCTCCTTATACCCGGACAATGGATTTTGTCCCACGGCCCCAAAATTAGGTGCCGTCGGAATTGCCCATAAATGGGGCACTCAAAAGCGGGGCAAGCTAGCTTCCAAAATCAAGGCATATCGTCCGCGCTCCACAGCAGCACGTTGCCACCTTCATGAGCAGATCATACAGACCTGTATACAGTTGAACTGGATAGGCAATCGACTTAGAAACAATAGGTTGAAGTAGGAACATCTCTGGCCTACACATTTGTTGCCGAAAAGAGACAGTTGGTATCGGTCACTTGGAGACCGAGTAAATAATGTAGACTGGTGGGCACACTACTCAGCTTAGTCATGAGACGGCTTGGAGACCCGTAGATATTGTCCGGGGGCTCGTTAGATGTGAAGACCTCAATCTCCCGCGACCGCTCAAGCCATCCTACTTCACCTGCTTCTGCACATCTTCGGGAGGGTCAAAGGCGCGGAGTTCCAGCACGTGGCCCTTTATTGAACGTTATATAAGTACTTGATGAGTAATCACAAGCCAAGAGGCGAGTTCTTTCCTCCTATCGCCGTAAGCGGAGTCGTTGTCGCATTGATCCGGCCCGACCAGTTCCGGGCGAAGGCGTGCTCGCATCGCCGTAATGCTTGCCGGTCGCATGACAGTCAGGTTTGGCATGCGAGATGCACTAGGGTTAAGCGTCGAGTTCGTGACAACCTTCCGACGGCGACACCGCTGGGGTCTTGGGAGGAATTCAATGTTCAGGAGGATAGAAGAATGGTAGATCGTCTTAGAAAGGTCCTAGCCAGCCTGCATCGCGAGGAGTCAGGTCAAGACCTGATCGAGTACGCGCTGCTCGCGGCTCTGATTGCCCTCGCGGCGACCGTTGGAATGTCCGTGGTAGCAAGCGACATCAACAACGCCTTCGGGAAGATCGGTAGCAAACTGAGCGTCAACGTTGGTTCGTAGCAGTTCGTAGGCGAGCCCGCTTGCCGAATTCGCAACGGCAGCCGGGGGGACTGCTGGCGTCGGCCGGGGCCGGAGCGGATGTCGCTGAGTTGAGACAGCGACACCCGAATCGGCTTCAGGTCGAGCCAGCAGTCACATTTTTTGTGGCAGGCTCCTTCCCCTTTTTTTCCTGGTTTCGCCGGATCCACCTCCCGCCTTTCTTTTACTCCTCGTGTTGTTTGTAGCTGACAGTTGAATGGTTGATACTGTGACGTTTCCGACTGCTTTTTGCAGGCTTGCGAAGCGTTCTGTGCTGCTCTATTCTCTTTCTTTGCCCAATCAGGGCGGTCTTGGTTGATTTCTGGGACTATTGAGGGCGCTCCCGAACTGGTGCGACGCAGGCACTCGCGCGCACGAGCCGATCCGCTACTGGTGTCAGACGGGTTCGTATATGGAAGTTCGAAAGGGCCCCAGGCGTTCAGGCATCGCAACTTTGTCCGCCGCCCTCATTGCTTTTGTGGTGCTTGTCCTTAACAGTGCGGCTAAGGAGCAGTCGCATGTCAATGTCGTTCTCATCACTATCGACACCCTTCGTGCCGATCATCTCGGTTGCTATGGATATGGCTCGATCCAGACCCCTAACATCGACCGGCTGGCGCGGGAGGGAGTCCGGTTCACTCAGGCGTACACGCCGGTACCCATCACGCTGCCCGCGCATGCGGCACTGATGACCGGAGAATTCCCACTGGCAACCGGCATACACGACTTCAGCGGCAACAGACTTCCGCCAAACATCGTTACCCTTGCGAAAACACTCCGCGACCACGGTTACACGACGGCGGCGTTCATAGGATCGGCCGTGCTCGACTCGCGATTTGGCCTGAAGCAGGGCTTTGAGACTTACTTCGACCATTTCGATTTCGGCCGTTCCGAAGAAGTACATCTGGACACCGTCGAGCGCCGTGGCGATCGAGTGGTGGATGAGGCATTGAAGTGGCTCAAGCTCGATTCCAAGCTGCCGTTCTTTTTATGGGTTCACCTCTACGACCCTCATGCGCCTTACAACCCTCCCGAGCCTTACGCCAGCCGCTACCGGGCGCGTCCCTACGACGGCGAGATCGCCTTTGCCGACGCTCAGGTCGGCCGTTTGCTTGGCTTTCTGACAGAGCGACGACTCCTCGAAAATTGCCTGATCGTCCTGGCCAGCGATCACGGCGAGAGTCTGGGCGAACATGGCGAGAAGACGCACGGGTTCTTCATCTATAACTCGACTCTTCATGTCCCGCTGATTGTCAAGATTCCACGGGGTGTTCCGCGGGTGGTTAGCGATGAAGTCTCACTGGTCGACGTCATGCCCACGATTCTCCAGGATTTGAACCTGCCCATTCCGGCGGGTGTCCAAGGGCGGAGCCTGCTAAGTCAGGTTCTGGGCCGTCCCACCGAAAACGCGTCGACTCTTTACGCCGAGAGTTATCCGCCGCTGCTTCATTTTGGCTGGAACTCCTTGCAGGGAGTGCAATGGCGTGGCCTGAAGTATATCCAAACGACCCGCCCCGAACTCTACGATACTCGCACCGATCCCAGAGAGTTGCACAATCTGCTCAGTGAACGTCGAGCGCTAGGGCAGGAGATGAGTGAGCGTCTAGAGGGCATGGTCCGCCGTTTCACCCCTTCGACCGGAGCTTCAGCCGCTGAGGAAGAGTTGACCGATCCCGCCCTTCTCGAAAGCCTGCGGTCACTCGGGTACGTTGCCGTCTCAGCCGGGAATGTCAAAAATACCAGCGACCGCTCACTCCCTGATCCCAAGGACCGCATCCAGGTGTACGAACTCGTGTCCGCGGCGCTCACTGACGACCAGCAGAGCCATTATGAGGAGTCGCTGCATAAGCTGCATGAAGCGGAAAAGACCGAGCCTGGCCTGCTGACCATCCGCTTCCTCATGGCGCGCGACTATCTTCATCTCAACGATTTCCCGCATGCCATCGAGTATTTTCAATCCGTCCTCAAGCAGGAGCCGAAATACGCTGTGGCGGCCTACTATCTCGGACTCGCCCAATTGGAGGCGGGAGACCTCAACGCGGCTGAGGATTCATTTCGGACCGCCCTCAGCCTCGACCCGACCAACTTTTCCGCCGCCTTCAATCTCGGAGTCGTGTACTCGCGCCAGCATCGAGCCGACCCGGCGATTCAGGCGTTCCAACGTGCTGTCGAGATTCTTCCTGACTATGCCGAAGCGCACGAAGCTCTGGGTGAACTCTATCTTTACCTCAAGCGCCCGGAGGACGCCGTGCGGGAGCTGGAAAAGGCCGCCGCCATCGACCCCAAAATGGCGAAGGCTCACTACCAACTGGGACGGGCCTACACGGTTCTGGGACTACAAGAGAGAGCGCGGCAGGAGTTCGATCGCGCGAAGCCGCAGTGAAGCATGATCGATAGCAGGAGGCAGTCGCAAGCCTACTGCGTCCATCCGTTCAGGTTCCGACGGCGTCCTTTGGCTCCGGCGATGCTTAGCTGGCGAGGCCGTCAACCTTGGCCCGCAGCACCGTCAAGGAAGCCCTAGGCAGCGTAAAAGCCGCTTCGCTGCCTCCAGGCAACGAGGAAACCACCGGCGGACCGTCGGGATCGGGATGGCCGTCCTTCTCGCCGTCTGCGTGCCACACGTATTGCTCGCTTCCGAAAGTCACCATGGTGAGCGGGCCAGAGAAAAAGCCCTGATGACCGGCCCTCGAATCCTCGAAAACCACGCGTACTGTATGGGCGTTCAACTGGTCTCGATTAACCAGCATTAACGACCACTCGTTGTCAGGGCGGTCGACGACGTAAGCCGCTATCAGCGCGTGACCGGCGGCATCCTCGAGGTCGCAGGAAGCCTTGTAGGTATGGTGGAGCTCGTCGCCGGGCTTTACCCATTCCAGGTTGATGAGCCGGGCAGCGAAATACTGCGAAGTCTCCTTCTTGATCTGGAAATTCTCATCCGCCGTAAACATGGCAAAGGTGCCTGCGCCGTGGCAGCCTCCGGAAAGCGGTCGCGGGAAGAAATGGAAATGGTAGATGCCGTTGCCGCCGGCGGTGAGGAAAGCGCCCGCGTACTCGGCCAGCCAGAGCGCTCCGAACATGTCGACAAAAGACTGGTCGGCTCCCCACGAGAGGTTGCTCTCAGTGATGAACATCGGAATACCATCCGGCACCCCGTCATCTTTCCACACTTGAAGGATGTGGCTTACCAGCTCGGGCTCTCGATAGAGATCGCTCCAGGTGACGCCGCACGGCGGAAAAGGGTAGTGTTCGAAGGAGACAAATGCCAAATCGCGAATTCGTCCGTGAGTCGTCAAGTAGTCGATGAAGCGGCCCATCCAGGACGTTCGGCCCTGAGCATCGGGCCAGACTTTGATGTCCTCGTTTACCCCCTCAAAGACTGGCCCGCCGAGCTTGGCTTCCGGAACCAGGCGATGAATCGCCGCAGCGAACTGGATGTACAGCGCGGCGTAGTCCTCCGGCTGGCAATACTGGCCGTCCGGCTCCTCGCCCATCTCCACGTACGACACCGGGTAGCCGCGCGCCTTGAGGTAAGCGATTTCCGCCGCGGCGTCTTCCGGGGTGCCGTAGAGCATCGCGACAGGAACCATCGCGGGCAGGTGGTTGGTGACGCCGCTCGTGAAGAACAGGTCGAAGCCCGTCTGATCCCCGGCATGTACGTTGAGGTCGGACTCCGCATGCCAAGGGTCGATCGAGGAGCAGTAGCTAACCGTCTGGTTCTGGTCCGGCGAGTGCCGTACCAGATCGACGAGCCCGCCGTCGCTCGCGAAGCCGCCGGCATAGAGTTCGTGGATCGCGTATCCCGCTGAATTGCGCGGATCCTCCGAGCCGTGCGTGCCAGGCGTCTTCGAGGACTCCGTCATCAGGATGCGTAGGAATCTTGCCTGGATAGGCGACGGAGAGAGCCTCAGCGTGACGGTGCCGCCTTGGCCGTCCTTTACGATGCCCGCAGGAAAGGTGTTCCAGGCGCCGATTGTAGGCTTGTCCATCGGATCCTCACCCGTCCAATACTGCACCTCGTAGGAACGCGCGTAAGGATTCCCCCAGGCGATGCCGATAGCGTTCACCGGTTCGGCCGCGCCCAAATCGATGACTACCCATTGCGGGTGCAGCGAGTCGTCTTCACCCGTGAACCGGCGGGTGAGGTACGGATTGCTCTTCCAATAGCTGTTCGGATCGCCATCGGTGATGCGGGAATAGCCGTGTTCAGCGCCGCCGTTGCGCGTGTGGCCGCGATGCGGCAGAGGGTACCCATAAGAGTGCCGGAGAAACTCCGTGGGCTTCGCGTTGCCGACGAAGTATCCACGCTTGTGTTCCGGATCGCTCCACGTCCCGTTGGGGTTCCAATGCCACGCGGCGATCTGGAGCTCGGTGTTCTGACGATAGCTCATCGGACCCCAGCCGGCCGAGAGGCATTTCTTGATCACCGGCTCGGTGTAAAGCTTGTCGACCGAGCCATACGACAGGATGTCAATCGAGCTGCCGAGGGCATGATGCGGTCGAAAGGAATTGGTGGCGTGGCCCGGCGTCGCATCGACATGGATGGTACCTATCCGGGCAGAGTCTCGCTGAGGAGAATCGGGCCCAGCGCCCGAGACGGATAAGGTGAGCGCTCGTTGAGGGGTAACGGAGAGAGCCCCCGCCGTACCCGCTGCGCGCGTCAGAAACTTGCGCCGCGAGATTCGCACCGAGCGAGCGTCATCGGAGAGCATGGCTACCTCCAAAGATGTGATTTCGTTCCCGAGCAGGTCGAGCCGGCAACGCAGAAAAGTCGAACCATGTCCAAAGCCGCCGCAAGAAACTCGTATCGAACCGATCGAAAGGCTGAAGGTGAGAAATGTTAGTTCCCGCGGGTTCGGCAAGTCAACCTTGGAAGGGATCTAACGGCGGCTTCACGCCGCCCCGTGGCGAGGTAAATTCGCCGCGCCGACTATGACACTAGCCTACTCCTAGGAAAATTGGGTACGGTGGACGGCACGCGCCAGAGCAAGGCGCCAGCGCCTCGGGGGGAGGGCTTTTGGCGTCCAGCCGGGCCGGGCGCGACTGCCTAAATTCGCCTCATCCTAGACTCGTTTCTGTGTCTGCCAAGCCACAGTCTCATGCGTCTCGCTAGTCTCATCTCATCCGTCTCATTTGTCTCATTTCGACCCGACTCGCCATGACGGGTTGGTCGGGCAGTCTGTAACTCCATGAAAACACGGGATCGCGCCTTGGCGCTGCGCGCTCTTCCTCAAAGCACTGGGTGACAAAAAATGTCACCCGCAAAGTTCAGCTTAAGTCGCAATAAATAAACAGCTTGGCCTACATGGACCCCGCCGAAGCGGGTAATTGACACTTTTTGTCACCGCAAAACTCCCCTCCTCGGCTGAGGATGGAGCTAGGGGTGGTGCGGGCTAGCGGTCGGTCGGTCAGACAGACTCCCCTGAGATCCAAAGATGGAAGAACAGCCCTCTCGCCGCGACGAAGTTGAATCGGCTGGTCGGAAATGTTAGTTCGCGCTGGTTCGGCAAGTCAACATCTGAAGGGAACCGCTACCGTCAAGTGCACGAGCGGGAGCAAGACTCGATGGCCGCTCTTCATTGACTCAGCCTCAAGTACGGTCTACCATCACAATGCTGAGAATAGACCTGATCGGCCAAAGCGGCTAATGTAATGGGTGCTGGCGCGTAAGGCGGGGGACGTTCATGGAATGCCCGCAGTGTCACTTTGACAATCCACGGGGATCGATTCGCTGTGTCAAGTGTGACAGCGATTTCAATCTGGCGGGCGTCACGATGCCCGGCGCCGCCGACACGGCAGGCGCTGGTGTCGCTTCCGGCTGGTCGAGACCTAATCTCGGGCCACAGAATATCCTTGGTGCTCCCCAGGCTCTGAACCCCGGAAGTGAGCTGGGCGGGCGATACGAAATCCTCCAACTGCTCGGTGAAGGCGGCATGGGAGCGGTCTACAAGGCTCGCGACCGCGAACTCGACCGCCTGGTGGCGCTCAAGGTTATCCGTCCCGAACTGGCCAACCAGCCGGAAGTCCTGCGGCGATTCAAGCAGGAACTGATCCTGGCCCGCAAGGTGACCCACAAGAACGTTATCCGCATTTTCGACCTCGGTGAAGCTGATGGAATCAAGTTCATCAGCATGGACTTCATCGAGGGCCAGGACTTGCGCTCGTTGTTGCGTCAGAAGGGGAAGCTCACGCCGGAAGAGGCGACGGCCATCATGGTGCAGGTCTGCCAGGCACTCGAGGCGGCGCACGCGGAGGGCGTGGTGCATCGCGACCTGAAGCCGCAGAACATCATGATCGACGCCCAGGGCCGCGCCACCGTCATGGACTTCGGTATCGCGCGCTCCATGGAGTTGACCGGGATGACGCAGACCGGCGCGCTCATCGGCACCCCCGAGTACATGTCGCCCGAACAGGCCAAGGGCCAGGAGGTGGACGCGCGTTCCGACCTGTTCACGCTGGGAATCATCTTCTATGAGCTGTTGACGGGCAAGACGCCCTACGTGGCGGACACGGTGGTGGCCACGCTACTCAAGCGCATTCAAGAGCGGGCGCGACCGCCGCTCGAGCTCGATCCTAGCCTTCCGCGATATTTAAGCGACGTGGTGGTCAGATGTCTGGAGATCAATCCCGCAGCTCGCTACCAGAAGGCTTCCGAGATCGTGGCGGACCTGGAGGCCCAGCGCCGTCCGCCACCCCGCTCCTTGCTCCTGCGCATGCCTCGCCTGCGGATGGTCGAGGACTACCCCATCAGATGGATTGCCACGGGTCTGATTGCGATTCCGCTCATCATTGCGGTGGTGGTTTTCCGCGCCCGAATCTTCGCACCGCCCGTCAAGCCGCTGGCGCCCGCGACGCCTGCCGTCTCGCTAGCGATTCTGCCCTTCCGCAACGCCTCAAGCGATCCAGCCTTTGATTGGCTGGGTCCAGAACTGGCAGAGCTGTTAAACACTGACATAGGGCAGTCGCCCCATCTGCGGATGGTTTCTTCGGACCGGGTCAGCCAGGTGCTGCACGATCTTCGCATTGTTCCGGGTTCCGCTCTAGAGCCCGACACCATCCGCCAGGTCGCTGAATTCACCAACACCCGGACCGTGGTCTGGGGACAATATGCAAAGTTCGGTGATCAGATCCGGATTGACGCGACCCTTCGGGATCTGGATCAGCAGCGGACGATTCCCCTGAAGGTTGAGGCGCCGAATGAAAAAGGGATTTTGCCGGCCGTCGCGGAATTGGCCAAGTCGGTCCAGGCCAATCTAGCCCTGCCTTCCGACATCGTGAAAGAGCTTCAGGCGAGGGCCATTAAACCTTCTTCGAATTCTTTGCAGGCCCTGCGCTACTACAACGAAGGAATCGAGTTGGCCCGGCAAGGGAAGAACCTCGAAGAGCAGAAAAAATTCCAGGCCTCCACCGAGGAGGACCCCCAATTCGCCTTGGCTTATTCGAGGCTGGGCCAAGCCGACGCCAAGCTCGGATACGAAAGCGAAGCCGAGCAGGCCTCCCGCAAAGCGGTGGAGTTGGCTGACAAGCTCCCTGCGCAGGAGAAGTACCTGATCGCGGCCAACCATGCGCGGATCATGAAAGACTACCCCAGGGCGGTTGAAGCCTACGAAAATCTGGCCAAAGCCGCGCCGGACGACGCTGACGTCCAGTTCGCCCTGGCCGGCCTGTACGAGGATACCGGGGACTTCGATAAGGCGCGGGCGGGGTTTGCGAAGGTGATCAAGAACGAGCCGAAAAATCCCGACGCTCTGCTGGCCTTGGGGCGGGTGGAAATCGAGAGCGGAAACCCGCAGGGCAGTCTTGATTATCTTACCCGGGCCCTCACTCTTTCCATTGAGGTCGAAAACGATGAACAAAAAGCTAAGGTCCTTCAGGCAATCGGCGGGGCTTACCAATTGCTTCACAAGCCGCAGGATGCGCTTCGGAATTATCAGCAGTCACTGGATATCAAGCGGCAACTGAATGACAAGCTGGGGATTGCCGACAGCGTGGAGGCCATCGCTCAGGTGCAAGTCTCTCTGGGGAAGCCGGAGCTGGCTCGAAAAAATTACCTGGACGCTGTCCGACTGCGTCGTGAGATCGGCGACAAAAAGGGACTGGGCGACACCTTGGTGAACTTGGGCGATCTTTACAGCAATCTCGGCCAATACGATGAGGTGCTAAAAGCGTCGAAGGAGGGTTTGCAGATCGAGCACGAAGCGGGCGACAAGAGTGCCGAAGGGTTGGTGCTGAACAACATCGGCAACGCCTACCTTTCTAAAGCCCAATACGAGGATGCGCGAACGTATTTTGAACAGGCCCTCCGACTGCGGCAAGAATTGAAGGTCCCAGCGGACATTGCTGACACGCTTCACAACCTGGGGGAGACGGCCCTAGATACAGGTGACTTTGACCTGGCGCTAAACCACTACCTGCACGCGTTGCAGCTCCGGCACAGCTCCGGCGACAAGCTTGGCGAGGCGAAGGATTCAGACAGTCTGGCCATCCTTTTCGGCTATCAAGGGAGATATGGAGCGGCTCTCAAGGCAGAAGAAGAGGCCCTCAAGAGTTTGCGAGAGGTTCATGAAGAAGGTTACTGGCTTGTCGAGGTCATGAGCGACTATGGGAGGGCTTTGAGCCAGGTGGGGCGATTCGATGAGGCGCAGAAGGCTCTGGAGGAGTCTCTGGGACTGGCGCGCGACATGAAGAACGACGCTTTGGTCGCCCAGGGTTCTAACTTCCAGGGTGACCGTTCTTTCTATGCCGGCGATTTCAACTCGGCTCGTAGTCTTTATGAGCAGGCCTTGAGGACGGCCTCGCGGACGTCAGATCGTCACCTCGTCCTGGTCTCGAAGTTCAATATTGCAAAGCTGGCCGTTGAGCAGGGACGGTCGTCGGCAGCCGCCAGCACGTTGAGGGGCCTGGCTCAAGAAGCAGACACGATGGGAATGAAGTATCTGTCAGTGGAGGCGTCGAGTTACTTAGCCGAAGCGCTTCTCCGGAATCACGATTACCCGAAGGCACGAGTGGAGATCGAGCGCGCTGTGTCCAAGAGCGAAAGGATGGGTCTGCGAGCCGCACTCGCCCGAGGCCATTACCTGATGGCTGAGTTGTTCCGTGTTACCGGTAACCAAGAAGAGTCCCGCCGTCACCTCGAGCAGGCTCGGCAAATCCTCACTGATATCCGCCAGGAAGCGGGCGAGAGCGTGATGAAACGCAGCGACTTCGCCCCTATTTCGCGGATGCCATCCTGAGGGCTCTTCGCTAAATAAAAGAGCCGGGCCGACTTGGCCCGGCTCCTTCGAGTGTTTCCGCTTTCAAGTGCTTACTGAAGGTTAATGACCGTGCAGGCGGGTGGAAACTCGCCTGTCGCAGTCGCGGTTCCGACTTGGCCGCTCAAGAAGCTCTCGTTGATCGAGGTGACGCACAGCGTCGTCAGGCCGAGTTCAAAGCTCGATGTGTCCAGGTTGGCCTTGTATTTGTTGTCGGGGGTAATCTTAAAGAAATTAGGGGAGTTCCCCGGAACTCCAAACTCTCGCTCCGGAACACCGTTTTGGCCTGTAACGGAGAGAGTTATGTTGTTCGGAGACGTGACCGCATCGGTGATGGGGTTGCCAGAAGCGTCTACCACGCTAATGGCGAGTGAAACCGACGACCCGAGATTGACATTGGTCTTCGGCAGCGGGCTTAAGAACGTCACAGAGCTCCCCACGGAGGTCGGGCAGCGGTCGGCCACATTGAAGTCGTTCAACTTGGGGATGATCCCGCCCGTACCGGAATCGCCCAGTTTGGTGAAGGTTGTGGAGTCGAATGCGAAGCTGTGGTTCGAGGCGGCATCCGCCGGGGGAGAGCTGCTTGGGTCACGGAACAGCCGCGGGTCGCTAACGGAAACGGTCGCATTGCCTACCGGGCAAGCCGGTGGGCTGTAAGAAGGAGGGACATTGTAGGTGACGTAAATGAAAATGTTGCCGCTGAACGAGGTATCGGGAGGCGGGTTCGCGGCCCGGTAGACCACTGGCTTGCCCTGAACTGCAGTTCCCGCGAAATTCACCTGATCAGCATAAGGGAGGGATGTGAGCGTCGGGCTAAAAGGCGGAGGCGGAGTCGGAGCCGTGCAGCCAAATGAATTTCCCCCCACTGCCTGGTTGCAGAAGTATTCATCGAAGCGGTGCAAATCGATCCCCTCTGTAGCGGTGAGGACCAAGATAAACTTGGTGTTTACCGTATCTATGGTCGCTCCCCAAGTGTGGAAGTTAACGGTCTTCGGGTCGCCGAAACCGGCCGTGGCCCCAACGTTCGTGCCCACGTTGTAGACGAGTGGAACGACGTTGAGCTCCGGTCCACCCTTCACGCACAGCCCATTCGGACTCGATCCCCCAGGCGTAGCGATCGTAAACTCGACAGTGCCCGTGCTGATGTTAAAACGGAAGACATTTCCGTTTTTGAGATCCGCAACCCAGGCTGACGTGCCGTTCGGGTCCAAGGTGAGGGCTCGCAGGTTGGAGGACTTCGTGAAAGTGAGGACAGAACCAGGCACGATTGCCCCGTTGCTATCCAACTGCACGACTTGATTGGAGTCCGCCAGCAAGAGTCCGCCGGTGCCGTCGAATGGCGGAAGCAGCCGCACAGCAAAGGCCTGGTTGAGGGCCGAAGTGCTGAAAGTCATGGGCGTGGGCACGGCAGCGCTCAGATCCTCTTTGTCGACCACAAACCCTTCTCCAGTCAGATAAAGTGTCTTCTGATTGTTGGCCAGATCAATCCAGTCGCTGTTTGTTCCAGTGTTGAACGTCTTTGTGGGGCTTGTCGGGTACGTGATTGTCCCCGTCGAACTGTTAGGAGGCAGGTTCGGCACGTACTTCAGAACCCCGGCATTCAAAGTGCCCGCCACGTTGGCATTGCCCACGTATAGATTGCCGCTCGAATCGAACATAACGGAGGTGCTGCTGAGCCCCGTCGAAAGAGTTTGAACGACGGCGTGGGTGTTGCCGTTCAATTCCGCCACGAGCCCGCTCTTTGTGTCGGTCGCGTAGAAATTTAGCTGGGAGTCCCAGGCGCATCCCGAGGTTTGGTCACCCGACCCAAAGCCTGAGACCGCAATCGTCTCGACGAGGACGTAGTTTGGGCTCGAGTCGGTGCCTATGTTCGTATAGTGGAGATAGCTGCCGTGCCCGGCGCCCACGAAAACGTCACTCACTTTCCAGGAGACTTGCGCTTTCAATGCGCTGCCGGTACCGGCTACAAGCAGGAGAAGCCCGATAGCTTGAATCACTCGTCTTTTCGTCTTGTTCATGTTCCATCACTCCTTCTGGCGCTCCCAGATTTCCGTGATTTGAGTACACACCTGCCAGGCTCCGCGCACTCGGTGCGGCTCGAGACGCTATCAGTGTGTGGGATCAAACCTCCTAGACTGACAATATTCTACTTGGCAGACGAGCCGCCTGTCTATCCGTAAAACTTCTATTGTCGGCTTAATAAGCTGTAACGCGCGTTATCAACAAAACAGGAGCGTCCAGGCCCGTTGGGCTGCACGGCGCCTCAAGGCCCGATAAGCGCCACCAACACACACATGAGCCTTCCTTGGAATCTCCCGCCGCCCGAAGCCCGGTGATCCTCTGGGCCCCAAGCGCCGCCTGCGTCGAGGGCTTCCAGGTCTCAACATGCCCGCCAAATTTCCGGTCGTCCGGCGCGAAACGGTCAGGACAACTCCGTATTGACATTTCGCTTGCGCAGTGATTTATTACTTCCCATTATCAGGGTGCTTGATTCCCTGTTATCCAGCGTCGGGCGATCAACTAGTCGGGTGAGTTCAACCGTGGAGAGGTTGGTGTCCAGTCGGGAAACCGAACCCAGCCAGGGGTGTCTCCAAGCGAATCTCGAGAGGAGGTTACTCCGATGATGCCGTCAGGGTCTTTGAGAGCCACTGGTTCGTGCTCAAGGCGATGGTACGTCGTCCTGGTCGTCTTCCTTTGTGCATTTGCCATCAAGCCCTTCCCAGCCTCGGCGCAGGTTTACAGCGGCTCGCTGACGGGAGTGATTGCCGACCCCAGCGGAGCAGTGGTGCCCGGGGCGCAGGTTTCACTCGTCGATGTGAACAAGGGGTACTCGTTCAATGCCACCTCGGATTCGGTGGGACGATACGTGATCCGGAATCTTCCACCGAGCACCTACAAGCTGACCGTCGAAGCCAAAGGTTTCCAGACCTTTGCCCAGGCCGGAATCGGCGTTGAAGTAAACCAGAACGCCAACGTTGACGTGACCCTCCAGGTGGGCGCGACGACCCAGGCCGTGGAGGTGACGGCCACAGCTCCCGCGCTCTCGACCCAGGACTCGACCACGGGCCAGGACATCAACCGCACCTACATCAATGACCTGCCGCTGGTCGGGCGAAGCGTTTACGACCTCACCTTCCTGGCGCCGGGGATCAATCCCGCACCGGGCCAGGCTTTTGGCACGCCGATGATCGGGAATAACTTCACCTCGAACGGCGGCCGCAACGCCACCGCCGACTTTCTGCTCGATGGCGTGAGCACCTCGAGCTACGAGCAGAACACTGGGATTCTCATGCCGCTCTACACCCCGTCGGTGGATGCCGTGCAGGAGTACAACGTTGAGCAGAACAATTTCAGCGCTGATAAAGGTCTGAGCGGCAACACGGTGGTGAACGTCGTCATGCGGTCGGGAACCAACAACTTCCACGGTACGCTCTACGAGTTCGACCGCAACTCCATTTTCGACTCGAACAACTGGTTCAACAACCGCAATGGCATCAAGCTGCCGGCGCTCCGTTACAACGACTTTGGAGGCGCTATTGGCGGTCCCATTCAGAAGAACAAGACGTTTTTCTTCGCCGACTACGAGGGGTCGCGCACGCGGACCTTGAGTACTTTCGCCGCGGGCGTTCCCAGCCTGGCAGAACGCAATGGCGACTTCGGCGAGCTCTGCGGGCCGGGCTTTGACTCGACGGGCATGTGTAAGGATTCCAGTGGCAACGGTCAGCTTTGGGACCCCTATTCGGGCGTCTACGACCCGAGCAATGGCGGGCCGGACCGGTCGGCGTTCATCCCCTTCAACAACCTTGCGACCTATCAGAGTGCGGGCAATCCCAACTTGAGTGGCACGGGATTCCAGCTTCCCGCTGCTCCCGGCAATTTGATCGACCCGGTCGCGCAGAAAATGCTGTCGTTCTATCCGCTGCCCAACGTCGCGGTGGGCACAGCGGCTTACAACCCGTACAACAATTGGGCTGCAACCGGCACCAACAAGGGCACGAACGACCAATTTGACGTCAGGGTCGACCGGCAGCTCAACGACGGTTCGCTGCTGTCAACGAAGTTTTTTCTGGGTCACGGTAATTTCCACGGCGCGAACTGCTTTGGAAACGCACTTGACCCGTGTACGCAGGGACCCAGCATCGGCGGGCCATGGGGAGGCGCGGTCAACTTCACCCACAACTTCGGACCCAGGACCGTGTTGACCGTCTCATACGGCTTCACGCGATCCTGGAGCGACACGCAAGGTATCGGCAAGGACTTCCCCAATTTCAATCCCGTTACCGACCTGGGCTTGCCCTCCTACATGGGGAGGTCAGGGATTGACGCTTCGCCCGTCGTCTATATTTACGGCGGCTACCAGATGGCCGGGGGAGAGTCATTGGGCGCACAGGCCTGGTCAGTGCTGCACTACGCGCTCGAGACCCATGACCTGCTCGCCAGCCTGGATCACATGCAAGGGCGGCACGAATTCAAGTACGGCGGTGAGATGCGCATGCACCGCGACAATTTCCTCCAGCCGGGCGCGCCCGAGGGAGTGTTCACGTACGACTTCAACAGCACGTCGCAGTTCCCCTGGTGGGGTGGCGGCGACGCGATGGCGTCTTTCCTCACCGGCGTAGGTGGTCCCGGCCAGTGGGGCGAGTACGAGATACCGCTGGCGGTCAGCACCCAGAACTTTGAATACGCCGGCTATTTTCAGGACAACTGGCACGCTTCGGACAAGCTGACGCTCAACCTGGGCCTCCGCTACGACGTAGTCCTGCCGCGTACGGAACGCTATAACCGCATGGAGTGGTTCAACCCCAACGTCACTTCACCTCTCCAGGTCCCCGGTTTGCCGACCTTGCACGGCGGGTTGCAGTTCCCCGGGAACGGCAATCGGTATCCGGTGAATACCGACTTTAGTGACTGGCAACCGCGCGTGGGTCTGGCCTATCGCGTGACGCCCAAGACTGTGCTGCGCGGCGGCTTTGGACTCTTTTATAGCGCCAATCAGTTTGGCGCGGCGGGGACAGGTCCAGGCGGGTTTGATGGATTTCTGCAGACCACCAACTGGATCAACACCTTCCAGAACGATGGTGCGACTCCTTGGGCACGCATCAGCAATCCTTTCCCCGGGGGTTTGATCGAACCACCCGGCAGCTCGCAGGGGCTGATGACCAACGTCGGTCTGGGTATCGACGGTCCTATCCGGACCTGGAACCAGACCCCGTACGTCCAAACCTGGAGCCTTGGATTCCAGCACGAACTCCCGGGCAACACGTTGGTGGAGATGAACTACGTCGGAACCAAGGGAACACATCTCTACTTCGGCGGCGCGGGCTCGATGAGTACTCTGGGACCTTGGGTCGAAAAGGCTACCCCGGATCAGATTACCGCGCTGAACACGCTGGTCACGAACCCGTTCTTCGGGACCATCACCAATCCCTCGAGCTGCCTCTCAGGTCCCACCGTCGGCCAGACGCAGCTCGACTTGCAATTCCCTCAGTTCTGCGGGGTCAGCCCGCTCGCTCCGCCGTGGGCAAACTCCATCTACCACGCCTATCAATTGCGCGTCGAGCATCGCTTCGCGCGGGGGCTGCAGTTCCTGGCGAATTACACAATCTCGAAGTCGATTGACGACGCCTCCGTCAAAGGCGGTGAAACCACCTGGCTGGGCGGGTTTACCCACCTTCAGGATCCGAACAACATGCGGTTGGAGCGCTCCGTTTCCGAGTACGATATCCCTCAGAACCTGACGTTCAGCTACGTCTATCAGCTCCCCGTGGGTCACGGCAAGCACTGGGGAGCGAACTGGAACCGCTGGGTGGACGGCGTCCTGGGAGGCTGGCAGACCAACGGATTCTGGCGGTTTGACAACGGCTTCCCCATCCACTTGGGACTCTCGGGTGGACAACCGTTGCCGACCTACGGTGGCCAGTCGCCCAGCCTGCTCGCACCGCTGCATCGCAACGGTAACGACCCCACCAACTGGATTGGAAACAATGGCCAATACTTCACCAACCCGCAGGATGCCGTACTGCCTCCTCCCTTTACCGTGGGAACGGCTCCGCGGGAACTCCCGAACGTTCGCATGCCGGGCACCAACACCGCTGCTCTTTCGGTCTTCAAGGAGATTCCAACCGCCAAGTTGCGGGAAGGTTCACATCTGGAATTCCGGGTGGAGAGTTTCAACGCTTTCAACCATCCACAATTTGGCTGTCTGGACAGTACCGTCAACACCAGCAGCTTTGGTCAGATTAGTTGCCAGGCGAATTCTCCAAGGGAGGTGCAACTGGGCTTGAAACTTTATTTCTAGCTGCCAGAATTCTCCTGTCAGCGGCGAAGAGTTCTGGTTCGTTGCGGTCGCGAGTAAGACGCTTGAAGTGAACCGCCAGCCTTGGTTAGATTGAAAGGTGCCGACCGGCCGAAGCAAGCGCGATCCGGCGGCACCTTTCGTTTTTCTGCAAGCTGCGCGCGAGCCGCGTGGCGGAAGTGAGCGATGCTGTTTGTGGTGTTGCCGAGCGCTCGAGGAATGTGATGTTCTTGCGGCGTGCAGTTTCGGGAATCGCCCTCGTCTTCCTGGTGAGTGTTCCTCTTACCCTGCGCGGCCAGATACCGTCATCAGTCTACGAGCAGGTTGCAGGAGCCTTCGAGCAGGGTGACTTCGGCGAAGCCGAACGCCTCCTGCGCCCCGCCCTACGGGATCATCCTGACGATTCGCGTGCGCTTGGCCTGATGGCAGTGATCCTCGACGCTGAGAAGCGCTACGGCGAGGCTGAGAGCTTTTACCAACAAGCGCTCAAGCTCGATCCCCATTCGGCGCCACTGTTGAACAACCTCGGCAATCATTACCTGGAAAAAGGTGATACGGAGCGGGCCCGGCAGGCGTATCTCCAGGTCGTCGCCATCGATCCAGGCTATCCTAACGCCAACGTCCACCTGGCACAGATGAGCGTTGCCGCGAAGAAAGGTGATGCCGCGCTCCGCTACCTGGACCGTCTGCCGCCCGATGAGCGATCCACCCCCGCCGTCGAGTTGCTTCGCGCGCAAGCACTGAATCTGGCGGGACAGCGGGCTCAGGCCGTGGCCCTGGTCGAGCGCGTCGAGCAGCAGGCCGGAAGCGACCCGCACGTTTCCTTCGCGGCAGGAATGATCCTCGCAGGCTGGCAGCGCTACGACGAGGCGGAAAAAGCCTTCACCCATGCGCTTGACGCCGCGCCCTCGAACTTCGACATCCTCTACAACCTGGGCCTCGCTGCCACGCGCGCTGGCCACTTCGACCGCGCGCTCGAGATCTTTCAGACGGCGCTGAAGCAGCGTCCGAGCGACGTCGACTGCCTTTATAACCTCGCTCGCGTCTACAGCGATCGCGGGCAGGACGACCAGGCGGTTGTTCTGCTGGTCAAAGCTCAACAGCTTGCTCCCGGCCGGCCGGATATCGCATTATTCCTGGCACATGCCTCGGAGAAGCTGGGTTATTACGCGGATACCGCTGCTGCCTACGATCAGTATCTCAAGCTCCGACCCAGCGACGATGTCGCGCGTCGCGAGCGCGGCTTCGCGTTAGTGCGCGGCGCCCAGTTCGAACAGGGCCTCGTCGACTTGCGTTGGTACGTCCGCAAGTACCCCAAGGATGCGCGCGGCCTCTACGAGCTCGGCATCGCCGAGACCATCAAGGAGCGCCCCAAAGCGTTCGAGCACCTTAACCAGGCCATTGCCCTTGACCCCAAGCTCGCGGCGGCACGCTATGCACGCGCCGTTCTGCTCTATCAGACCGGGAAACCTCGCGAGGCGCTTCCGGACCTCGAGGAGGTGGTCAAGCTCGACCCGAAGGATTATCGCGCCCTCGACCAGCTTGGCGAGATCGACTTGCTTCTGGGCCGCGCTGGCGACGCCGTCCAAGTGCTGAGCCGCGCCGTGAAGCTGTCGCCTCAGGATCCCAAAATCCTCGCTCACTATAGCCGGGCCTTGCTCAAGGTGGGCCGCAAGGAAGAAGGGGAGAAAGTGCTGGCGCAGTTCCAGGAATTGCAACGCGGCGCGCAGCGGCGTCCTTACGGCGGCCTATTCGACTTCCTGAAGCTGCCGCCCGCCCAGCAAGAAGCTCGATACATGGACAATCTTCAGCGGTACGTCTCCATGAATCCCGCTGATCCGGTTCTGAAGGCTCGACTGGGGAAGGCGCTTCTGGCTCGAGGCGAACGTGAGAAAGGCCTGACGGCATTCCGCGATGTCGGGACGCTGACGCAGGAACCCAAAATCCTGCGCGATTGCGCTCAGGTCCTGATGGAGTATCAGGAATTCGGGCTAGCGCGGGAGTTCCTCGAGCCCGTAGTAGAGGCTGATCCTTCCGCCGGCGGCGCACGCCTCGACCTCGCCATCGCCACGTTTCATTCGGTGGACCCGCAAGCCGGCTTGGCTGTACTCGACAAGATGCCGCCCGACCAGCGTCACGGCGACTACTTTCTGCTGCGCGCTCAGATCCTCGATGCCATGGGAAAGCTCGAAGCAGCGACCGCCGACCTTAACCGCGGCTTCGCTGCCGCGCCGACGCGCTCGGATCTCTATTTTCAGGCGGCGCTGTTTCTGATCAAGCATCAGCAGTACCACAAGGCTGTCGACCTGCTCGAGCAGGCCAACCGCGTGGTACCCGATGCGCCGGACCTCCGCCTCACCGAGGCCATCGCCTATGAACTGCTCCAGCAGCCGGAGGACGCCCAAAAGCTGCTGACGCAGGTCGAGTCGCGCTGGCCGGAATGGGGCGAGCCCTACCTCATCAATGGCATTATGCTCGAGACGCGTTTCAAGTCTTCCCAGGCCAAGCCGTTGCTCGAGACCGCGATTTCCCTGGGAGAGCGTGACGCGACGGCCTACTACTACCTGGCTCTCGCCACGACCCACGCCAACCCGGACGACGTCGCGGACGCCGAGAAAGCCATTGGCCAGGCTCTGAAGCTTAACCCCAAGGATCCTTACGTGCGTGAGCTCGCCGGGCGGATCGCCTATGCGCGCAAGGATTACAATGCTTCGCTCGAGCAGCTCACCGCCGCGCTTCATCTGTGGCCTGAGATGATCGAAGCCCACCAGGCGCTGAGCGCGACTTATCGAGCCATGGGAGACCGCGAGAAGGCGGCCGCCGAGCTTAAAGAAGTGCTGCGCATCAAGCAGGAGACGCGCAGCGCCGAGCAGTCGCCTCCCTCGCCGGTGCGCGATCTCCTGTTCGGTGTTCGTCCTCCCGCCAACACGAGTTCTACGGGTAACCCTTAGGGCAGGAGCTTGCCTGAGTAGGATAGAATCGGTTCCCCAAGAAAATCGAAAGGGCAAATCGGGAAGGAAGGTCTTGCCAGCATATCTCTCGCGGCAACGCGTCATCGCTTCGGCCTGCTTTGCCCTGGCGCTCTGTATTCAACCTGTCTCGGGCGCCTGGCCACAGTCCACGGCGGATGCGCAGGCGCACGCGGATCGAGGTTTGCAACTCGCCCAATCAGGAAATTTGGCGGGCGCCGAAACCGAGCTTCGTCGCGCCGTCGAAATGGCGCCGAATGACTCCCGCTATCTCACCGATCTTGCCACTATCCTGGCAATGCAAAAGAAGCTGGAGGAATCGGCATCGTTTTTCAGCAAGGCACTGAAGATAGAGCCCAACGATCTTACGGCGCGCCGATATCTGGCGGCCAGCCTTTGGCAACTGCATCGTCCAGAGGAGGCGAGGCGAAACCTCGAGATCATTCTGAAGGCTCAGCCGGATGATCGGTCGTCCGTTCTGCTACTGGGAATGGTTTCCGAAGACCTCAAGGACTACGCCACCGCCGCGAGAATGCTGGCGTCCGTGCCGGACCAGGTTCACCAGCGGCCGGAGTCCATCGCCGCGCTCGCCCGGTCGTACTACCATCTCGGCGAGACAGCCAAGGCTCGGGAGACATTGAACACGCTGCTCGACCATCCCGCAGGCCCCCAGGGAGTATTCCTGGGCGCGCGCATCGCTGCCGAGATGCGCGATTTCGAGACCGCCGAGAAACTGTTCGGCGCGATTGGCTCTACCTATCCTGATCGTGCGGCGCTGGGCTACAACCTGGCGCTTGCCCAATACAATGCGCAGCACTTTGGCGCCGCCCAGCAGACGCTCATGGATCTCGTGGACGCCCGCGACAGCAGTGGTGGTGCAGACCACACCGGTGACATCTACAACCTGCTCGGCTGGTGTTACCAGAAACAGGATCGGACGGACGACGCCGTTCACGCCTTCGAGCAGGCAATCCGTGAGGCGCCGTCGCAAGAGCAGAACTACCTTGATCTCGGCAAGGTCCTGTTGAACGCCGGACGCTTCCCGGCGGCGCTGGAGACGACGAAGCGAACGGTGGCGGCGTACCCTGAGTCCTATCGCGCCTACCTGCTGAAAGGCCAAACTGAGTACAGGCTCAGCCAATTCACGGACGCGATGGCGTCTTATTCGCGCGCCGCCCAGCTTGATTCGTCGGATCTGCAGGCGAACCTGGGTCTCGCCATGGCACAAGCGGCGGCGGGATTGACCGATGCGGCCCGGAAAACGTTTGAAGAGGGCATCCAGCGATTTCCACGGGAGGCCGAGCACCATCTCGAGTATGCGCTCTTCCTGCTTGAACTCGGTGAGGCGGGGAACGATGCGGCCAAGGTCCAGGCGGAGGCCCAATTGAAAATGGCCCTGGCGCTCGACCGCGGGCTTTCCGAAGCGGATTACCAGCTCGGAAGCCTGGCGCTCGCCAAGGGCCAGTGGAACGAGGCTCTCGCCTACCTCGAGGCAGCCGGCAAGCTCGATCCCGGAAAAAGCAAAACCCACTTCGCGCTGGCGCGTGTTTATCGCCGCCTGGGACGGAAGGAAGATTCATCAAGGGAAATGGCGCTTTTCGAGAAATTCAAGAACCTCGAGGAACAGCATGCTGCGGCGCCATCGCCGGCCGGGATGCGCCATGACTAGCGGCGTGCGGCGAGATCGGAGGCTCATGCGTTGGGCGCGCCTGCCACTCTTGCTATTGGCGTGCCTGGTCGAGATCGCATTGTGTTCGCTTCGCTGGCGAACCGGCTCTCAAGCGCGGGCTGCGAAGGACATCTTCACGGACGTGACTGCCGAGGCAGGAATCACCTGGAAGCAGTTCAACGGCGAATCCCCCGACCGCTTTCTGATTGAAGCGATGGGCGGCGGAGTGGCGTTTCTCGATTTCGACGGAGACGGGCTTCTCGACATTCTGTTCATCAATGGTGGGGAAACACCGCGCGGCAAAAGTCCCAGTCCCGTTCGCAACGCGCTCTACCGCAATCTAGGCAACGGCCGATTCGAGGATGTCGCCTCGAAGGCGGGCGTTGACCGCCTCCCTTTCTACGGAATGGGGGTAGCGGCCGGCGACTACGACAATGACGGGTTCCCGGACCTTTACATCACCGGGTACCCCGCGAGCGCGCTGTTTCACAACAATCGGAACGGCACGTTCACCGATGTCACGGACAAGAGCGGAGTCAAGAACGCGGGGCGCTGGGCGGCGAGCGCCGCCTGGTTCGACTACGACCGCGACGGGCTTCTCGACTTGGTGGTGGCCAATTACGTCCAATTCGCCTTCGATGATCCCAAGCAGTGCGAATACAACGGCATCCGCACCTATTGCGAGCAGAGAGCATACGCCGGACTGCCGCTCACCCTTTATCGCAACAACGGGGACGGCACCTTCACGGACGTGAGCGCGAAGTCGGGCCTGCAGAAGTTCGTCGGACGGGCGCTCGGCGTGGTCAGCGTGGACGTGAACAACGACGGCTGGCCCGACTTGTTTGTGGCGCGCGACGCTTCTCCCAATCTGCTGTTGATCAACAACCGCGATGGAACCTTCCATGATACGGCCCTCGACGCTGAGGTGGCCTACGACCCGGATGGCAATGCCAAGGCGGGGATGGGTGTCGACGCAGGGGATGTGAATGAAGACGGCTGGCCGGATTTTGTCGTCACCAATTTCAACGACGAGTATCATTCACTGCTGGTCAGTAATCGCGGGACTTTTCCCTATGACGACTGGACCACTCCCTCGCACCTTGCGGCCTACACGCGGAAGTTTGTCGGCTGGGGGACGCATTTCATCGACTACGACAACGACGGCCACCTCGATCTGATGATCGTCAATGGCCATATCAACCCGGTGATTGAGTTGTCGCGGACCGACGTCAGCTACAAGGAGCCTCCGCTGTTGCTTCGCAACAATGGCAAGGCGGTCTTCGAGAACATGAAGGGATTCGCTGGTCCCGCATTCATTGCGAACTACGACGCACGCGGTCTGGCGGTGGGCGATTTCGATAACGATGGCGACCTGGACGTCGTCTTCACCTGCCTCAAGGACCGCCCCGTCCTGCTGCGCAACAATGTCGGGCAGGACAATCCCTGGATAGGGTTCGAACTCGTCGGCACGAAGAGCAACCGCGACGCCATCGGCGGGAAACTTCGACTTCGCACTGGAGGACGCGAACTCGTCCGTTGGATTACGGGCGGCTCGAGCTATCTATCTTCGCAGGACAAGCGAGTGATCTTCGGGCTGGGCGGCGGGGCGATGTCACGGGGGACGGATCTAGAAATCACTTGGCCAAGTGGGAAGGTACAACAGGTCTCGGACCTCGAACCCAACCGCTACCACAAGATCGTCGAACCTTAATAGGCGTTACGAATGCCCTGCCGGTATGACGCTGCAACCCCAAGACTGTCTTAACCTCCCGATACGGGGCCGTCACATCAGAGTGTGATCTGCGTCACAGATTCGGTGTATCGCGATGTCGACAATAGCATTCGATGACTCAGCTTGGCAGGCATCTGCCTGGCTGGGCTCGAGATCGGGCCGATTCCGCTCGCGGGAGGACCGCTATGAACCTTACCCCCTACCTATGGACGTGGGCCGTTCTCGCTGTAGCAGTTGTGGGGATGGCCGCCTATCGTTACGCGCTGGTGCGTCATGAAGACGCAACCCTCGACGTCTTGGAGAATACCGCCCTCGCCTCCGAACAGGGCCAGGTCTTCAAGAAAGCGAACACGATTGAGCGCTGGGGCAAGCTGCTCACCGTGCTCGTGTTCGTCTACGGAGCTGCTATCGCCGGCGTCTACTTGTATCACATCTGGCAAGTGGGCGAGCAGATTCAGAGGTAACACACACATATAGAGCAGTGCTGCAACGCTCGAGGCGAAGGGCGGACGCATTTGGTCCGCCCTCACACGTCATCCTGGCTACTTAACGGTCAGTTTCACAGTGGTTGAGTGTGCCAGGGTGCCGCTGGTCCCCTTGATCGTCAAGGTAAAGGTCCCCTTAGGTGTTTTGCTGGTGGTAAGCACAGTAAGGGTTGAGTTCCCCGAACCCGACACCGACGTGGGGCTGAAGCTCGCCGTCGAGTGGTTGGGCACCCCACTCACGCTGAAGTTGACAGTTCCGCTAAATGAGTTCAACGCTGTCACGGTCACCGTGTAGTTAGCACTGGAGCCGCGACTAATCGTCGGGCTGGAGGGCGTAGCGGAGATGCTGAAGTCGGCGACCGTCTGGCTCACCGTGTTGGAGTTGCTGCCGGTATAGTTGCTGTCGCCGTTGTACGTTGCCGTGATGTTATGCGCGCCGACCGTGAGGCTCGAGGTGGCCAGAGTCGCTGTACCACCGCTCAGGTTCTGAGTCCCGAGCGACGTGCCGCCGTCGAAGAACGTTACAGTTCCTGTGGGCGTCGTACTCGCAGGCGCTACCGGCGAAACTGTAGCAGTGAAGGTTACGGCCTGTCCGCCGTTTGACGGGTTGGAACTGGACGTGAGCGACGTTGTCGTGCCAGCCTGTTTCACGGTCTGGTTGAGTGCCGACGAGGTGCTGCCGCTGTAGCTGGCGCTGCCACCGTACGTCGCGGTGATCGAATGGCCGCCGGCGGTCAGACTGGAAAGGGAGAGCGTAGCCACGCCGCTCGCGTTGAGCGCTGACGAGCCGAGGGTCGTGCTGCCGTCTTTGAAAGTTACGCTGCCCGTGGGTGTGCCCGCGCCGGAGGTCACGGTTGCCGTAAAGGTGACCGATTGGCCGTAAGTGGAAGGATTCGCGGAAGACGGACCGAGCGTGGTCGTCGTCGCCGGCAGAGCCTGGCCGCAGGAAGGGAACTTGAACGAACCGATGCGCGTATTCCAGTTGGCGGTCTGGGTGGTCGCCTGGTATTCCTGCGTGTACCAGAAGGTGCAGTCGTCACTGGGGTCGATCTGCATCACAGAGTAGTCGCCCCAGCGGTTGTAACCGGTTTGAGATCCGCCGCCCGCCACGAGAGATGTTTCTGCCTGCAAGGTTCCCGTTGGGTTGCCAACCTCCCAGCCGGTATATCGAATGGAAGGGAACGTTGCGCCGCTCGCGACGCTGTAGCCCACTCCGATGTTGCCCGACTTATCCATGGCCACGCTAGCCATCCACCGGTTGTCGGTGTCGGGCGCAAAAGTCCCTTGCTGATAGAGGGTCGGCGTGCTGTTGGGACTCCGCACCTCGTACCAGCGAACGCCCGTATTCCCGCCGGCGGTGAGAACCGTGTGGTTCGCGACGAGCGACTCATGATCGCCGAGATTCCGGTAGGCCAGGCGGTACATGAGGCGATCGCCGAGGGCGTCCAGGAGTTGGGTGGTTCCGGGTTGAGGAAGGCAGTCCTGATTGATGTTCCCGGTTTGGCTATCGAAGCAAGGTGCCGTGAATGGGGCCACGGCCGCAACGGAAGTCGGGCCGGTGAAAGTGGAATTGTTGAGGTTCGCAAAGTCAGCATGGAACTTCCAGAGATTCAACGCGCCCGAGCCTGGGTCGATATCCATGAAGTAGTCCGGAGAACCAGCCGGCGGCGCCGTCGCTCCGTCCCAGTCGCCAGGCAGGAGGCTGGCGAAAGAGCTGGAGAGCTGAAAGCACTTGAACCCTGGGGAAGCGACCCCACTTAGCATTTGGGTGCGGTTCCATGCGCACGCCTCCGCTCCAATGAAGGTGCTGCCGTTCTGGAAAATGTTCCAGGTGACGTAATAGCCGTCCGCCCACACGGCGATCTTGTCGTAGTCGTTCACATTCGAGCCGAAACCATACGCCCAGAGGTAGTACGAGGTGTTGTTGCCGTTCGCGTCGGAGGTGAAGGTGGGGTCGGAAGTTTTGGAGACCGCGAAACACTGGGCGAATTGGCCAAGAAGGCCGGGAAACGCCGGTATAGCCACCTCGCCCACCACCCAGCGGTCGGCAGCCCGGTCATACTTGACGATCGGGTCGCTGAATCCTCCGCCTTGATAGCAGGTCGAAAACGCGCCCCAGAAGGTGCTGTCGTCGACGGGCGCCTGCAGTTGATTCCCCTGCTTGTCGAAGATCACTAAGGCGTTGTTGACCCACTGGACGATGTGATTGGGACCGACTGCCATGTTCGGGTCGGGCGGCACGGCGGCGACGGTGAATCCCGGATAACCCTCGCCCAAGCCTTCCCACTGCCCGAGACCCTGCGCAGCGGCGGGCGTCGGAGTAGAGGTTTGGAGGACGGGATCGGCAACATTCCCAGACCGGGGGTGGAAGGGCGGGTGGTACAAGGGAATCACCCTGGGAGGTCCCCCCGGATGTGCCTGCGATGGCAAGCCCACCTGAGGAGGCACAGTAAGCTGCACGGGGTAGTCCGGTTGGGAAACGGGCGAATTCCCCTGGGACGCCGCAGGACTTGCGGCCAGCAGAAGTCCCGCGATAGAGCCTGCTACAACCACGGTCAAGCGTCTGGCTGACATGAGACCCCCCTTCCCTCCGCAACGGATCATGCCGACGAGCTGTGTCGTGAGACAGTGCGATCCGCTTCGCAGGTAACCCCTTCCCCTCAATTCCCACTATCAGGACGGATGACGACTATCAGTCAGGACGGATGACTACCCATAGGATGGCGAGCATGCTACCAGAACCACTCCCGGACGTCAATCAGTGGAACACCTGAAGAAAGGCGCTTGTCGCGCTCCTTTCCGGAGGCCCGCCTAAGAAAAGTTCTTTGCTATAGTAGGTTCGGCGCGGCGAGACCCACAGCAGGCCACGATGGAGCGGGACAAGACCTGGCGTTCGTTCCCCTGGGACCGAGCTTGGCTTAATGCTGCGAAGTAATCGCCGCGAGCTGGCTGCCCCGCTCGTTCTGCGCTCGGAACGCCGCCATGGTCGCCTGCAACGGCTGGGTTTGGGCTGCCAGAGCTGCCAGTTGCTCCTCCAGGGATTGAATCTGTTCCTGTTGCGCTTCGACCCGCAAACCCAAGCCTGTGTGACGAGGCGATGTCCTCAGGTGGAGAGCGCTAAACAGAGTTCAGGAAATCGCTAAAGACTCTGGTCCATTTTGGTTAACTCTTCTTGCATCAACTGGTCTGTGTTGAGCGTTGTGTACACCTGGAGCCGATGAACAAAGTCCATTTCCTGGCTCGAGGAAAGGTGTTGGCGGTAATCCCACACGAAGTTCAGCATGCCATCTCTCGCCCAATAGTAGGCATCGCCGGACCTCAGCGAGGGATTGTTCCCCGATTTTTCCAGCATGCTGCTGTAATTCTCCAGAGTCCGCACCAGTGACAGCGAACGCTTTCCCGCAACTGGCGTCGGCGGGCGCTTCATGATCCAATAGCCCCTGAGGTCGTTGTTGAGCCCCGCGAGGATGGTCACCTTGGTCCAGACCTTGATCATCCAAATAACGAAGTCGTTATCGAAGCCCCCTGTCTTGATGTGCGCCTGGATTCCCTCAATCAGTTCATCCAAATCCTCATTCGCCACGTCGATATTCGTGTAGTCCGCCATCAGCCGTGTCCTCCAACAAGAATTTGCTCAAAGCTCTGCTTGGCAAGGCTCCGCTTCTGGCGGAAATCGTTAAGCAATACCTGCACTTCACAGCTCATCGCTTGACGCCGAGGCATTGTGGTTCCTCGCGGACCATTCCCGGCAGCCAAGCTGGACGGTCCTCCCCTTGGCGCGCACACTGATTGCTCGTGTACGTACCCCCTGTTATAATCGCGTCCAACCTGGCTGAAAGGAATGATCCTGCCGCCACTCTGCGTGAACGCGAGACCGAATAACGCGAAGCGGCCGGGAAAGTCTTTACGGCGGGCTGAAGAACTTCTGACATTTTTCTTACAGACCGTATGAGTCATAAAATAAAGCACTTATACGAATTCGGTGCTTACTGCCTGGACGCGACGGATCGTCTGCTCCTGCTCGATGGGAAGGTGGTTCCACTCACGCCTAAGGCCGTCGAGACATTGTTGCTACTCGTCCAGAACGCCGGCCGCCTGGTGTCCAAGGACGAGCTGATCCGAGCCGTCTGGCCCGATACCTTTGTCGAAGAGGGTGGGCTGACGCGGAACATCTCCGTCCTGCGCAAAGCCCTGGGGGACTCCGACAATGGCCTGCGGTTTATTGACACCATTCCTAAGCGAGGATACCGGTTTGTCGCCGAAGTGAAGGAGCAACAGGCTGCGCTGGGTAGACAGCCTGGCGACGCCGTGCCGGTTCCGCAACAGCCGGAGCTTACCTCTAAGCCGAGCGCGGCAGCCGCGGGCGAAACCCCGCATGTTTCTCCTGCCAGCCTGGAGGGGGTATCGGGGATATCGCACGATGGCGCCCAACCCAAGGGTGAGAGGACCCGGGTTCGAGTGTGGATGCTTCTTGCTTCTGGAATAGCGCTTGTGCTGGGAGCGGTGGCTCTGCTTCGCGTCTTGCGGCCAATGCCGGTTCCCCGAGTGCTTCGGAGCGTTCAGATTACCACCTTTGGCCGGGTGGGGACCGGTGAGCCTCTGGTGACTGCGGATCATATTATCTATTTTGAGGAGCGACGGGGTGGGAGTTGGCATCCCATGCAGGTCTCGTCCGAGGAGGGAGACCCAGTGCCTATTCCTGTCCCCTTCCAAAGCGCCACTGTCCTCGCCGTCTCTCCCAATGCCTCGCAACTGCTTGTGGCCAGCTTCAGTGGGGTCGAGCAAGAGCGCCCCTTCTGGCTGCTGCCTGCGTTGGGCGGCCCGCCCTGGCGTCTCGGAGAGCTAACGGGTCATGATGCCATCTGGTTTCCGGGTGGTAATCGCATCATCTACACGCACGGGAACGACTTCCTCGTCGCAAACGCCGACGGGAGCGATCCCCGAAAACTCCTGACCGCGCCGGGGACGCCGCAGTGGCCTCGGCTCTCACCGGACGGCAAGACGCTGCGCTTTACGATGGTCGGGCCCGCAGAAGAGCTCTATTCACTGTGGGAAGCCTCCACTGACGGTTCGCATCTTCATCCGTTGCTTCCGGGATGGAGACCGCCTCCCACCGTTTGGGGGGAGGGAGAGTGTTGTGGGGCTTGGACCCCAGATGGCAAATACTTTCTCTTCCGCTCCGCCCGGAATGGCGTCCACAGTCTCTGGTCGATCCGCGAAAAGAACGACTTGTTTCACCCCGCCAATCATGAGCCGATGGAGGTTTATGCGACCCACGAGGGGTTAGGAAATCCCGTCTTAAGCACGGATGGCAAACGCCTCTTCGTCGTCAACAGTCGGCACAGCTCCGAACTGGCTCAGTATGATTCCCCAAGCCACCGGTTTGTCCCCTATTTGTCCGGGATTCCGGCGCGCTGGGTGGACTTCTCTCGAGACGGACGGTGGGTCGCCTATGTTGACACTATCGACGGCAGCCTTTGGCGTATCGCGACGGATGGCAGCCAACAGCTTCGACTCACTTCCGCTCCGCCAGTCGCCGTCTATCCTCGTTGGTCACCGGATGGGAAGCGAGTTCTCTTTCATCTGGTGAACTCCGGCGTGCGGCGGAAGCTCTGCGTTGTCTCCTCGGAAGGTGGGAAGATCGAAACTCTCTTGCCGGGTTCGACCGAAGAGGAGCAAGCCGACTGGTTTCCGGACGGGAACTCGGTCCTCTTTGACCGGCACACGTCCTCGAAAGGCAACGAACACGTCCTCCGCGATATCTGCATCCTGGATTTGACCACACGCCAAGTTTCGGTTCTCCCCGGCTCGGAGGGGCTGAAGTTCTCGGCTTTGGGTCCGGGCGCCCGGTATGCAGCCGCGGTGACAGAAGATGCCCGTCAGTTGATGCTGTATGACTTCCGCTCACGACGTTGGGTTAAGTTGGCCGGCGGCGACGGCATTTTCAATGCCCGCTGGACGCAGGACGACAAGTACGTTTATTACCAGGACTTGTACGGCGGCCTTGATCAGCCAGTGTCTCGCGTTCGCGTCGCCGATCGCCGCGTGGAGCGGGTTACCAGTCCAAAACTGGACCTTCCTGTGGATGTCACGGCTTTCGCCTTGATCGGCTTGACTCCTGATGGTTCGCCATTAGTAAGCCTGGGACGCAGCAATTCGGACATCTACGCCCTCGATCTGGATCTTCCCTGATACGCTGGGAGTGGCGGTCGCTGGCGACTTCGAGGGTCAGTGTCGAGGTCTTCGCGATCGCGACAGAGGATCGGCCGAGGGCATCAATTCGTTCAACAATTGGCACCACGAGGCCTGTTCGCGCGCCGGATGGAAAAGCGGGACAAGCCTGGCACAGTGGGACTTGAGCGACATCAGGAATTCTCGATCCGTCTCAGCGCGATTGAGGAGTCGGGCTAGCGCCTCGGTATCGCTCACAGTGAAATAGCCGGCGTAGCGCTCGCCCAGCAGACCCACCGAACCGGCGATCCGCGAGGCAAGCAGGGGAACACCCGCCACAATCGCTTCCGACACCACATTCGCTCCTCCCTCCAGTTTCGAGGAAAGCACACACAGCGCGCTGCGTCCCAGGATCTGCCGTACCCGCCAGCTTGGCTGCTCGCCGAGCCAAAGGTAGCGCGGATTCGCTTTCATCTCGTGCCGGGCGCGATCCGCCATCGCCGTCGTCATAGCGGCGCCGAGGTGCAGGATTCTGACGCGCGAGGAATCTGGAACCTGCCGGGCGGCAAGCGCGGCGCGGAAAGGATCCTTGACGGGCCGCAGATGCCCGATGACGCACACGTCAAACGTCCGGCGCGAGTCGCTTCGGCGAGCGCGCATCTCGGGCTGAGCCGGAGCCGACTGGTAGATGACGCGGACTTTCCGGCGCAGTTTAGGACGCAGTTCTTCCGCGGCCTTCGGCTGGAGGGTCACGATGCGTGTAGCGAACTCGAGGGATGTCTGCGCGCTTCGGCTGCGCGGCAGATCGCGGTAGAGGTCCGTACCGGTGAGCGCGACAACCAGCGGCCGCTCCGGATGCTCACGGTGAAACCGGCTGACCGCTCGGTAACTGCGGCGCGCGTGTAAGGCGATGAGCAAGTCGAACGGCTCGCCGTCGTAGTCCTGCACAATGCTGACGCGGTGCCCGAGTTGTTTCAAAATGCGGGCCCAGCGTATTGCAGTCACCCGGTTGCCATAGCGAGACCGAGGCGGCGCCGGGGTGACGATCCCTATTCTCATGGTCGGGTCTAGAGTGCGCAGGTGCGAAATCCAGCCCAGACATCGCCGCGGTGGGGCTGGTAAAAATTGCGATAGGTGTTCCGAATCAGGCCCCAGCGCGTGACCCAGCAGCCGCCACGCAAAACTTTGTGATTGCCGAACCAGGGCGCGGAGTATTCCTTGTAGGGACCGGGAGCGAACCCGGGGTAAGGTCCAAAGTCTGTCGCCGTCCACTCCCAAACATTCCCAATCATCTGGCGGCACCCGAAGGCGCTGTCGCCGGCGGGCAGGGCGTCAACTTCGACAGAGGCCATGGCGCGCCAGTTAAGATTAGCGCGCTCCGGCGTAGGAGGCTCATCGCCCCAAGGATACAAGCGCCGCCGTTCCGCAATGCCGGCTTGACTCGTCGACGGCTCCGCGCTCGCCGCCATTTCCCATTCGGCCTCGGTGGGGAGTCGGCGCCCCGCCCAGCGGCAGTAAGCATCCGCCTCGTACCAATTCACATGCAGCACGGGCAGGCGATCCTCGAGTGGAACCCACGCATCAAAGTTGCGGCGCTGCCACCGCCCATTGTCACGCCGCCAGTAGACGGGATGCTCAGCTTTCGCGTTCTCGCGCCAGCGCCAACCTACGTCCGTCCAAAGATCACGACGCGTGTACCCGCCGTCGTCGACGAAAGCTGCGAATTCGGCGCTCGACACCGCAGTTCGCGCCATGCGAAACGGCCGAAGCGTAGCGGGGTGCGCCCACTGCTCGTTGTCAAACACGAACGCCTGATCGCGCGTGCTGCCAAGCAAAAACGTGCCGCCAGGGACTTCGGCATCTCCCAAAGTCCCTGCACCCGTGTGGGTGGCGTTGCCACCGCCATTCTTCCCAGCCTGCGCGATGCTGATCTTGGGCGCGGTGTAGCCCAGTGTCTGACGGGTGTAGGTGATTGCCTCCGCGTGCATGTATTCGTGAAGCAGCGCCAGGCGCATGAAGTAGGCTTCGTCATAGCCGTCGATGTTGCGTACCGGGTCGGAGCCCGTCGGCTTGGAGCGCTCCGGTGCGGGGCGCTCGACGATGCGGTCGAGGATGCGCGCGATGTACTCGAGCGTCGCGGCCTTCGAGGGCAGCGGCAAGTCCCAACGCGTGTCGTGCGCGATGCGCGCCGAGTCGTAAAGGCGGTCGCCCTCGGGCCACGTGGGCGGCTCACGGCGGAAGTGGCGTAGGACCCAGAACTCCTGGAACCAGGCCACGTGCGCGATCTCCCAGCGCAGCGGATTGACGATGTCGAGGCGCGGGCCGATCATCTGCTCATCCGTCAGGTCGTCGACGAGCTCGATCGTCCGTGCGCGCGCCTCCTTGAGTGCCGCTCGGAGTTCGATGACGGAAGGTCGTGCCAGTTGGGTCGCCATTAGAAAATCATACTACAACCGGGAGATTCTTCGTCGCCTGCAGGTCCTCAGGATGACACGGGCCGAGAGGGTCGACCTCTGAAGTTGCATCTCGGCCCGAGGTCAGCGGGCTGGGCTCAAGGCGAGTCCAGGAACCGACGGAGTGCAGTCGCTGGGCGGCGAACCCGGGTAGGGCGATAGCCGGGGCGGCGTCTCATCCGGCTGGAGCAGCCAGACGCGCCGGCCCTTGAAGTACTGAAGCAGATCGGCGTTTCCGGCCATCCCCATGTCGCGCGCCCACACTACCTTTGACCCGTCGATATCGGCGCCGTTGTATACCCACTCCATATCGAGCGGCTTGTGTGATGGCCCGTAGCGCACGATCACCAGGTGCTGCCCCTGGCAGTGGTCAAGCGCCGTGAGCAGTTCGGCGCGCTCCGTGCTGCTCGGGCGAGGCAGCGGCGAGAACAGCCAGAAGTCTGGAGGATGTCCGAGGGCTATCTGTCCCCCTAGGACGACCAGGGTCGCGGCCATGATGAGAGGAATCGAACGGACCAGGAAGAGTCCCGTGGGTTTTCCCAGCCAACGCCAGAGACGCAGATGCCTCATCCCTTGGACCACAATGGCGAAGATCAGGCACGTGAGCGGCGCGGCGTAGTGAGGATTGGCCCAGGCGACGAGCGAGTAGCCGGCGAGGGATACCGCTGCGGCGACCACCAGAAAGCGAGTGCGGCGATCGCATAACACGCGCGGCAGCATGAACAGGGGCAGCGACAGCGCGAGCCCCACATAGAACGTCCACAGTCCGAACAGCCTTGTCAGGGTCAGCCCGGCCCACCCGCTGAGGGAATGAAACTGCTTGAAGCCGGCCAGGTCCCAGTCGACGTAATACTTGCGCATCTCCTCATGATGATAGGTCTTCGGCGGGCGGGGGGACTGCCAGACGAAGGTCGGCGCAGCCCCGTAAGTAGCCCAAGAGGCCTGATAGGCGAAGCGAAAGGGGCTGCCGGTCACTCGCCAGTAGTAATAACCCGTCGCCGCTGTCAGGACCAGGACCACGGCCAGCGGCGCCGCCACCCGGCGAACGATGATCCGTGCGGGGGGACGCTCGCTTTTGAATACCCACACCGCCAGCGCGGCCACCACGGGAAGACTGAGAATGAGCCCCTCGTAAGGGCGGCTGTTCGCGAGAACTGCGAGGCCCAGTCCCAACAGCAGGGCGTCCGAGACCCGGCGGTGCCGCCGGATGCGAGGCAGCGCGCCCAGGATCAATGCTCCGCCAGTTGCGGCGGCCGCTCCTCCCAGATAGCTGCTGCTCCAGTAATTGAAGAAGGCAAAGCGCATCACGGCGAGGAGTCCACCGAGCAGCGCCCATCCCGGTGGCAAGCATCCTTGAAGCATCCAGCAGATGGCGGCGCACATGACGCCCACGCTCAGCCAAACACCCACGAACGGATGCCCGAAGATTACCTTGCCGGCCGCCAGGATCAGGCCCTGGACGGGCGGATACATCGAGGCGTAGGTGGGTTTCTGGATGACGTGGAATGTCTCGAAATGGATCCACATGGGGTGGGTGGGATTGGTCAAGCGTCCGTGCGCCAGTGTATCGGCGAGCAGCAGGTGGCTGTATTCGTCGTGGATGAACGGCTGCGGCACTGGCTCGAGAGGCAGGATGGCGGCGCGTCCGGCAAGCGCCGCGAGTCCCACCAGTACGACTGCCGTCCTCGGCCGGCGGGCCAGCCTGCCAAGCGCCCGCTCGGCCGCCCGAAACCATCTCGACGCGAGCTGAGGGTAGGCAAAGGCGGCGGCAACCGCCCCGATCACGAGCCATATTTCGATGCGAATGAGAACGAACACAGAAGCCACTCCCGCGCGCCAGCCGAGACGCATCGCGCCGGTGGCGATCGGCCTTCCGACCTCTGGTCTCGGCCTAGGCCGTTTATATCACATCAGGCAGGACGTCACGCCCCCCGAGGCCACAACAGGCGGCACAGCGGGATTGACCAATTCAGGATCGCGTGGCTGGCTTGGGAAAAATGAGGGGCTGAGCAGGGAACAAGGACTCGCCTAGCGTCCTTTGTCGCAGCCGAGGCCTTCAGATCAGTCTGGGTCGTCATATCAACACCGTTCGGAAATTGGGAAAACCGGGCGCCCGGTTCACTCGCGGCGACGGTATACCGCGACGCCGTCCGTCTGGCTGACCAGGGAATAGTTGGCGTCGACAGCGGAACGGAGCGCCTGGCGCTCGGCGGGCGACAGGTTGCGGTAGTACTCGGGCATCCAGGCGCCGAGCACCACCACGCGCACGGCGCGCGTCGAGATCGCCGTCATAATGTCCTCCTTCGAGACGACATGGTAGCGCGTCCGCGCCTCGGGTCCGATCATGTTCATGATGCGGTAGACGAACTGGTCCTCCATGCCGGGGAAGTATCGCCGGCCCGACTCGAAAACGTAGCCGGGCCAGAAGGAGAGGACGACGTCGTCGGGGCGGCTGCTCGCTTCGATGGCCTGCGTGACTTGGCGGTACGACGCGAGCCGCCACCAGGGGTCGCTCGAGTTGGTCATCCGCTCGGCGCGGATTTCACCCAGGCACAGAATGGGAGCGATCACCGCCAGCACCACGAGCCAATGCTTACCCGCCCTAAACGTGATGCGTAAGCCCTCCGCCACGAACGGCAGCATGAAGGGAACAAGCGGGCCGTCGAAGTATTGCAGGTAGGGTGGAAACGGAATCAGCGCCGTCGCGGTGTAGATCACAAGCATCAGCAGCGCCAGCTTCACGTAGAAATAATCCTGTGGCGCGTAGGCAGGGTCCTGTTTCTTGCTGAGCTTCCGCAAGCTGAGTCCTCCGGCCACCGCGAGTACCGCCTGAATCGTGAAGAAAGGGTGGAGTAGCAGCAGGTTCGTCACCAGGATGTAAAAGTAGACCGCCAGCGTGTCGCCGATACCGTGATAGCCTACGAGGTAGACGTCGCTGCCGCGCGCATGACGAAAGCCCGCCTGCAAGCCGTGATACTGGACGTTGTTGAACAGAAACGCGTGCGGATCGCCGAGAAAGCTCACGATCATGGGCAGCAGCCCGCAGACCGCTCCGGCAAGGAAGACTAATGTCCTCGAGTAGGGCGGCTTCGATGTCCGCCATTCCCGGATGAACAGCCATACCAGCACCGCGGGGATCAGTGGACCGTAGAGCGCGCGTGCGGAGGTACAGAGTCCCAGGGCCGCTCCGCCCGCGAAGTACCAGTGGGAGCGCTCGGAGCGCAGGGCCGCGTAAAGGCAAATCATTGCCACGGTGATGAAGAGGTTGGCGAAGGCGAAGGTCTTGACCACCACGTTCCAGCACAACCAGTAGGGATTCAGCGCCACCGCCAGAAACGTCGCCAGCGCCACCTTGGCGGGCAGCCGCTTCACGGAGACGAGGCCCGCGCCCCACAGAAAGACGGCCAGGCCCCCGGCGGCGGTGGAGAGGAGTCGCATGGCAACCAGCGAGCGCGGGTGGATCGCCCAGATCCAACTGTAGAGATAGGGCAGCAGCGGCGCCTGCTGAAAGAAGAAGTCCCGGTAGGGTATCTTGGCTTCCCAAACCAGTCTGGCGGCAGTGGTGTAGAAGCCCTCGTCTCCGTCAATGGGTCGCGTCGCGGCGTAGTACAGGAGTCCGGCGAGGTACGCGAGTGACGCGAGGGTCACGAGCAGCCACTGAGCGCGCATCGCTCGGGCCGCGGGCTCTTGATCAGCGGGCGATTTGGCAACGCTCAGGCTAAGCAACATCGTGACGCGACTCTCCGCGCTCGGCGAGCATGTGTTCGAGCGCCGCGGCGACTTGAGTCAGGTCCCCCGGCCATCATGGCGGCCACTCCAACTCATCCTCCCGCGCCCGACCAGAATGGAACTGCCGAAGAGCCGGAAGAGCAGCGCCACCAGGTAGTACGAGCCGGGTGTGTAGAACGAGAAGAAGTCGCGATAGGGCACTTGGCCCAGGAGGACGCGCTGGGCTCCGGCGAGCACGATTCCCTCATCCGCGTTCACGTTGGTGTAGCCGCGAAACGGCCAAAGGTAGACTAGGGAAGCAGTGAACACCAGCAGCGCAAGGCCCCCGTCCGCCAGCGAGGGTTCCGGAATACGCGTCGTTTCCCGTTCACTCGCTGCATCTGTGGGATTGGTCTTAGCGACATGATTTGAGGCAGTGAAAGTCAAGGGGGAACTTTCCTCGTCGTCAGAGCGTTGGGGCGCGGCGCATCCGTTGCCCGAGCGACCGGTCTCCGAGAGTGTTTATATCACAGCGCGTGAATCCCATCGGGGTGGGCGTCACGTTTCAGACTCGCGTCGACCGTCCTGACCTGCCCCGGCGGGCGTCCAACTCGGTTCGGACCAATCCGCAATAGGACGGGGAGCTGAGAGAAGTTACCCATTGAATCTAAAGCACATTCCGGTTTTGTTTTGCAGGCCGTCCGAGTTGCCGTACCGCCGCGGTGCGCCCGCCTTTCACGTTCCGCTCCCTGCTTCCCATGGACCGCTTGGCCTCAGGCGGACTCGTGGTTGTGTCACGAAGCTGCCTAGTCCAAGAGATGGCTCGCTATGCCGTTCTGGCTGTCTCGTCTTGACAACCAATGGCGAGAAGCGCCGAGTTTCGAGCCAACGGCTGACGCAGGGACATAAGCGAGAATCGAATCCTCGGCTAAGTATTTAGGGGATATTAACTCATGCTGTATCTCAATGTCAAGACCTTTTGGATCGCGCATGTGAGTCGGTTTGACCTTGCTGCGGCGAGTCTACGTATGGCGGCGCATCGACCGCACATGCGGGCACTAGTCGAGGTTGGGGTCAGCAGGCTCATTGCCCAGTAACAGTCGTACCTTGCAGCTCTTGGAGTCCACCGGTGTGGATTTGTCGAACCACGATAAAGAACAAGACCAGAACTGGGATGCCCATCAAAGCATAAATGCCGTGCTCAGCCAGCACGAGATGTAGGGGAGGCAGAAAAAGTACCGCCAAGACTCCCGTCAGTACCCGGTTCGACAGCAAACGTGCCCGTCGTGCCAGGTCGCCGCAAACGATGGTGATCGGTAGCAACACCAGCGTCAGGTCATAGTTGTATAAATGATAGCTCGCCAGGATTGTCGCGAGGACCGAGGCCGAAAACGATATGTCAAATTGCTCGTCTCTCCAGTTCCTGGCAGTCCACCATAGCGCCAACACCGAGAACGCAGCCACCGACACGCCAAACGCGGACGCCGGAACTCTCCGGTCGACCAAAAGATAGAGGAGACCTCGAATGTTTGGCGTGTATTCCGGTAAAAAAAAGGAGACTTCTCGATAGCTCGTGTCAAGGAACAAGAATCTCGGATACGCCGTCAACGCCTGGAACCCGGAGACTCCCGTTGAAATCAGCACCAACAGGGTCGCTGTCGTGGCAAAGCCCTTCAGGGCGGACCACCTGCGGCGCAAGAGAAGGATGACTACAAAAGGAACGATGAGCTGAAACTTAAAAAGCCCGCAAGCCAGCGCACACCCTGCCCAGAAATCGCGGCCGCCCTTCAACAGGACGAACACCAGCGTGTAGATGAGCAGCATCAGGACGGAATCCTGACCGATCAGGAGGCAGGTGGTTGCTGGGCCGAAAGTCAGGAATAGGATGAAAACCAGGCCGAAATCAGCCGGCATCCTTGAGTATTGTGAGACTGCCAGACTGACCTCAGAGCGGGATTCGATCAACACAGAAGCGCACACCAGCAGCCCCAAACTTCCGAGGGTCCAGAGGATGTAGGCAGCGTGACAGCCGAAGTATGTCAAGGGCAAGAAAAACAGGGCTTCAAAAGGTGGGTGGTTGTAGAAGGTGTGGACGGAGGCAATTCTCGACTGGCACTTCCACTGCGTCGTTAGGTCATACAAGCTTCTGCCGAGTCCCTGCCGAACGATTTGCCCAGCACAATAGAACTGAGGGAAATCAAGCTTGTCCTTGCGGGCGGCGAAGTTGGATAGGGCGAACCCGACCACGAGGGCCACGATGGCCAGAACAATTAGAAATCGGATCACCCGCTCTATACTGGCTTTGATCGGCTTCTCCGTCGCGGCTCGTAGCGGAGTTCAGTTTGCACGACGGGTACGAATCTTACCACCGCGCACTGGGCGCCGTAAATCGGAAGGATGAACACAGACCTCGCTCCGGACTTGCGCGGTCGGCGGACGTTGCGCAGTCGCACCGGGCCGTTGAGGAGCCATCCTGCTTCCGAAAGCGCAAGTTGACCGAGGAGGCCTCGGCGAAGTACTTAAGAACGCCGAGCGAGGCCGCCTCCTCGTTCTCCTGGTTTCCAGGAAGCATGACCGAGCGGAGTTCTCGATTGCCCAGGAAGTCGCAGTTCTCTTGTCCTCTGTGTTAGGATGCCGCGTTCGGGGTTGGCCGATGAAGATGCGCTGGTACTTTTTCTTCTTTCTAGCCTCCGGCTTTTGCAGCCTGGTGTACGAAGTCGTCTGGCTGCGACTTGCCATGGCGGAGTTCGGCGTGACCACACCCATGGTCTCTATCGTTCTGTCCATGTTTATGGTGGGCTTGGGGCTGGGTTCCTGGTGGTCGGGGTCTCTGGTTCGTCGGCTCCGATCAACCGTGGCGACGAGGGCCTTACGTCTTTACGCCCTGACGGAGTTGCTCATCGGTATTTCAGGCTTGCTAGTCCCGCACCAGTTGGCTTTGGGCCACGCCCTGCTCCGGAGCTTGGGCAAAGGTGTGGCTTGGCAGTCGGCCACCTACTACCTTGTTGCAGGTGCGTGGGTCGCGCTCACGCTGGTGCCCTGGTGCGTCTGCATGGGCGCGACGTTTCCGTTCGTCATGGCCGTGATTCGGGTTGTGCAGGGGACCAAGTCAGGGCGTTCCTTCAGTTATCTCTACGTGGCCAACGTTCTCGGTGCACTTCTCGGCACTCTTACCTCGGCGTTTGTCTTGATCGAGCTGCTGGGATTTCGAGGGACGCTCCATTTGGCGAGTGCGGTGAACGGTGTCCTTGCCGCCTCCGCATTGGCCCTGAGTCGTTCTCTGCTGATTGCTGCGTCTCCGGCAATGCCAGTGCGGGAAGAGAAACCTCACAGGAAGCTGTACGGTCTGCCGGAGAGCATCCCGCTCTGGTTGCTGTTCTTGACGGGCATCAGCAGCATGGCCATGGAGGTCGTGTGGATTCGGCAGTTCACCCCATACCTTGGGAATGTGGTTTACGCGTTCGCGATGATCTTGGCCGTCTACCTCGTGGCGACGTTGAAAGGCTCCCGCCACTACCGGGCGTGGGTTCAATCGCACGAACCTCGGGAGAGCGTCAGGTGGTGGATTATGTTGGGCGCGGTGAGCCTGGTACCCCTGGCCTTTGCCGACCCGCAACTCCTCCCCCAGGGCCAAGGGGTCTTCGCGGTGGGTGTGTTGAGGGTTATGTTTGGCATCGTTCCTTTTTGCCACCTTGCTGGCTTCTTGACTCCGATGCTCGTCGATTACTGGTCGTCGGGCGACCCGGACCGCGCCGGTAGCGCCTATGCCGTCAATGTGGCGGGTTGTGTCGTGGGTCCCCTTCTGGCCGGATTCTGGCTATTGCCTCGGCTGGGAGAGCGCAGGGCATTGATTGCACTGTCGCTCCCATTGTTCGCATTCGGCGCGCTTGCTGCCGCGCGGGGAAGACATAGGGACGGCGATCAAGCTCCCTCGCGTCTCAAGACGAGGTTGAGTTACGGGCTGGCCGCACTGGCGACGCTCCTGCTGCTGACGAAGACGCACGATTACGAGGCAGAGTTTCGCGAGCGCGTGGTACGAAGGGACAACACAGCGACGGTCATTGCGACGGGGGAAGGGTTCCACAAGGTGCTTCTGGTCAACGGCATCGGCATGACCAGCCTGACTCCGTCAACCAAGTTCATGGCCCACCTGCCACTGGCGTTTATGCGCAGGCGACCCAAGAACGGATTGGTAGTTTGCTTCGGGATGGGAACGACGTTCCGCTCGATGCTGTCCTGGGGAATCCAGGCGACCGCCGTAGACTTGGTGCCGAGCGTCCCGGCAATGTTCTCCTATTTCCATCCAGACGCCCCAGCACTCCTGCGTTCACCCTTGGCCCGGATCGTAGTGGACGACGGCCGGCGCTTCCTCAATGGCTCGACCGATTCCTACGATGTGATCACCATAGACCCGCCGCCGCCGCCGGGAGCTTCGACTTCGAGCCTCCTCTACTCGCGAGAATTCTACGCTGTGGTAAAGAATCATTTGCGACCGGGGGGTATCGCGCAGGTGTGGTTTCCCGCAGGCCTGTCGGACTCCGGAGCGCTTGCCGCCGTCGCGAAAGCGCTCGATCAATCCTTTCCTTCCGTGCGTGCCTTTCCCTCCAATATCACCTCGGCATTCTACTTTCTGGCGAGCATGGAGCCGATCCCCATGACGCCGAGTTCCGTGCTAGCAGCACGCATGCCTCCTTCAGCAGCGGCGGACTTTGTAGAATGGGGACCGCGGTCAACGCCCGAGGAGCAGTTCAACGACGTGCTTGGGCTCGAGCGCTCGGTCGAAAGCTTAATCGCTGTGGACCCACGCATCCCCGCGGTGGAGGACGATCAGCCGATCAACGAGTATTACTACTTGCGCGAGGTCTTCCACTACTACCGATGAGCTGCCGACCTCCGAAATTAGGTCAGACAAACGGTGGCCTTCAAACGCCTCGGGGTCAATCAGCGAGATGTGTTCCGCATCGGCGAGCTTTCCTGCCCGACGATGATGCTTGCCCTCGAGGCAGCATTTATGAGATAACCCTGGCCTGATGATGCTGTTTCTGCCAAGCTTCGTGGCGTTGTTCTTCGAGCTTCCTCGGAATCGGACCAACCCGCCTTTGCCGGACTTTATCTGCTCCTCCGTGGTCTGAGCTCCAAAATCTCGATTCTGCACGCTGGCCAGGAATCTTACTACCAAGCGTTGCCCGCGGTAAGCGGAGGCCAACTGTGGACGTCTCTAGGGGAAGATGTTATAGCGGAAGGTGCACCAGACGCCTCGCACGCCGTTCCTTCACGCGATTTTCTTCCCTTGCGCGTAGGTGCGACCATTGTAAGAGAGGACAATGTCCCCGTGCGCTTCCTTGAATCCTCGGCGCAGTGCCGCACCTTTGCCGCGATTCTTGTCTTGGAAAAAGACTCGGATGTTATCCGTGTGAAGTGAGCGGCCGTTCGTCGGCAGCATCATCACACCGGGACTCTCCTGCGCGTGAGCTGCCAGTCCCGCCAGAAACTCCCGTGTTCCGTCGGTCGAGCCGTCGTCGACAACCACGATCTCCTTGTCCACATCGACGGCCTGAACCCGGACGAGAATCTCTTCGATGGTAGCCCGCTCGTTGTAAACGGGCATCACGACTGAAAGTTTCGGACTTCGTGTCATACCGGATCGGCGCGACGCCCTTGCCTCAAGAGTGCACACTGTAGCATCCCGGCGTTCCCGGAACAAGCTAGGGGAACCGCGGTTTGGCGGCGCAATGAACGTGGCCAAGCCTTTGCTGCTCCAGGAATTGTGGATTTCCTCTAGACGAAACGAAAAACAGGATACAATCCGACCGGCAATCGGGTCGCGGGACCTCTCCGAATCGCGAACCGAGGCCGAGTGCCATGAGTCCAGGCTATCGCTGGATTGTCTGGGAGGAGGAACAACATTGAATACCCCGAGCTCAGTCGCGCCGGCCGTCGAGGGGCCATCCTCTCCGGCGTCCAGAGCGCGCGCTGAGCTTTTCCTGATCAGCTTCGTGCTGCTGTTTCTCGAGCTGGCGTGCATTCGATGGTTTCCCGCCCACGTTCTCTTTCTGACCTTCTTCACCAACACCATCCTGCTGGCCTGCTTCCTGGGGATGTCGCTAGGGTGCCTGGCGGCTCGTCGTCCGCGGGACTTCATGGCCGACACGCCCGTCCTGCTGCTCATCGTGATGGGCGCCGCGCTCGGCGTCCAGTTCTTGAGCCCAGAGTTGAGGGCCGCTATCCAAGTCGGCAATGGAGCATCCCCGCAGGTGGTCTTCTTTGGCAATGATTATCGGACCTGGAACCCCGGCAGTTTCTTCATTCCGGTCGAGATGGTGGAGGGCTTCTTTTTTTTCCTGGTGGCCCTGGCGATGGTCGGCCCCGGTCAGGAACTGGGACGGGCTCTCGACCGACTTCCCAACCGCGTCGAAGCTTATACGTTCAACATTCTCGGGAGCCTCGCGGGCATTGCCGTTTTTGCGATCTTCTCGCGCTGGGAGCTGTCGCCCTTCTGGTGGTTTCTAGTGATTGTTCTCGGACTCGGCTACTACTCCTTGGCACCCAGCCGGTCGCCCACGTCCAAGGCGTGGGCCGTGGTCTGCCTGGGTCTCGTTGTCGTGGCCGGATCCTGGACCACCGGAGTCCAGAAGCGGTATGGACGGCAGGTGGGCCAGCACCTATGGTCGCCCTACTACCGCATCGACTACACCTACTCGCCGGTCCGAAACATTACCGTCAACCTTATCGGCCATCAGCAGATGGTTTCTACCAGAGATCCCTACACGGCGGCGGTGGCTTACTCGCTCCCCTACCTTTTCGAGCGCGACACGGGCGGCAAGCCCTTCGAGGACGCGCTGATTATCGGAGCAGGTTCCGGGAACGACGTCAGCCGCGCGCTCCAGTGGGGCGTACAGCACATTGACGCGGTGGAGATCGACCCGGTCATTCTACAACTGGGCAAGCTCGACCATCCCGACCACCCTTATGCTGACCCGCGCGTCACTACCCATCTGGGCGACGGCCGCAACTTCCTGCGCTCGAGCGATCGCCAGTACGACCTCGTCATCTACGCCCTCGTCGATTCGCTGGTGCTCCACAGCAGCTACAGCGACCTGCGCCTCGAAAGCTTCCTGTTTACGCGCGAGGCTCTGGCGGATGTACGCCGCCATTTGAAGCCGGGCGGCCTGTTCATCATGTACAACTACTTCCGGCAGGGGTGGATTGTGGCGCGGATCGATGGGGAGCTTCGCGACACGTTTCAGAGCGAGCCGTTGGTGCTTACGTTTCCTTACAGCGACGTTATCCAGCCGGGCGTTACGGATGCATTCACCATGTTCGTCTCCGGCGCGACGAAACCCTGGCAGCAGGCCTTCACCCAGCACGCTTTGTACTGGATGCGTCGCGACCAGCCGCCCGCGCCGGGTAGCGCGAATGGCTTCGACGTGCATCCGCCTGCCGGACAGGAGGGCGACTGGTTGAAATTCGGGCCCGCCAAGGTGATCCAGCCTGAAGCGCAGCGCGCCGCTACCGACGACTGGCCGTTTCTGTATGTGAGCCGGCCCATGATCCCCGCGCTGGGCCTGCGCGGCATGGCCATGATGGGCGGGCTGGCCTTCTTGCTGCTCTTTCTGTTTCTGCGCGAGAGACCCAAGGGGGCAGGACGATGGAAGATCGACGGGCGGATGTTCTTCCTGGGCGCCGGGTTCATGTTGCTCGAGACGGAAGCCGTCGTCCACATGGCACTGTTGTTCGGCAGCACCTGGATGGTGAATACCGTGGTGTTCATGGCGGTGCTGGTGATGATTCTGGGCGCGAACCTGTACGTCCTCAAGCGCCGTCCGGAGCGCCTGTGGCCGTACTACGCGGGTCTGATGCTGAGTCTGGCGCTGAATATCCTGATCCCGCTCGATTACTTTCTGGGGATGGACCGGGGCCGGCAGGTGGCGGCGTCGTGCCTGCTGGTTTTCACCCCCATCCTGTTTGCGGGGGTGATCTTTGCGGTGGCCTTCAGCCGCAGTTTGGAACCGGATTCGGACTTTGGAGCCAACGTGGGTGGGGCGATTCTGGGAGGCCTGGCGGAGTACAGTTCGACGCTGCTCGGTTTCCAATACCTGACCGCGCTGGCCATTGTGTTCTACGCGCTTTCGGCGGCGCTGGCGCGCAAGGCGTCCGCCGCGACCACGCAAGTCGTCAGTCCCTGACCTGCCTTTGGACTCCGCGTGTTACAATCTGCGGGTTAGCGTCATGATGCGCTGGGTTAGCCGGCGCTCTGTCGCAACAGGGTCGCGCCGATGATCGATGGAAAGCGGATTGCGGTCGTCATGCCCGCTTACAACGCGGAGAAGACGCTCGAGCGCACCGTCTCGGAGCTGCCCGACACCGTCGACGTCAAGATCCTGGTAGACGACTCGAGCACTGACCAGACTTTGCAGGTGGCGCAGCGCCTGGGTCTGAAGACGTTCGTGCACGACCGCAATTACGGCTACGGGCGCAATCAGCAGACCTGCTACCGCGAGGCGCTGGCCGCGGGCGCCGACGTGGTGGTGATGGTTCACCCCGACTACCAGTACACGCCGCTGCTGGTCACGGCGATGGCCGGCATGGTCGCTTCGGGAGTCTACGACGTCGTGCTGGGTTCGAGAATCATCGGTGGTGGTGCGCTCCAGGGCGGCATGCCGTACTACAAGTACGTGTCGAACCGGCTGCTGACCGCCTTTCAAAATCTCTTTCTCGGCGCCAAGCTCTCCGAGTATCACACCGGCTTTCGCGCCTTCTCCCGCGAGGTGCTGACGAAACTGCCGCTCGCGGAGAATTCTGACGGCTTCGTCTTCGACAATGAAATGCTGGCGCAGTGCCTCTACTTCGGGTTCCGCATCGGTGAACTCTCCTGCCCCACAAAGTATTTCGCCGAAGCATCCTCCATCAATTTCCGCGGCAGCGTGCGCTATGGACTGGGCGTCCTGGCAACGACGCTGAAATACGTCTTCCAGAAACTTGGACTCCTCCACCTCGGGCTCTTTAACCCTTCGGGCCGCAAGTTGAACCTCGACTACTACGTCACGCCTGGCCTCTCCGCCTCGCCCTCCGGCACTTCATCTCAGCGCCACACCTAATCCGAGGACTGCGCCGTGCCTGGCCTTACCTGTAATAGCTGATCTCGTCACGCAAAAAGAAATACTCGTTGATCGGCTGGTCGTCTTCGAGTGCTGGCACCCGAGGATCTTTAGCCTCGAAGCTCTCGACAGAACGCTCGCGCGTCAGAACGTCTTGGAACTGTTGTTCCGCCGTTGACTCCGGGCTCCATTCGACGAGGTCGGCCGCCGCCGCGCGTGGCAGGCGGGCTGCGAGGTCGGCGCTCGATGTGGGAGGTATGGGCTCCATGCTCGCGAGAAAATGGAAACCTATACCTTCCACAGACTCAAAGACGCGCAGATACGGGAAGGATTGGCGAAGAGCCTTCGCGACGGATGCCAGGGTGGCCGCGTCCGCTCCCGTCTTGGGAAGCCATTCTTGCAGGATGCCACCCGGGCGTAAGTGCTGCTTGACGATTGCATAGAACTCTCGCGAGTAGAGAAGACTTGACGTCGGAGCCGCCGTCGGTGGCGGCGGGTCGACGGTGATGACGTCGTATCGGTCAGTCGATCCGTCAAGAAAGCGGCGCCCGTCATCGACCACGATTCTGGTCAGCGGGGAACGCATGATCTCTGGGGCGTCCGGGTGGAAATACGCGAAAGCCGCTGGAACACTCGGCACGAGGTCGACAGCCGTGGAGCGGATTCCCCACGACGACATTGAGCGGAAGGTGGTTCCCATCCCGAAGCAAATCACCAAACCGTCCTTGGGAGGACTGGTCAAGAAAGCCAAAGGCAAGTGGGCCATGAACTTCGTGTCGGGGCTCAGGTGGGTCATGCCCACGCCGTTGACCAAGAGGAGCTTGTGGAATCCCGTTCCGGTCGCAATGACCGTGGCAACATAGTCCCTTCTCACCTCGTGCTCGGAGAACCTCTGCTCGTAGCCGTGAGTCATCGACACCAACAGGATGGCGAGTAGGGCGCCGAGTCCGAAACGGAACCTGGTTTTGAAACGCGCACCGGCTTGAGTGGTTACACTCGAATTCACGCGCGAGGCTGCCAGCACGCCGGCGGCGAACAACGGCAATGACAAACCAATCAGCGCCCAGCGTTCGCCGACCCAGGGCAGAAGCCAGAAGCCCGCGAGCAGAGGACCCACGATGCTGCCTGCCACATTGACCGCATAAGCGCGTCCAGCCGGAGTCAAGAAGCCGACCAGCGCGCAAAACGCAACGATCCCCACCGCGACGCGCACCACTCCTAACGTGAAGTGCCCTTGCGGAACAGGCAACATCGGGTCCGCAGTCGCCAGCGGAACTAGGGCGAGCAATCCCAGCACAGCCCACATCAGAGCCGTCTCTTTTGGATCGTGCGAACGCACCCACGATCGGTAGTCGCGGGAGCCCTGAGAGGTCGCGACCAGGTAGACTGCTAGAATCATGGCGAACGCGTAAACCACGTTTCCCAGATAGGGGGTGAACTGTCGGATCCATACGAGCTCCATCGCCATGCTGACTAGCCCCGTCATGAAGAGAAGAACGAGCACGCCGGGTTCGGGGAGTCCGTAGAGTCTTCTTGGTGATACTTCTTCCGATACCGTCGCCGGCGAAACTCCGGATGGAGCGAGGGAGAGACTGGCAGCCAGAGCCGCCGCAGCGAGCAAACCATTTAGCGTGGTCGTGACTTCGAGCGTGCCACGGAAACCCAGAAGTTCAATAAGCAGGTACGCCGAGAAAAGCGTACCCAACAACGCTCCCAGCACGTTGGCGACGTAAAGGTAGCTGAACGACCGTTGAGACTCAGTCCCCGACGTCCCTCGAATGGCTGCCATCACGAAGGGAAACGTGGCCCCCATGCAGGCGCACCACGGGACCAGGCTGAGACCGATCCAAGCACCGGAGACCACGTAATAGGCAGACGACTCCCAGGGGATACTCTTGACAGTTCCCTCGAGTAGCAGGTGTCCCCAGGCAAGTTGATATTGGACCAGAAGGCCTGAAACGCCGATGAGGAGTTCCGTCAGAGCGTAAAGCCTCAAGGCGGCGGGCGCAGAAATCGCCCGGAGTCGGCGGTGAAGGAGAGAGCCGGCCAGCCATGAACCTAAGCCCAGACCCCCCATGAAAGCCGACAGCACGAGGGAGACGATGGGGGTTGTTACGCCAAAGGCCGCCATCGCGAGTCGGAGCCAAACCACCTCGTAAACGAGGCTGCAAAATCCCGACACCAGAAAGAAGACGAAGTACCAACGCATCTTCACCAATAGCTGGCTTCCTCCAGCGCCGGCGATTCTAGCACACTCGCCACAGGTCGCTTGGGAATACGGGGAATCAGGTGCTGGAGAGCCATTCGCGCGGGGGAGCAAAGCTCAAGTCCGAGTGACTCAATCGTTCGATTCGATGAGTTGGTGTCGCCACTCATCCTGCGCCGTGACGGATACCAACGACAAGGCAGCGTGAGCCATCGACGTGAAATGCTACCGTAGAGTAAAGGTGACGACCTGCGCTGGAAACGAGTTCGAGAACACGGTCAGGGTGTAGCTCCCCGCCGGATAGTCTACCGTGCTCAAGTAATACTGATAGCTGTTCGACTTGGCAATGTAGACGAACTGCGCGTCGGTGCCCTTGTTGTTCGCGGCTCCGACCATTTCCTGCACAGGCGGGTTGGCCTGTAACACCACGGTGAGTTTAGCGGTGGCGTTGGTGATGAACTGGCTCGCGTTGGTCGCGCTGACCACCTGGAATTTCACCGGAATCGTGGTGCCGCGGGTGAAGGCGCGGGCGTTCCTGGGCGCAAGGGGCGGCTGGAATCCCTGGAAGGTTCCGGCGCCGACCAGGGGATCAGGGCCGATGTCGACCGCCACAAAGTCCGAATTGAAGCCCGTGGTGCCGCCGCGGATCACTAGTGGATCGCCGGGCGCGGGATCGGACGGTGTAACGGCCCGCGTAAGGGTAAGGGTGGGCGCTACGGGGAGCGGCTGCACAGCAAGACTCGTCCGCGCGCCCGCGGCCGTCCGCGCCGCAGCCAGCACCGGCGCCGCCGCGGCCGTCGACTGGAAGACGTACATGTCGAGGAAAATATTCACCCAATCGTTCTGATTGTCGTCGGCGGTGAGGAACCCGGGATTGACGGGCAGCGGTTCGAGACCGGGCGGAGTGGTCGGGAGATTGTTGATTGTCGTCGAGACGATGATGTTGGGCTGCGGGCTGGTCGGGCACGTCGTGGGATTCCCGCTGGCGTCGAAACACTTGTCCTCGAAGACGAAGCAGGTGCCGTTCGACGTGGTTGGCGTGTTCGGGTAGAGGATGCACTTCGTGTTCGGGTTCTGCTCGAAGAATACCGAACCCGCGGTACGCGCATTCTGGAAGTCGGTCGTGGTCAACGTCGAGGCGGTGGCCTGCATGGTTTCGCCGGGCGGGATGACGGTACCCGGCGGGAACGTCACCTGCTCGACCGCTGTGGGCGAGGAGAAGACGGTGATCGGTGTCCCGGTGATGGGCTGACCGCCGCTAGTAAGCGGCGTGGGTGGCGCGCTGAGATTGGGGATTGCGACACCTACCGCAACGGAATCGTTCAGCCCTGGAACGCTGCTCGACGAAAAGGCAGCTCCGATATCAGCCACGAGTGTCCGAATGCCTGGCGCGCTGCAAGGCGGGGAGGCCGCCGGGCTGACACGCCACAGCCTTCCATCAACGGGGTCCGTCGTGAAGTCGCTCGTGGCCACAAACAGGTTGCCGGAGGAGTCGAACTTTATGTATAACGGGAGGTCATTGCTGGAAGAAAAATCGGTGTAGAGAGTCTGGAAGCTGCCGGATGAGCTAAAACACGCAACATTCCCACCGGCGTTGTCGCCTGAACCCAGATTCGCCACCAGGATATCCCCGTGGGAGTTGACGGCGACCCCTACAGGGTTAACCCCCATCGTATCCGGAATCAAAACGCTGGCGGAGGTGTAAGGCGGTGGCGAACTCAGAATGCGATTCAGGGAGGCGTCAGCCATGAGCCAATTACGGCTCAGATCGAATGCAGTGCCCTGGCCCTCCTGGGTTCCGAGAAGCTGAGATGCCGGCAGAATGTTGACGGGGAGTGGGAAGGGCCCGCCGAACCCGATGCCCGCCACTCCCGGGATTTCCCACGCCCCTGTGAAGGGTCCCGGATGATCGTCGGCCACCGTAATGAAGAAAAGGTCCCCACTCGACAGAACGAAGCTAAGACCGTCGACGCTTTCCGGACACGCCGAACCACCGCAGGTGGTACTCGTCGTAGTTGAAAAGTTGTAGATCGCTTCGAACTGCGACCCATCCTGATTCATGCGCAGGATGCGGCCGTTTGTTGCGTCGCAAATGTAAACCTTGCCGTCCGGACCGATCGCGATGTCTTCCGAGGCTCCCGCTCCGCTCGTCAGGACCACGCTAATGGCTCCGGTGTTGGGGTCTACCTTGATGACTTGCGTGGAGTCGGAGACGTAGACCGGGCCGGTCGGTGAGGTGATGAGCACACCGAGGTCGTTATTGGGATCAGCGTTGTCGCTGTAGTATGTGTCGACCATGATGAGGAACAGAGACTGTGCTCCAGCCGGAACGGTGACGGCGGTGTAATTCGGAGCGTGCGGAATCCGAAAGTCCTGAGGAATGTCCGTCGGTATGCCTCCAAACAGGGTGGGAGGTGTGACGAAGGGGATCGGGTTCCCGGCCGCAGCAATAGCTCCGCTCGAGGAATTGGTGGCACTGAACAATCCGTCGAGTGGGATTTTGACCTCCGGGCAGTTGCTCGGAAGACAGAAGGAAACGTCTCCGAGGGCACTGAGAATAATCGTGTCGCCGGGATGGATGTTCAGGCTGGCAAGCGAAATCGGCGTCGCCGGCACCGCGCTGGTGTCATTGGCAGATGTCGCGAGGAAAGTCGCGAGCGGATTCACTGGAATTCTCACACTACCGCTCGCTTGAAGTTGCGGAGTAGTTATCGAGCCGTTTCCCGAGATCTCAAAAAACGGATTCGATTGCAGGCCGGATTGGTAACCGGTGTGGAAGGCTTGGCCGCCGCAGGTGACCTGTTGGAGCAGTGCCCCTCCGTTGTAGGAGATGAGAGACGATTGCGGGATTAGCAGGTACAGTTCCTCGCTGTTCGGCGGAGCGTTGAACAATTGAAAGGTCATAAAACCGCCTTGCGCAGGGCTGCAAGGAGGCGCGTTGCTGGAAAAGAAATTTGCCGTGGCGGTACTTGGCGTGAAGTTTGCCCCTGGCAACGTCGTCGCTCCTAAAGTCATTGTAGGGATGTTGAAGTTGAATCCCACGATCGCCCCAGTCTGAGTGTTGATATTTACTATTCCTGTAAAAGGGGTGGAGCTATTGTCGGAGAAAGTGCCCGATACAACAAACGTTGTTTGCGCGAAGCTCGCTGCTGCCAGAAGCAAGCTGATAATCAGGCCTAGGAACCGGACAGGGACGTTCATCTTAACCGGAATCACCATTCTTAGCCCTCCCAGGTTCATGCTATGCCTCTACTCGTTACCACGCCCTCGGCACTCTGCGTCTGCTCGATTGTGTGGTTGTTGTGCGCAAACTCTGTCATCCGACCCCGAGGGCTGTCAAGTCCCCAGCTAAACACCGGAGTGACCCCGTCGTTAATGCTCGCGCGCCGTCATCGAGCGCTTTCCCCAAAGCCCACCTTATGGTCGCGGCGATAAGCGGACGGCTTCCTCGGGTCCTTGCCGCTCGGTCAGGATGAGGACACGAAGGAAGTACTTCCTTGGCGGAGAAATGCCAGGATTTGACGCGCGTACACACGTGGATGCTATAGTCCGCACGGAGCAGGGCGGGGAGTCTCTGCGCCGGAGGTTCGAGTGGAGTGGCAAGGCCGAAAAGTACTGGTGGCCGGGGGCGCGTCGTTCATTGGCTCGCATCTGGTTGACGCGCTGGTCGAGCGCGCGGCGCAGGTTCGCGTCGTCGACGACCTGAGCAGCGGCAAACTCGAGAATCTCGCGAGCCACCTGCGTGACGGCCGCATTGAATTCATCCAGGCCGATCTCAGATCGCCGGGTGTGGCCGAGCGCGCGGTCCAGGGCGTGAGCGTGCTCTTCCATCTCGCGGCGGATCACGGTGGACGCGGCTATGTTGACCTCCACCAAGCTGCGTGCGCAACCAATCTGATGCTCGACGGCCTGGTCTTCCGCGCCTGCTGTCAGGCGGGCGTTGACAAGGTGGTCTATGCTTCCTCTGGCTGCGTCTATCCCAATCACTTGCAGACCGACCCTAGCCAGGACCTCTACCTCACTGAGGAGATGGTCGGGCCGCCCTATGATGCCGACAATCTGTATGGCTGGGCCAAGCTGATGGGCGAGCTCACGCTCCGCGCCTACTACCGCGACTGGGACATGAAGTCGGCATCGTGCCGCTACTTCACCGTCTACGGGCCGCGCGCCGTCGAGAACCACGCGGTCATTGCCATGATCGCTCGCGCCTACGTGGGTCAGGACCCTTTTGTCCTGTGGGGCACCGGAGAGCAGATCCGCAACTGGACCTATATTGACGACATTGTGCGCGGGACCATTTTGGCGGCCGAGCGCATCGAGGACGCCACAGCCGTGAATCTCGGCACCATGGAGCGCATTCGCGTCATCGACGCGGCCGAGGACATCCTGCGGCGGCTGGGTCGCACCGCGCGGATTGAGCCGCACCCGGAGATGCCGACCGGGCCGCTTAATCGCGTCGCCGATAACTCACTTGCGAGGAAGCTGCTTGGCTGGGAACCCGAAGTCAACTTCGCCGAGGGCCTTGCCCGCACCATCGACTGGTACGTCGCCTCGCACGACCGCACTCAGGCCGCCGCGGCGCTCGAACGTCTGCTGACCGAGCGTGGAGAATCGCGTCACGATGCTACTTAGCCTGAGCGTTGAGGTCTACTGGCTGCGCGAGTGATCGGTAGTCCAACGCTAACTAATTTATAATCAATATGATAGAGTTACGACCTAGAACCTAGAGACCGCATTGCGTGTAAGTGTATTCTTTACAGTAGGATGCATGGATTTGTCGCGATGTGAAAAGGGCGCGTGTTGATTCTAAGCCACTTCTTCGGTTCGTTCCTTGATTTCTGTACTTCTCTCCGCTTGCGAACTACTCCGCGACTTTATCCCAAGCGCAGGCCGTCTGTAGTGGAAGATTCGCTCCAGTGTAGTGGATCGGGATTCTAACGGGCAGGCTCACGGACTGGCTGGACCGGGGTGCGGCGTCAACCGAGGCGGCTTCTCGTCGGGCTCCACCAAGCAGTGGAAGCGTGAAGAGAGGGTCGAGGAAGAACACCCAGAAGTCAGCCGCCTTCGCGAGGGTTGCGACAATCGGGGCAGAGCGCGTGCGGCATGGCGAGGAAGTCGAGAAATTCGAGAGCGCCTTCGTACCTACAGCTTAGCCCCGCGGCACATTGATGTCGTATCAGATATCGACGAGACTTATAATCTATGATGGCTTGGAAAGGCGCGGATTGTTGTATGCTTTCCGTGTGCCAAGAGACGGCAGATGGCGTCAAGGCTAGGTTTGGTTTATGGAGTTGCCTTAGGTGACCGGTTGAGAGGCGCGGTTCGTCGGCACTGGCCACTTCTGGTAGCCCTGGCCGTGATGTCCGCTACGGTCTTGCGGCTGTACGCTCTCTGCATGCGCGGGACCCAAGGGCACTTTGTCTATGTCGCTGACGATCCCTACATTCACATGGCTATCGCCAAGAACCTTGCGGCGTATGGCGTGTGGGGAGTAACTCCGTACCAATTCAGTTCGTCGTCATCTTCGATCATCTGGCCGCTGCTTCTCTCATTGATTTACCGTCTCTTCGGACCCCATGAAACCGCACCCCTCATCCTGAATGTCCTGTTCGCGACGCTCACGCTTTGGGTGGCGCATTCACTCTGGCGTAGGCTGGGATTGCCTCCGGGCTACGCGCTCTTTGGGCTATTGGGAATGATTTTTCTTACGCCGCTGCCCCCTCTCGTCCTCTTTGGCATGGAGCACGTGCTGCAGGTTGTGGTGACCATCGCTTTTGTCTACCTGGCCGCCGGGGAAATTGCACGGGAGGGGGGCGACTCCGAGGGTTCTACGTGGCTTTGGGCACTGGCCGCACTTGGGACTCTGGTTCGCTACGAGGCTTTGTTCGTGGCCCTGCCGGTCTGTCTCCTGTTTCTCCTTCGCCGGCGCTGGCGGTATGCATTCGGGCTGGGAGCGGCAACTCTAATGCCGGTTGTGGTCTACGGGGCGGTCGCGCTCGCACATGGGTGGTCTTGGCTACCGACGTCGATTCTTCTCAAAGGCAATGTGTCGAGTATGTTCAGGGGACGGGGGATCGGAAGTGGCCTTATTCTTACGGCGATCCCTAACTATGGGATCGCCGGGTGGTCGCTCAGAACCGCGCATGTCTTGTCGTTGGTGCTAGCACTTCTCGTCTTGTTCGTGCTCTGGTTCTACAAGGAAAGAAGGTTCTGGAAGAGAAGCGGCATCATGGTGGCGATTTTTGTGGTCGCAAGCGTGTTGCATCTGCGATTCGCCGGCGTTTTCGCGCTTTCTGGATTCGCGAGGTATGAAGCTTATCTCCTGGCCTTGGGCATATTTGTCGCTGTAGCGGCGGGCTATGACTATACGGCGAAGTGTCCACGACCGACCGTTCAGCTTCCGACGATCATCGAGGTAGGAGCTGCTTGCGTGATCTTTTTCCCTATTGCACCGATGTGGCACATCGCTTTCTATGCCCTTAAGGGGGTCCCTAGCGCATCCAGAAACATCTACGAGCAGGACTATCAAATGGGCCTATTCCTTGGGCGGTTCTATCGCGGCGTCCCCGTGGCTGTGAACGACATCGGAGCGGTCAGTTATCTGGGCGACACCCGTGTGGTGGATCTCCAGGGGTTGGCCAACCTGGATGTCGCCAAAGAAAGAAGCAAGGGGTTTTTAAGCGAGAAGCAAATAGACCAGTTGACCAAAGCGAACGGAGTCAGAATCGCCATTCTTTATGACCGGTTGTTCGGGAATGGGCAGATTGCCCGCGAGGGGCTACCCCCTGAATGGGTCAAGGTCGGAGAATGGAGGATCTCGAACAATGTCATTTGCTGGGACGACAGGGTTTCCTTTTTCGCCGTCGACCCTTCAGAGAAAACCAGGTTGATCGAAGCGCTCAGGCAATTCGCCCGGCAGTTGCCGGCTGATGTCCAACAGGCCGGGGACTATACGTTGAGAGCGCCTTCTCCCCAAGCCGCCGCCACTGGCAAATCCGAGCCGTATGACCCTTAGGCAGATATTGCTTACATGAAAGTCCCGTTCTTCGATCTCAAAGCGCAGTACGCCTCCATCGGCGAGGAGATCCGCGCGGCGCTCGAACGCGTCTGCCGGAACGCCTCATTCATTCTGGGCGAAGAAGTCGAGAAATTCGAAAGCGCCTTCGCCAGCTACTCGGAGGCGAAGCACTGCGTGGCGCTCAATTCCGGCACCAGCGCGCTGCACCTCGCGCTGCTGGCGGCGGACGTGGGACCCGGCGACGAAGTTGTCACCACCGCGAACACTTTCATCGCCACGGCGGAAGCAATCCTTTACACCGGCGCGAAGCCCGTCTTCGTTGACATTGATCCCGCGACCGCCAACCTCGATCCGAACCTCATCGAGCGCGCGCTCACTCCGCGCACCAAGGCCATCGTGCCCGTACATCTCTACGGGCGGCCGGCGGCGCTCGACCCGATCCTCGAGATTGCCCGGCGGCGCAACCTGGCCGTCATCGAGGACGCCTGCCAGGCGCACGGCGCGCGCTACCATGGCCGACGCGTTGGGACCTTCGGCCTGGCGGCGGCGTTCAGCTTCTATCCCAGCAAGAACCTCGGCGCTTACGGCGAGGGCGGCGCGCTGGTCACTCAGGACGACCGCGTGGCGGCGTTTGCCCGCTCGATGCGCCACCACGGCGAGCGAAGCCGCTACTTTCACGACCGGGTAGGCTACAACTACCGCATGGAGGGATTCCAGGGCGCGGTGCTCAACGTGAAGCTGAAGCATCTGGACCGCTGGACGGCGGCGCGGCAGGTGTACGCGCAACTCTACCGCAGCCGCCTCGAGGACACGCCCGTCGGCTTGCCCCAGGACGACCCCGCTGTCGAGCCGGTCTATCATCTGTTCGTAGCCTACGTGGATGACCGCGACCGGGTGCGACACGAGCTCGAGGAGCGCGGAGTCGAGACCTCGGTCCACTATCCCTGGCCCGTGCACCTCCAGAAGGCGTATACCTCGCTGGGCTACCAGCCAGGCAGCCTGCCCGCGACCGAGCGCGCCTGCGCCCGCGTCCTGAGCCTGCCGCTCTATCCTGAGCTGACGCGGGAACAGGTAGAGTACGCCGCCGATACGCTCGCCAGCGTCACCACGGCGCCGCGGCCTGTACGATAGTCCCGCCTGCACCGCCGAAGACTGACCCTAAGCATTCATAACAATCAATAAGATACATTGCGAGCCGCCAGCCTTGCAAGTTGCGCGACTAGTAAATGTAATGTTTTGAATACTATAGCGTGTAAGCGGGCAGAGGCAACGCGTAAGTGCCATGCTTTCAGCTAGGTGGTAGCATGCTGGGCAATTTGCGTGCAACTGCAAAACTCGTTTTGTTGATTCTAAACCACTTCTTCGGTTCGTTCCTGCAAGTCACGATTTTTTCCTCGCGCGAATGAAACTCCTGAGGCACCTCCATCGATGCCTTCTCTGTAGTGGAGGATTCGCTCCGGTGTAGTGGATCGGGAGCCTCGCTGCGGCAGGCGGCGGATTCAATTCGCGTCGGTGGCGGTGGGCAGAGAAACAAGCGGTGCACCAGACTCTCCGAGTTCCTTGAGTTGGTCGGGGCGGGCGCTGAGTACACGGCCTTCTGCGGCCCAAGCGCTCTCTTGTGACCGGATTCGCCGGATAATCTCTGGGCCGTCGACGCAGTCCCGCCGCACGTAGTAGCAAAACATTTCGTATTCGTCGGGCACAACTACCGCCGCTAGCACATAATCGTTGTGTCTCAGATAATCCCTGATGGTTCGAGCCGTTTCTAGCCACCGCGTCCACTCGGGGTCCAGAGGTCCGCGAGGCCGAAACGTATAGAACACGATGACCTCTGCATGAGCGGCCTGCAAATCGGCGTCGATGACCCGCCCGCGGTGGGCGATGGTAGGGCTGTTGAGTCCCCAAGTGTCGAGTGCGCGCCAGCCCGAATAGAGCGGCAGGAGGCCTGACTGGTTGGTGGCGAGCGAGTATCCCTTCCCTTGGTAGGCGGCGAGGATGTGGCCGACATCGTAGTCTGGATCCCACTCCTTTTCGACGTATGCCCAGTGCCCGCCTCGGTAGAGCAAAAGCCAGGCTACCACGATGCTAGCTACGAGGAACAGGCCGGGGCCGCCCAGCTCAGACACACGTAGGTCGAGGCGCGCGCAAACCAACTGCCAGAGCGGATACCAGGAGATGAGTGCGATAGGCAGGACCGCATACTGAAACCGCATGAAAAGATTCTGCTCGTTGGTAAGCAGCATCCACGCGAGTGTGAATCCTGCTATAGGGATTAGATGCGTGATGGTCTCGCGAGCCGACCGACGCATGGATAGACCGGCGGCGTACACAAACAACAACGGCCCGAGCAACGTGCTGGAATTCATTAGTGACATCCAGAACCCGGACCAGTGAAGCGCGAACCCGCCCTTGACGTAAAATGGGTTTGGAAGGAGATAGCCGAAGTAGTGCCAACGCCAAACGAAGTATGCCCCGCCTAGTACTGCGAACACGCCAATAAACGCGACGATAACTGGCCGTGACTGCCGCCAGCCATCGCGATAGACAATAGCGACGAGCATCAACCCCGCAAGAATCACCCCTTCAGGGCGAACGAGTCCGAGCACGAGTCCTGACAGCGCAAATCCAAATGGAGCAGCCCAGCCTTTGGCGCTGCGCAGGCGCAAAGCAAGCCACCATGTCGTGGCAGCGAAGAGAGCGAACAGCGGCGTGCCGAAACACGTCGAGACGTATGCGAAGGCAGGTCCAAACGCGAGGTACGAAGCGGAGAAGGCCGCAGCCGCGCGGCTCGCCGGCCGGATGGCCGCGTAGATAAGGCAGACGGTGAGTGCGTGCGCGACGAGGTCGACAAGCCGAGCCGCGGCCACGAGCGACATGCCAAGCTTCGCGAGCCCCCCCAGAATCACCATGAAGAGAAAGTCCGTGGCCCCTTCGACGGGGCCCTCGCCAACGTTCCAGACGATGCCGTGGCCCTGCGCGAGATGCTGCGAGTACCGCATCAGAATTGCCGCGTCCTCGGCCGGCGGATCGCCGAAGGTGTGCGCGGCGAATCCTAGCACGAGTGCGAACAGGCAGACTAAGAAGAGCAGATCGTAGGCGTCAAACGAGGGACCACACTCTCGTGTCATGCGGCAGATTGTAGCACGGCCTACTGTTGGTCGGTTCCGAGCGACGGTTTAAGGGCGCCTGCCCGCGTCACCCGCCGGGCGTCCGAATACTCAAAACGATCCAGTTTGTGTACACTTCATCCGGCCTGATAAGGTCAGTAGTGAGATAGAGCGGACACAGGCATTGGAAGAGAGACCGCAGTCGGAGTTATCAAGCACATGTTACGGACCGCGGGGATATCCGTCGTGATACCCGTTTACAACGAGCGGACTACCATCGAAGAAATTCTCATGCGGGTTCAGGCCGTCGCTCCGGAAAAAGAGATTGTGGTGGTGGACGATGGTTCGACGGATGGCACACGGGAGTTTCTGTCAGAACTAGCAGCTCACGCGGAGGGCAACCCTGGGACGCTGACTGTGCCCGGAAGCGGCCGCACCCTGCGTGCGGACAACATCCGAGTTTTCTTCCAAGACAAGAATCGTGGCAAGGGTGCGGCCCTGCGCCGAGGATTCCACGAGGCGCACGGCGACATCATAATAATTCAGGACGCCGACCTGGAATATGACCCAGCCGACTACGCGGCACTTGTTGCCCCAATCGACCAGGGACGAGCCGAAGTGGTGTTCGGGTCGCGTTTTCTCGGCGGGCCTCATCGCGTGCTCTTTTTCTGGCATTCCGTAGGCAACTGGCTGCTTACCACCGTCTCGAACATGTTCACCAACTTGAACCTCACCGACGTCTGGACGTGTTACAAGGTGCTGAAGCGGGAGGTTCTCGATAAGATCGAACTGAAGGAAGACCGGTTCGGGTTCGAGGCGGAGATCACCGCGAAGGTCGCCAAGCAGAGATGCCGCATCTACGAGGTGCCGATCTCGTATCATGGCCGAACCTATGCTCAAGGGAAGAAAATCACTTGGAAGGACGGCGTACGTGGTATCTGGTCAACCATTCGCTACAATGTGTTTCCTTAGACTCAACCCGACTTTCCCTTCAATGGGCCGACAGGCGAGGCGGATTCTCGTCAGGCTCTACGAGCCAAACGTCGCGGTCCTTGAAGTACCGGATCAGCTCTTCATTCTCCGCCGGACCCCTATCCCGCGCCCACACCACTCTTGAGGCGTCCACATCCGCTTCGTTATAAACCCAATCGATGCTCGGCTCGTGGTCGGGCCGGTAGCGCACGATCGCGAGGTGTTTGCCGGGCTTTTGCTCGAGCTCGGCGAGGATGCGGGCGCGGGGGAACTCCGGCTTCAGTGGAGAGCACCAGGTCGGCGGCTTCACCTCGAGCCGGAAGGCCCAGTATCCGACGATCGACAGGTGGAGGGGAACCGCCGCAACCCGCAGGAGCAGCATCGCGACGGCGATCAGGGGAACGGCGCGGCTCACGAAGAGTCCCGCCGGCTTCCCCTGCCATCGCCAGGCGCGCAAGCGTCGCAGGGAGAGCAGCACGAGGGCGAGAAACAGGCAGGTCATAGGTGCGGCGTAGTGCAGGCTGAAAAAGCTTTCGAGAAGCAAACTTCCCAAGCACACTGCGCTCGCAATCAGCAGGAACCGCGTGCCCGGACTGACTAGCCGCCAGCGGCAGGCGTGGCGCTTCAGGGCGACGGCAGACAGCATGACGAGCGGCAGCGTCAGCAGCGGGCCGACGAAGAAGAGCCACAACTCGTAGGTCTTCAGTGCGGCGAATTGCAGCAGGCGGCCGTGAAGCGAGCGGGCAAGCGAGAAGAAAGAAGCCTCGAATCTCACGTAGAAGTTGCGTATCTCGCGGTTGTGGTAGGCCGGAAAGACTGTGCGCGCGTGTTGCAACAGCAAGTTTGGAGATGCTCCATAGGCGTCCGTGTAGACTTGATACGGCATGCGCAATGGATTGCCGGTGACCCGCCAGAAGTAATAACCCATCGCCACAGCCGCCAGCGCGAGCGTCAAGCTCAGCGGCAACGCCACCGTGCCAAACCAGACTCGCCACGGCGGTCGCTCGCGTCCTGCGATCCAGGCGAGGAGCGCCGCGGCGACGGGCAGGCTCAAGACCAGTCCTTCATAGGGCCGGGTGTTGGCCAGGATCGCGAGGCCGAGGCCCATCAGCAGGGCATCCTGCACATGCTGCTCGCGCTTAATGCGCGGCAGCGCCCCCAGGACCAGCGCTCCTCCAATGGCCGCGACCGCCCCGCCGAAGTACGTATCGGCCCAGTAGCTGAACGTGCCCAGGCGTATGACCGCCAGGAATCCGCCCAGCAACGCCCAACCCGGCGGCATCCACCCTTGCAGCATCCAGCAGAGCGCCGCGCACATCAGTCCGATGCTCAGCCAGACGCCCCAGAAGGGATGTCCGAACACAACCTGTCCCAGGGCCAGCGCCAAGCCTTGCCCGGGAAAATACTTCGACTGGTAAGTGGGCTGCCAGATTTCCTGGAAGGCCTCGATGTGGACCCACATGGGATGGGTGGGATTGGTCAGGCGTCCATGAGCGAACGTGTCCGCCGCAAGCAAGTAGCTGTACTCGTCCTGGATGATGGGGTGGGGAATTGGCTCGACGGGCAGTACGGCGGCTCGCGCCGCGAGCGCCGTCACCCCGACTACGAGAACGGCGAGCCTGCGCCTACGAGCCAGCTTGCGGAAGCCGTTCTCGAGCATCCGGAACCAGCGCGCGCCGATCCTCGGATACGCCAGGGCGATGGCGATGGCGAGCAAAGCGAGGCAAATTTCAATCCGCTGCATTCATCTCCTCCGGCGATAGACCGCCGAGTGAGGGAAGCCGGCGACCTCGTGGTAGGACGCCGCGACGAAGGCGTCGAACGCGGGCAGCGAATACTTGTCGGGCCGGTCGACCACGATGAACTCGGGCGGGCGCTGACTGAGGTCGCGCATGAACTCCTCGCGCCACCCCGGCATGCCCCAGTCGAGTGCCAGCGGCCAGTAGACGACGAAACGCGTCGGCGGGTGCAGTCCGGTCAGGTAGTAGACGAGCGGGTCGTGTCCCCACACGTACAGGCGATCGTGCGGGCTGGCCTCGCTGCGCAGCATTTGCGCGATGCTCATTTCCTCGTCCAGGTAGTCCTCGGAGAAGGGCGCCGGGTAGTGTGCGTAGAACGCGTTCGCGTCGCGCCGCCACGCCGCGAGGTCCTTGTAGCGGGTCACGAGCGTCCGGACCTGGAGCGCGAGCACGAGGGTGATCGCGGCGCCACCCAGCACAGTGGGGAAGGTAGCGCCGGCCTTGAGGCCGGCAGGCGCCGGGCTGAAGCCCGACGCATCGGAAACACGAGCGGGTTCAGAGGCCAGGGCATCAGAAACTCGTGCCGGCCTAAAGGCCGGCGCTACATGGCCGATAAGCTCCATGCTGAGGTATCCCCAGGCCATGGCGAAGAAGGGAAAGCAATTGTCGAAGGTGTGCGGGAAGAACTGCACTTGTGTTGCTACCAGGGTGTACCCGAGCACCGCGCCCGCGAGCGCCGGCGCGACGCGTCCCAGTTCGCCGCGCTTCCAGGCGATGATGAACGCCGCGACCGGAGCGAATGGCGTCAGCCAGCCGAGAAAAGTGATCGTCCTGGCGACCGCGTGCAGCCAGAAGCTGCCTTGCGCGAGGAGCGGCGAAGCGCCGTAGCGCGGGATCACCGCGAAGTGGGCCTCGAGGAGCGCCGTCCACAGTCCTGCGCGCCAGAAGTACGCGAGCACCGCGAGGACGCCAGCCAGCCCTCCGCCCGCGAGCGCCGCTGTCCGCTTGAGCCACGCTGTCCATGGAATCGACAACCTCACGCACCGCGGTTGGGCGTCCAGGGCGTCAAGGTCGAGATAGGGCACGAGCACGAGCAACGGCAGGAATACAAGAGCGTTGTACTTCAGCCAGAAGGCGGCTGCAAGAAGCACGCCGGCCAGGAAGGCGCGCCCCAGCGCCCATCTGTGTTCCTGTTTCGCGCGCCCCAGCGCCAGATAAGCGGCGAGGACGAACAGGACGAGGAAAGCGTCCGCTTGCGCGGCCACTTCGTATCCCGTGCGGCAGTGGAACTCGGTGTTCGCAGCCACGGCGATGACCGCAGCTCCAGTCCCCAGGGTGCGCTCGGCAAAGCGGAAGATGCACCACGAGAGGGCAAGCAGCCAGAGGATATCCACCAGTCCCACCGACCACATCACTGGCCCAAACAGCTTGACGATCGGCTCGTAAATCCAGAAGATGCCGGGCGGCTTGATGTCCCACAGGTCGCGGTAAAGCTTGCCGCCATGGAGCAAGCCCTGGCTGATGACGCAGTACGTCGCCTGGTCGCGGAAGATGGGATAGCTGAGGTTGGGCAGGGCGCGGACGAAGACGAAGAGCAAGGCGAGCACCAGCCAGAGGCGAGAACGTTTCATTGCGCGTCCGCCGGATAGGGCAAGAGTGTCGGCGGCTTCGCGTCGGGTTCCACCAGCCACACGTGGCGGTCCTTGAAGTAGTCGAGAAGCTCGCGATTCTTCGCGGTGCCCTGGTCGCGCGCCCAGACCACCTTCGCCGCGTCGATGTCGGCCGCGTTGTACACCCACTCGTCCCACGGGGGATGTCCGGGCTTGTACCTGATGATGACCAATTGCTTCCCGTCGCGATGCTCGAGTTCAGCGAGGATGCGAGGGCGGTAGAGCGGACCTCGGAATACTCGATCGTCGGCCCATAAGAACGGAACGCGTCCATGCCGCATGACCACTCCAAGCGTGATGAGCACGCTCAGGCCGCATAGGATAGGGATCGCGCGGACGAGAAAGAGTCCTGTGGGCTGACCCTCTCGGCGGTACACTCGCAGGTGCCGCATGGCTTGCACGGCGATTGCCAGGAATACGCACGTCATGGGAGCCACGTAGTGGGGTGAATAGAATACCTCGCCCAACAAGCCCGCGATTGACACCGCGCCCGCCATCAGCAGGATGCGAATCCGCCGGTCGCGCAGCACCCGCGGAAGCATCACCAAAGGCATGGTCAGCATGAGTCCGAAATAGAACATCGCGACCAGGATGATCCTTACCAACGACCAGATCAGCCACCATTGCGGCTGGCGCACAAACCGGTACGCGCGCGCCTGGTAATTCACATAGTGGTCGCGGATTACCGGATCGTCGTAAGCCGGTTCAGACTTGGGAGACTGAAACACGAAATAGCGCGCTGTGGTGTACCGATCTTCGTTCACCTGGTAGGGCATGCGCAAAGGGTTGCCGGTGGTCCGCCAGAAGTAGTACATCATTGCACCCGCGGTCACGGCCAGTAGCAGAGTCAGTGGCGCCACGAAGCGTGTGACAGCTTTCAGGAGTGCAGGTCCCCGTTGCTTGGCGACCCACACGAGAAGAGCGAGGGCCACCGGCAGGCTGAGGATGAATCCCTCGTATGGACGGCTGTTCGCCAGAATCGCGAGTCCCAGCCCGAGGATTAGCGCGTCCCTCACGCGCCGGTGCCGTTGGACGCGGGGCAGCGCTCCGAGGAGAAGAGCGCCACCAGTGGCCGCGGCCGCACCGCCCAGATAGCTGTTGCTCCAGTAGTTGAAGAAACCGAAGTGGAGGACCGCCAATATCCCGCCGAACAGCGCCCAGCCGGGGGGCATCCAGCCTTGCAGCATCCAGCACATCGCGGCGCACATGATTCCGATGCTGAGCCACACGCCGACGAAGAAGTGTCCGCCGAGGATCTTGCCCGTCGCCAGCACGATCCCCTGAGCGACGGGGAAGATCGAGCAGTACGTCGGGCCCTGAAGAATATAGAAGGTCTCGAAGTGGATCGCCATGGGGTGGACGGCATTGGTGAGTCGGCCGTGCAGGAACGTGTCAGCGACAAACAGATGACCGAATTCGTCGTGGACAAATGGCTTCGGGATGGGCAGCACGGGAAGCACTGCGGCGCGCGCCGCGAGCGCCAAAAGTCCCACTACCAGCACTGCGGTCTTGCGTCTTCGCGCCAGAGTTCCAAGCTTTTGCTCGATTCGCCTGAACCAGTTCGATCCAAGCTGCGGGCAATAGAAGGTGGCCAGCAGCACGAGGGTGACGAGCAGGAGTTCGAGCAGCAGGGCTCCTCGCTCGAACTCTATTCGACCAAAAGGGAGCAAGAATCCTCCGGTTGGGATCGATCAATCTAGCGACTGGACTCGGTCCTAATGTTCACGCGATGACTACGAGGCCGGCGTGTGGCGTACGACTTTGCTAACCACGTAGAGCGGACGCGCCTTAGTCTCCTCGTAGATACGCCCCACGTACTCTCCGATGACCCCGAGAAACAAGAGATTGCAGCCCGAGAGAAAGGTGATGAGAAAGGTCAACGCCGTGAAGCCGCGCGGTGACTGGTGGAGCCAGAACTTCGCAAACAGCGAATAGATCGCGAAGAGCACGGAAAGAGCGACGGCGACCACACCTAAGACCGCGGCGGCACGAAGCGGCACGATTGAAAAGGCCAGGATTCCATCCGAAGCCAGCCTGAGCAGCCTGAGCATGCCGTACTTGCTCTGGCCCGAGTGCCGCTCCGCGCGCTCTACGATTATGCCGACTTGTTTGAATCCCACCCAGCCGCGCAACCCTCGCAAGTAGCGGTGGTGCTCCGGCATCCGGCGGATTTCTTCGACCACCCGGCGCGAGACGAGGCCGAAATCCCCCGCATCGAGCGGCAGGCGCACATCGGACAACCGGGCCATCAGGCGGTAGAAGGCGAAATAGCAGAGGCGCAGCCACCACGGTTCCTTGCGCCGCACGCGCTGCGCATAGACCACGTCGTAGCCTGCCTCGTAGCGTTCGACGAAGCTCGGGATAGCCTCAGGAACGTCCTGCAGATCGCCGTCCATCACCACCACGGCGTCGCCCGAGACTTGGTCGAGCGCTGCCGTCAACGCGGCTTGGTGACCGAAGTTTCGTGATAGAGCAATGAGGACGATGCGAGGGTCTTCAGCGGCTGCCCGCTCCAGAATCTCAAGCGTGTGGTCTGTACTGCCATCGTCCACACACACAAGTTCATGCGGACCTCCGCCAAGAGTATCGAGAACCGCGCGGGTCCGCCGCAGAAACTCGGGCAGGACTGCTTCTTCGTTGTGGAGAGGCACCGCGACCGACAGGCGGAAACCGGGGTTCATCTTTTCGCCCGCCCCTTGAAGTAGATCATCTCCCACAACGTAGCCCTCAGGCCCGTCAAAGTGAACGGCTCGAACACCGAGGTTTCAAACACGTCGCCGAAAATCCTCCGCCATTCGTCGAGCGGCCGGGGAAACTCGCCGCGATCCCGTTGCGCGAGGAAGCGGGGAATCGAGGGACGCTCGGGCAGCACGAGCTCGATCACGTGCACACACCCGTCTTCGGTCAGCAGCGTCTGGAGGTGCGACAGGATGCGAAGGGTGTGTGGCGTATCGATGTGATGAAGGAAGCTGTTTAACAGGATGAAGTCGAATCGTTCGTCGGGGGCGACGGTGTAGTTCCTGACATCAGCCACCAGGAAATTGCGATGGTGCCGCTGGCGTGCATGTTCAATGTAGGCGGAGTTGATGTCGACGCCCAGATAGTCCACATGGGCGAAGTGCTGGGTGTTCGTGCCTGGCCCGCAGCCCACGTCCAGGACGCGCCGCACGCGGCTCAGATCGTTGTGCGCGAGGATGGGCGCAAACTTCTTCTCGGCAAACGGGGCCATCCACAGGCGATAGGCCAGCGTGTTTTCCATGATGCGCGCTGTAATGCTCATGCATATAACCTGGCTCGAACTAAGCGGTGTGATTCTAACACATTCGTCCTAGAAGCCTGGAAGTTGGTATTTGTGGCGCTCTCGACTTGCCAAAGAAGGAGTACTTGACGGGGGCAGAGTACGGCCCGTGCGAGATGGTTTACTTCAAGCTGTTCGAGAGTCAGTTGCCGGTGGTTGAACGAGCGCTCTGTGCGGGTCAATCGAGAACCTGCAGGTGCATCACCAGATCAAGCGCAGCCACCAGGGCAACGACTCGCTCGACAACCTCGTGACCTTCTGTGCCCACTGCCACATGGCAGAGCACCGACAGCTATATCTGGTTGGCGGCGTTGCGCCGACCTAAGATTGTCAGCGCTCACCGCCCACCGACGTTGCTTCCTCAGGGCTTGGTTTAGGCTGCCCCCACCTCACCATTATTGGACTCGGACGCTCACGGTGAACGGGTCCCAGATCACTCCATTTTCCACCATCTGTCGCTCCGTCCGAGCGATAAGCCGAGACCAAACCGACCCCGGGTTGGGATCGAAGACCACGCGTGCATTGGCGTCGAATATCCACCACCCGCCTCGGCGCACCTCATTCTCCAATTGCCCAGCCGCCCAGCCACAATAACCCAAGTAGAGCCGCAAATCGCTGGGGCCGGGAGTGGCGGCCACGGTCTTCTCGAGAAGCGCCTTGGTCGAAATCAGGTAAACCTCGCTGAGAACGGAGGTGCCCTCATCGGGCTTCTTCGCCGACCTGAACAACCCAAACACCTGGGTCATCCCGACCGGACCGCCAATGTAGATTGGATCGGATCCGTGCTTCCCCGTGTCCAGATTCTGGATGATACGGGAAACAGGCGCCTGCGTACGGCGGTTGATCATCAGACCGACCGTGCCCTGCTTGTCGCATTGAATCAGCAGGACCACTGACTCAGCGAAATTAGGGTCAGAGAGGTTCCGCGATGCGACCAGTAACTTGCCGACGCCCAGATCCTTGACTCCGGTTGATTGGCCCGAGGCGATAACTGTCCCGCACAACACCGTCGCCGCAAACGCTACCGGAGCCCAGAACTTGGCCACCATCACGAGTCCCTCCCTTGGCGGACGCAGCGGTCAGCAAAACTCCAACTGCGAACCTGAGTATTCCATTGTACTTCAGGAAGAACAGTGATTCCGGCGCGGCCCAACTGGTCATCCACATGAGGAGCAGTTCCGGCTTGGCGCGAGCCGGGCAACAATGCGTCTCCCAAACGCCTCCAGTGTAGCGCCTTCCGCAGTGGTGAGGTTCTTGAACGGGGCTCATTTCGCTCCGGCCTCGGCGGGTGTCTCACCGCCGACTTGTGGCTTGTTGTAGCGGCAGGCTCTGACCGCCGACCTGCGACGGTTGGGGTGAAGCGGCCGAGTCCGTTCCTTCCCCAAGAGCCGCTGAAGCCTCGCCGCGCCGTGATACATTCTCCACGGGGAAAGAGCTACATAGCTAGCCCGTGCGTCAGCGTCCGACGGAGTTCGTTTTCTGACGGCGCTGTCGTGTGTTTTCAATAATATCCAGGGACAGGAGGCCGGCGCCGGAGGGTTCGTTCCGATTCGTGCCAGGTTGGATTATCGCTTTGATTTCAATCAGATACGCTTGGCGCTAGCCCTGCGGGAGAGTTCGTTCCAGAGTTCGTTCCTCGAGACCTCCTTTGTTTACTATGACTTGAAAGCGTGCGCCGTGCTGCTCTTGGCTGAGGGACTGCTGAGCGCAAAAAGCAGGGCTCTGGATTGAATCTCCAACCCAGAGCCCGGTTAGCTTTCGAGTCACTTTACCGGCAGCGTTCACTTCAAACCAGCATCGCCCTAATGGACCGTCACTTGCCCGCCTCCGCTAGGTGATCCCATTTGTTGCTGAACGATCTTGCCCAGAGCAGTGGCGCTCGCATACCAAAGATTGTTCGACTTATCCAGCACGTCGATGCTGATCGTGTCCGTAGGACCTCCCGGACTGTTGTCCGTCATGTTGAGCTGGATGCTATCATTGCCCGAAATTGAGCACGTCTTTGACGAGTTGGTGACGTCCGTAATGCTCGCGCCACTCACAACCTGTGCGGTCGCGGGGTACTTTCCGGCATTCTGGACAGCCAGGGAGGTCATGCTGTTTGACTTGACCTGGTAGACATGGACTCCATCCGGACCAGCCGGGCAGGTGTCTCCCGCAGCAACCGTTTTGCTGCGGATGATGATGTTGATCTGCCCCTGCAGGTTCGACAGGCTCTTGTTGTACTTCACGTTGAACCCGAAGTTCGTTCTAAGGCCTGGAGAGCCTGGAACCTCGCCGATCGAGGTCGTCGTGATGAGGTAACCGCCGCCCGTGACGAAGCCCGCGCCCGGCGGAGCGATGGTAATGACCACGTTATCCTCAGTAGTGTTCCGCGTGTAGTAGTTCCCCACCTTGATTCCCAGGGTGAAGCTCTGACTGCCCGTGTTATTCAAGGGTATGCTAGCGGACATGCACGATACTGTGCCCGTCGTGCTGTCGGCCGCGCTCACCAGAGTGACCGGCACATTTGTGCAGAGGACTTCGCCGGTGTCCAGATCGGTAAAGGTCACCGTAGCGTTACTGATGTTGCCCGGATAAGCGTCATAGGCGCCATCCGGATTGAGTCCGGTTGGCGAGAACAGGCTGTTGCTGATGTCCCAGATGGTGGCGCTGAGCGGGATGATCGCACTCGTGCTCCCCGCGGTCACGGTGTCGTACACTGGGCCGGTGTACGTATCGCGCGCGTCCTCTTGATTGATCGTTAGAGAAGTTGTGGGCTGGGCCTCCGCTGCAGCAGGGTTAGGAGTCGGGAAACCACTGAAGACCGCGTAGACCGTATGCACGCCCGGCGCAAAATTTGCGTCCGGTGAGGGAGCGCTCGAACTGATCAGCGGCTTCGCTACTGTTGTGCACGTGTAGTTGCCAGACCCGTCATTCACTAGAGTGCACGAACCCATATCGGTCGCGCCGCCGAGGCCCTGGGTGCCCACGTAGAATTCAGCAGTGTTCGCCAGAGGACTGTAACTGTTGGCAGATATCGTTGCCGTGAAAGTCACCGGGTCGCTGTACTGCGGCTGGTTCGCGACCGTTGGAGTTGAAGTTGTGGCAACGGTGACTGTCGCCAGGACGTTGGTGATGGTGCAGGCCTTCTGGTCGCCATAAGATAGAGTGATGGTTCCGTCGGACCCGCAATCACCGCCGTACAAGACGAAATAGTTAGAGAGTGTTCCGGTGGATGCGGTCTCAGCCGCCTTGTAGTTGCCGGGACTGAGGGTCGCGGTGCCCGTCCCACCGTTGCCCACCGCCGACGCTAGGGCATAACTCGATGCGTTGCTAAGGTTGGCGACAAACAAGTTAAACTTTCCGGTATCATTAGTCGGCAAAAGGTACTTGGTCACCATCAGCGTCGGTCTGCGCGCATTACTGATTCCGCACGTGACCGTCTGCCCCGCCGCTACCACCAGGTTGGCGCTCGTGCAGGTGTCGGCCGTCTGGTCCCATCCCGTGACTGCCGTCTCGGCGATCGAGTAGGTGCCCGGCGTCACGTCATAGGTGAAGGTGCCGCCGTTCCCCGTCAGGGTCTCGGCGGCCGCCTGGGTGCTTGTCCCCCCCGTGCTGCTGCTCAGGGTGACGGGGAAATTCGTCGTGGTGTCACTGGTCGGGTTGGTCGTCTTGGTCACCGTAATGTGGCCCTGTTTGACGTTGGTGATCCCGCAAGTGACCGTCTGCCCCGCCGCCACCACCAGATTGGCGCTGGTGCAGGTGTTGGCCGTCGAATCCCATCCCGTGGTAGCCCCCTCCGCGATCGAGTAGGTGCCCGGCGTCACGTCATAGGTGAAGTTCCCGCCGTTCCCCGTCAGGGTCTCGGCGGCCGCCTGGGTGCTTGTCCCCCCTGTGCTGCTGCTCAGGGTGACGGGGAAATTCGTCGTGGTGTCACTGGTCGGGTTGGTCGTCTTGGTCACCTTGATGTGGCCCTTTTGCACGTTGGTGATCCCGCAGTTGACCGTCTGCCCCGCCGCTACCACCAGGTTGGCGCTCGTGCAGGTGTTGGCCGTCGAATCCCATCCCGTGGTAGCCCCCTCCGCGATCGAGTAGGTGCCCGGCGTCACGTCATAGGTGAAGGTGCCGCCGTTGCCGATCAGGGTCTCGGCGGCCGCCTGGGTGCTTGTCCCCCCCGTGCTGCTGCTCAGGGTGACGGGGAAATTCGTCGTGGTGTCACTGGTCGGGTTGGTCGTCTTGGTCACCTTGATGTGGCCCTTTTGCACGTTGGTGATCCCGCAGTTAACCGTCTGCCCCGCCGTGATCACCAGGCCCGTGCAGGTGTTAGCCGTCTGGTCCCATCCGGCGGGCGGGGTCTCGGCGATGGCATAGGTACCGGGTGTCACATCATAGGTGAAGTTCCCGCCGTTACCGGTCAAGGTCTCCGCCGCCGCCTGGACGCTGGTCCCCCCCGTGCTGCTGCTCAAGGTGACGGGGAAATTCGTCGTGGTGTCACTGGTCGGGTTGGTCGTCTTGGTCACCTTGATGTGGCCTTGCCCGATTACAGTAAGGGTCTCGGTGTTGCTTGTGGCTATGGTGTAGTTTGTGCCGCCAAATGTCCCGCCCGCAAAGGAGGCTTGGACGGTGTGATTGCCCACTGTCAGAGCTGACGGGTTGTAAGTCGTGATCGTGGCATTCCCGCTCGAGTCGGTTACCGCTGTGCCCACAGAAGTTCCATCCACGGTGAAAGTGATCGTGGCGCCTACAATCGGATTGCCTAGTGCGCTCAGATTAGCCTCAAGTGTTACCGGGCCGGTTGAACCTTGAGACACTGAACTCGGACTGGGCGGCTGGAGGACTAGGTCCGCCGTGACCTGGATCTGCACGCTACCAAAACTGGTACTGGTTTCTTTGCCCTGATCATCAGGAGCATATGTAGCAGTGAGAGTCTGTGCTCCGAGGCTAGAAGGCGTGTAGATTACTGAGCAGATTAGTGCGGGCGGCGTCGCGCCGGTGCTGGTCAAGGTGCACGTCGGCGGGGGTCCCGCAGAGAAATTATAACCGTCGCTGCTGAAAGCTCCGGCACCTGTGGTAATAGTCCATTGGACTGTTCCGTGCACGTTAGCGGAGGTGTTCTTGGGGCTCACCGTCGCAGTACAAGTCGTCGGCTGATTGACTCCGACCGAAGAAGGATTGCAAGTTACCGTCGTGTTGGTGGTCACCTTGTCGGTAAAGATGGTCTGCGCTTGCGAACTCTGGCCGACCGCAGTGAGCGTGAACGTGACGTTGATGTCGTGCGAGTCGGTCGTGAAGGAGCTATCGGAAATGTTGCCGCTGGCGTCGGCGGTGACGGGATAGGGCCCGTGGGTATCGATGAGCGGCGACTCGACCATGGTTAGGGTGACGGTCTCGCCCGCCTGCCAGCCACTGCCGGTGATATTCACCGTGGTCCCGGGAGGGTAGTCTGCCTTATCGGTTTTGACGGTGGCAAAGCCGTAAAGTTCGGCGCTTGACTGCGCGACGCCTGTGGTGTCGTTGCCCCCTGCCACGAGGAGGACTCCATCCTGGCTGAGTGGGCTACCGGTTGCCAAGGTACGGGCCGACGCCATGGGGCCTGTGGGGTTGAAACTCCCAGTCCAGGGGTAGTAGAGCTCGGAGGAAGCGAGCGCGGCGCCTGCCGATGTCCCGCCGACGATGAGAATTCCATTGTTATGGGGAAGTGAGAAAGCGAGGTGTGCCTCGCGCGCGATGGCCAGGCTTCCTGTCAGGGCAAAGGTTCCAGCAGACGGATCGTAGACCTCAGCCGAGGCCAAGTCCTGGCTGCCATTTTGGGCTCCATTGTTGCCACCTACTACCAGCACCTTGCCGTCAAGCTGGGTGGTCGCGGAAAGCCCTTGGCGGGCTATCGAGAGAACGGGTCCCGTCGAGATGAGTCCGGTGGAAGGATCGTAGATGTCGGACGAGGCCAGGGCGTTCTTGCCGTCAGTGCCGCCGACGATCAACACCTGACCCTTGGCGAGTACCGCGGCGGCGTGACTCTCGCGCGCCGAGGAGAGGGTGCCGACGGTTGCTGTAAAGGTGCCATTAGTAGGATTGAAGACTTCGAGGCTGCTCAGCGCTGTACCTGAGCTGTCACCGCCGGCGACGAGGACCGTGCCGTCGGCCAAGAGGGAAGCCGTGTGGCCGGAGCGCGCCGTCATCAACGGGCCCGTCGTCGGGGTCCAAGTATTGGCCGTTGGGTCGTAAAGCTCGGCTGTCGCCGTAGCGTTTCCACTGGTGTCCACGCCGCCCGCTACCAGCACTCGCCCGTCGCTCAGCACCGTCGCCGTATGCTTGCTGCGGGCGAAATTCATGGGTGGGGCGAGCGAGAAAGCTCCCGAGGAATCAAGGATCTCGGCGCTGTTCAGCGCGCCACTGCCGGCGTCGCCACCGGCGATCAGAAGGCGTCCGTCCTGAAGCAGGACGGTACTCGCCCCGGCTCGGGCTGACGACATATTTCCGATGGAGAGCCAGCTTCCGGTGGCAGGAGTCGGTGAGGTGAGCCCTCTGACTACCAGCAGTACTCCGGCGAGAACCGAGACAGAGACAACAACACGAACGACCCAAGTCGTGATTCGGCGCATTTGAATCCCCCTTCAAGCGCCCTGGGCTTCCGTGTCAGGGAAGCGCTCCAGCCAAGGTCGCTAACCAACTCGTAAAAGATGAGTGCGGCGAGGCTCTATTTATTGAGTGTGGACTTTCCTTACTAGGGCCTGTACTACTAAAGGCCTCGTGTAATACTAGTTCAATAGGCTACCCACTCCTTTCCTCGATGGTGTTCTGAATAACAATTTCCCGATAAGCAAACAAGAAGATAATTTGGTACTGACAATCAGATATTTTCGAACTATCATTCCTGCGTGGAGTGGCTGAACTACCATCACCTGGTTTACTTCTGGGTTGTCGCCCGCGCCGGCAGCGTCACCCGAGCCAGCGCGGAATTGCGCCTGGCCCCGCAGACCGTCAGCACGCAGGTCCATCGCCTGGAAGAAGCGTTGGGCGAGAAACTTTTTGTTCGACAAGGCCGCGGACTGATTCTTACCGAGATGGGCCGGGTGGTGTTTCGCTACGCCGAAGAGATCTGCGCGTTGGGACGGGAGCTTACGAACACGGTCGAGGGGCGCCCCACGGGCCGCCTGCAACGCCTGCGGGTGGGTGTCGCTGACGTGTTGCCCAAACGCGTCGCCTATCGTCTCATCGAACCGGCGCTCAAGCTGAAGGAGCGGTTTAGGGTGATCTGCCGCGAAGACCGGCCGGACCGATTGCTCGCCGAACTGGCGATCCAGGATCTGGATGTTGTGTTGTCGGACGCGCCCATAAGTCCCACCGTCCGAGTGAGCGCGTTCAACCACCTGCTCGGCGAGTGCACGACGAGCTTCTGGGGTAAGCCGAAGATGGCCGCGAACTGGGACGGCGCTTTTCCGCGCTGCCTCGACGGCGCGCCGTTCTTGCTTCCCGCGGAGGGCTCCTCGCTGCGGCAAGGCCTCGACGAATGGTTCAGGTCGCAGGGAATTCGGCCGGATGTGGTGGGGGAATTTGACGACTTCGCATCACTGCGAGTGTTCGGAGAAGCAGGCGCGGGTTTCTTCGCGACGGCTGCTATCCTCGACAAGGAGATGCGCCGCGAATCCGAGCTTCGGCGCGTGGGCACGAGCGACGCCGTCCGCATGCGCTTCTATGCTATTTCGGTAGAAAGGAAACTTCGGCACCCCGCGGTCTCTGCGATTTGCGAGTCTGCACGTCACAAGTTGTTCGCCTGAGGCCAACCGAGGATTACGACGCAGGAAATGACGACGCGTGTGCTTGTTCCTCACTCGCTGGCGTGCTAGGCTTCCTCAAAAGGAGGTGCCTATGCGCAAACTCCGTCTTTTTTCAATCTGCCTCTTGGTGGTGGCGACTAGTGCCTTTGCTCAAGGCCGTGGTGGAGGCCACGGCGGGGGATTGAGCGGAGGCGGGTTTCATGGAGGGTTTGGCGGTGGTGGCTTTCGGGGCGGCTTCGGTGGCGGCGGAGTTCGTGGTGGCGGTGGATTCCGCGGCGGTGGAGGATTCCACGGTGGGTTTCGTGGTGGAGGATTCCGCGGCGGATTCGGCGGTTTCCGTGGCGGGTTCGGCCGTGGGTTTCGTGGGGGATTCGGTGGAGGAGGTTTTCGAGGTGGATTGGGCGGCCGAGGATTCCGTGGCGGCTTCGGCGGTTTCCGAGGTGGATTCGGCCGTGGCTTCCGCGGAGGGTTCGGTGGCCGAGGCTCCGGGGGCTTTGACCGGTTCCACCGCCCCTTCTTCGGCGATCGATTCGGCCGCTTCGGATTCGACTTCGATGACTTTGATGACTTTGCTTTTGCGCCGTGGTTCTTTTGGCCCGGACCGTACGGCTTCGGATATCCCTATCCGTACGATTGGTGTGATCCCTACGGTCCTTACCCCTGCGGTCCATACGGCTACGATCCTTATGTGGATGACCCCGTCGACCCGCCAGATCCCCCGGCGGCGCCGGTGTATGCCCAGACCGTCGATCCGCCTCCAGCACACAGCGTCTACGTAGCCGACGGCCAGTGGCGCCACTTCGGCGAAGGCCAGCATATTAATGCGCCGGCCAATCCGCCCAGCGAGGTCGCTTACTCAGGAAGAAGCGATCCACCTGCGAGCCGCGTCGCTGATCCACCCGCGAACCGCGTCACTAATGTTGCGGACGGCCAATGGCACCACTTCGGCGAAAGCAGGTAGCGCGGGCCCATTCAGATTCCTGACCGTCATGCTGGCGTCGGCAACGGGGTTCCTGACCTGTCTAAGACGGTCCCGATTAATTGGCGCTTCCGTCCGTACCCAGGCGCCGGTGCCGAGGACGAGGATGACGCGAGATGGTTCCCCTGTGAATGCGTCATCTCAAAAAGATCCCTCCTGACTTGCGGTTCATGCATCGGCCTCCCTTTGCGGCCACGTCAAGCTGATGGAGAGAAAGGCGGATTGGTGTATGCTTGCGCGCGGCCGAGGAATCGAAGTGGCATCACGGCTGGCCTGGGTGGCGGAGTGGTTTCCGCGTGGGTGGTGAAGAGCCGAACTTGCGAACTAAAATCGTCAACTCGGCGCTGGCGATCATTCTCGCCGGTGGTATTTATCTTGGTATCGTTCTTCATCCCGTGGTGAAACAGAATGTCGACGGAGGATACTTCGACTTCATTGTCCTCTACACGGGTGGCAGCATTGTCAAAGAGGGCCACGCGAGGCATCTCTACGACTACGACGTGCAGCGGGCCGTCCAGCTCCGCGTGGCTGGCCGTGAGACACCATTGCCCTTTAACCGCACTCCCTTCGAGGCTCTGGCGCTGGCCCCGCTGGCGCTCTTCCCCTACGTCTGGGCTTACCGCATCTGGACCCTCGTCAATTTCCTGCTGATCGGGCTGACGGCGTACGTGCTGCGCGCGTATCTGGAAAATGTGCACAGCCTCTTCCTGCGTGTGGTCCTGGTCCTCTCCGCGTCGATTCCCTTATTCGTGGGCCTTGTTCAGGGTCAGGACTCGCTTCTGATGCTGTTCCTGTTCACGCTGACCTTCGTGAGCCTAAAAGAACACCGGGAATCAAGGGCTGGGTTCTTGCTTGCCCTGGCGCTTTTCAAGGCTCAGTATGTTGTGCCCTTCGTTCTGATTTTTTTCATGAAGCGAAGATGGAAAATGGTCTCCGCTTTCTTGGGCGTCGCAGTCCTGCTGGGACTGCTTTCGCTCTCGCTCATCGGATGGTCGGGCGTGGCGGACTGGGTTTATCTTTTGCGGGAGCAGAACACCCGGCTGCCCTCAGCGGCCGTGAGAGCTGACAAGGCGATTCTTTCCTCGGCGATGCCCAACCTGCGAGGATTCCTTGACGCTGTTCTGGTGAGCCGGGTATCGCCCACCGCTTTGAGTACGCTGGTCGGCCTGGGCTCAGTCGTTCTGCTCGTTTGGGGCATCCAGCGGTGGGGTGCCGGCTACTGGAGTGACGATCGTGCGTTCGACTTGTTATTCGCGTTGAACCTCGTCGTCGCACTCATGGTGAGCTATTACGAGTTCATCCACGATCTGGTGCTGATCGGCTTGCCCATTCTGCTGGTGTTCAGCTATTTCGAGACCTCGCCCCTTACTCGTTCGCCGCGCCGCCTGATCTTCATCGGGTCAGCGTTACTTCTCTTCGTGGTCGCGGTGGTTCTGTTCAACACTGGAAGCCGTCAGTTCCACTTGCTTTTCTGGCCGGAACTCGCGCTGGCCTTCACGCTCTCGAGCGAGATTGCAGCGAGTCAAACCGCAGAGACGGGAACCGCGTGGCGGGAGGTCTGAATTCCACGTGCCAGTTTGGCGCACTAGACCCTTCCCGCCCGTGAGTAGTCGTAAGTCAATGCAATATAAAGACTTGCCTGATGTATTTAATTATGATGTCTTCTCCATATAGTGACTTGACATAGTGTGCTATAGTTATGGCCGGAGATTTAGCGACTGCACTTGAGACGACATCTCACTACCCACGGGAAGTCATAACTTCTCCCCGTGCCGTTTCTCAACCCCTGATTCGGGGACGGTATGCTGATCGGTCGACGATTACGAGACTTCCGCCTTCGCTGTGGATTGACCCTTGAGCAGCTCGAGGACCGCTCAGGGCTGGAGAGCACGTATCTCTCTCGGCTGGAGGACGACCTCGAAGTCCCTTCGTACGGAGACCTGGAAATACTGAGTGGGGTTCTCGACGCCCCGTTGCGGCAATTCCTTTACGACGGCGAAAAGCCGGTCCCCACTCCGAAACTGACCCCGCGTGTGACCCTGCAAGAACTCGCTGAGGAGCGGCTGACCCTTCGCAACGCTCGGGTCCGGCCTGATAGTCGACATTCCCCGGAAGGCACGGCCGCCTCTTCACGCGCTGGACTGAGTGCGAGAATTCCGGAATCTGACATAGGTACGCGGAATTGGGCCCAGACCCGGCTCGGACAAGTGGCTCTTTTTTGGGGAGTGCTCCAACTTGTTCTGAGGGCGCTCGACGCTATGACTAGGCTCGACATGGTGAAAATGCTGCGCGAGTCTCTGGTGTCTGGACTCCAGTTCCTGGTGGATCCACGTGTCGCCCTTCTTCTGTTGGCTGTGGCGTTCGTAGTTCTCTGGGAAAGCAACCACACGCGGAAGTCAGCCAAGCCAGCACTTGCCGATCTCGCTGATGAGCCCGGGGCGAAGCGCTATTCGGTTTTCGGAGTTACCGCAACACCTTTCTTCCTGGCGCTGGTCTGTGGCGTGAGCTTGGTGGCGGTGGGGTGGAGGTCCGCAAGTCGCGAGCAGTTGACGCACCTGAGCGCGTCCACGCCGATAAGTAGTCTATCAATGCAGCACGACACCTCGCCTTCCGTGAAGAAACGACCGGCGCGCGTTCCGGCTCTTTCCGGCGGGCAGCCGAGCAGCTCTGGCGAAGCAGAACCACTAGTGAGTTCGCTTCCGCCCCTGACGCCCGAGATTGACCAGCCTGACCAGCGTGCCACGATGACCGGCAACGAGAATCAGCTCACCGCTAATCCCTCAGGTCTCGGCGCCGTTGCGAGCCATAATTCTCCGAGCGAACATTGGGGCCTGACGTCGGCGCAAGATAGCCCGAGCGCCAACGCGGTGCGAAAGAAGACTCTCGACCGGATCGAGCAAGCGCGGCGGGATAAGAACTGGCGATTGATGGCCACGCTCTCGGAGGACGCCATTGCCCAGAGTCCACAATGGCTCACACCTTACGAGTTGGCAGGAGAAGCTTACGTCCAGACGGGTGACATCGACCGCGCCATCGCCCGCTTGGAATACGTCAAGATGAGCGGAGCGGGAGGCCTGGGTGACGGCTGGGCTGTGGTCGAGGGCGCACGGCTCCGCGAGTCCATAAGACATCGATACGGGCGGTAACCTCGATTCACCGGTCTCGACACACCATCCACCATCGCCGGACCGGATTCAGTGACGCCGGCCAGCCCGCGTTGCTGCCATCATCCCCCAATCCAGCTCTAGCCTTGGGGCCCTCCCGCCGGCAGCAGTAAGTAACCCAGGATCCCATCGCGGTTGACGTTCGTCACGACCAGATCATAAGGACGAGCCGCCTCCTTCGAGTAGAAGGGTACAGCCTGCTGGGCGCCCACGTTGCGCAGCCAGAGGGTTCGTCCATCAGCCGTCAATGACAAGTAGCCCTGAAAGCGCTGGTAGCTGACATCGGTTTTGGAGACGGTCAGTGAGATGCCCGGCACCACTTCCACCGTGGAATTCTTGGCCACTTCAAAGTTCACTCGCTCTCGAGTCATTTGCTGCGCGAGTGCATGGACGTCACCCTGGTTCCGGTTTACCTGCTCGTGCAGATTGGACAAGTCCCGGCCGGTGTTGTCCTGATCGGTGTCCATCGCCTGTCGAAGGTCAGTTGCCTGCTTCTGCATTTGACCCTGAACTTCGGCAATCCGCGACCGGTCCTGCGCCTCGTTTGACTCGACTCGAGCGATACGAGCGTCTGTCTCCTGCGCGCGCCGGTCCAGCTCAGCCCGCATGCGTCCCTCAGTCTGCCCGACGAGTTCTACGGTCTGGCTGTGCGCGGTTCGCAAGCCGGAGTTGACTTGGTGTTCGAGAGTCGCCACCCGTCCTGAGAGCCCGGTCCAATTCGCGGTCAGGTCGCGCAGTTTGGCTTCGGTGGCATCCATCCGCCCGCCGAGCGTGGTGACCACACTCTGAAGGCCCGGCAGTTGTGCGAGGGACATGTTGTTTTTTCGAAACGCGAGATAACCGTAGGCGGCGAGGCCGACCAGCGCAAGGAACAGCACGAGTACCGTCAGCCACGACGCCCCGGTTTTGCGCGGGTAGTATCGCACCTCCCGCGGACCTCCCAGGTCAAAGTCAGTCACCTTCTTTCCGCCCGGGTTGCCCGTGCCTCCATTCCTTGTTTTTGTGGACGGCGCCGGGTCGGCGACTGCCGCAGCCGCTTCACTGCGCTCGCTGCGGTTCAAAGGAATATCCCCGATACTCGCTTTTGACGCGATATTCTTTGACGCGATGTTCGCCTTCGCGTCGATAGGGGGCTTCGCAACGTCAGTATTAGTTCTGTTCCCAGTCAGATCGCCCAGAATGCGCATCGGCGTAACCTCCTGAGTTCTGATAGAGTCCTACAGCTAGCTTTCACTTTCGCGCTTTTTCTCCAGAGCCCGATTTGAGCAAATTTTCCCCTCTTGGGTGGGCAACCAATGTGCCAGAACCCGAACTCACCACATAACTGATGTTGGTTCTTACGTTTGGCCTATGGTGACGCACAGAGTGCTTACGGCAAGATGAGCCCTTCGCTTCCCAGCAGGGTGGAAGAAATTACCGACATGCACCGTAACGTCCAAACCGTACAACATCCGGGGTTGCGGCAGCGGAGCGACGGCCGCCACCCGACGCGCACAAGCTGCCGCGTCGCGCCCTCGCGGGTGGACAAGAGTTCGCTAGCCTACTTTGCACCTCGAGAACGGTGGTCCACGCTTTTCATCGCTCAACCGGCGAAGGTGCGTTGACTTGCCGACACGTGCGGACTACGATGCCCTACGCAGCGAGGCGCCCTGCGATGGTCGGCAAGACGATTTCGCATTATCGAATTATCGAGAAGCTCGGCGGCGGCGGGATGGGTGTCGTCTATAAAGCCGAGGATACCAAGCTCCACCGCTTCGTGGCGCTCAAGTTCCTGCCCGAGGGACTGGCGAAGGATCACCAAGCCTTAGAGAGATTCCAGCGCGAGGCGCAGGCTGCTTCGGCGCTCAATCATCCCAATATCTGCACCATCCACGACATCGATGAATATGAGGGGCAGCCTTTCATCGCCATGGAGCTGCTCGAAGGGCACACGCTCCGGACCTTGATTGATGGCAAGCCACTCAAGACGGACACGCTACTCGACTTCGCGATCCAAATTGCCGACGCACTGGACGCGGCCCATCAGAAGGGCATCATCCATCGGGACATCAAGCCGGCGAATATCTTCGTAACACAGCGCGGCCAAGCCAAGGTTCTGGATTTCGGATTGGCGAAGCTGACACCGCAGATGCTTCGCTCCGCTCAGCATGACAGGGGGGGCGGTGTCACCCTGAGCGGCAGCGAAGGGTCTCCGCCCCCCCAGGACGCACCGACCGCAACCGTCGAACAACTTCTCACCAGCCCGGGCGTAGCGATGGGGACGGTGGCCTACATGTCGCCCGAGCAGGCACGGGGCGAGGATCTCGACGCGCGCACCGACCTCTTCAGCTTCGGCGCTGTTCTCTATGAGATGGCAACAGGGCGCCAGGCGTTCAGCGGTACGACCTCTGGTGCGGTCTTCGGGGCGATCCTGCACGAGTCCCCGGTGCCGCCCACCAGCCTGAATCGCGACATCCCCGTGAAGCTCGAAGAAATCATCGCCAAGGCGCTGGAGAAAGACCGCGACCTGCGTTATCAGAGCGCCGCCGACATCCGCACCGATCTGAAGCGGCTGAAGCGTGATACAGATTCGGGAAGGTCGAGCGGGACCATAACCGCGACGCAAGCAGTCACGGGCAGTGGAGCCACGGCCAGCGGTGCTGGCGCTCCGCTTACCGCATCATCAGGCGTTGCACTCGCGGCCGGTCGAAAGCGAGTTGTGAGAGTGGCCGTTGGAGCTGCTGCTCTAATCATGGTTGTGGCCCTGGCCTTCCTGCTCCGGCCCACTTTGCCACCACCGCACGTTTTGAGCTCGATCCAGATCACCAACGACGGGAAACCCAAGGCCGGCATGGCCACGGACGGGACACGCTTGTACTTCGCTGCTCTCACCGGGGGGGCCAACATGCTTTACCAGGTTTCGACGGCTGGCGGACCTGCCACACCCATCGCTACGCCAGTCGAGTATCCTTCTTTGCTGGACATCTCACCCGACCGTTCTCAGCTTCTGGTCCAAAGCTTTGTAAGCCTCCTGCCGGACCTCCCGCTTTATTCCGTCCCGGTGCTGGGCGGGTCACCGCGCCGGCTGAATGGCCTCTCGGTGGAATCTGCGGCTTGGTCACCCGATGGCCGGCAACTGGTCTACAGTCAGGGAAACAGCCTGTACGTGGCCAGCGCCGATGGCACGGCATCGCGAAAGCTCGCAACCTTGGAGGGTGCCGCATTTGGGCCGCGCTGGTCCCCGGACGGGAAGGAGATCAGGTTCTCGAGCCAAGGTAATTTGGCCGGGGCCTCCTCGATCTGGGAAATCTCCGAGGACGGGAAGGGACTTCACCAAATCCTGCCCGGATGGAACACCCCGCCTTCCGAGTGCTGTGGCGCTTGGACGACAGACGGCAGATACTTCTTGTTCGCGTCCGGCAGGGGCGGGACTGGCAACATCTGGGCCATCCGGGAAAGCGGCAGCGCGTTTTACAAGGTCAACCATCAGCCGGTCGAGGTCACCACGGGACCGGCAGCCGCGTATAACCCGCTTCCGAGTCTTGACGGCAAGAAGCTGTTCGTCACGACCTCACAGCCCCGAGGCAGGCTCGTGCATTACGACGCGAGGACCGGCGAGTTCGCGCCTTATCTTAACGGCATCTCCGCCACCGGCGTTGACTTCTCAAGCGACGGGCAATGGATGACCTATGCTCAGTACCCGGAGGCCACGCTGTGGCGGAGTAAGACCGATGGAAGCGACAAGCTGCAACTAACGTTTCCGCCGATGATGACATGGTTGCCTCGCTGGTCGCCGGACGGCGCCCAGATCGCAGTCATGGGCGTCACCGACCAGGGATGGCACATCTACCTGGTTCCTTCCGATGGAACGGGGACACCGCAACTGTTACCGGGTGTTGCGGGCGAAGCGGGGGAGCTCGACCCCGGCTGGTCGCCGGATGGCAGCTCGTTGCTTTTTGAGGGCGCCCCGTCATTTTTCACCCTCAAATCGAGTCCCAATGCGATTCACATCATGGACATGCATACCCGTAAGGTCACGACGCTGCCGGGCTCCGACGGACTCTTCTCGGCGCGTTGGTCGCCCAATGGACGCTACATCGCCGCCATGCCGAACGACTCCCGGCGGCTGCTGGTCTACGACCTAAGCACCAGCAAATGGTCTGACCTGGGCGTGAACATTTATGTATCTTTTCCCCAATGGTCGCGGGACAGCCAGTCGATTTACTTCTTAGGTTCCCCGAAGGGCCAGCCCCGAGCCGTCTTCAAGGTAGGGCTGAGCGATCACCGGATGGAACAGGCGGCGAGCCTGGCGCACTTCCGCCAGGGGCCTGGGGGATTCGGTGGTTGGATGGGGATCGCGCCGGACAACTCTCCCATGCTGGTTGAAGACGTCGGCACCGAGGATATCTACGCCCTCGACGTCGATCTGCCATGATCGGCAAAACGATCTCTCACTATCGCATTCTCGAGAAGCTCGGCGGCGGCGGGATGGGCGTCGTCTACAAAGCCGAGGACACTCGACTTGGCCGACTCGTCGCTCTCAAGTTCCTCCCCGAAGGTTTGGCCGAGGACCGCCAGGCGCTTGAGCGCTTCCAGCGCGAAGCTCGCGCCGCCTCAGCGCTCAACCATCCGAACATTTGTACCATTCACGACATCGACGAGTTCGAGGGACAGCCCTTCATCGCCATGGAGCTGCTGGAGGGCCAGACTCTCAAGCAGCGTATCGGAAAGCCTTTCAAGACGGAAGAACTGCTCGAGCTCGCCATGCAGATCGCGGACGCACTGGACGCCGCGCACGCGAGAGGCATCGTGCACCGCGACATCAAGCCCGCAAATATTTTCGTCACCCAGCGCGGCCAGGCCAAGATTCTGGACTTTGGGCTGGCCAAGCTGACCCCTGTAGCGGCGATGTCCCGATCGCCGTCCGGCGGCGGGGACGCCGCCGCTACAGTGGGATCGATCGACCCGGCGCACCTTACCAGCCCGGGTGTGGCGATGGGGACGGTAGCCTACATGTCGCCGGAGCAGGCGCGAGCCGAGGAGCTCGACGCGCGGACTGATCTCTTCAGCTTCGGCGTGGTGCTCTATGAGATGGCTACCGGACACCCGGCGTTTACCGGGAACTCCTCCGCTCTTATTTTCGACGCCATCCTGAACCGCCCTCCCGTCTCGCCCCTGCGCTTGAATCCCGAATTGCCTCCCGGCCTCGAGCCGATTATCTCGAAGGCGCTCGAGAAGGACCGGGAGGTGCGGTACCAGCACGCCTCGGATTTGCGGGCGGACTTAAAGCGCCTCAGGCGAGACACGGATTCTGGACGGTCCATTTCTCAAGTAGCGGTCTCGGAGCGCCCGGTGGGGACGGCGCCGCCAGATGAGGCCCGGCGGGGCGAACGACGCGGGTGGGCCGTCGTTCTCGCAATTGTGGGATTCGCGGCTCTGGCCGTTGGCATCACCTGGTGGGCCACCCATCGAACGGCCATCGCCCCGGGAACCCATCCGGGCCAAACCACTGTCGCCGTGCTTCCTTTTCAGAACGTCGGTGGCGACCAGGCCAATGATTTTCTCCGGCTGGCGCTGCCGGACGAGGTCACCACCACGCTCAGCTATGCGCCTTCCCTGGCCATTCGTCCTTTCGCGACCATGACGAAGTATACTAATGGAAATTTTGATCCCCAGACCGCCGGGCGCGATCTGCGCGTCGCTGCCGTGGTGACGGGGCACTTCCTCCGGGAAGGCGATGAGCTGCGCGTTACGATTGAAGCCGTAGACGTGGACAGCAACCGCCTGCTCTGGCGCGATACCGTCAGCTCGCCGATGAAGGACTTGATCGCGCTTCGAGAGCAACTTACCGCGCGCGTGCGCGAGGGTCTGATGCCGGTGATTGCCGGGCCCACGGCATCTGCCAACACCTCGACGACTCCCAAGGATCCGGAAGCCTACAACCTGTTCCTACGCAGCTTGGCGGTGTCGCATGACCCCGCTCCCAACAAGCAAGGGATCGGGATGTTGGAGCAGGCGGTGGCGCTGGACCCAACCTATGCGCCCGCCTGGGCCAGCCTGGCAACGCGGTACTATTACGACGCCCAATATGCCGACGGAGGGGACCAAGCCTACCGGCGTTCCGACGCTGCGGTCGAGCGCGCCGCAACCCTTGATCCGAATCTGATTGACGCCGCGCAAGGTCGCGTGGTCGTGGACGTCGAACAAGGGCGCCTGAATAAGGCGTACGACGAAGCTCAGGAATTGGTGAAGCGACGCCCGGATAGCGGCAATGCTCATTTCACCCTGGCTTATGTTTACTGCTATGGTGGGCTGCTGGATGACTCAGCCCGCGAATGCGATGCCGCTTTGGCCCTCGATCCCAGTAACTACGGGTTTCGCTCGTGCTCCATCACTTTCCTGCAATTGGGGAAGTACGAGCGCGCTCTCGATTTCGCGCGCCTTGACGCGGGGTCCGAGTGGTTCCTAGGTATCGCGGGAGAGATACTGCTGCGCCAGGGAAAGACTGCCGAAGCCCTAAGAAGCTTCACGTCCCGCTCCGGAACATCCGCCCGTGCTCAGGCTCCTGTCGACGCATTTCTTGAACATCGCCCAACATCGGAAGTCGCTGCCCTTGCGCATCAAGACGAGGCACGCATCATGGCGAACCGCGACCCGGAACCCAAGTATTTGGCCGCCGCTTTGGATGCGTTCGCCGGCCAAAGCGACGTATCGTTGCGGCTGCTTCGACGCGCCGTCGAGCAGAAGTATTGTGGATATCCGGCGATGGACAACGATCCTCTGTTCGCGAGTATCCGCGGCACCGCTGAGTTTGCCGCTATCCGCTCCGCCGGCATCGAATGCCAGAAGAACTTCCTCGCGCACCGCGCCGAGCAGAAGGCGTCAAGCGGTCCGTGACTGCGTAGGATGGCGTCGAAGAGGTGAGAGCCGATGCGATTCCTGATGCTGGCATGCCTTCTGTTTGTTGGGGCGTCAACGGCAATCTGCCAGGTTTCAACGGAGGAGAATCTAGAGAATATCGTGCGTGCTTTTCTGGATCAGAAACCCGGTCTGATATTGATTGAAAGCCCGATGGAGGGCCCACTTAATCGAGGCGGCGACGCTGCCGCCGTCGCCATAACGAAGGTCGTGGGCGCCAGGGACATCAGTTCAGATGGGATCACTCGGATTCTGCTACTGATCCACATGTCTTTCGAAGCACCGAGGATCATTGAAAACCCGTCCGACCGCCAGCCGAGGACGACCCTTTTCATTCTTAAGTATCTGTCCACGCTCCCGGCTTCTCCCGAACTCAAGAAGAAGATCGTAGAGACCGAACAGTTTGTCGGCCACGCGACGGGATCGACGGCCCGGGGCAAGTAGCGTTAGAGGACCTACCACTACCGCCCTCCGCCTGCGTCACTGCGGTGTAATCACCAGGTTCGCCGCCCGCTGAGGGCGCCCCCTGTCGGCGCAAATTTTGTGCCTCGCACGTCTCATCCGTCTCACATGGTTAGGGTAGACTCGTGCCTTGTCTGCCGAGTCGAGTTGTTGTGCTGGAATTGGCGAGAGAGGAAGGCGGTGACAGATAAGGAGTCCTGGGGCCGCGGGAAGGGAAGTTCGGAATCAGCGGGCAGAGCTCAGAGTGCTGCACTGCGAAGGACTGGAAAGTTCAAAACTCGAGGGAACGAACCGAAGAAGTGCTTTAGCATCAGTAAAGACAGAATTCAGGAGTCAGAAGTCAAAAGTCAAGAGTCAGGACAGAGGCGCAAAAAAGGACAGGGGCTAGGGGAAACGGCATGTCGAGCGGCTTTGCCGCCCCGCTGTGCGGAAAGGCTCTGCCTTTCCGAAGCGGGGGTTGCCAAAACCTACAGTTTTCTTATTGTTTTTCTGCACCCTACGGGGAAGGCGTAGCCTTCCCGCACAGCAAAGAGGCGGAGCCGCTACGCACGGCCGGCAGGATGCTCGTGACCCCGGAGAATCAAAAAACGAAGGTATGATCATCATGCTTGCTCCGGCGAAGAAAAGGCGATATAATCGCCGGCATGAGAAAACCCAAGCGTAAAGGGATGATGACGATCGGGAGATTTCGGGAGCTGTTCGGGGAGGAAGAGCGGTGCTGGGAGCACCTGACGCGGCTGCGCTGGCCGGGGGGCTACGTGTGCCCGCGCTGTGGAGGAGGCAGCCGGGGGTACATGAAGGCGCGG
>DASZAI010000022.1:0-18280 GCA_035945295.1 Terriglobia bacterium | reverse complement strand
CACGAACTACGGGCCGGGGATGCCCGCGTTACCACGAAGTTCAGAAACGAAGGAACGAACCGAAGAAGTAGTCTGGAATCAATAAAAGCTGTTATGACGGTGGGGTCCGCTGGGTCGCCGAGCAGCGCGCCCCGAGGGTCAAGAGAGTCAACAGGAGGAGGCTCGGAGCTAGGGACTCTGCATCGAAAACAGCGGAAAAAGCCGGGATACTTTGTCGCGTCGCTGACGAGTGTGTGCTGAAGCCTGGCGGAACAGCCGTTCAAGGACGAATGGCGTGTTTTCACACAGACTCGGCGGCCCGTTTTCCGTTTTATTATCAGCTTCCACGCCAGTCTTCCTTTATAGTAAGATTGGCGGAAATGTGAACTCCCGCGCGACGGGTAGTCGCGATTACCTGAGAGTGGCGAAGGGGGAAGAGGTCCGTGGCAGTACTGAGCCAGGCACAGGCGCTGATTCACAAGACGGAGCGGGTGCGTCACCAGTCCACCAGCGTCTGGGTGACGGCGCGCGAGGCGTTTTGGATCGCGCTCGAGGCGTTGCGTGTCCACAAGCTGCGCTCCTTTCTGACGCTGCTCGGCGTGGTGATTGCCACCACGACGCTGATTGTGGTGATGTCGATTGTGAACGGTATGAACGGGTATATCGCCGACCACATCGCCAACCTGGGGACCAACACCTTCATTCTTCATCAGTTCAAGTGGGCGACCAGTTACGACGTCTTCCTCAAGGCGCTGCGCCGCAACAAGCCCATCCGCATGGAGGACTACGAGTTCCTGAAGGACAACCTTACCGGCTACCAGGGCATTGGCGCATCGAGCCAGCTCATGCCCAGCCCCGAAGTGCGCTACAAGGGTCAGGTGATTGATGAAGCCGATCTGAGCGGCGTCACGCCCAGCATGATCGACATCGGCAAGCAGAAGGTGGCGTATGGGCGCTATTTCAACGACACCGACTACCGCCACAATTCGGCCGTATGCTTCGTCGGCCAGGACATCGTCGATAAACTGTTCTCCGGCACCGACCCGCTAGGCAAAGAGGTCACGGTGCGCGGCACGCCGTTCCGGGTGATTGGCATCGCCGAGAAAATCGGCTCCACGTTCGGTCAAAGCCAGGACAACTTCGTCCAGATACCGCTCACGGCCTTCCGCAACGCTTTTGTGGCGCGCCCGCAGCTTGCCGTTGCCGTACGCGCGCCGGACTCGAAGCACATGCTCGAGCTCGAGGACGAGGTCCGCTCCTTGATGCGCGCCCGTCACCATCTTCCCTACCACGAGGACGACGACTTCGGCATCAACGCTTCGGAGACCCTGATGACCGTCTGGCAAGAGCTTACCGGCACGATTTTTGCGGTCACCATCGGCATCGTCGCCGTGTTCATGGTAGTGGGCGGCATCGTCATCATGAACATCATGCTGGCCTCGGTTACCGAGCGCACGCATGAGATCGGCATCCGCAGGTCGCTGGGCGCCCGGCGCGGCGACATCATGTGGCAGTTTGTGATCGAGTCGGGCGTGATGGCGAGCGTGGGAGGCGTCCTGGGCGTGGTCCTCGCCACGTTGATCAGCCGGTTGGTGGCGATGGTCTTCACCGCATCGGTCCCTATGAGCGCTGTGATCGTTGGGGTAACGCTGTCGACCGCCGTCGGGCTCTTCTTTGGCATCTATCCGGCAAGCCAGGCCGCCAAGCTCGACCCCATCGAAGCGCTACGCACGGAGAATTGAGCATGGTCAGCTACCGCCAAAATATCGGTGAGAACCTGCTGCTCGCGCTGGATACGCTCCGCAGCCACAAGTTCCGCTCCTTCCTCACCGTGCTCGGGGTGCTGATCGGCACCATGACGGTGATTTTGGTGGCGTCGGTCATCAGTGGACTCGATCAGCGGCTGGTAGACGCGGCCTCGCAATTCGGCACGCGGACGCTCTGGGTCTACAAGCTTCAGCTCGGCACGCCCCATCGTCTGACCAAAGAGGAGCGACTGCGCAAGCCCCTGACGTTCGAGGACGCGGTGGCCATTCGCAACGAGTGTCCGGCCGCCGAACAGGTTTCCGTCATCCTCTTTCGCGGGCTGGGAGAGTTCGGGATGCTTCCGCCCACGGTGGCCAAGTACAAAGGCCAGCAGATGCTCAACGGACAGTTCTCCGGCGTCACTCCGGAACATCTTCAGGTCATCAATAGCTCCCTTTTCGACGGGCGCTTTTTTACCGATATCGACGAGGTGCATCGTCGCGACGTGACCGTTATCGGCGCTGACGTGGTCGAGATGCTGTTTGGCCTCGAGGATCCCGTCGGCAAGACGATTTCCGTGGACGGGCATACTTTTGAGGTCATCGGGACGCTGGAGAAATTCAAGTCCTTTCTGGGTGACAACCCGGATAATCGCACCATCTTCATCCCTTACACGACGTACAAAAAGATCTATCCCGACGCCAAGGACAATTTCATTTCGGTTCTGGCGTATCCGGGAACGCTTGACCAGGCCGTGGACCAGGTCACCGGCCTGCTGCGGCGGCGGCGCCACGTGAGCCCTTCGCAGCCCGACAACTTCGGTGTCGCCACCGCCGAATCCGTCATCACCCAGTTCCGCGACATCGTCAGCACCATCGCGCTGGTGATGGTCGTCATCTCGTCCATCGGGCTTCTGGTGGGTGGCATCGGGGTGATGAACATCATGCTGGTCTCAGTCACCGAGCGCACGCGCGAAATCGGGGTGCGCAAAGCCGTCGGAGCGAGGCGCAGCGACATCACCTGGCAGTTCCTCTTCGAGGCGATGACCTTGACGGGCGGGGGCGGCGTAATGGGAATCGCGCTGGGGTGGCTGTTCAGCTTCCTCATCAAGACCCTGGTCCCCAGCCTCCCCTCGACCGTGCCCATGTGGTCGATCGCCACCGGATTCGTCGTGGCGGTCAGCGTGGGACTCTTCTTCGGGATGTGGCCGGCGCTGAAGGCGGCGCGCCTCGATCCGATTACGGCGCTGCGTTACGAGTGAGCCAGCGGCCGCTTGCCGGGCCGGCCGCCGGATGAGAGAATTGGATTAATCATGGCGACTAAGGCGACCATCTCGTGGGAGCAGTTTCTTGCCGCAGGCGAAGAGTCGCGGAAGTGGGAGTGGGTCGGTGGTGAGGTGTGCTTTATGACGCCGGTGAACTTTCGGCACGAGATCGTTCTGGCGCGGGTCATAACGTATCTCGTCGAGTATTGCCGATTGCACCCGGAATGGATATGGGTCCCCTCCAACGCAGTGTTTACCATGTCTTCGGGCAACTGGCGGCTTCCCGATGCGTCCATCGTGTCGAGAGCGCGCCTCCCCCAGGGCAGAGTCCCGGAAAGGCGCGCCGAATTCTCACCCGACGTGGCGTTCGAAATCCTGTCCCCGGGGAACACGGCGGGTGAGGTTCAGCTCAAGAAAAAGGACTACCAGGAAAGCGGCGTGACCCAGGTCTGGATCGATCTGGACAAGCGCGTGGTGGAATTGATTTGTCCTGATCGCCCTCTGCAGTTCTTCCGCGAAGATCAGATTCTCGTTATTGACAGCCTCCCCGGCTTCTCCCTGGATCTCAACTCCCTGTTCACTGTCTAGCAGGGCTATTTGGCCCGAGCGACTGCGACGAACAGAGTCTTGAGGTTTTCGCTGTAGGGCTCGCGGGCGATGCCGCGCTCGGTGATGATGGCGCTGACGTAGCGGTGCGGCGTGACGTCGAAGGCGGGATGGCGGGCCTCGACTCCGGCGGGCGCGATGGCCACGCCTCCAAGCCGGGTGACCTCGGCGGCGGCGCGCTCTTCGATGGGGATCTGGTCGCCCGAAGCGAGGCTCAGGTCGATGGTCGAAAGCGGCGCGGCCACGTAGAACGGTATCCCGTTCTCACGCGCCAGGACCGCCACCGTGTAGGTGCCGATCTTGTTGGCCACGTCGCCGTTCGCGGCGATGCGGTCCGCGCCCACGATGGCGGCATGAATCTTGCCCTGCTGCATAAAGTGTCCGGCCATGTTGTCGGTGATGAGCGTGACGGGGATGCCGTCCTTCGCGAGTTCCCAGGCCGTCAGCCGCGCGCCCTGCAGGAACGGCCGGGTCTCGTCAGCGAACACGTGCAGGCGCTTGCCCGCCGCGACCGCCGCGCGAATCACGCCCAGCGCTGTCCCGTAGCCGCCCGTTGCCAGCGCGCCGGCATTGCAATGGGTGAGCACGGTCATCGAATCGTCGAGCAGCGCCGCACCGTGCCGTCCCATCGCTTCGTTCACGGCGATGTCCTCGGTGAGCACGCGCTGGGCTTCCTCGATGAGCTTGGCCTGGGTGTGCCGGATTCTCTCCGCGTCCACCGCCTGACCGGCCATCGACTCGGCCAGCGATTGCTCGAAGACGCCGCGCATTCGCTTGACGGCCCAGAACAGGTTGACGGCGGTCGGGCGGGTCCTGGAAATCGTCTCGGCGATAGCCTCGAACTCGGCGCGCAGCTCGGCGACGCTCCTGGCGGCGGAATTCTTGACGCCGAGCGCGATCCCCATCGCGGCCGCCACTCCAATGGCTGGCGCGCCGCGAATCACCATGGAGCGGATCGCCTCGGCGACTTCACGATAATCGCGGCAAGTGCGATAGACCTCTTCACCCGGCAGACGCGTCTGGTCGATCATGCGCACGCCGTCGTCCGTCCACTCGATGGTCTTGAACATGCTCTCCTTGGCGTCGGGCGCGATCGGTCGCGGTCCTCTGCACTTCTTGATGATTATAGCAGGCGGAAGCCGCCGGACAGCCGCCTCGCCGGATGCGCTATAATCCCGGCGATGGTCATCCTCGAAAAGCTTCGCGCTCGCGCCCGCGAGAATCCTCAGCACATCGTCCTCTTCGAGGGCGAGGACGACCGCACCCTGGTCGCGGCCGAGACCCTAAGCCGGGAGAAGCTGGCGCGCCTCACGCTGCTTGGCAACACGGAGAAGATCCAGACTCGCGCGCGGACTTTGGGGATCGCGATCGAGGGCGCGGCGCTCCTCGACCCGGCCGCCAGCGACAAGCTGAAGCCGTACGCGCGACAGCTCTACGAGCGGCGCCGCGCGGGCGGCATGACCGAGTCGGAGGCGCTCGAGACGGCGAAGCTCCCGCGCTTCTTTGCCGGACTCATGGTCGCAGCCGGGGATGCGGACGGCTCGGTGGGCGGTGCGCTCACGACCACCGCCGATACGGCGCGCGCCGCGCTCTGGACGATTGGCACGGCGCCCGGCCTTTCGCTGGTCTCGAGCTTTTTCCTGATGGTGTCTCCCCAGAAGGATCTGGGCGCGGACGGCGCCTGCCTGTTTGCCGATTGCGCCGTGGTGCCCGACCCGACGCCGGCGCAGCTCGCTCAAATTGCCGTCGCGACGGCCGAGAGTGCCCGAGGGCTGCTCGAGGTCGAGCCACACGTCGCCCTGCTTTCCTTCTCGACCAAGGGAAGCGCCGAACATCCGCGGGTCGCCGCCGTTCAGGAAGCCACGCGAACCTTGCGCGCGCGTGCGCCTCACCTGATTGCCGACGGCGAATTGCAGCTCGACGCCGCCGCGGTGCCGGAAATTGCGGCGCGCAAGGCGCCCGGTTCGCCGGTCGCGGGCCGCGCCAACGTTTTCATCTTTCCCGACCTCAACTCCGGCAACATCGGTTACAAGCTCGCCGAGCGCTTCGGAGGCTGCGCGGCTATAGGGCCGATTCTGCAAGGCCTGGCGCGCCCCTCCAACGATCTCTCACGCGGCTGCAAGGCGGAGGACATCGTCAATGTCGCGGTCATCACCGCTGTCCAGGCGCTCAGCCTCAAAGCGGCGTCGGGCGCTCAGTCGTGATCAACCTGCGCCCTGCACGCTCAGAGGCTCGCGTTCTACCGGGGCTTGGGCGAGGAAGGGTTGCCGGATTTCGGACGGGTACGACTATTTCTGGGAGGAGGCGGGAGACGGTGGAGGCCCTTGGCGCCGATGTCCCGGCGGTAGTGCATCCCTTCGAACTGGATCTTGCTGACCGCGGCGTAGCAGCGTTGGATGGCGGAGGGCAGGTCCTCGGCCACCGCGGTTACGCCCAGGACGCGGCCGCCCGCGGTGATCAATCGATGGTCGATGAACTTGGTGCCCGCGTGGAATACTTTTACGCCGCCCGAAGCCTCTGCCGCCTCGTAACCCGTGATGGTCTTCCCGGTTTCATAAGGGCCGGGATAGCCTGCCGACGCCAGCACCACGCACACCGCCGGGTTCGGACTCCAGTGCGCCTCCATGACCGAGAGCTGGCCCTCACGCAGTGCGAGGAAAATCTCGACCAGGTCGGAACGCAAGCGCATCATCAGAGGCTGTGCTTCAGGATCGCCCAGGCGGACGTTGTATTCCAGCACCTTGGGGCCTTGCGAGGTCAGCATCAAGCCGCAGTAGAGGAAGCCGCGGAAAGGGGAGGCCTCGGCTGCCATTCCCGCGAGCGTCGGGGTCACGATGCGCTGGAGGATCTCGCCGCGCAGGCCGGGTGTCAGGAGGGCGTCGTCGCTGTAGGCGCCCATGCCGCCGGTGTTCGCCCCCTGGTCGTTATCCAAGACCGCCTTGTGGTCCTGGGTCGGCGGCAGCACCAGGATGCCGCGGCCGTCCGTCAGTACAATGAACGATACTTCTTCGCCCGTCAGGCATTCCTCAATCACCACGCGCTCGCCCGCCGCTCCCAGGGTCTTCTGGCGCATGAACTCGTCGAGCACGCGGGCGGCATCCTCGTGAGTCCGCGCGATCGCCACACCCTTGCCCGCCGCGAGTCCGTCCGCCTTGATGACCACCGGCACCTTGAAAGCGGTCAGCGCCGTCACCGCTTCGTCGAGGTTCTCCGCCACGGCAAACTTCGCCGTCGGAATGCCATGGCGCTGCATGAACTGTTTGGCGAATATCTTGCTGCCTTCGAGACGCGCCGCCGCCCGTGTGGGTCCGACCAGGGTGAGCCCTTCGCGCGCGAACTCGTCGGCAAGGCCCGCGACCAGCGGCGCTTCCGGTCCGACCACCGTGAGGTCCGCCGGCAATTGCTTCGCGAGCGCGAGAATCTCCTGGGGGCGCGAAACGTCCAGCGGAACGCACTCCGCCTCTTGCGCGATCCCCGCGTTGCCGGGGGCGCAGTAGAACGCCTCAACGTGCTGACTCTCGTGGAGCTTCCAGGCCAGCGCGTGCTCGCGCCCGCCCGAGCCCACCACCAGGATCTTCATCGACGGGCGGTACACTATCGGCAGTCCCAGCGGTTTGTCAATCGCTTAATATACTGACGAGGTATAATCAGGGAGATGGGCACCGACGTTATCCCCAAGCTGACGTACGAGCAGTTCCGCGAGCTTCCCGACGACGGCAAGCGCTACGAGCTGATTCGCGGGGAGGTGCACTTGACCCCTTCTCCCACGACGAAACATCAGTCGGTTCTTCAGAACTTGGCCCAGAGTTTGGGGCCTTTTGTCCTCGAAGGCAAGCTGGGTGAGGTGTGGACGGCGCCGCTTGACGTTCGCCTGGGCGAGGATACCGCGCTACAGCCGGACCTTATCTTCGTTTCCGAGTCTCGCGCCAACATCATCCTCGAAAGCTACATCCACGGAGCGCCCGACCTGGTGGTTGAAATCCTTTCGCCCTCGACGGCGGCGCACGATCGCGCCACCAAGCTGGCCTTGTACGGGGAAGCGGGAGTCCCGGAGGTCTGGCTCATCGACCCGCAGGCGAAGACGGTGGAGATCCTGAAGCTGCAAGGCAAGAAGTATCTCGTGGACGCGGCGCTCGCCGGCGACGCCAAGCTCACTTCGACTCAGTTCCCGGGTTGGGAGCTCTCCTTGATCGACCTCTTCGATTTCCGCGGCCGGTTCTGACTCTGTGAGAATTATCCACGGGCATCCGCAAGGATTTGAGCCAATGTCGTCGCGCTTTACAGAAAAATACGATGTCGTAGTAGTCGGCGCAGGACACGCGGGCTGCGAGGCGGCGATGGGCGCGGCGCGCATGGGACTGCGTACCGCCCTCTACACCATGAACCTTGACCTGATTGCGCAGATGTCCTGCAATCCCGCCGTAGGTGGCGTGGCCAAGGGACACCTGGTGCGCGAAGTCGACGCGCTGGGCGGCGTGATGGGCGAGGTGATTGATGCAGTGGGGATTCAGTTCCGCCTGCTCAACACCAGCCGCGGCCCGGCCGTCTGGTCGCCGCGCGCCCAGGCCGACAAGAAGCAGTACCGAGTGAGGATGCGCCAGGTACTCGAAGCCGAGCCGAACCTGCGCATCAAGCAGGCGGAGGTCGTGGACTTGGTGCTCAGCGAGGACGCCCATCCACCGCGGAGCACGCAAAGCGCGCAGAGCTTAGTGACTGACGGCGACTCTGGGGACGGTCATGCTGACATTAGTTGTCATCCTGAGCGCAGCGAAGAGCCTGCCCTGAGCTTCGCGAAGGGATCTCTTACCGCCGCAGTGCGAGATTCTTCGTCGCGTCCCGCTCCTCAGAATGACACGACACCTCGCCTTCGCGTGCGCGGCATCCGGTTGCGCGACGGCCGCACCGTCGAAGCGGGCGCCGTCATTGTCACGACGGGCACATTCCTGAACGGGCTGATTCACTGCGGCGAGCAGACGTATCCGGCCGGGCGCTCCGGCGAGCCCCCGGCGGTAATGCTGGGGGAAGCGTTGCGCCGCCTGGGATTCGAAGTAGGACGCCTTAAGACTGGGACGCCGCCGCGGCTGGACGCGCGTACCATCGACTTCTCGAAGTTCCAAGTACAGGCGGGCGACCCCGTACCGACGCCGTTCAGCTTCCGCACCCGCGCGATTACCCAGCCGCAGACCGTCTGCTGGATCGGCTACACGAACGCGGAGACGCATCGCATCCTGCGCGACAACCTGCATCGCTCGCCGCTCTACTCCGGGCAGATTCAGAGTCGCGGGCCGCGCTACTGCCCCTCGATCGAGGACAAGGTCGTCAAGTTCGCTGACAAGCCGCAGCACCAGATTTTCCTCGAGCCTGAGGGTCTGGACACCAACGAAATCTACGTCAACGGCATGTCGACCTCGATGCCCATTGACGTGCAGATGGCCATGGTTAAGTCGATTCCGGGACTCGAAGACGCCGACATGATCCGTCCCGGCTACGCCATCGAGTACGACATGGTGCAGCCCACCGAGCTCCATCCCTGGCTCGAGACCAAGAAGATCAAGGACCTGTTCCTCGCCGGACAGATCAACGGCACGACGGGCTACGAGGAGGCGGCGTGCCAGGGCATCATGGCGGGCATCAACGCCGGCCTGCGCGTCGAGGGCAAAGACCCGCTGGTGATCGAGCGTACGCGCGGCTACACCGGTATCCTGATCGACGACCTGGTGAGCAAGGGCTGCGACGAGCCTTACCGTATGTTCACGTCACGCGCCGAGTTCCGCCTGCACCTGCGCATCGACAACGCGGATGAGCGTCTGATGCCCCTCGGTTACCAGGTGAGCACCATCAAGCAGACCGATTACGAGGCGTTCCTCGAAAAACAGCGGACGATTTCGGCGGCGACAAGGTTCCTCGCGGAGACGCGACTCGACCCCGCGTCACGCGCCGGCCGCGAGATCTACTCGAAGCTTGGACTGGTGGACGGCAACCGTTTCACGGGCGCCAATACCCTGACGGGCGCGCAGCTTCTCAAGCGCTCCGAGGTTGGAATCGACGACCTGATGGCCTGGATCGGCGAGGGCCTGAGCACCCTCCGCCCTCGCCCCACCGCGGGAGAGGATGCCGCGCAAGCGGCGGGTGAGGGGGCTTTGTGGAGCCTGGAAACTGCGATACTTTCCCGCGAAGAAGCTCGCCGCATCGAGACTGACTTCAAGTATGAAGGCTATCTCGCCCAGCAGGAACGCCAGATCGAGCGCATGAAGCGCGCCGAATCACGCCACATCCCCGATTGGTTCGACTACCGCAAGGTTTCCGGCCTGTCGCGCGAGGTGGTCGAGAAACTCACCAAAGTCCGCCCGCTCACCCTCGGCCAGGCGGCACGGATCCCGGGAATCACGCCCGCGGCGGTAACGCTGGTCAACGTGTATATCGAAATCTTCCAGCGCCGCGCCGCCGAGCAGGCATCGGTGTGACAAGCGAAGAGAATCTCACGCACAGACGCAAAGACCGCCAAAGGGCTGCGGAAGCCCCATGATCGCGTGGCGCCATGCAAGGCGGGGTTGGTGCGTCAGCGCCGTCCGAATTCACAGCCGCGTGAGCAGTGCCTGGAAGCGGGGATGGGAGCGGAGCGGGTTGAGGTCGGCGTCATGCTGGATCCACTCCTTGAAAGCGAAGCCGAGGTCCACAGCCTGCTCCAGACACTCGATGGCGTTCTCCACGTTCCCCAGCAGCGAATACCCGCAGGCGACGTTGTAGAGTACGCCAGGATCGTCGGGTTCCATGCGCCGGGCGCGCGCCAGCCATTCTTCACTCTTGGCTCGTTCGCCCAACTGACATAGCGAGCCCGCGCCCAAGTACAACGCTCGCGCGTCATCGGGGTGAAGCTCGAGATGCTTCTCGATGATCAGCAGAGACCGGCGATAGGCCGCCTGTGAGTCAGTGAGGCGATTCAGCCCCTTGTAAACCATCGCCAGCAGCGCCACGGACTGGTAATCCTCAGGATTGACCTGCGACGCCTGCTCGAATAACTGGGCGGCCTCGGCGAGCTTGCCCTGGGCGAGGCGGGCGCGCGCAAAGAAGTAGTAGGCCTCGAAGAGCTTGGGATTCAGGCGAATCGCGATCTCGAATTCCTTCACCGCTTCGTCGTACTGCTTGCGCATGGAAATGGCGAGTCCGCGCGAGGCGTGCGCTTCGGCGAGGTCCGGGTCGAGTTCGACGGCCTTGCGGCTGGCGGCGTCCGCCTCTTTCAGGTTGGCCTCGCTGCCCTCCCAATACACGTAGAGGAACGAGCAGCAATCGGCCACACCGGCGTAGGCGCGCGCGTAGCCTGGATCGATGACGATGGCGCGGGCAAACATCTGCCGCGCAAACTCGAGTCCCTTACGGCGGAACTGGTGGAAGAACTGCCGGCCGCGCAAGTAGTAATCGTAAGCCTGCACGTCGACGGTGGGCGGCTTGACGATGCCGCGCTTCTCCTGCTCGGTGAGCATCACCTGGAGCGCCTTGGCGATGGCTTGCGCGATTTCGTCCTGGATGGCAAACACGTCCTCGAGTTGGCGGTCGTAGCGCTCCGCCCAGACGGAATGTCCGGTGCGCGCCTCGACGAGCTGCGCGGTGATCCGGAGGCGGTTGCCGGCGCGCCGCAGGCTGCCGCCCAGCACGTATCCGGCGCCGAGCTGTTCACCAATCTCGGGCGCCGTCACCGGCTTATCGCGATAGGCGAGCATGGCGGAGCGCGGGAACACCTGGAGGTCCTTGATTTTCGAGAGCTCAATGATGATGTCTTCGGTGATGCCGTCGCGGAAGTACTCGTCTTCCTTCGAGCCGCCAAGGTTTTCGAAATACAGCACGGCAAGCGACTTCTCGGTGCGCGGCTCGGCCGCCGTCGACCCCGAACGCGGCGTCCGCGCCGCCGACTCGCGGCCCGAGTCCGTGTCGCGCTTGAGCCGCTTCAAGTCGGAGAGCATCTCTGAGGCGCTCTGGTAGCGCAGCTCGCGATCCTTCTCGAGCGCCTTCGAGATGATGCGGTCGAGCTCGGCGGGCGACTCGGGATTCAAGCGCAGCGGCGGAGTAGGGGTGCGGTTGAGGATGGCGTCGAAGACGGCGGCCGACGTACTGCCGGTAAAGGCCTGCCGCCGCGTCGCCATCTCGTAGAGGACGGCGCCGAAGCTGAAGAGATCGGTGCGCGAGTCGACTTCGCGGCCGAGCGCCTGCTCGGGCGACATGTAGGCGACCGTGCCCATTGCCATGCCGGGGCTGGTAAGGTGCTCGGCGACGGTCGCTGCGCCCGAGAGTCCCACCGTCTCCGTGGTCCTTGGTCCGCGCGACACGAGTTTCGCGAGTCCGAAGTCGAGGATCTTGGCTTGGCCTCGATTGGTGACGTAGATGTTGGCCGGTTTGATGTCGCGATGGACAATGCCTTTGCGGTGAGCCGCATCCAGGGCGTCGGCAATCTGAATGGCGAGGTCAAGCAGGGCGTCGATTCGCAGGGGCCTGGCGGCGAGCAGGTGGTTGAGCGCTTCGCCCTCGAGCAACTCCATGGCAATGAAGTGCCGGCCTTCCTGCTCGTCGATGTCGTAGATGGTGCAGATGTGCGGATGATTGAGCGCCGAAGCGGATCGGGCTTCGCGCTGGAAGCGCTCGATGGCCTGACGGTCTTGGGCGTACTCCTCAGGGAGGAACTTGAGAGCCACGAACCGGCCGAGTTTGCTGTCCTCGGCCTTGTAGACCACTCCCATTCCGCCGCCGCCCAGTTTTTCCAGAATGCGATAGTGTGAGATCGTTTGCTCAGCCATGAAACCCTATGATTCCTCCGTGAGAGGCATCCATCTTAGGCACAGGCCGCGAGCAAGTCAACGATTAGCTGGACACAGGCAGGCGTATCATTCTCCAGGGATTGGCAGGGGATATTGATGGCCGGGAGGACTAGCGCTGCTCGACGGCCACCGCATCTGGAACAGATCGCGCGGCCTGCGGAAGAACCGCTGGGAGTTCGCTGACGAACTCCTTCAGATCGGAGTCCTGGAGGCAGACCAGGAAAGCGCGCAGCGCGAGCAGAACTTCTTTGGTCACCAAGTCGAAGTCGTGGTACTGGAAGTCGAGAGAACTCCACACCTCGGGCGTGCGCTCGCTTTCGTTCTCGGCAGCCGAACGGCACTGGCGGAGGAATTCCTCGGTGAGGCTGTCGACGCAGCGGCGCAGGATGCGCACCTGCAACTGGTATCGCAGCTTGGAGCGGAAAACCAGCTGGTTGAGGACGTCGTGCATCCGGACCTGGTCGATCATAATCTGCGACTTAAACCGGTGGGTGGCGAGGCTTCGGACGGGGACGACCACGCGGGCGAGCGGCATGTACCTGGCCATCAGAGCGAGAAGGTTGGCAGTTACCTCCGCCAGCCGCGTCCACTCGGCGGCTGACAACCGTACCAGCCGCCAGGCGATGTCGGAACGGCCGGAGTCGCGCTCTTCAAACGCCTCATTGAGCGAGATGGCGACGATGGCGGAGCGGGTCTCGAGTTCACGCTCGACGGGCTTGTAGACTGATTCGCGGAGTTGGCCGATGCGGGCGAGCCCGTCAAACGAGCCCTGGGGTTCGGAATCCAAGTTGAGTAGGCGGCGGAGAACCACTCCAACCACCACCAGAACCAGCGCTCCGACTACCCATTGCATCATCGGCATCACTCTCTTGGCTTCACTTGCCAGGGCCAGCATTCATTCAGTGTACGTGCGTTCACGCCACTGTCAATCGGCCGAACTCTTCGTTCTGGGATGGGAAGTTGCCTAAGGCGGGCTGTCGGAACCTCCAGGTGCCCCTTCCCGTCCTTGACTTGACGTTGCTCGTCTTACTTACTGACCGGTTAGGAGGGCCGCATGTATGGCTGGCATCTCCCGCAGCGTCAAAGTGCAAGTTTATATCAATGTTGCCAAAGTCTGTAAAGTACCTAGAGAGTACACGCCGGATTACTGTTTTATAATCAGGTTCAAGCCGATCGGAGAACATTCGGACCGTCACTCTATTTGCTGCGAGACTATCGAACGTGTCAATCCTCTCTTCTCGCCGCGACTCATTTCCCCTACTGTTTTCGCGGGCGTGGTGCTTGGCGAGCGGTATCTGGTGGTCAAGGTCGGGCAGAATGGCCCGACGGGATCGTGAGCCTCATCCTGAAGCTGAGACCAGGGCTGCACGTCATGGTGGACTTGCCGATTCCGTGTTCGTCGACCAGGGTCTTGCTTGCGGATGGCCGTCGTCGTTAAACGGCCGATTGATGGAAAGAACTGATGGTGTACAGTTATCCGCATTCTGCGCCAGGTCCATCTTCTGCAAAAAATATTTCTTGCATTTTCTTTTGGAGCCGATTACTATGTGTGATTGCCGACATGCTGTCGAGGGTTAAGTCTTGTGGGAAGCACGGTCGGCTACGTAAGTGACCTCGGCAGGTCGAGGGCAAACGCAGGAGGTCGATGAGACGAGACGTTCCGATAGGGGCATGAAGCAAGTGGGTCTTGGTAGCTGAACGTCCTGCCTGTTTCGGTCCCCCCTGAAACAAAAAAACGATTTGAAGGCTGTCGGGAAGTAAGTGCCTGCCCGAGCGCCGTCGTATGGCGATTGGCGAGCGAGCAGTTGGAGATTGGACGGGCGGAAGGAACTGAAAGTCAAGAAGTCATCGAGAATAATTCAATCAGCCTCATGGAATGGGGAACTGAGCTGGATGCTCCAGGTTCGCGGGAGCATCCAACCCAGGGTCCCAGAGGGCTCGGCGATAAGGCCGATTCCTCGGGGGCTGGATGAGGTCGAGACGGTTAAGGCCGCCTTCGGCACTCGACGTTCTTTGACAACTGAATAGTGCGGCGTCTACAAGTGCTCAGTCTGCCCGGCGGATATCCGGGCAGAAAGCAAGGCGAGTCTGTTTGACAAGGGGAGCGATTAGCAGTCGGCGATCAGCGTTCAGCAAAAGACTGGATTAATTTGGTCTTCGCTGAGTGCTGCAAGCTGAGGGCTGACAGCTTCTCATGTGTGTTGAGCAGATTTTATGGTCAAGCTACTAAGGGCGTACGGTGGATGCCTTGGCGCCAGACGGCGATGAAGGACGTGGCTACCTGCGATAAGCCTCGGGGAGAGGGAAGCACTCTTTGATCCGGGGATTTCCGAATGGGGAAACCCGCCTCGATAAAATCGAGGTACGGCCCGCTGAATACATAGGCGGGTGCGAGCCAACCCAGGGAAGTGAACCATCTCAGTACCTGGAGGAAAAGAAAGCAACAGCGATTCCGCTAGTAGCGGCGAGCGAACGCGGAAATAGCCCAAACCCAGCTTTCCATATTGCGCCATTGAGAGATTGAGTCATCGAACCATTGAAGGCCCGCTCTTTGACCCAGAGTTGGTTTTTCAATGACCCGATGACCCGATAGATCAATGACTCAATATGGAGAGTTGGGGGTTGTAGGGCGCGCGTCGGTGTAGAACCATAGAGTTACCAATCCGGCGGCTAGCCAAACGACTTGGAAAAGTCGGCCATAGGGTGTGATAGCCACTTCGGTGAAAGCTGACCGGACTCTAACGCGCGTTCCTGAGTACCGCGGGGCACGAGAAACCCCGCGGGAAGCTACGGGGACCATCCCGTAAGGCTAAACACGTGCTGGCGACCGATAGTGAACTAGTACCGTGAGGGAAAGGTGAAAAGCACCCCTGCGAGGGGAGTTAAAAGTACCTGAAACCGTATGCCTACAAGCAGTCGAAGGGCAACGCTCGTCCCTCTGAGATTTCAGATTTGAAAATCTGAGATTTCAGAGGGGCGAGCAAGCCTGACGGCGTGCCTATTGCATAATGAGCCGGCTAGTTATTGTCCGTCGCCAGGTTAAGCGATGATCCCGCAAGGGGGAGCGAGCCGTAGCGAAAGCGAGTCTGAATAGGGCGACGAGTGGCGGGCAATAGACGCGAAGCGGGATGATCTACCCTTGGTCAGGGTGAAAGCCACTTAACAGTGGCCGGAGGCCCGAACCGGTGTTGGTTGAAAACAGCTCGGATGAACTGAGGGTAGGGGTGAAAGGCTAATCAAATTCCGTGATAGCTCGTTCTCCTCGAAATAGCTTTAGGGCTAGCCTCGGATGGTCGCTCACGGTGGTAGAGAACTAGATGAACTAGGGTCCGTTAACGGATACCGAATCCAACTAAACTCCGAATGCCGTGTCGCGCAGTCCGGGAGTCAGACAGCGGGGGCTAAGCTTCGTTGTCGAGAGGGAAATAGCCCAGACCGTCAGCTAAGGTCCCGAATAGGTGGCTAAGTGGGAAAGGAAGTGAAGTCGCTCAGACAGCCAGGAGGTTGGCTTAGAAGCAGCCATCCTTTAAAGAAAGCGTAACAGCTCACTGGTCGAGTGACTTTGCGCCGATAATTCAACGGGGCTCAAGCCATCAACCGAAGCTGCGGATTCCATGGTCTTCGGATCATGGTCTGGTAGAGGAGCGTTGAGTACAGTTTGAAGCGAGACCGCGAGGGCTCGTGGACCGTACTCAAGTGACCCTGCCGGCATAAGTAGCGATAACGGAGGTGGGAACCCTCCGCGCCGAAAGTCTAAGGTTTCCTGAGAAAGGTTAATCCGCTCAGGGTCAGTCGGTCCCTAAGGCGAGGCCGAAAGGCGTAGCCGATGGACGGCCGGTTAATATTCCGGCACTGCGGCGGAGACGTTATCACGAAGCGGGGACGCAGAAGGATAGCGGAGTCGTCTGATGGATGGCGATGCGCGCATTAAGGAGGATCCGGCAGGCAAATCCGCCGGGTCGGTTTAAAGCCGACTCTGAGGTGTGAGCCGAGGGGCTTTAGCCCCGTAAAGTCTGTGATTTCATGCTGCCAAGAAAATCCGCTAAGGAGTCTCTAACGCAACCGTACCCCAAACCGACACAGGTAGACGAGGTGAATATCCAAAGGCGCTTGAGAGAACACTCGCTCAGGAACTAGGCAAATTAACTCCGTAACTTCGGAAGAAGGAGTGCCTCGCTAGGGTGCAAGCCCGAGGAGGCCGCAGTGAAACGCGCTCTGCGACTGTTTAACAAAAACACAGGTCTCTGCTAAGTCGAAAACGACGTATAGGGGCTGACGCCTGCCCGGTGCCGGAAGGTTAAAGGGAGCGGTCATCTTGCAGTAATGTGAGAGAAGCTGCGAACTGAAGCCCCGGTGAACGGCGGCCGTAACTATAGACTGACCGCTGTAGTTCCGAGAACAAAATCTGGCTGTATGCTGGAAAACCCGGCGTATCTCCTGCTACTCGCCGCTAGGCCCCCCAGGGCCGAAAATGGCGGCAGTGACAATGCAAGGAGTGCGGGTCATCAGCAGGAAAGACTCAGCCGTGCTTGATGTGAAGGACGTTCCACCGGAGGTGGGCTGGTACTTGGCTGGCTTCGCCGACGGTGAGGGAAGCTTTAACGTGTCGTTTCGGCCTCGAAGCGACTGCACGCTTCCCTGGAAGATTTCTCTCTGCTTCAACATCTCTCAGCGGGACCCGGTGATGCTCACGCAGTTTAAGACTCACTTGGCCTGCGGTACGATGCGGCAGCGGCGGGATGGAGTTTGGTATTACGAAGTCAACCATCTTCTTCCCATTCTTCAGAATGTGATCCCTTTCTTCGAGCGTTTCCACTTCCTATCCGCAAAGAAGAAACGCGATTTCGCCAAGTTCAAACAGCTTGCCGAATTGATGCGCGAGGGTCGGCACCACACCCGTGAAGGGGTGGAGCGGATCCTGGCGATTCGGCGCGATATGAACGATGGCGGTAAACGCAAGTACTCTGATCAGGAAGTTCTGGAACGGCTTGGGAATCCCCAGAGACCATACGCCAGACCCGGAAGTCTTCCGGGATGATATGGTCCGAACTCGATGGCGACATCGAGAGCGCGGCAGAAATGTCCGCGCCTCCGCCGCAAGCGGAAGCAACACGATTGAACGGTCCTAAGGTAGCGAAATTCCTTGTCGGGTAAGTTCCGACCTGCACGAATGGCGTAACGATAGAGCGACTGTCGTGGCGAGTGACTCAGCGAACTTGTAGTGCCGGTGAAGATGCCGGCTACCCGCACCTAGACGGAAAGACCCCGTGCACCTTTACTATACCCTAGCCCTGAACTATGGGGTTGTCTGCGCAGGATAGGTGGGAGGCTTAGAACCGGGATTCTCGGGTCCCGGGGAGCCAACGGTGAGATACCACCCTGATGATTCTGTGGTTCTAACTTTCGCCCGTAATCCGGGCGAGGGACACGGCTAGGCGGGTAGTTTGACTGGGGCGGTCGCCTCCTAAATTGTAACGGAGGCGCTCCATGGTGGGCTCAGGCTGTTTGGAAATCAGCCGTCGAGTGCAAGGGCATAAGCCCGCCTGACTGCGAGACCAACAAGTCAAGCAGGCACGAAAGTGGGACCTAGTGATCCGGTGGTTCTGTATGGAAGGGCCATCGCTCAACGGATAAAAGGTACGCCGGGGATAACAGGCTGATCGGAGCCAAGAGTTCATATCGACGCTCCGGTTTGGCACCTCGATGTCGGCTCATCGCATCCTGGAGCTGTAGAAGGTTCCAAGGGTTAGGCTGTTCGCCTATTAAAGCGGTACGTGAGCTGGGTTCAGAACGTCGCGAGACAGTTCGGTCCCTATCTGGTGTGGGCGTAGGAGATTTGAGGGGAGTTGTCCTTAGTACGAGAGGACCGGGATGAACA
>DASZAI010000021.1:0-235872 GCA_035945295.1 Terriglobia bacterium | reverse complement strand
CCAGCACCGCTCTTCCTCCCCGAACAGCTCCCGAAATCTCCCGATCGTCATCATCCCCTTACGCTTGGGTTTTCTCATGCCGGCGATTATATCGCCTTTTCTTCGCCGGAGCAAGCATGATGATCATACCTTCATTTCTTGGTAATCTTCACGCCCGGACCATTGTTCGCTGACCCGAGGAGCGGCCCTTGGCACAGCGGTCGGACATTAAGCCGATCTGGCCGGTTGGTACCCTCATCCTCCAAACCTTACCTCAGGCGGGTGCCCGGAACGCAACGCTTCGTTTCTCTCATTCTCGATTGCTGAATCGTGCCTCTCCATTGTGGTCGCCCTCACCGAGGCTGTCAATCAGGTCGGGTGCCGATTTCGACCGGCACCGTTGTATATTCTCCTAGTGCCTCTGCCCATTCCGCATCTGCCGCCCATCCACTGGCTCCCGGCCGGCATCTTCCTCGCCACCTACCTGCTGATCGCAGTGGAAAGCAATCTGGGCAGCTACCTCGACCGCACCGCGGCGGCTTTCTGTGGGGCAGTGGCGATGGTCCTCGCGCGGGTGTTGACGCTCGACGCCGCGTATCAGGCCATCGACTGGAATACGCTGATTTTTCTCCTGGGCATCATGATCCTGGTGGCGCACTTCCTGGTCTCAGGATTCTTCGACTGGATCGCCGTCCATGTCGCAGGACTGGCGCGCAGCCGCTTACAACTCCTGGCGTTGCTGGTATTCACCTCCGGCATCCTCTCCGCCTTCTTCGTCAACGACACCATCTGCCTGATTTTCGCGCCCATCGTGCTGACCGTCACCGAGCGGCTCAAGCTTCCCGCCAAGCCTTACGTCATCGCGCTCGCGACCTCCGCTAACGTCGGCTCGGCCATGTCCGTAACGGGGAATCCGCAGAACGCTCTGATCGGGGTCACGGCCAAGTTCTCATTCTTAGGATTCCTCGGACACCTGGCGCCCGTCGCGCTGGTGGGACTCACCCTCGACTTCCTGCTGCTGGCGCTGATCTTCCGGCGCGAACTACGTCACGCGACGCTCGCCGCCGCCGCGCCCATGGCCGTCTCCGTCGACCGGAGGCTGCTCGCGAAGTGCGTTCTTGCGGCGTCACTCGTGGTGGTGCTGTGGATGTTCAACTTTTCCTTCCCGCTGGTCGCCATCTCGGTCGGCGCGCTCATCCTGCTCATCGGACGCGTGAAGTCCGCCTTCATTCACGAGCGTATCGACTGGACGCTGCTGCTGTTCTTCGCTTCGCTCTTCGTGGTGATCCGCGGCTTCGAGACTTCCGGCGCCACCGACTACGTTATCCAGCGCTTCGAGCCGTGGTTCCACGGCGGGCAGGTCTCCCAACTCTTCGCTTTGAGCGGGATCATGCTCGTGCTCTCGAACCTGGTGAGCAACGTGCCGGCGGTACTGCTCTTCCGCCCGCTGGTCGGGTCGTTCCAGCACGTCCACTTCGTCTGGCTGGTGCTGGCCGCGACGAGCACCCTCGCCGGCAACTCGACTCCGTTCAGCTCTATCGCCAACCTCATCGTCCTGCAGCAGGCCAACAAGAAGGTGCGCATTACCTTTTGGGAATTCAGCCGCGTCGGGCTGGTGGTCACGCTGGTGACGACCGGCGCCGCGATTGGATTGCTCGCGCTCGAGTACCTGCTGTTCCCGAGCGCATGAGCGCCCCCGCTTGGGCGCTGAGCCAAACTATCGCGCCACCCAGGATACCCGGGGGCGGCCGCTCGACGGATTGCGATCCACGACCACAGGGGTGCGAAAGACGCGGCTCAGCGCGCTAGACTCGAGCACCTGTTCAGGCGTTCCCTGGCAGAGGCAGCGGCCGCCGTCAAGCAGCAGCAGCCGGTCGGCGAGCTCGGCGGCCAGGTTCAGCTCGTGGGTGACGATGACGGTCGCGAAATCTTCCGAAACCGCAAGGGTCCGCAAGAGGCGCAGCATTTCGATTTGATACCCAATGTCGAGGTTGGCGGTGGGCTCATCGAGCAGGATCAGGCGCGGCCGCTGGGCGAGAGTCCGCGCCAGCACGGCGCGTTGGAACTCGCCTCCGCTGATTTCCGTCATCCGCCGATCGGCGAGCGGCTCGAGGTGCGTCTGCGCAATCGCCCACTCGACCCAACGTTCGTCGTCGGTCGACTCGAACAGTCGCGGGCCCAGATGCGGGTGCCGGCCCTGGCGTACAAATTCGCGCACGGTGAACGAGAACAGCAGTGGCGTATCCTGCTGCGCGACACCCACACGCGCGGCGCGTGCGCGGGGCGGCAGGCGGTGGAGGTCCACGCCATCGAGCTCCACACGACCTTCGAGCGGCTTCAGATATCCGCTCGCAATCTCGAGCAGCGTCGATTTGCCGGAGCCGTTGGGTCCGATAATGGCGACCAGTTCGCCGGCGCGCGCCTCAAAGCTGGTGGGCGCGAGCGCGAACTGCGGATAGTGGAACGCGACGCCTTCAACGGTGAGACCAGCGCCTATGGTCGAGACTCGCGTTTCAGCACTAACGGTTAGATTGGCCATGAGTGAATTATAAATTCTCAGTATTCTCAGTTCTGAATTAGCCTTTGCGTTCCCCTTCGCGTCTTTGCGCCTTGGATCGAGGAGCCCCTCACCCCCGGCCCCTCTCCCGCAAGGGGCGAGGGGAGGAGGAAGGTTGCGTCTGTCCCTCTCCCCTCGCGGGAGAGGGTGGCGCGGAGCGCCGGGTGAGGGGTTGAACGGGGTCCATCCGCATCCACCTCAACCTGCCGTTCGCCTCAGCAAATAGATAAACACCGGCGCGCCCGCGACGGCTGTCACCGCGCCCACGGGCAACTCGGACGGCGCGATCACGGTGCGCGCCAGGGTATCCGAGATGACGAGGACAATGGCGCCGCCCAGCGCCGCCGTGGGCAGTAATGTCCGATGGTCGTTGCCCACCAGCATCCGCCCGAGGTGCGGCACCAGCAATCCGAGGTAGCCAATCGCGCCGCTCACCGAGACGGCCAGGCCAGTGAGCAATGAGGCCAAAATGTAGACCACGGTGTGGACTCGTGTAACGCTTACACCGAGGTGCGCCGCCTCTTCTTCGCCCAGCAGGAGCACGTTCAAATCTTTTGACAACGCGTAGAGCGCCACCGTCCCGAGCACGATGGCGGGCGCCAGCAGTTTCAATTGCACTCCGGTCACCACGCTCAAGTCGCCCATCAGCCAGAATGCCGCGCCGCGCACGTCGCGCGTGGAAAGCATGGTCAGTACGAACAGAATGACGGCGGAGAGGAACGAGGCGGTGATGACTCCCGCCAGCAGCAGCGAAGTACTCGCCAGGCGTCCGCGCCGGCGGCCCAAGAGGTAGACCCAAGTCATGGTGGCGAGCGCCCCGATAAACGCCGCGAGCGGCGATGCCGCCGCCACGCGTCCGCCAATCCACAGCGCAGCGATATCACCGAGGGCCGCGCCGCTCGAAATCCCGAGGACGTAAGGGTCGGCGAGAGGATTGCGCAGCAGCGCCTGGAGCGCGGTGCCCGCGACCGCCAGCGCCGCACCCACCAGCGCGGCGAGCACGATGCGCGGCAGCCGGATCTCCCGCACGATCACTGTCGCGTCAGTGCGCGGGCCTGCGCCCACAAGACTGCCCCACACGTCAGAGAGTGCGACGTGGACTCCGCCAATGGCCAGCGCTCCCACACCCACCACGAGCAATGCGCCACTCAAGACGAGCATCACGCTCACCACGTTGCGGCGCGTCGCGGCCAGGACCATCAGCGGCTCCCTTCGCGGACCGGATGCAGGATGCGCGCCACATCTTCGAGCGCGTCCACGAGCCGCGGGCTGGGATGAATGATGGCCTCCGAGGCGAAGTACATCCGATGATTCTTGACGGCGCGCAGGTCTTTCCAGCCAGGCATGGCGGCGAATTCCTTCGGTCCGGGCGAAAGCGACGTGTCGCTCGGAAAGACAATCACGTCAGGATCGCGCACCAGCACCTCTTCCAGGCTCATGCGCGGCCAATCGCCGTGGAGGTCGTCGGAGATGGATACACCGCCGGCTCGCTGGATAACGTCGGATACGAAGGTATGAGGTCCGGCAGTGATCAGCGGACGATACCAGGTCACGAAGAGGACCTTGGGGCGAGGCTGGTCGGCCACGCGCTTCTCGACGGCGTCAATCCGGCGCGCGAGACTTGCGACCAACGCCTGCGCCTTGGCTTCGTCACCGAGCACGCGGCCGAGGTCGGTGATCAAACGCAACGTGTCAGCCAGGCTGTGCGCGGTCAAGCCATAGAGCGGGATGCCAAGCCGATCGAGCTGGTCGGCCGTCTCGCGGCGGTTGGCTTCCGCAATACCCAGCACCAGGTCGGGCTTCAAGGCGACAATCTTTTCGAGACTGGGATTGAGGACGGCGCCGACGTGCGGCTTCAGCTTCGCCTCAGGAGGATAATCGCAGTAGTCCGTATCGCCCACCAGACGATCACCGAGTCCGAGAGCGTAGAGCGTCTCCGTGATGCTTGGGGCGAGGGAAATCAGGCGCTCGGGATGCTCGGGGACGTTGACGCGCCGTCCCGTCTCGTCAGTGAGGATCCTTGCCCGGGCGGTCGCCGGCCCCCAAGCCAGGAGTACCAGCGCAAGCGCGCTCCCCAACCGGCGGAGGCTGGCTGTCTGGCGTCGCATAAGCGGATTAGTTTAACAGCCATCGGGAGCGGCGTGTGAGCGTCGAGCGAAGCCCTGTTTACCCTAGGGTAAATTCCCCCCAGTACTAAGCAATTACCTATATTGGGAAGCCAGTACGATCGGCTTAGTCTAGCGTCTGGACCAGCGTGCCGGAGCCCCACATCCCGAGAGGCTCCGGCTAGTCGGCCGGTCTACCGGCGAAGCTTGTACTGGAAATTGTCCTGGCAAGGGGGATCTGGGAGGAAGAGCCCCAGAGGGATGTCGCTCGTCGCTCGGAACATCGTCGAACTGGCTTTGGCGCTCTCCGTGGCGTTAGCGGCGGGCCTTGCGCTGATGATTGTGCTGGCGGTGGGCCGTCGCCGGCGGCGGGATCGGCACTTCAAGCGCCTGGACGCGCTACGCGAGAACTTCGGGCCGCTGGTCAGCGCCATCGTGGCAGGCGACGTCGAGTATCTGCGAGGACTCTCCACGCTTGACCAGCTCCAGGGATACGACCGGACTCACATGCTGGAGCAACTCTGCCTGGAGCAGCACCCGACGCCCGAGCAACTCCCCGTCCTGCGGCGGCTCTGCGAGGACCTGGGACTGGTCCAAGTCTGGCAGCGAAACCTTATGGGTCAGGAACAGCGCGAGTTGTTGCGCGACTCCGTACGCCGGCCCGGCGGTCTGGTGGCGCACGTGAGCGAATTCAGCTTCCTGCTGCGGGCCCAGAGCGCGGAGAACCTGCGTTTAATCCGCCATGAAGCAAGCTGGCCGCTGCTCGCGAACGCCCTGGAGGATGCGCACCCGGACGTTCGCAGAGTGGCGGCGCGGGCGCTCGGGACACTCGCAGTCCCGGAAAGTTTTCCGGCGCTGGTGAAGCGTCTGCACTCGCTGGTGCTCGAGCCTCAAGTAACGATCTCGCTGCGCATCCTGAAAACCGCCCTGGTGGGTTTCCCGCTCGAGCGAGCCCTGGATCTTGCGCCCTCGCTGAACCACGCTCACCCGCGCATCCGTTTTCTAGCCACTGACACGGTGCGAGAGATGGTGGAGCGGCGGGCCTCCCTTGAATCGGACTTTGTCCTGAGGTCGCACCTCTTTCCGCGTAAGCTGGCGGAGATCTTCCTGCTGCGCCTGCCGTTTGACACCAGTGCGGACGTACGCGCCCGCGCCGCGCCGGTCATCGCATACCTGCCCGAGCAGAAGCCCCACGGTCTCGGCGGCTCGGGTCTCGACGTCGAGCCGGCTGAGGTGCTGACGCGGCTGCTTGACGACCCGCAATGGTTCGTCCGATTGCACACCGTCCGGGCGCTCGGCAAGCCACGGTACGCCGCGCTGACGCCCCGCATCACCCGTCGCCTCACCGACCCCAACTGGCGGGTGCGCGAGGCTGCGGCGCGCGCCCTGGTCGCAGCCGGCCAGCCCGGGATCGACGGCATGATCGAGCATCTGGTGAACACGCGCGATCGCTACAGCCAGGAACAGATCATCGAGGAACTCGAACAGTCCAACCTGATCCCTTCGCTCCTCGACCGCTACGTCCAGGGAACAGGTGCGCGCGAAGGACGCGTCCTCGAGACGTTCGTGAACCTGGGTAAGACGTCCTCGCTCGAGAGGATTCTGCAAAACGGCGTGAACCCTGAGGTACGCCGCAAATTCTGGATGGACTTCCGGGCCCACCCGGACCGGCGCGTTCACGCCTGGGCCAAGCGGGTGACCGGAAACTAATCGCCCGGCCGATGGAGGAATCGGGAGACTCGAGGCTCTCCGAATAGCTTATGCCCGAGTGGAGACTGTTGCTGACACACAGCCTGACCGTTTTCAACATACTGTTCGCCTGCTACTTCGTGGCCGGCAACGGGATGTACATGCTGCTGATGCTCCTGTCTCTCATCTCCGTCTGGCTCAACAACCGCCGTCGCGCCTACGAAAGCCTCGACTATCTCCGCCAGTCGCCCGTCACTCCGCCCGTGACCATCATCATTCCCGCCTGGAACGAGGAGGGGATCATCATCGAGACGGTACGCGCGACTCTTACGACGGACTACCCGGCACTCGAAATCGTCGTGGTGGACGATGGATCGACCGACTGGACGCTGGGCGGGCTGATCGAAGCGTTTGGCCTCTCGAAAACCGATGGCATCTACCGGCCCCACCTGGCAACGCGGCGCATCAAGGCCATCTACCAGAGCCCGGTGACTCCCCGGCTCCTGGTGATCCACAAAGAGCGCGGGGGCAAGTCCGACGCGCTGAACGCCGGAATCAACCTGTGCCGCACGCCTTACTTCTGCACGCTGGACGCGGACTGCGTGCTGGAGCGCGACGCCCTGCTGCGCCTCATGCGTCCCATCATCCGCTCGCGCGCCAATACCATCGCCAGCGGGGGCATCGTCCGCATCCTGAACGGATGCGAGGTCAGGGCCGGCCAGGTGACCCGGGTCGGACTCCCGACCACCCGCCTGCAGCGCTTTCAGGTGGTCGAATACCTGCGCGCTTTCCTCTTCGGGCGGACGGGTTGGGACGTCCTACGCGCCACGATGATCATGTCAGGCGCGTTCACAGTGTTTCATCGCGAAACGGTGATGGAAGCAGGCGGATTCTCCATCGACACGGTCACCGAAGACATGGAGCTCATCGTCCGGCTGCGCCGCTGGGCGATCGACCATCAGCGGAAGATCAAAATGGCCTTCACCTCGGACTCCGTCTGCTGGACGGACTCTCCTGCCTCGTTTGGCATGTTGGCGCGCCAGCGGCGGCGATGGCAGGTGGGCCTCTGCCAGACCCTGTGGAAGAACTCGGAGATTCTCTTCAACCCCAAGTACGGATCCGTGGGCTTCCTGAGCTACCCCTTTCATCTGTACGTCGAGGCGCTCGGAGCGGTGGTCGAGTTTCTCGGCTATCTCCTGATACCTTTTGCGGTCATCTACCGGGCTACCTTGCCCGACGTCTACGTTCCGTTTCTGGTGTTGGGTCTCGTGTCCGCCACTTTTCTCTCTGTCGGGTCCGTGGTCCTGGAAGAGCTGACCCACCGGCGGTATCCGAGCGCTCGCGACTTCAAGACGCTGCTCGTTTATGCGCTGGTGGAAAACTTGGGCTACCGGCAAGTGGTGCTGTTTTTCCGCTTCCAGGGCGTTCTCCGTTTTCTGATCGGGTCACACCGGTGGGAGAAGGTCGCGCACACGGCTTCGGTCAGCGCGGTTAGGCCTCTGCCCGCCGCAGGATCAAGAGCCATCGATGGACTGAGTGCGTAACCAGGAAGCTTCGACGGAGATTTTCAGAGCTCACGAGAAGAGGCCTCTCGCTATGAACTCCCGCGCTCGAATCAGCGTCGCGAATCGGGCCATGTGGACCATCCCCATCCGGCAAGTTCTACTGCTCGCGACGATCCTCACGAGCGCGGCGAGTCTCCTGGCGCAGAGTGCCAGTCCCGATGGGCTTGCCGCGCCGCCCGCCGAGACCCAGTTGACCCACAGTTCCGAGAGCTGTGCCGAAACCATTGCCGATGACCGCGGCATGCTGGCTGCCGAACCCGCGAATCTCAAACTCGAGCTGAGTCTCGCGCGGTCGCTCGTCGCTTGCAAGCGATACTCGGAGGCGGTAGCGGTCTATCGGCGTCTCGCCGACGCGAATCCCGAAGCCGAGTACCTAGTGCGGGAAACCGGCCAGGCCTTGTTTCACGCCGGACGCAGCGCCGAAGCGATTCCGGTTTTCCGCCGGGCGCTCGCGCTCAACTCCGGCGATTCGGAAGCCCGATTGGGTCTGGCGCAGGCCCTGGGCGCACGCGGCAGTTACGCGGAGGCCCTCGAGCGTTACGACCAGGTGCTCGCCGCGTCCCCCGACGATTACGATGCGCTCGAAGGCAAGGCTCTGGTCCTCTACTGGAGCAATCACTTCGTTGAGGCGCGGTCGATCCTCGACAAGCTCCAGCGCACCAACCCGGCGGACCCGGAAGTCCGTCGCGCCCTTCAGCAGGTCTCCCACGCGCACGAGGCCGCTTACTGGACGGCCGAACATCCTACGGCTCGGGCCAAGCCTGACGAATACCTGGGCTACTACGAAAAGCGCCTGGCGAGCTATCCCAAAGACCACGACTCCTTGAAGGCCGTGGCCTACTACAAGGCTCAGCTCGGCGATTACGAGGGCGCGATTGGAGGTTATCAACAACTGCTCGCCGCCTATCCCGATGATCACGACGCCAAAGTCGACCTGGCGCGGCTGCTCGGTCAGCGACAGGACTACGCGACGGCGATTACCTTGAACCAGGAACTGCTCGCCTCCCAGCCTCGCGATGTCGAGACGATGGAGAACCTGGCACGGCTCTACACCTGGTCCGGCCGGCTCGGCGACGCTTTGGCGATGTACCGGACCCTCGCCGCTGAGCAGCCCACGAACCGCGACTACCCGCTGGAGGAGGCGCGCCTCGAATTCGAGATGAAGGACTACGGGGCCGCGCGCAGCGACGTCGCAGAATTGATCTCCGCCGAGCCGCAGAATCAGGGAGCGCGCATCTTGCTCGCGCAAGTGAACCTCAAGGAGGGCCGGCTCGCAAGCAGTCTGCGCCAATTCGACGCCGTGCTCAGGCAGGACCCCAAGGACCACGAGGCGCTGTACGGCAAGGCCCAGATCGAGTACTACCAAGGTGACGTGCGCGACGCGCAAGCGCTCGCGGAACGGCTGGTGCAGGCGTACCCCCAGGACTTTGACGCCGTGGTGCTGCTCGCTAACATCGAACGCGTGCGGCACGACCGGCGGGTGGCCGTCGCGCTGCTCGACCACGCGGCGCGGCTCAGCCCCCACAATCCCGAGGTCACCGATCTGCGTGAGAAGGTTGAGTGGCCGTCGACGCTGCACATGACCGCCTCCTACGCACGCGAAATCGGCGAGCCGGGCAGCGCGGTAGCCGCCCAGGGGTCGCGCGAAGACCTGCGGACGTTCGGCTACGGGACGACGATCGAGACCGCGTTGCTGCCGCGCTCGGACTCTTCACTCTCGATCAGCTATCTTCCGTCGAACAGTCCGCTCGGCGCGCTCCAGGGCGCCGTCGCGCCGGCCCAGTTCATGTATCAGCAAGCGAGCGAAGTCTCTTCACGGCTGACGCTGCGCGGCGGCGTTGGGCTGGTGCGCTTTGGCCCGGCGACGCTCAACGATATACCCGGCCGGCTCTTACCCGTGACGGGCATCGGCATAAGCCCCATTGGTTTCCTCGGCGCGAGCATTCTGGTGCAGAAGAGAACGCGCCTCGATTTCACCTGGAGCCGCTCCGCCATCACTTACACGCCGCTCGCCGTCCGGCTGGGCGTCATCCAGAGCCGGATCGAGGGTAATCTCAGCCTTTTCCCTACCTCCAGCACCGAACTCGACCTGAGCGGCTTCGGCGGGCGCTTCGATACGGAACCTTACGACCACGTGAGCTTCGCCAATCCCCAGACGCGCACCGGGCCGATCGTCCAGCATGCCATCGACCGTGACCGCGCATTGGGTGCGTCGGCGATCTTCAACTGGCACGCCGTCCGCCGGGCACACTCGGGATTCGACATCGGTTACTCGGGCCTCGCCTACGGATACCACGGCCAACCTAAGGCCTACCATGGGATTCTTCGACCCCGGCTTCTACCAGCGGCACCTGCTGACGACGCGGTTCTATACGAAATTGTCAGGACGGTTGGGATTCGACTTGTCGGACGGGATTGGAGTTCAGCAGGTGGAGCATAGCCAGGCGTTCACACGCGGGCTGATGCTCAACCCGGCGTTCACGCTCCAGGCAAGCCCTCGCCTCAGCTTCAAGCTCGGCTATATCCACTACAACTACGCCGAGACTTTAGGCGTCCTCAGCGGCAACGGCGTCCAACTTTCCACCGACGTGAAGTTCTGAGGCTTCAGGAGTTCGGAGTTCGGAGCCTTCTGCTTTCTGCCTTCTGCCTTCCGTCTTTTCAAGGCCCAATTCCCATCGCCATGAACCCGCCGTCGACCGAGATAATCTCGGCGGTGACGAAGCTGGCGCTGTCGGAAGCCAGGAAGATCGCGACTCCTTTGATTTCTTCCAGGTTGCCGAAGCGTTTCATGGGCGTATGCGACAGGATCGAGGCTTTGCGGCCCGCTTCGTGGATCACGCTGCGGTTGAGCGGCGTCTCAAAGACGCCCGGCGCGAGGGCGTTGACGGTGATGTTGTACTTCACCCACTCGTTGCCCAGGCTGCGGGTGAGCATGGCCACCGCGCCTTTGCTCGCGCAGTAGGGCGCCACCTCGTGCAGGCTCAGAAACGCGCCGATGGAAGCGATGTTGATGATGCGCCCATACATCTGGTCGCGCATCACTCGCCCCACCATCTGGCAGGCGTACCAGGTGCCGTTGAGGTTGACGTTCATGACGCGGTTCCATTCCTCGTCGGGATATTCGAGCGAGGGCACGCGCTTGGTGGTGCCCGCCGAGTTCACCAGGATGTCGATGCGGCCGAAGTCCTTCAGCATCCCGTCGATGACGCGCTGGATGTCGCTGCGCTGGGTCACGTCGCCGGTGAGTTCAAGTGAGCGCCGGCCGTGGGCGCGAATTTCCTCCGCGGCCTTGGCGACTTCTTCAGCACGCCGGCTGACCGGCACGACGTCAGCGCCCGCCTCGGCGAATCCCAACGCAATCGACCTTCCCAGCCCGCTGGTGCCGCCAAAGATCAGCGCTTTCTTGCCTTCCAAGCTCAGTCCCTGATAGGCCATCAAGACACCTCATAATGAATTTGAAGACGAGCATCGTATCAGGTGGGACGGATGGCAGGCAAGATTCAGCCGACGCAAACGAAAGGCACCGCGCAACGCGGCGTTTGGATTTACTCCTGACCGCTGGCGTTTCCGCCCGCCGCAGGGATGCCGTCACGCGTGGTGTTCTTGACGCGGTACATGGCAGCATCGGCGACGCGCAGCAGGTCCTGGGCCGTAGTAGCGTCACCCGGAAACGACGCCACGCCGTAGGCCGCCGTCACTTTCGAGACCCGTTCTTCCCCCAGGGGAAAGACACGCGCGCTCAGCGCTTCCCGGAGACGCCTCACCATCACCAAGGCATTCGACTTCGATGTCTGCGGCAGAAGCAGAACAAACTCATCACCACCGTAGCGAAACGCCGAGTCACTCAGACGAAGCTGTCCCTGGATGAGCTTCCCAATCATCCCCAAAAGCTTCGAGCCTTGAAGGTGACCGTGCGTGTCGTTGACGCTCTTGAAGTCGTCGAGATCCATGAAGACGATGGAGAACTCGTGCCCGAAGCGCGCCGAGCGGTCGATCTCGCGCGCCAGCACGTGATCGAGGTGTCTCGAGTTATACAAACCGGTGCATTCGTCGGTGATGGTATCTCGCGTGTTCTCGAGCGCGATGGCGACGTAATCCGCCACCACGGTCAAAACCGGCAGCTCGACGCCGCTGAGCCCTGGCCCGCCCGGACCTGCCGCGAGCTGGATTACACCCAAGGCCGAGTCGCGGCCGTTGACGGGCACGCAGAGTACGGAGCGGACCTCGCTCGAGTGCGCGAAAAACGAGCCGCCGCAACGCGCGTCCTGGCCGGCGTCCTCAATCCACAGAGGCTCGCCATGCTGCGCGACCCAGCCCGCGACACCTTCTCCCAATTTGAGCCGCGTGCGTACGCCCTGTGCCTGGCTTCCTACGACGAGTCCCGCGTAAAGCTCCTGCGAGTCCCGGTCTAGCAAAAGGAGAGCCAAACTTACGGGCTGGAAAAAGTCGTGCACCTTGCCCGCGACGACGGGGAGAACCTCCTGCGCGCTGCGAGCGCAGGCCAGCGCTCGCCCGATTTCATGCAGCAGTGCGAGTCGTGCGGTATCGCGCTCGGCGGCGGAACTCTGTGCGGCCTTCATCGTCAACCCGGTACGTTCTCTCCAGGAAAATCCTTTTGTAACCTATTATTGTCTATCTTTCAACACTCGCGGCTCGGCTTCTCCGGGGCATGCCGAGCTACCCGATTACCCATGGCATCGGATTCTTTCGCCTTCGGCATCAAGCTGGTGTTGCCCGAGATGATGTACAATAAGTAATGCCTGCGGAGCCCGCGGGTTGCTGCGGATCAAACCATGCCTACTTTCGGCGAAAACCTGCGACGCGAGCGGGAGATGCGTGGCATCCCGCTTGAGGAGATATCTTCGGCCACCAAGATCAGCATCCGCTTCTTACAAGCCCTGGAAAACGACGATTTCTCGATCATCCCCGGCGGCATCTTCATCCGTGGATTCATCCGGGCCTACGCCGGCTATCTGGGCCTCGACCAGGAACGGGTGATGGCAGAGTACCAGTCAGTGGGCCAGTCCGAGGACTACGAGTTGACGCGCATCTCATCCGCCAACCGGCCGGCCCGAAAGCGCGGTCGACGCATCGCCGTCCTGCCGCTGGTCGTAGCCGTCGCCCTGCTGATCAGCGGCTACGCTCTTTTCCGTTACGCGCACCGGGTGGCTTACGCACCAATCGCCGTGGCCAGCCCGACTCCGTCGTCACCCGCCGCCTCCGCCCCCGCCGATCAATCGGGCTCATCCGCTCCAGCGACCGGCCAATCAACTCCGGCGACTACGGGTCCCGCGGCCACGAGCGCCTCAACGGCGTCCGCAGGAGAAGCCACGGCCGGCACGGAATCTCTACCGGCATCATCGCCTCCCAACTCAACTACTCAGAATCCCGCTGCGGCTTCGCCAGGACATACGACGAAGCTGCCTGCCGGTCCTGCCGGGAACGCGCCCATGCCGCAAGAGGGTTTGGTGCTGCAACTCGCCACGACCGAACCCGTGTGGGTGTCGGTTGAGGCGGACGGCAAGACCACTCTGCAGCGAGTGGTTCGCCCAAACGACGTGACAACACTCAAAGCCAAGGAGTACTTCGACGTGACGGCGGGCAACGCCCAGGGAGTCATCCTGACCCTCAACGGTGACACGTTGAAGCCACTGGGACGCCAGGGTGAGGTCAAGAAGGTTCATCTGACTCGCGCCGACGTGAAGAGCGCGTCTACCGATGTCAAGTGACGCGCGCCCTGGGCAGGTTCGCGACGTCCGGAGAGTCAACAGCAATCGGAGTCGAGGTGGAAATCCCGCAGCCTGAGCACGAGAAGACGCAAGCCTCTGAACCCGAACGGCTCACTCTGCTGCAGAAAATCGGCCGGCTCTCCGACGCCGACAAGATCCGCCTGGCGCTCAAAGGGAATCGAGAAGAGCGAACGGTGCTCATCCGCGATTCCAACAAAAGCGTGGCGCGCGCCGTGCTCGAGTCACCTACCCTGAACGAACACGAGATTGAGCTTTACGCTTCCATGCACGACGCGAACGAGGAAATCCTGCGGCTCATCGCCGCGAACCGCAAATTCCGCAAAGAGTACGCGGTGATCGTGGCGCTCCTCAACAATCCCCGCGTACCCCTCGATATTACCTTGCCGCTCGTTGTTCTCCTCAAGGATCGCGAGTTGAAAGGGCTGAGCGTCAACCGCAACGTCGCTTCCGTACTTCGTTCCAACGCCGCCAAGCTCTACAAGACCCGGCAAGAGAGCCACTGACCGGCAACGCCTACCGCCGGAGCGCGCGGCGATCAAACGCGTGGGGAAGCAGGTCGGCGAGCCGATGTGATTCTCTCGCGCCCTGCGTACTCGAGAGCGTGACTTCGACGTCGCCGCAGAATTCCCAGAGTAACTGGCGGCAGGCGCCGCATGGCGTGGCCGGAGGGTCGCTCGCCGTAACCACCGCGACCGCGGTGAACTCCCGCTCGCCTTCCGAAATAGCCTTCCACAGCGCGACGCGCTCGGCGCAGACCGTCAACCCATAGGTCGCGTTCTCGACGTTGCAGCCGGTGTAGACTTTTCCGTTGGGGGTGGCGAGCGCGGCGCCCACCTTGAAATTCGAATAAGGCGCGTACGCGTTTTCGCGCGCCGCGGCCGCCAGCTTTACCAGCTCTTCCGCGTCCATGGCTACTCCTAGATTCCCGCCAGCAGTTCGTCCAAGAAGCGAACAAGTCGCCCGGAGGCTTTCTTCCCCGCCTCCAGCACCTCTTGATGACTGAGGCGGCCGCGGCTGAGCCCCGCAGCGCGATTGGTAATGGTTGCGACGGCGAGCACGCGGACGCCGAGCTGCCGCGCGGCGATAACTTCCGGCACCGTCGACATGCCGACCGCGTCCGCTCCCGCGTGCTGGAGGAACCTTATCTCGGCGGGCGTCTCGTAGCTGGGTCCGAGCAGCGCGGCGTAGACTCCCTCAAAGCACTCCAAGCGGTCGCCACGCCGGCCAGCCGCCACGGCCGCTTTCCCTGCCTTCTCACGCAGTTCCGGATCGTACGCCTGGCTCAGGTCCACGAATCGCTCGCCCCAGCGCGAATCGTGAGCGCCTACGAGCGGATTCTGACCCTGGAAGTTGAGGTGGTCACAAAAGATCATGAAGCTCCCCGGTACCGCACGTCGAGCAATCCCGCCCGCCGCACACGTCGCGATGAGCATCTCGACGCCGGCGAGCGCGAGCACGCGCGTCAGATACACAACCTGGGCTGGTGAGTATCCTTCATAAAGGTGGATGCGGCCCGCGAGCCCCGCCACGGGAACGTTGCCCCATCGCCCCGCGTGCAGCTCTCCCGCGTGACCGGCAACCGACGCAGCCGAACGCGGGAAGAACGGGATCGAGTGGTAGGGAATCACTCGCGCGTCTCGAACGCGGCTTATCGCCTCACCCAGCCCCGAGCCCAGAATAATTCCCACGCGCGGAGGCGTGGCCCAACGCGTCGCAAGATAGCGCGCCGCTCTCCCCGCTTCAGCGTAGCCCGCAGGCGGACGACGAGCGGCGAGTTTCGCGCCTCGAGTTTCCATCATGTCAGCAGCAGTCCGGCAATGGCCGCCGCCAGATAATTGGCCATCGTGCCGGCGAGCAGAGCGCGGAAGCCCAGCCGCGCCAGATCCGACTTGCGCGACGGCGCGAGCGACCCGATGCCGCCAATCTGGATGCCAATCGACGAGAAATTGGCGAAGCCGCACAGGGCGTAAGTTGCAATCGTAAACGACCGCGCCGCGATGTGCCCTTTGAGCGGGCCGAGCATCGAGAAGGCCACAAACTCGTTCAGGACCACCTTGACGCCCATCAGGTTACCCACGGTCTTCGCGTCCTGCCACGGAACGCCGAGCAGCCAGGCCATCGGACGCAGTATCAGTCCAAACAAGTCCTGCAGCGTCGTGTGGGTGTGCAGAACGCTCAGAATTCCGTTGCCCAGGTAGATTAAGGCATAGAAGGCGATCAGCATGGCGCCAACGTTCAAGGCCAGAAACAGCCCGTCGGTGACGCCGTGCGAGGCGGCATCGAGCAGGTTCACGTCTCGCTTCTCGAGCTTCAGCTCAACTTTGCCGCCCGTCTTCGGTTCGCCGGTTTCCGGGACGAGCATCTTGGAAATCAGGATCGTACCGGGCGCCGTCATGACGACCGCGGTCAACAAGTGACGCGGCTCCGCGCCGAAGAGGATGTACGCGCCGAGTACAGAGCCGGCGATGTGCGCCATCCCGGCCGTCATGATGGTCATCAGCTCGGACTCCGTGAGGTCGTCGAGAAACGGGCGGATGACCAGCGGCGCCTCGGTTTGCCCCATCAGAATGCTGGCTGCGACTTCGAGTGATTCGGCGCCGCTCGTCCCCATCAGCTTGAACATCAGCTTGCCGACCAGCAGCACCAGAGTCGGAAGGACGCGCAGGTAGTAGAGGATGGAAAACAGGCAGGCCACATAAATGATAAGCGGAAGCACTTGAAACGCGAAGATGAGCCCCAGGCTGCCGTGCGGGTCGCCCAGCGGGCCAAAAACAAACTTCGATCCCTCGAAGGCGAAATTGATCAGCCAGACTGCGCCGGCTGAGGCCTTCGTCAGCGCCCAGTACCCGGCCGCGGTGCGCAGGACGAAGATCGCCACCAGGAGCTGCAAGCCGAAACCCCAGGCCACGGTGCGCCAACGGATGGCGGTCCGCTTCTTCGAGAGCAGAAACGCCACGCCGAGGATCGTTAATATTCCGAGCAGGGGAATGAAGCGACTCATGTTCGACGCCGGACCTTAGGTCTTGGAGAATCGCGCCAAGCTTCGCCGAGAATCAGGGTCGGACGAGCGACCGGCTCCGGAGAAATGCGGATCGCCGACCGGATCATCTCAAGAGCACGAGGCAGTCGGCCGAGGTCGTTCGAGTATACGGCGCAGATCCGCTCCCCAACCTCAACCGGATCGCCGACCTTTTTTTCAAATACCAGACCCACCGCGGGGTCGATCGCTGAATCCACGCGTTCGCGCCCCGCCCCCAAGACCATCGACGCGCGTCCCATGGCTTCGGCTTCGAGGCCGGCAACGTAACCGTCCGCCGAGGCAACCACGGAATCGACGTATTGCGCCGCCGGCAAGCGCGAATAATCCTCCGTGACCCGCGGATCACCGCCTTGCGCCGCGATCACCTTGGCGAACTTCGCGAGCGCCTCGCCGCTCTCGAGCACCGAATCAAACCGGGCGCGCGCGCCTTCGAGTTTACCCTCCAGGTCGCCCAACAGGAACATCCGCGCCGTCAGCTCACGGCAGACTTCCAGCAGATCATCGGGCCCGCGTCCCTTCAACGTTTCGAGGGCCTCGATCACCTCGAGCGCGTTTCCCACGGCGCGTCCGAGCGGCTGGCTCATGTCGGTGATGAGCTCCTGAACGCGCGTGCCGCATTCCGTCCCGATTCCGACCATCGACGCGGCCAGATCGCGCGCGTCCTCAAATTTCTTCATGAAGGCGCCGGAGCCGGTCTTCACGTCGAGTACCAGGCCGTCGAGGCCCTCGGCGAGCTTCTTGCTGAGAATGGACGCGGAGATCAAGGGTATGGACTCGACAGTCGCGGTGACGTCGCGCAGCGCATACAATTTGCGGTCCGCCGGGGCCAGATCGTCGGTTTGGCCGATCAGCGCCATGCCGCAAGCGCCGAGGACTTTGCGAAATTCCGTCAGGCTCAGGCAAGTGCTGAAGCCCGGGATCGATTCCAGCTTGTCGAGCGTCCCACCGGTGTGGCCGAGGCCGCGGCCGGAGATCATCGGGACCAGGAGGCCGCCGGCCGCTGCGACCGGCGCGATAATCAGCGAAGTCTTGTCGCCCACGCCGCCCGTCGAATGCTTGTCGACTTTGGGCTGCGGAAACTCGGAGAGCTCGAGCACCTTTCCGGAGCGCATCATCGCTTCGGTCAGATCGGCGGTCTCTCGCGGCTCGAGTCCGCGAAAGTAGATCGCCATCAGCAGAGCCGAGCATTGATAGTCCGGAATCTCGCCGCGCGTGTACCGCTCGACGAACTCGAAGATCTCCTCGCGCTCGAGTGCGTGGCCGTCGCGCTTCTTCTTGATGAGGGCAGGCGCATCCATCGGGAGGGGACGGTATAGCAGAAGTCCTGGGGATTTGCCACGCCTTTCGAGGACGAGCGAGGTCCCTGCGGGATTCCCTCGCGCTGCTCAGGACCGCCTTGGGCTCCTCGGAATGACGCCGCCTGCGAGGCTAGGCGGATAGGCTCATCCTTTGGGAGTCACTCCAGTCGGCGGACGGCCGAATCGCGCGCGCCTGGCGCAGGCGCAGACAGGCGATCTCCGGCGGGCAGCCGACGCGCACAGGTACCACACTCTTGCCGATGCCACGATTGACGTAGATCTGAGTGTCCTCGAAGCGATTCCAGCCGTCGATGAATCGCTCGCCCAGCTTCGAGCGCCCGCGGACCGAACCGACCAGCGGCAGGCGGACTTGTCCGCCGTGGGTGTGGCCGGAGAGCATGAAGTCGATGCCATGGGCGGCGGCGCGGTGAATGCCGAGGGGATTGTGGCAAAGCAGGATCTTGGGATCGGCCGCAGGAACGGAGCGCAGCGCGAAAGGCAGGTCGTCGGCGCCCCACCAAATGTCGTCGACACCGATCAGCCACAGCCGCGATCCGCCTTCCCGCACGGCGCGATGCGCATTGCGCAGCACCTGAATATCGTGAGCGCGGAGCGCGCGGGTGACCCGCTCGGCGTCCACCTGGAAGTCGTGGTTGCCGAGCACCGCATAGACGCCCAGGCGCGCTCGCAGCTTGCCCAGCGCCTGCGCCATCGGGGAAATGTAGTCGGGCGAAAACGTGACGTAGTCTCCGGTCAGGGCGACCACGTCAGGATGCAGGCGATTCGCCAGTTGGACGGCTCGTTCGACCTCTTCAAGCGGCGTAAAGAGGCTATGGTGGATGTCCGTCAGGTGCACGATCCTCAAACCGTCGTGGGCGGACGCCAGCCGCCGCAACCAGATGTCAGTAACGGTAATTTGAGGATCGTTCGCGAAAGCCCGGCGACGGGACGGTTCGTGGACGCTCGTCCCGCGGCCGTTCAGTGAAAGTGTGGTGAGCCCGCGGCGCTCGAACAGCCGTCGCCGTGCTCCTGATGGAGTATGCACCTCGTGAGCCTCCCGGAATCCAGAATCCAAACCGACCCAAAACGAAAACGGCGCCTCGGTTGGAAGGGCGGCAGTTCCCGCCCTTCCTCTCCTAGCCTCGAGCCCGAGCGCCCAGCAGTTCGGCAAAAACCTGAGTCATCGCGTCGTGGACTAGTCCATTCGACGTCGCAATCTCCTCACCCAGCAACTTGAACGGGCCGCCGCCCAGGTCGGTGACCCGCCCGCCAGCCTCTTCGACCATCAGCGCGCCGGCAGCCTTGTCCCAGGGATTGAGCTTCAGCTCCCAGAATCCTTCGAAGCGTCCCACCGCCACCGAGCACAGGTCGAGCGCCGCTGATCCGGCGCGCCGGATGCCGTGCGAGACCTGCGAAAACCGGGCGTAAAGCCCCATGTTCAGTTCGTTGTTGGACGCGAAGGGAGGGAACCCGGTCGCGAGCAAACTCTCATCAAGGCTCGCGACCTTCGACACGTGGATACGCTTGTTATTCAGATAAGCTCCGGCCCCCCGCTCGGCGGCGAACAGTTCCTCGCGGGTGGGATCATACACCACTCCGGCAACGATGTCGTCCCGGTAGGTCAAGCCCAGGCTCACGCAGTATACCGGAAAACCGTGGGCAAAATTCGTCGTTCCATCCAGAGGATCGACGTACCAGCAGTAGTCGGAGTCAGTCTTCTGGCCGCCGCCTTCTTCAGCGACGATGGCGTGCTCGGGGAAACGGCTGCGCAGCCGCTCGACGATCAACGCCTCGGAGCGGCGATCCGTCTCAGTGACGATGTCGGAACGCCGCTTGTAGGAAATCTCTTGCGGTTGTTTGGCCAGTTGCGCAATCAAGGCACCGGCCTCCCGCGCAATCTCTACTGCCGTGTTCAGGTAACTCTCCATAGTGAAACTGAGCTCTCGGTTCCTTTGCTTCTGGTCTCCTTCTTTCAAAAGCGTTCGCGGTGCATCCCGGCCAAGGCCCTACTGATTCTAAAGGACTTCTTCGGTTCGTTCCTTCGATTCTGATATTTCTTGCCTGCCCGCCCAGGCCCCACTCGCGCCTACTCCGCAACTCCGGAGCGCTCGACCAGAATGCGCGTCTCGCCCTCACCCTCAGCCCAGACGGCGCCGTCCTCGAAATATTCCTTTTTCCAGATGGGGACGACCTGCTTCAGCCGGTCGATAGCGTATCGGCAGGCGTCGAAGGCGGCGCCGCGATGTGCCGCCGTGACAATGATGGCCACGCTGGTCTCGCCAATCTCGAGCCGCCCGATGCGGTGAATCATGCCGATGCGGTCGATACGGAATTTCTCTCTCGCCTCCTGCCCAATCTCTTCCATCTTGCGGACCGCCATGGGTTCGTAAGCCTCGTATTCCAGGTAGCGAGTCTTGCGGCCATGCAGGTTATCGCGGACGATGCCTTCAAACACCACCACGGCACCGTCCTCGGGAGCTTTGAGCCGCTGTGCGAATACAGCCGTTGGGATCACGTCGTGCGTGACGCGGTAGAAGTCCTCGCCATCCGCCGTGTCGGGCGCCCCGCCGCTCACCGGAGGCAAGAATGCGACCTCGTCGCCGTCCCGCAGCGGCCAGGTTCGCTCGACCACCTCCTGGTTGACGGCCGTCACTAGCGACTCGGTCATTTCTCGCAGCCGCGGAAAGCGATGCTCGTACCGGCGGCACAAATCGTCCAGACGTGCACCCTCCGCCAAGTCAACCTGCTCCTGATCGAAGCCGGTCAGGTCGTGGGTCAGGCCGAAAAACAACACCTTGATCTTCATGACCATGTTCCGCATCGCGCCGGTTTGCAGACAGCTCTAGTATACCAGTTCGCTAACCTTTGGACTTCACGCGCCTTTTGGAGCGGGTCGCACCTGGCGGGGCGTCTACTTCAGCCCGTCGGCCAGGTACAGGTCAGACAGGTCTTCCCCGTAGCCGTAAGCGTAAGCTTTTTCGTCCGGTGTCATGTAGACCGGACCGACGCCGATCAAGCCGGGATGGCCCATCGGTGAAGTTTCCTTCCAGAGTTGCCTCTGCTGGGTCAGGAGGTCGAGCTTGTAGACTTTCAGCACCGCCTCCCCGAATTTCGCTACGTACAAGAACCTGCCGTCCGAGCTCCATTGGATAGGTCGCTCGGTAGCTTGTATTCCTGCGACCGGGCGGGGCTCACCGCCTGCGACTGGGTAGATCCACCACTTACGTTGGGAATCAACGCCTAATACTTGCTTGCTGTCGGGAAAAACCAGCCCGAGTTTGCTACCCTCTGGGGTGACGGGTTTCGGGGTCCCGCCATCGACATCTTGAAGATAAATGCGGTAGTCATGGCCCGCTTCGTTGGCGTCGAAAGCGATGGTCTTTCCGTTCGGCAACCAGAGGGCGCGGTCGTAAGTTTCCAGATTACTCGCGCCTATTGTCTTGGCGGCTCCCGCGCCGGTGGGCAGAAGCACCAAGCGCTCGGGATTCCCAGGCACGTCCGAAATGATCCACTGGCCGTCCGGCGAAATCGTCAGTGAGCCTCCCTCGCCCAGGCGAACCGGTGGGGTACCGTCCGTCTTGCGGATGCAGGCCGCGTAAGTGGGTCCACCGCCCTCACCCTCCTCCGAAAAGACAACCGTTTTGCCGTCGGCAGAAATGTCCGACACGATAGACCAGTCGAGCCAGGAGAGGTCGCGCTCCGTCTTCTCGCCCGGAGCGAGCGCTACGGTGCCGACGCGTTCGTTGTCGCGGGTCAGGAGAACGCGGCCGTCGGGAAAGATGTCCTGCAAGGTCGTTCCGCCCGCGACACTCGCTACCGAGCGCAAGCTGCCGGAGAGCGTGACCGCATGAATCGAGCGCCCCATGCCGGAGGGGGAAGCGGAGAACCAGACCTCATCGCCCGACGGCGACCACGCCAAGCCATCCTCGCTTGCCCAACCCGTCGAGAGCGTCGTCTTCTTGCCGCTCAAGTCGATGACGGCGACCGATCCGCGATCGTCGGGCCATACCGAATGGTCGAGAAAGGCAACCTTGTCACCCTTGGGAGAGATCCGCGGATGGCTCACCCAACCCGTCGTCTCATACAAGACCTTGCCGATGGGAAATTCCAGCCGGCGTTTTCCTGCCACGACGTGAACCACGGCGAGGTTGGCGCCGTCCGGCGACCAGTCCGCCCACTCGACATCATTCAGGAGTTCGCGAGGCGTGCCTCCTGAAAGTGAAGCGCGCGCCAGAGTCCCCCGGTAGAACCCGTGCGGCAGGTGCTCTCCGTTGACGATGACGGCCATCTCACCGGAAGAAGAAACGCCCAGGAGGTTCACCCCGGTCAGCCCGATGGCCCGCGATTCCGGAAACTCTGTGCGGACGGTGTAAAGTTCGGTTGGGCTGCCCGCCCAGCTTGCCACATAGGCGATGGTTTTGCCGTCGGGGGCAAAGCGGGCGGCAAACACCGTGCCCCGGCCGAAGGTGACACGGTGATAGCCGGCTTGCTTCACGGGAGCTGGGCCGGCCGTTCGATGACCCACGTAGTAGCCCACTACGAGCGTCATGACCGCGACCGCAACGGCCAGCGCCGCCGGTTTCTTCGCCGCTCCGACGCGCGGCGCCTCGATGGCTTGCGCCGGACCGCTCACCGCGGTCGAGGATGTGCCGCTCAAGGCTTCGAGCGCGAACCCCAGGTCGCGCGCCGACTGGAACCGCTCGTCGGGCTGCTTCTCGAGACAGTGCTCGACCACGCGCTCCAGGCCGGGTGGGATGTTGGCGCCGGTCTGGGCTACGTCGGGAGGTTCTTCCTTCAGAATCGCCGACATTGTCTCAACGGAGGAGTCGCGCTGGAAGGCTCGCTGGCCGGTGAGCATCTCGTAGAGGATGACGCCAAAAGAGAAAATGTCGGAGCGATGGTCGGCGGGCTGGGCACGCACTTGTTCGGGAGACATATACCCGACGGTGCCCATCACTACGCCAGGCTCGGTGCCCGAGGACATTGTCGGCGCGCTGGTCTTGTCCGCGCCCGCCCCGACAGGTTCCACCAGCTTGGCCAAGCCAAAATCCAGGATCTTCACCCGGCCGTCTGTCGTAATGAAAAGATTCTCGGGTTTGAGATCGCGATGGGTGATGCCCTTGGCGTGAGCCGCCGCGAGACCGTGGGCCGCCTGGATGGCGTAGTCGATGGCCTTGCGCGGGGGCAGAGCATGACCGGAATGCAAGGATCTGGGAGCGCTGGCCGGCGTTGACGGCGTCGCCGAAGCGCCACGCCCGCTTCCCAGCCGCTCGCGCAGCGTCTCGCCTTCCAGCAACTCCGAGACGACGTAAGGCGAGCCATCGTGCGTGCCCACGTCGTAAATGGCAAGAATGTTGGGATGATTGAGTACGCCGGCAGCGCGCGCCTCCTGTTCGAAGCGGCGAAGGCGGTCGGGATCGCGCGAATAACTGGCAGGCAGGACCTTGATGGCGACTTCGCGGCCGAGTCTCGGGTCGCGGGCGCGATACACTTCCCCCATGCCGCCCGCGCCCAGCAGCGCGAGGATTTCGTAGGGTCCTAAGTGTGTTCCAGAAGCCAGTGCCATTTAGCGGACCACCCAGCAAACGCAGTTGTTACGCGCCCGAACCTTGTTTTCGTTCGTCAAGGTCGTCTTCCGCGACCGGAGGCGCGAGTTTCGATTCTCCTCGAAAATGCAGGCGCTGGCGCGCTGTAAACATCGGGCCGTGAGCTGGTTGGACGGGAGCGAACTTCATAAAGCCGAGCGGCGCCGGGATGTCGATATAGACTGCCTCCATGCCACCGCGCATCGAGTACGCCTCGTGCCAGAACCCTGTGCCGCCCGAGTCGCGCAGGAAGGACTGCCACCACTCCTGGTGAGGCAGCGAGCGCGTCCAAGCCTCGAGCGATTCAAAGTCGCGCCAGTACTGGCGCATTCCAAAATGAGGCGGGAAAATGGAATAGATGATGTTCTCGTGCCGCAGAAAGCCGTCCGGCTGCGACTCGACCGAGCGCGCAATCTTGGGACCAAAGCTCGCGAGCGTTTTAAGTCCACGTAGCGAGTTCACGCGCATCCCGAGATAGATGACCACGAGGTTGGGGTACGCCGACAGATCCACGGAAAGGCGGTTCACTTGGCTCTTCATCACATCCTCTGCGTGAGAGTTATATCGCGAGCGGCGCAGGATAGCAAACTGCACCGCGGCGCGCTAATGTTGGATAAGGATGGTGTAGGGGCCGTGGGTCAAGTACTCCTGATCGGAAAAGACTGGAAGACGCGCGCCCTGCTGCGGGCGCAGCTTCTCGAGGAAGGCGTTGATGTCGAGGCCTATGAGTCACTGGCTGAGGCGCTCGAAGCCTCGATTGGCATCGGGGAAGTTCCGGCGTTGCTCATCGGCGACCTTTCCGAGAGCGCTGATCCCGCAGTCGCGACGGCTCAACTCGCGCACTGGAGCAAGCGGATTCCCATCTGGATCATCGCCAGCCGCAGCGTGGTTGATGAGAAATCGCTCCAGGGCCGTGGGTTCGAGGCGGTGCTCTTCCGGCCCATCGACGTGGGGGAGTTGGTCGAGCGAATCAAGCAACGCGTGCGACCCAGTCCTTCCGATCCTCACTGAGCAGGCTTGTCCGAGGTATTCGCAGGAGGCTTTTCGAACAGCTTGGGGTCAATCTTCGGATTCACCTCGAATTCCTGAAGCTCGCTCGACCCGCCTTCTTCCGCTCCGCGCTTCACCTTTTCCTGAAAGGCTACGGAGATGCCGTCGACCACCTTCCAGCCGGCGTAGTCGGTGATCTCCTCCGTGGGACCGCTCATGCCCATAGTCTGGGCGCGGCTGCGCAGAATGTGGCCCGTCGCGGGATCCACCCACCAGCGGACCTGGGATCCGTCAGCGTCCACGTCGAGGATAGCGGCTTCGACGCCGCCAATCTTCTCCGAGCCGGCGGCGGAAAAAGTGAACTTCGAGTCGCCGGCGTGCTGGACGACGAACAGCGGCTCGCGCTTCACCGACTGGAGCACGTCCTCCTTCTGGGACGCCGGCAAGTCTCGCGCCCCTCGCGGCGTAGTGACAAACGCCGCCGTGGGCGAGACCGCGACCGACATTTCACCCATCGGCGAGGTCATCTTCTGCCAAAGCTGGTCGGGGAACGCGTCGAGCTCCTCGACTTCGAGCGACATCTCACCTCGCGGACTCTTCATGACCAGCCTCCCCTTGCGGCGGATGGCATGGACAGAGCGGACTTTGGCGTCGCCGCCCAGGCCCTCGATCACCTTCGAGAGCAGCGCCTTCCCTTCCTCGGCAGCATGCGGATTCGCCGGAGCGCCTTTCTCCGCTGAACCCCGGGCCGAGGAGGGTGCAGCCGAAGCCGAGGGAATCGAGATATCGAGCGTCGTCACCGGACCAAAGGAGGAGAGCGGCCGGTCGAAATCGGCGGCCTTCCCGACCACCAGCACCGCGAGTTGGTCCTTGTAGACGTACTTGTGCGCCACCCGCTCGACGTCCGCCCGAGTCACTTTGTCGATGCCGGTGCGATAGCGCTCCAGAAAATCGGCCGGATAACCATAGAATTCGTAGGCCATGCGCTCGGCCAGAACCTTCTCTTTGGAATCAAACTCGAAGACGAAGGAGTTCAGGATATGATCCTTGGCTTCTTTGAGCTCCTCGTCCGTGGGCGGTTGGGCTGTGAGATCGTCGATTTCCTGCTCGAGGGCTTGGATGGCCGCGGCCGTGGTACTGCTCTTGGTCCCGCAGACGACCTGGAAAAGACCCGGGTGGTCGAACGCCGTGCCGATGCCGCCGCCCACGCTGTACGCCAGACCCTTCGCCGTCCGCACGTCACGCATCAGCCGCGACGTGAAGCCGCCGCCGAAGATTTCGTTGAGCACGGTGATGGCGTAGTAGTCGGGATTATCGCGGGTGGTGCCGAGCTCGACCATGCGAATGTTGCTCTGGTCGACGTCGCTCTTCTCGACGAAATAGAACCCGGGTTTCGGCCCAGCGAAGGACACTTCGGCGGGCTTCGCCGCCGGGCCCTTGGCCCATGATCCGAAGGCCTCGCGCAGACGGGCCTCCATCGCCTTCGAGTCAAAGTCGCCGACCACACCGAGAATGAGGTTGTTGGGATGGACGTACGTTTGGTGCCAGGCGACCAGGTCATCGCGCGTCACCGCCGCGACGGTCGAGTATTCCGCCTGGCGCGCGTAGGGCGAGTCAGCGCCGTAGCCGAGTTTGGCGGCCTCACGCGCCGCGATGCCCGCCGGCTCGTCGTTGCGGCGGGCGATCCCGGTGTTCAACTGGTTTTTGGCGAGGGGCAGCTTATCGGCGCGGAAAGCGGGGTGTTCGAGCAGGTCGACGAAAATCGGGAAGACCTCGCCGAAATTGTCCTTGAGACAGTCCCAGGAGATGGTGGTGGAATCGATGCTGCCGTCCGCCTCGATGCGCGCGGCGCGCGCTTCCAGATAATCGTCGAGTTCGTCGCCGGTCTTGGAGGCGGTGCCGCCGGTGCGCCAGACGTCGCCGTAAATGCTGACCAGACCCACCTTGTTCGCCGGCTCCTGGCGCGAGCCGCCGCGAATCCTGGCCGTCCCGCGGATCAGCGGCAATTCGTGGTCTTCCTGAAGAAAGATCACCATGCCGTTCGAGAGTTCGATGCGGCGCGGTTCCTGAGGATGGAAGGCATGGAGCGGCGGAATGGCGATTTGCTTCCAGGTAGCCTGGGCCCCCGCCTTGGACGTTGGGTCAACGGCGCTCACCGCGATCAGTACAGCCAGGATGAACTTCAGTCGCCGGTTCATTGTTGTGCCTCCTTCCCGATCGAGCCGGCCATCTCGGTCGACTCGATGATGCCGACGTCGCGGTTGGAATCCACAAACGTCTGGTTCGCGATCCGGCGAATGTCGCCCTTGCTCACCTGGCCGATGCGGTCCGCTTCCTCGAAGTAGTAGCGCCAGTCTCCGAGCAGCGCCTGCCCCAGTGCAAACTGCTGCGCCAGTCCCATGTTGGAGCCGAGCGACCGGAGCAGGTCCGCTTTGACGCGCGTCTTGACCATTTTGAGCTCGTCGTCGCTGATGTCCTCGCTTTTCAGCCGTTCGATTTCCGCGTGGATGGCGTCGCGCAGTTCTTCAGGAGTATGGCCCGGCGTGGGCACGGCGAAGAAGACGAAGAGATCCGGGTACTTGGCGCCGGGAAAGTCGTTGAAGCCGCCGGCAAAAGCGGCGATCTTCTTGTCGCGCACCAGCGACCGGTAGAGCCGCGAAGTGCGCCCGTTGGACATCAGGTCCTGCAGCGCATCGAACACCTGCTCGTTCTTCAAATCAAGCGCGCTCGGCTTGTGATAGCCCTCGATGTAGAGGGGCTGCGCCCGCTCGTGCAGAATCACCTCGCGTTCCGACTGCTGCGGCGGCTCGACGGTGGCGAGCGGCTCGGGCTTGAGACGCTTGGGCAGCCTCCCGAAATATTTCTCGACGATGGGGATCACCTCGCTGGCCTTCACGTCACCCACAATCGCCACCACGATATTGGGGGCGACGTAATACTTATCGAAGAAGCGTTGGGCGTCGGTCGCCGAGAACGACTCGAGATCGGAGGGCCAGCCCACCGTCGGCCTTCCGTAAGGATGGGCGATAAACGCCGTGCCCAGGAACTGCTCGAACAGGCGGCCGTTGGGATTACTGTCGGTGCGCATGCGGCGCTCCTCAAACACCACGTCGCGTTCTTTGTAGAACTCGCGCATCACGGGATGCAGGAAGCGCTCGGACTCCAAATAGGCCCACAGCTCGAGCCGGTTGGAGGGGAAAGAATAGACGTAGCCGGTCTCTTCATCATCGGTGAAAGCGTTCATGCCCACGCCGCCGTTTTCTTCCACGATCTTGTCGAAGGCGTGCGGGACGACGTATTTCTCGGCCGCGTCCATGGCGTCTTTCCAGGCTTTATCGAGCGCCGCCAGCTTCTTCGGATCGCTGCCGAATTCGCTCCGGCGCTCGCGGTCGTAGGCGGCGTAAGCCTCCTCGACCTCGGCGAGCGCCACTTTCTCCTTCGCATAGTCCGTGGTACCGATCTTGTCGGTGCCCTTGAAGGCCATGTGCTCGAACATATGCGCCAGGCCCGTAATGCCCGGATACTCGCGATCGGAGCCTACGTCGACGTGGGTGAAAAAGGAGAAGACGGGCGCCTCGTGCCGTTCGCACACCACCACCGTCAGTCCGTTGTCCAGGACCTTCACGGTGACGCGTTTCTCAAACGACTGGAGGTTCTGCGCCGGCGCCCATGCCGCGCTTAGCGCCAGCAGCACGCCCGCGAGCAGTATCCGGGCCCGGCTGTCGGCCGGAATTCGATAAAACTTGGAACTCGCGACTCGAAAACTGCAATTGTTCATACTATGCCTGCTTTCCTCGCCTTTCTCGAGCTCGTGCCATGAGTAAAGGGAATCTGTCATTATACCCGAAGGTGGCCGTGACGACGGGAGTCAGGCCGTCCTCGGGTGGTGTCCTAATTTGCGATGTAGCGGCGGCCTTCAGGCCGGCAAATGCCGGGCTAAAGCCCGCCTCTACGCCGCAAGTTAGGACACCATCCGTCCTCGCCTTAGCTCTATACGCCGCTCACGAGGTTCGAGTTTCCGGCCGGAATTCGTACCGCAGGCAGTGCAGTCTGGAGTGGAGCGCACCCGAGAAGGAGCGTGGCTCGGTCTCGACTTCTGTATTCGGAGGCGGAGGCGTCAAGGGACAGCAAGAGCACCGGCGGGTACTAGGTCAATGCTGATGTAGGGGCGGCTTTACGCGGCCATTTGGCTACGCATCAAACTGACCCTACCCGCAGGCGACGACACGTTGCAGCGGCGTCGAGGCAATTTCGCAAGCCGGAGCGAAATCCGGCCCCTGCCAATTGAAGTCCTGACGTGCCTGCGGACTCGCATGGCTCCGGCATCGGACGCGGCGCCCTGACCCGTTAATACAGCACGTTGGCGGCGCCCTTTTGCGCGACGAGATCGTCGAACTTCTCCACAATCTTGTCGCGACGCGCCATCAGCGCCTTGACTTCACCCTTGGAGAGCTGGCCCTTAGTGGCCTCGATGATTTCGTCTTCGTCGAGTTTCTTCATCTTGTCGAGCAGGGTCTTGTCGCACATCACCAGATCTTCGGGGTTTCGCAGAGTCTTGTAAGCCCGGAAGGCGCGAGTGAAGTCGATCCGCCAGATCTTCCAGTCGTCGGTAATGAGGACGTTGGTGAGGTTGGGATCGGTGTCATAGATGAGCTGATCGAAGACGCGGATCTTGTACATCTGGTGGTTCCAATCGTCAGGATTGGGTGCATCAACTTTTTCCTTCAGCCGCTGGCCTTCATCGAACTTGACGTTGGGGACCCACCAGCCGATGGCGCCCGTCTTGCCTTCCCACTTGCGCTCGACGTACATGGGAATCATGTTGTCCAAGCCGAGCATCTTGGCGATCGTGTAACCCGCGACGTCGAATTTGTAGTTATCCTTGAAGTTGATCTCGGTGCGGCCGTCGTCAAACTGCTTGACGTTGGCGCGCTCGTCAACCGGCTGGAAAATGGCGTCGTGGGTGATGGTGCCATCCGAGAGCGTCAGGCGCCACGGGGAAGTGACCCCTTTGCTGGTCTGCTTGCTCTTGATGACCTTGGCGTGGAGCAGAAAGTCCTGCATCTGCTCATCGGTCAGCTTCGACTCCGTAGGATTATCGGAGGCGGCCAGGAAACCTGTCGCGAGGCAACAGGACAATATCAACACGGCAATCGAGAGTGATCGCAAACGGCGGACGAGCATAGCAAAACCCCCTCTTGAGTTTTTACGGTGTGACGCGAAAGACTTATACGCCCTAGGACGACCGGGTGTCAAGCCTAAACGGTCACTCCCCGGCCGCACGGCCGCGCCGGATGTGTTACAATGGAGCCACGGGCAAGTGCGCTCAACTCACAGATTGAGCTTTAATCCCTTGCAAACGCGGCGGGGCCAGATTAGAGTAGCGGCTACCTGGAGGTAGTTCGGACACGATGAAGAAGACCTCGCGGTTTGCTGCCTGCGCCGTATGGTGTGTTTCCATCCTGCTTGCGGCCGCCGCCGCCTGCGGGCCTGCGCAGCCTGCCGACGCCGAGGACACCGGTGCTGGCCCAGCGCGCGTGGTGGCGATTGGCGACGTCCACGGCGCGTTCCCTGAGTTCGTCCAAATCCTCCAGAAGATGGGCCTGATTAACGACAAGTTGCAGTGGAGCGGCGGAACCACCGTCTTCGTGCAGACGGGCGACGTCCCGGACCGTGGTCCTGCCACGCGTGCCGCGCTCGACCTGCTGATGCGCCTGGAGTCCGAAGCGCCCAAACAAAACGGCAGGGTCATCCCCCTGCTCGGCAACCACGAAGTCATGAATATGATGGGCGACACGCGGTATGTCTCCGTGGAAGACTATCGCAGCTTCGCGACAGATCAGTCCGAGAAGCGGCAGGCCGAGGAATGGGAGGATTACAAGAAGTTCGTCTCACAGCACGGCCACCCGGTTGACGACCAGGGCCGCGCGCAATGGTCGGCCGAACATCCGCCCGGTTTTTTCGAGCGGCGCGATGCTTTTGGACCCGAGGGCGTCTACGGTCGATGGCTCCGCGAGCACGATGCCATCGCCGAAGTAGATGACGCACTCTTCATGCACGGCGGACTCGACCCCAAGCTCCATTTCCGTAACATCGACGATTTGAATCACCACATCCACAACGAGCTTGAATCGTTCGACACCACCTGGAAGTCGCTCTGCGGCAAGAACGTCGTCTGGCCTTACATGACTCTGAGCGAGGCCTTTCGCCAGGCCAAGGCCGACTGGGATCAATCCGGCAGCAACAATCCGGCCGACCGCGGCGACTTGCAGAAACTTCTAAGCTTGCCGAGCGGCCTGTTGATGGCGGAGAACAGCCCCTTCTGGTATCGGGGCCTGGCGTTACAGCCGGAGGAGAAGCTCGACAAAGATGTTGACAAGATGCTGTCGCGGCTAAAAGTTCATTACCTGGTCGCCGCTCACACCGTCCGGCCGAAGTTCGACATCACGTCTCGCTTTGATAAACGCGTCTTCCTCATCGACACCGGTATGCTGAAAGCCTACTTCGGTGGACGCGCTTCGGCACTGGAGTTCAAGGACGGGCGCGTCACCGCCTACTATGCGGACGCGGCTCCACAGGTTCTCGTGGGACCCGGTGCGGCCACCGCAGCGGGAGGGGGAGCAGGCGACAGCCGACAATGAGCGCGCTCTTTGAGATGTCAAGAGAAAGTGCAAAAACGAAGGAACAAACCGAAGAAGTCATTTAGAATCAATAAAAGCTTGATAAATGAAAGTGGTCTGTCGGTATCTTACAGAAAAATAAAGACTTATCATTCTATTCATTCTATATCTTGTTGAAAATAAAAGGGGATGTCCACGACAGGGGATTCTGAGGCTCAAACGACGGTATGATCGCCCAAATGGAACGTGTCTTTAGCCTGCGCCGGAGCGAGCTGGGTCCGGCATCGCTGCTCTTCTTCTACCTCTTCCTCATCATCGGCGCGTACATCATGGGGCAGGCGGTGGGCAACGCCTTGTTCCTTGAGGTCTTTCCCAAGCACCTGCCTTACGCCATGATCGGATCGGCTGTGACCATCGGCGTCTTCGTATCCGCCTACATCCGCCTGTCGCACCGGCTGCGCCTGGAACGGTTGGTAACAGGAACGCTGGTCTTCTTCGCCATCTCGTTTGCCGGGTTCTGGTGGCTGACCCGCTTGCACTTCCGTCCGGTCTACCTGCTGGTCTACGTGTGGGTATATGCGATGGGAGCGATGGGCCCGATGATGGGCTGGACGCTCGCGAACTACGTCCTGACCACGCGGGAGGCGAGGCGCATCTTCGGCTTCATCCAACTGGGTTCCATCCTGGGCGGCATCTTTGTTGGCTTCTTCACGGCTGACGTGATGGGTCACCACCGTCTGCAACCGCGGGCTTTACTGTTGATCGTGGCTCTGATCCTGACGATGTGCGCGTTGCTCGTCAAGCTGCTGTTTCAGCGAGCTGGCGAGAGGCTGGCCGAAGTTCGCCTTGTACCCGCCGCCGGCCACGACGCGCCGAGGAACTTCTACCAGAGCCTGCGGGCCATCAAGCGGTCGCGCTACCTGCTCCTCCTCACCTCGCTGATTGCGGTGGGCTGCCTCGCCACCAGCATTCTCGGATACCAGTTCTTCTTGATTTCCAAGGCAGCCTTCGGTCACAACACCGCCGCAATGACGGCCTTCATCGCGCGCTTCTATGGCTACATGGGACTGATCACCTTGATCTTCCAACTGACGCTGACAGGGCCGCTGCTTCGGACGTTTGGCATCCGACTGACGCTTTTCGCTCTCCCCGTCTCGCTGCTCGCCAGCAGCGTCGGCGTGTTTTTCGACACCGGCCTCGTCACTGGCAGCTTGCTGCGAGGCAGCCATTACATCCTGCGCTACTCACTCGACAAGTCATCGACCGAACTGCTCTACCTGCCGGTGTCCGCCGAACTCAAGAGCCAGGTCAAGTCGTTCATTGACACGTTCGTGTGGCGGTCGGCGGACGGCATGGCCGGCCTGCTGCTGCTGCTCTTCGCCAACGTTCTGAAGTTCGGCCCCGGCAAAGTCAGCCTGGTGAATATCGCCATCCTCTTCGGATGGATTGCCGTCGCTTACGGAGTCCGCAAGGAATACCTGAACGTGCTGCGGCAAGCCATTGAACGCCGGACGCTCGACCCGGAGAGGGCCGCGGCAGGGGTCGGCGGCGTACTCGACTCGACCACCAGCGAGGCGCTGGCCGCCAGCCTCGAGCGCGCCGGAGAGCAGCAGGTCCTCTACGGCCTGAGCCTCTTCGAGATGGGGCGCGACGCCGCCTCGCATCCGGCGCTGCGCGGCCTGCTCGCGCATCCCTCTCCCGTTGTCCGCCAGCACGCCTTGCGTCTGCTCAGTGACGCGGGAGATACCAAGATCCTGCCTCAGGTGGAAAAGCTTCTCAAGGACCCGGCGCCCGAGGTGCGTACGGAGGCGCTGCACTACCTGGTGCTCCACACCGGACGCGATCCGCTGAGCCTGCTCGAGACGGAGTCCGACTTCATGGACTATTCCCTGGCGGGCTCCGTAGTCGCGTATCTGGCGCGCACCGCCCAGCCCGACAACGTGGCGACCGCTCAGGCGATTCTCATGGGAATGCTGGCTCGTCCTGGTGAGGATGCCCCGCGCGCGCGTGCTGAAGCAGCGCGGGCGATGGGTGCGATTGCGGCTCCCTCCGATCTCCACCAGGACTTGCCCAGCCTCCTCAGAGATGAGAGCCTGGAAGTCCAGGAGCAGGCGCTGCTGAGCGCGGGCAAGATCCGGAGCCGGCAGTTTCTGCCCCTGGTGATTGAAATGCTAGCGGTGCCTCGTCTTCGTGGGGCGGCGCGCGCCGCCCTGGCCGGGTACAGGGAACATGCGGTCGGCACGTTGCAGGACTACCTGAGCGACGATTCCGTCTCCATCGCCGTGCGCAAGCAAATCCCCAACGTGCTGGCGCGCATCGCGACGCCCGAAGCGGCCGCAGTCCTCGCCAACAATCTCGTGCAAACCGATCCCGGGCTGCGGTTTGACGTGCTCAAGGCGCTCAACAAGCTGCGCCGTCGCGACCCGGCGCTTCTCCCGCGCGAGGCCGAGTTTGCCGACATGCTTCTCGTCGAGCTGATGGGTTACTATCGCTCCTTGCAGATCCTCGAGGCGATCGAACCGCATTCGAGCTCGGTCGCCGGATCCAGAAACAGTGATTCAGTACTGACGCGCGCTTTGCGCGAGCGCATGGACTGGGAGTTCGAGCGCATTTTCCGTCTGCTGGCCCTCATCTATCCGCCCCGCGACGTTTACAACGCTTATGTCGGCGTAAAGTCGGGACGGCCGCAGCTTCACGCCAACGCGCTCGAGGTGCTGGAGCATCTGCTCAAACCGGAGCACTACCGTTTGCTCTCCTACGTGCTCGACCCGGAGATCGGGCACGCCGACAAATTGAATTTCGCCGAGCGATTCTGCCGCGCGGGAGTGAGCTCCAAGGCTGAGGCGCTGCGCATTCTGCTTCAGTCTGACGACCGCTGGCTCTGCGCGTGCTCGCTGCACGCGATCGGCGAGATGCACCTGCAAGAGATGTCGGGGGAGGTCCAGCAGGTTCCCCATGAAGATTCGCTGCTGGACGAGACGTGGAAATGGACGACGGCGAGGCTCGCCGCCGCGACCGCCTGATCACGTCACGCGCCTGGGCAGCGCTGCCGGCTCAGGCTAGCGGAAGGCGAGGGCTGTCGGAGAAACACCGAGATGCTGACGACCATCGAGAAGGTCAATTTGCTGCAGAAGGCTCCTGTTTTTGTGGGAGTCCGGACGGAAAGCCTGGCGCGCATCGCCGCCATCGCGCGCGAGGTGAGTTGCGATGCGCGTCAACTGCTATTCCGCGAGAACGACGCTGCCGATACCATGTTCCTGATCCTCGAAGGACGCGTCACCCTGGCGCGCGACGGGAAGGAGCCGCAAGAGGCGGGTCCCGGCGAATTGCTGGGTGCGCTGGCGCTGCTTGCCGGCGAGTCGCATTCCCAGTCTGCCATGGCGGCGCAGCCCGTCCGCGCTCTGCAGATCGAGCAGCAGGACCTCTACGACGCCATGGCGGAGGATTTCAACATCACTCGTGGAGTCCTCCGGGCGCTGATCCACACAACACCCGTCGCGATGAGATGAGGGCGGCGTCTTCTGGTTACTTTGGAAGCCTCAAATCGATGCGGGAGGCTTGGAACTCGCCTTTTTCGTCGTAGTTCCCAAGGCAGATCACTCGCGAGTTCTGCTTGAATTCACCCTTGTCGATGCTCTTCGTTCCCTGCGTCCACTTCGTCGAATCGCCGTAGTGGATGCGCTTCTCGACGTTTTTCCGGCGGACGTCCAGAGTGGAGGTCGCCGGGTTGTCTCGGACGACGTAGCCTTCCCAGCGAGCTTGCTTGGCAGCTTTGGTCTTCGCCGCCGGCTCCTGCGCCCTCGTCCCCCGCACCGCGACTCCGAGGCCGGCGAACACGGCGAGTAAAGCAAGAACGAGTACCCTTCTCATCGCTCCTCCTTGGATGACACCCTACCCTCTGGTTGTGGCCAGCCAGAACGGCCGGTCAAATGTTCCGAGACACCTTCTACGCGCAACTCGCGCTTGGGCAGCCTAGTGAGGCAAACGCTTGTCGATCCGGGTGGCGTGGAACTCACCCTTGTCGTCGTAAGATCCCATGCAGATGACCCGGTCGCCGTCCTTGACCTCGGCCATATCGATCGGTTCGACCTTTCCCTTCACCTGGTGGGTCCACTTCGTATCGGCATCGTAGTGGACGATCTTCTCGATGTTCGTTCCACCCCTCCGGACGGTCAGCGTGGATGCATCCTTATCGCTTCTGACGATAGTGCCCTCCCACCTCGTCGTCTTGGTAGCAGCCTTCATTTTCTCTTGCGCCGCCGCCACAGTGAGTCCCATCGCCACGAACGCGGCGACCAGCGAAACAACTAGAGCTCTCTTCATCGTCCCCTCCTCTAAAGATGACGCGCCGGATGGCGCGGAATGGCGTGCCGGGAGCTTTCCCGCAATCTCCTTGTTGGACAGTCTCCGGAGGGAAACCCTCTCAGCACGGCACACTATAGACGCTGTCCTCTTAGAAGTAAAGCCCCTTGACAGAGTTTTTCCGTCGGGCTGGAACCGGGGGAAAACTCCGATTCGGCTTTCGGGGTGGCATTCATTCAGCTAGACTGCAAGGATTCAAGGTTCAGATACGGGAAGGAAAGGGTCGCGCATGAAGTCTTACACTGAATACCTGTGGTTCAACACCAAGCGGCAGCGCGAGTTCATCAACATCACGGGCGAACTCGAGAAGGCGCTCGCCAAGGCTCAGATTCAGGAAGGCCTGGTGCTCGCCTCGGCGATGCACATCACGGCCGGCGTCTACGTCAACGACGCCGAAGACGGCCTGATTGCGGACATCGAGGAGTGGCTGGAGAAGTTGGCGCCCTTCCGCGCCGACTATCGGCATCACCGGACGGGTGAGACCAATGGGGACGCACACCTCAAGAACCTGCTCATCGGACATCAAGTCCTCGTCCCGGTCACCAAGGGCAAGCTCGATCTCGGGCCCTGGCAGCAGGTCTACTACGCCGAGTTCGATGGGCAGCGCCGGAAACGCGTCTTGATTAAAGTGATCGGCGAGTAAGCTCCAGGGCAGGTCTCGAGCGGCAAGTGAAGCGGGAGGCCTTGCGGCCTCCCGCCCGATCCAACATCTCGCAGCAGTTTCAGAAAATCATGTGGAGCGACAACTGAAGGAAGCGTGAGCTGCCAATGGTATGTTGAATCACTCCCAGGCTGCCCTCGGGAGGGATCGAAGCTGGCCCAGTAAAGTTGGGGAAGAACACGACATTATTATTGGGCGCGTCAAAATCCGGTTGATTGAAGATGTTAAAGGCGTCGGCCTCGAATCGCAGGCGGAAGCGGTCCTCGTGGATCGGGAACTCTTTGGCCAGACTCATATCGAAGCGCACCTGGAAAGGACCGCGGAAGAGATTGCGGCCCGAATTTCCGTAAAGGGACTCGAAAGTATCGCACCCCGACGCATCGCAGGGAGGCACTCCGTTGGTGCCGGGCGCCACAAACTGCGGGAGAAAATCGTTGGCGTTGAGCACCGGCTTGCCTGCATTGACGCCGGTCGTGCCTTGTAGTTGAGCCTGAAAAGAGGTTACGCCTGGCTTGAGCGGCACGATGGGGTTCCCAATAAAGTCGCTGGTGCCGAGGTACAGGCTGGCCACCGAACCTGAAAAGTCGTAGACGCTATAAGGCTGGCCGCTCTGGGCCACGGTCTGTCCACCAATGGTCCAGCCGTTGGCCAGTCGCCCGAGAGCATTGCTTTTGACGCGGCTCGGAAACGTGTAACTGTAATTGATCAGAAAAACGTGGGTCTGATCGAAGTCCGCCGAGGCATAGTTGTCTTTCGGAGTCACCGGGTTGTTTCCCGTGACGAACAGGCCCAGCCCGCTCTGCTCGTCGAGAGCGTGTGACCAGGTGTAAGATGCGGTGAACTGCAGCCCGTTCGAAAGGCGCTTGCGCACCTGAGCCTGAAGAGCATTATAGTTGGAGACTCCCTCCGCCTCATACATCACCGAATTCATATCATAGCCGGGATAAGGCACGCGCACCGGAGCGTTGCCAGAAAACTCGTTGGTGAAGACGGGCTCGAGAGCGCAGCAGAACGGATACTGGCAGGGCACTCCCTCCCCCTCGTAGCACGGCGTGCCACCGTAGGAGTAGATCTGGATGTTGTTCGGATTCTTCGACCACAACGGGTGCTGCGGCGTGGCGATGGTCGGCTGGTTGAACGGAACGGGCAGCACTCCATGGAGGCCGCGGTTGCCTACATAACCGAGCTCGAAGAGCCAACTGTTGGAGAGCTGGTATTGGAAGTCGAGGGTCCAGTTCTCGGTGTAAGGCAGTTTGTTGTTGATGTCATAACCGCCGAACAGGAAGGGGCCAAACAGGTTGCCCTTTGGCCAGCATCCCGGAAACCCGCAGGCGGTTTGCAACAGATTGGGCAACGAGGCAAGAAAACTGGCAGCGGTGGCGGGCGGAGGCGGCGGCGCTACTGAGCCGAAAGGCTGTGAAAGGTTGGCTCCGCGCGCTGCGGCAATCGGCTGCACGAAAGGTGGCGCCAACGTCACGCCGAATGGACCGTTGAAACCGGAGCCGGCGCTGGGTGAGAAATAACTGAACAATTCGCCACGATCGTAGAAAAGGCCGTAGCCCGCGCGCACCGTCAGCTTCGGACGCGGCGCCCAGGCGATCGCGATCCGCGGGGCGAGGCCCCACTGGCGTTGGTTCATCAAGGAATTGCTGGCGCCTTTGGTGGCGGCCGTCGGGTTATTTCCTGCAATCTCCAAACCTGAATTCGTGATGCTATCCGTGGCCACGTTATAGGAATACAGTGCAGCGTTGAACCCGGTCAGCTTGCCATACTTCTCCCAGAGCGGCCCGTCGTAATCCCACCGCAGGCCGGCGGTCACTGTCAGGTTACTGCGGATCTTGAAGTTATCGTTGACATACAAGCCCAAGGTATTGGACCGGTAATAGCGGTTCGCCGAGCCGGCGAACGCATCTCCTCCTCGCACCTGCCCTTCCACAAAGGTAAGAAAGCTGGTGAAGTCGAGGGTGTCGGTGTTGGTGTTGTTGTTGATGATGTTGAGCTGCGTGTGGTCCCATTGCCCGCCGAACGCGATCGTGTGCCTTCCTTTCACGATGTTCAGCGAGGATTCATATTCCCATTGGTTCTGGAACATGCCGGCATTGCCAAAACTGGCGCTGGGGCCGTATTCCAGACCACTGCTGATGGTCGGATCGGAAGTGAAAATTTCGAATTGGGGAAACGTCGCCGCGCCCAGCAGATTGATGCCCAGCGCGCTCGGCGTGAAATCCGAGCCTGTTTGCGCGAAAGCCCGCAGCCGAGTGAACCCGGCGTGCTGCTCCCAGGTGGTAGTGGGCGACAGGATGACGGTGTTGGTGATGGAACCTACCTCGCTGCCCGCCGAAAGCTGCTGCGAGAAACCTAGCAGGGAGCCGACAGCGCCAAATGGACTGACGGTGGGATTGCTCTGAATGTAAAATTTCCCCGACAAACGATCCTTGTCGCTGACTTGATAGTCCACGTTGGCAATTCCCTGATCGACGTTCGCCGTCGCGTTGGGCCCCTGTACCACCGCATCGTAGCCGAGGTTTGTGGCTGTCGTCGGGTCGGTGATCTGCGCGCTTGGAATCAGATATTGTCCGTTCGGAAGCTTGGCATTCAGAAGGCTAATCGCTGCCGGATTGATTTGGCTGGCGGTGATGGTCTTGCCAAAGGATGATTGAATGACGTTGATGATGCCTCCCGCGCTGCGGTCCCCGGTCAGGCCCAGCGGAACCGTCACGTCCTTGGTCGATAACGACGCATCAGAGACGCGAACTCCCTGGTAGGAGAGGAAGTAAAACAACTTGTCCTTTTTGATCGGTCCGCCAAAAGTGCCGCCGAACATGTTGCGATTCAAGAATGGAACCTTGGGGTAAAGCGCCGGCGAGGCATTGTAGAAGAACGGCGCGGCGTTCATATCGCTGTTCTGCCATTCCTCCCAGGCCGACCCGTGAATCTGGTTGGCACCCGACTTGGTCAATACGCCGATGTGCGCGCCGCTGTTGTTCCCCTGGGTCGCGTCAAACATGGCGGCATTCACGGCGATCTCCTGAATCGCGTCTGGGGGAGGCGTGGGCAGCGCCTGGCCGATGGCGCCGTATACGGAGGTGCTGGTCTGAATCACCCCGCCGGCGCCGAAGTTCTCGCCGGTGTTCAGCACGAACCGGTTCTCCCCCACCTGGCTGGTGGAGTTTCCGTTAAACAGGTTGTTGGTGCTGACGCCGTCCATCGAGAAGCTGTTGCTGGTATCGCGGTTCCCGTTGGCGAAGACAGCCTGGTTACCGAGACCGGCGTTGGCGCCGGCGCCAGCCAGAAAATCCGCGTGAACGCCAGGACTCAGGATCGCCAGTTGCGTGAAGCTACCGGTACCAAGAGGCGTGCTTTGAATGATGAGCTGGTCGACGACGTAGCCGTTGGTGGAGTCCGTCTGGTTCATGAGCGGCGTTGCGGTGACCGTGATCGTCGTGGCTGGGGCTCCCGCCTGAAGCGAGCTCTCAACAGTGACCGTGCGATTGCCTTCGACCACTACCTGGGAATGGGTCTCCGTCTTGAAGCCCTCCTTGGCGAAAGTCACCGCATACGTCCCGACCGGCAGATCGGAAATCTGGAACGAACCCTGGCCGTTGCTCAGCGTCTTGCGCGTCAGTCCGGTCGCCCGATTGACGGCCTGCACTTGAACGCCCGGAACCAGCGCCCCCGAGCTGTCGACCACACTCCCGGTGATTGAACCCAGCGACTGCTGAGCGTTGGCTTGCCGCGGAACGTAAGCCGCTGCGAGCACGAGCAAAGCGAAACACAAGAGGTGCTTTACTCCCTTCATCATGGCGAGTCCCCTCCCTGAAAATGATTGGTGATTGCAGGTTGTTGTTGGTCGATGCTGTCGCGGGATGGCGTGATGCACCGCAGCATGACGAAAAAGACGCATTGCCGCCGAGTTCTTCTCGTGCACGAATCGGCGTTGCCGGCCAGCACCCCGACGCGTTGGGGAACAGCATTATAAGTACCACATCGTTAAGCCGATGTGAAGCCGGGATTAAAACTCGATGAACACTCGCGGTCCGAGCGAGAGGCACTTCAGCGATCATCGCGTTACAATACCCGACTAGCGCGAACGCAGCTCACGCGCGTGAGGAGGTGCAATGCGGCTTGGCCAAACAGGTCTGCGCGGTCTGCCCCGACCACTTATCTGGGGACTTCAAGGCTTGTTGCTCATGATCCCGATTTCGTCCACTGCCCAGGAGGCTTCCTTGAACAATGCTGCAAACCGCGCTTCCAACCAGACTTCGAATGAAACGACCCAGGCGCTCCACCAGCTCTTTGCCTCCGAATGGGACTACCAGATGGAGCGCCATCCCACGTGGGCGTCCACGCTCGGCGATCGGCGATGGAACGATCGCTGGGAAGACGTGAGCCTTCCGGCGATCGAAGGGGATCACAAGCATGACGTACAGATCCTCGAGCGCTTGAAGACCATTGACCGCGGACAGCTCTCGCCTTCGGACCGGGTCAACTTCGACCTGTTTCGACGGGAATACGAAATGAACGCCGAGGGATACACCTTCCACTGGTACCTCGTACCGCTCAACCAGCGGGGTGGTATTCAGACGGCCGACGACCTCGGGAACTCGCTGCGCTTCAGTACGCTGAAGGACTACGAAGACTGGATCGGGCGCCTGCGCGCTTTTCCCACCCACATGGATCAGACGATGACGCTGATGCGCGAGGGAATCCACGAGCGCATCCTGCTGCCCAAGATCGTCATGCAGCGCGTGCCGGCGCAGATTGACAAGCAAATTGTCGCCGACCCGTCGGCCAGTCCTTTCTACAAACCGTTCGAGAAGTTTCCGCCGGGCCTCCCGGAAGCGGATCGGGCGCGACTCTCGGCAGCGGCCCGGGAAGCCATCGCCTCCGGCGTTGTTCCGGCGTTTCGGCGTTTCAGACAGTTCTTCGTCGAGGACTACCTGCCCGCCTGCTACGACCAGGTCGGAATCTGGCAATTACCCAACGGCCAGGCGATGTACGCTTACTTCGTCCGCCTCTATACGACGACCAACCTGACGCCCGCCGAGGTCCATCAGAAGGGACTCGCGGAAGTCGCGCGCATCCACGCCGAGATGCTCGACGTCCTGCAGCAGGTCGGGTTCAAGGGAACGCTCCAGGACTTCTTCAAGTTTCTGCGGACCGATCCGCGCTTCTACTACCAGACGCCGGAAGAGTTGCTCGAAGCCTATCGAGCCAACGCCAAGCGCATCGACCCCAATCTCGTCAAGGTGTTCAGGCTGCTGCCGCGACAGCCTTACGGCGTTGAACCCATTCCCGCCGCCGTCGCGCCCGACACGACGACGGGCTACTACGAAGGCGGCGCTGCCGATGGGTCGCGTCCTGGGACTCTCTTCGTCAACCTCTATAAGCCGGAGACGCGGCCCAAGTGGGAGATGACGGCGCTCGAGCTGCACGAGGGCGTCCCTGGCCATCACCTCCAGATTGCCCTGGCGATGGAACAGGGCGAATTGCCGAACTTCAGGCGTTACGGCTATCTTCCCGCGTTCGGCGAAGGTTGGGGGCTCTACGCTGAATCGCTGGGCTATGAAATGGGGGTCTACGACGATCCCTACTCGCGGTTCGGGCAGCTCACTTACGACATGTGGCGCGCCGTCCGCCTCGTGGTCGACACGGGAATTCACGCGATGCACTGGGACCGCCAGCGCGCCATCAACTATTTCATGGAGAACGCCGCCAAGCAGGAGCTCGACGTCACTAACGAGGTCGACCGCTATATCGCCTGGCCCGGCCAGTCGCTAGCGTACAAGATCGGCGAGCTGAAGATCCTGGAGCTTCGCAACCGCGCCCAGCAGGCGCTCGGCCCGAAGTTTGACCTGAAAGAGTTCCACGAGGTCGTACTCAAAGAGGGCGCCGTGCCGCTCGACATCCTGGAGCGAACTGTCGACGACTGGATCAAGATGAAGAGCGCTTCAACGCAACCGTAAGCAGGCCCGCGCCCGACGCCCGCTTTGAGACAGAGGCGGCTTCATGCCGTCGTAAAATGGCGGGCTAAACCCGCCGCTACAAACTCGCTACCGGCCAGCTCCGGCGCGCGAAGCAGCCTGAGGATTGGGTTACAATGGAAAATTGTATGTTTCGACCGTGAAGCAGCGTTGCCATGCCCCCGATCATTGAAGTCGAGAATCTGACCAAGGAGTTCCGCACTTTCCGGCGCCGCGAGGGCGTCCTGGGAGCGCTACAGAATCTCTTCGTGCGCGAGTACATCATGGTGCGCGCCGTCGACCACGTTGGCTTCGCCATCGAGCCGGGAGAGATGGTCGGATACATCGGCGCCAACGGCGCGGGCAAGTCGACGACGATCAAGATGCTGACGGGGATTCTGGTGCCGACCAGCGGCCGCGTGGTGGCCAACGGCTACGTTCCCTATCGCGACCGTCGCCGCTACACCAAACATCTGGGCGTGGTCTTCGGGCAGCGCACGCAGCTCTGGTGGGATATTGCGGTCATCGAGTCGTTCAAACTCCTCAAAGAGATCTACGAAATCCCCGACGCCGACTACCGGGATCGCCTGGCTGTGTTCTCGGAGATTCTGGGCGTCCAGGAGTATCTCCACACTCCGGTGCGCAAACTGAGCCTGGGGGAGCGGATGCGCTGCGACCTCGCCGCGTCGCTCCTTCACAACCCGCCGCTTTTGTTCCTCGACGAGCCCACCATCGGTCTCGACGTCGTCGCCAAAGACCATATCCGCGAGTTCCTGAAGGAAGTCAACCGCACCGAGCGCACCACGGTCCTGCTGACCACCCACGACCTCTCGGACATCGAGGAGCTTTGCAAGCGCATCATTATCATCGACAAGGGAAAAATTCTGTTTGACGGGCTACTCGCGGAGATGAAGAACCGCCTCGCCAAGTACAATCAGGTGAAATTCTTTTTGAAGGACCGCTCCCAAGTGGCGCGCCTGGCGCAGATCGCCACCAACGGCCTGAGCTGCGAACGCGTCGACGAGCTCACGTACCTGCTGCGCTTCGATCGCGCCCAGCACTCGAGCGCCGAAGTCATCCGGCAGATCGTGACCGAGCTCGAGGTGCGCGACATCTTCATCGAGGAAGAGCCTATCGAGGACGTCGTCAAGCGCATCTACCTCAGCGGGGAGGTGGCGTGATGGGCGCGGCAGCTCTGCGCGTGCCGGTTGGTCCCTGCAGCGAGGATGAATTCTCGCTCGCCCAACAATGCCGCGTCTATATCGAGTTCGCGCGCCTGGGCTTCATCGACACGCTGGCCTACCGCTTGCGCTACTACACCGGCATCGTGACCTACTTCATTTACGTCTCCGTCTACTATTTCATCTGGCGGGCGATTTTTGCCAACAGTTCGCACATCGAGGGCTTCGACTTCGCTCAAATCCTCACCTACATTTCCATCGGCTGGATCATCCGCTCGTTCTACTACAACAACATCGACCAGGACCTCGCGACCCAAGTGACGGAAGGCTCACTGGTGGTGAACCTCATCAAGCCGGTGAACGTGCAGCTCCTGATGATCGCGCGGGCCCTGGGGGAATCCGTGTTCCGGCTGGCGCTGCTGACCGTTCCGACCACCGTCGTGCTTTTTCTGGTGTATCCCGTGCGCCGGCCCGCCAGCCTTGTTCATTTCGCGGCCTTCTTCGTGAGCTCGATACTGAGCTTCTTCATCGTTGCCGGAATCAACTTCGCCGTCGGGACGCTGGCCATCCGGCTGAAATCGATCCTCGGGCTGCTGCGCGCCAAGTATTTCCTGCTCGAGCTGTTCTCGGGGCTGCTGCTTCCGATCTCGTTCTTTCCACCCATTTTTCAGAAGATGCTGGCCGTAATGCCGTTTCAGTACATCAGCTATATTCCCGTGCTGCTGTATCTGGGTAAGATCTCAGGCGCCAGGATTATCGAGCAGCTTACCTTGCAATTGTTCTGGGTTGTCGCGATGCTCGCCCTCGGACACGTCATGTGGAGCTGGTCGAGCCGCAAGATCACGATCCAGGGAGGTTGAACGACCGATGGCCATAAGGAATCCGCAGATTGCGCAGATTTCACAGATTCGAAGCGAGCAAGGAACAACCAACGTATTGGGTCGAATGCTCCCTGATTCCGGCAGACCACGGCACTCATACTTGGCCTTGCGTTCTTGTTCTCACGTCGTGCTGTTCTGCGTCATCTGCGTAATCTGCGGATTATTCCCTCCACCTGTCGCGGCGCAAGAGGAGCAGACAGTGCCTGCGCTCGCGATCGGCTCCCCCGCCCCGGACTTCTGTCTCCAAGGCATCGACGACAAGACGCATTGCCTGAAGGACTACGCAGCGAGCAAGCTCCTGGTTGTGATCTTCACGTGCAATCATTGTCCTACGGCGCAGCTTTACGAGACCCGGATCAAACAATTGGTGGCGGACTACCAGGAACGCGGCGTCGCTTTCGTGGCCATCGAGCCCAACAACCCAGCGGCCATTCGTCTCGACGAGCTGGGCTACACCGACGTGAGCGACTCGTTCGCAGAGATGAAGCTTCGCGCCCGATTCCGCCACTTCAATTTCCCCTATCTCTACGACGGCGAAACCCAGAAGGTGGCGCGCGCCTACGGACCTGCGGCGACGCCGCACCTCTTCGTCTTCGACGCCGAGCGCAAGTTGCGCTATGAGGGGCGCGTCGACAACAATCCGCGCGAGGCCCTGGTGACGCGGCGCGACGCCCGCGAAGCGATCGATGCTTTACTCGTCGGCAAGCCTGTCGCCGTCCCGAAGACGCCCGCCGTAGGCTGCTCGACCAAGTGGATGTATAAGGAGCAGGCCAGCCAGGCGGAACTCGCCCACATCGAGAGCGAGCCCGTGACCGTCAAACTCGTGACCGCCGACGACCTCAAGGCGCTCCGCAAGAACCCGACCGGCAAGCTGCTGCTTGTCGATTTCTGGGCCACCTGGTGCGGTCCCTGTCAGGAAGAATTCCCCGCCCTCGAGACCATGTACCGCATGTACCGGCACCGTCCCTTCGAACTCATCACGGTGAGCGGCAACTATCCTGACGAGAAAGCGGGCGTCCTCAAGGCGCTCGAGCAGCAGCACGCGACCAGTCCCAACCTGCTATTCGCCTCAACCGACATCTATGCCATGATGGCGGCATTCGATCCCGAGTGGAACGCCGCGGTTCCCTACACCGTACTCATCGCCCCCAACGGTGAGGTGCTCTACAAACGCCAGGGACCGATCGATCCTCTCGAGCTGCGCCGAATCATCATCTCCAACCTGCCCGACGACGACTACATCGGGCACACGGCGTACTGGCATAACACCGTCTACGGCGCCAAAAGCAACTGAACGCGTCGAAGGGACCAAAGGGACCAAAGGGAATGGACCGATGAAGCGCCACTTGCGCCTGTTCCTGCTCTACTTTGCGCAGTACGCCAAAGTGCGGTTGGCCTACAAGGCGGACTTCTTCATCGCATTTTTCTCGTCCATGTCGGCCACCTTGCTGGCTTTCGGATTCGTGCTGGTACTCTTTTCCAAAGTTCCTCAACTTCAAGGCTGGTCGTTTTACGAGATCCTGTTTCTCTACGCCTTCTCGCTCGTTCCTCTGGGCCTCTTCAACGTGGTCAGTTGGAACCTCTATGAGTTCGGCGACATTTACATCATCCAGGGCCGTTTCGACCGCATCCTGCTGCGCCCGGTGGACACGCTCTTCCAGGTGCTCTTCGAGAAATTTCGCATCGAGTCGTTGCAGGAGGTCGTGACAGGGCTGCTCGTCATCGCCGTCTGCATGGGACGACTGCACCTCGTCTGGCATCTCGCCGACTACCTCTGGTTCGCGCTCATGGTGGCCTGCGGCGCGGTCATCTATCTCTCTGTCTTCCTGATCCTCACCGCCGTCTCGTTCTGGTTCGAGGACCGCGTAGGCATCGTGCCGCCGGTGTTTAACATGCTGACGTTCGGCCGCTATCCCCTGACCATCTACAACGTCTTCATCCAGTTCATGCTGAGCTGGATCATTCCCTTCGGCTTCGCTTCCTTCTATCCCACCACGCATTTCCTGGGACGCCAGAGCTTCGCGGCGTACTTTCACCTAGTGCCGGTGGTTGCCGCGGGCTTCTTCGCGCTCGCTGTGCTCCTGTGGAACAAAGGTGTGGCGAACTACAGCAGCACGGGATCGTAAGATTGCCGATAGCAGCAGGCCGGTTGCAGCGGGCGGCGGAGAGAAGTTGTGAGGCGGGTCCGCGCTTCAACGACCGGCGAGGTGCGCTATAATGGGGGCCATACCAAAGGCGATGGAGTTCGCCTAAACTGTCCGGACTGGATTTCGGACTATCACACCGACAAAATCCTGCGTCTTTCCCAAGGCCTGCCCATCGTGATCGAGATAGTCGAAGACCCGGAGCATATCGAGCGCATCCTGCCCAAGCTGGACGAGATGGTGGGCGGCGGCCTCATCACGCTGGAAAAGGTCCGGGTGATTCTCTATCGCTCTGCGAAATGAGACGACGTGGCCGCCACGGTCAGCGCCTGACCGTGGGCCTTTTCCATTCCAAAAGCCCACGGTTGATTCAAGAAGCGAATCAACCGTGGCCACCCGTGCTCACCGATGCCAGGTCAGCGGCCACCATCATCCGGACCAGGCCCTCGAAATCGACGCTCGGGCGCCAGCCTAATTCCTCCCGCGCACGGCCGGCATCGGCGCGCAAGTCGTGGATCTCTCCCGTCCGCAACAATTGCGGATCGACCTCGATCCAATCTTCGATGGCCGCCGGAACGTCTTCAGCGCGGACCAATTCTTTGAGCGCCTGAAGCGCCTCGGCGACAAATTCCGCCACACTGTGCGAGACGCCTGTCCCGACCACGTAGTCCTGCGGGCTCGGCCGTTGCAGCATGGCGTGTATCGCCTTGACGTAGTCGCCCGCGAAACCCCAGTCGCGCCGCGCCTGAAGGTTCCCGAGCTTGAGCTTCGTGCGGTCGCCGGCTGCCCAGCGCGCCGCCGCCCGCGTGATCTTGCGCGTCACCATCTCCGGGCCGCGACGCGGAGACTCATGGTTGAAAAGGATGCCTCCCACGGCGTACAAGCCGCGCTCGCGGTAAACCTCCACCAGCCGGTGCGCCGCCGCCTTCGAGGTCCCGTAAGGGGACACGGGACGAAAGGGCGTCTGCTCGTTGCAGATGCCTTCGTGGTTGCCGAACATTTCCGAGGTCGACGCCTGATACAGGCGCGTGTCGCGCTTCTGGCGCTCGATGATCTGCAGCAGTCGCGCCACGCCGCCTACGTTGATGTCAAAGGTCTCGGCAGGACACTCCCAACTCGTCGGGACAAAGACCTGCGCTCCGAGATTGTAAATTTCGTCAGGCCAAGCCTTGCGGAAGGCGACGGCGAGCGACTCGGCGTCGCGCAGGTCGCCGTAACCGAGCTCGATGCGATCGAGGCAGGTTTCGAGCCAGCGTACGGAAGCCGGCTCGCGACGCACCAGTCCCCAGACCTCGTAACCGAGAGCGAGCAGATGCTCCGCCAGATAGCTGCCGTCCTGCCCCGAGATTCCCGTGATCAAAGCACGCTTCATAAGGAAAGCCTCGGCGGGCGCCGCGCTCGATTTTGCGAACCCGCCGGAGGAGCCGGTTAGTCTACATGGACAGAGCCTCGTCGTAAACCTTCAGGTTGCCTTCGGCCGTTCGCCGCCAGTTGAACTCGGCCGCGCGCGCGAGTCCGCGGCGAATCATCTCCTCGCGCCGGGCAGAATCTTCGACCGCGCTCACCACTTTTTGCGCGATGTCGTGCGGATCCTGCGGGTCGACGTAGAGGGCCGCATCGCCGCCGACCTCAGGTAGCGAGGACGTCCGCGAAGCGACCACCGGCAGTCCGTAGGCCATCGCCTCGAGCACCGGCAGCCCGAATCCTTCCTCGAGCGAGGGAAACAGAAAGACGCTCGCAGCCTGGTACAGCACGGGAATCGTTTCCGCCGGCGCATAGCCGAGAAGCACGACGCGCGATCCCAATCCTTCGCGGCGGATGAATTCGTGCACCGCCTCGCTGCCGTGGCCGTCTCCACCCGCCAGCACGAGCCGGTAACGCTCGGGCAGAAGTTGGAGGGCGCGCAGGGCGTTCAGCGTGTTCTTGCGAGTCTGGATCACGCCGACACTCAGCACCATCTCGTTTCCTCCGCCTACCAGCTTTTCGCGCTCGAGTAGAACCTGCTCGCCAGCCATCACGCACTGAGGCAAATCCACGCCGAAGGGAACCACTCGGATCTTCTTTTTGGCCGCGCTCGCGTACTTCAGCAACTGGTCGGCAGTGTACTGGGACGGCGTGATGATAAGCGCGGCGCGTTGGGCTGCCTCGAGGAGCAAACGCGAGAATTTCCGCTGGAAATCGGGGGTCGAGTAAGTCTGGCCGGTTAAGGGGAAGACGTCGATGATAGTGACGACCTCGCGGCAGAAGCGGAACGCCGGAGGACGCTGCGCCAGGCTGTGAAACAGCTCGGCCTCCCACGGCAGCCAGTACGTCAAGTGTTCCTGGAAAAGGCGGACGGAGAAATTGGGGCGGCCGCTGCGGGGCGACCGGACCGGCCGCAGAAATTCGCGCCGTCGGCCGAAGCGCGAGAGGCGATAGCATACCAGGAAGCGGTGCGGCGTCTCGAGCTCGACCAGCGACTCGATCAACCGGCGCGAATAGATGGCGACTCCCGAGGGTTGTGGATCGACGGTGTAGGTGGCGTCCAGAGCGATCGTCGCCATCGCCCCCGATTGTCGATGAAAGGCGGAGGATTGTCGATTTCTTTTTGAGGCGCGGTCATTGGGTGGCCGGCGGGATGTCCGGGTCGTTCTCGAGTCCGTACTCCTTGAGCTTGCGGTAGATGGTCGTCTTGCCGATACCCAAGAGCTTCGCGGCGCGCAGGCGATCGCCGCCGGTCTCCTGAAGCGCGCGCAGGATGGCGCGGCGCTCCAGTTGATCGAGTGATGGGACGGAAGCTTCAGAACTCCCAGCCGAGGAGTTACCCCCAACCGCCAGCTTCACCAGATTCGCTGGCAGGTCACTCAGCTCGATCTCCGGCCCTGCGCCCATGGCGAGTGCGTGCTGGATGCAGTTCTCGAGCTCCCTCACGTTGCCCGGCCAGCTATGCGCCATCAAGCGCGTCAGGGCGTCGTACGAAATCCCCTGGACGCAACTATCCTCGCCGCGGTGGCGATCGATGAACCGGTGGACGAGAGCGGGAATGTCCCCACGACGCTCGCGCAGCGGAGGTATCTTGATGGCCACCACGTTCAGCCGGTAATAAAGGTCCTTCCGGAATGTGCCTTGTTGAATCGCCGGCTCCAGGTCCTGATTGGTCGCAGCGAGGATCCGGGCCTCGAGGCGGGTCGGCGTGTTGCTACCGATGGCCTTGAACTCGCGCTCCTGGAGGGCGCGCAGTAGCTTCGCCTGCACACCCACCGGCAACTCCGCGATTTCGTCGAGAAAAAGCGTACCTCCCTGAGCCGCCGCCAGCAGGCCTTGCCGCGCCTGGTCGGCGCCGGTAAAGGCGCCGCGGACATGTCCGAAGAGTTCGCTCTCGATGAGAGTGGGAGGCAGCGCGCCGCAGTCGATGGGTCCAAACGGCTTCTCATGCCAGGGACTGTAAGCGTGGATGGCCCGCGCCACCAATTCCTTGCCGGTCCCGCTCTCACCGAGAATCAGTACCGGATGCCGCTTTCCCGCCACCCTGAGGATCGTCCGGTAGACGGCCTGCATCGCCTCCGAGGCGCCAATCAGACTGCCGAATCCCTGCACCGTGCCCACTTCTTCGCGCAGCAGGCGATTCTCGGAGGCCAATTGCTGCCGTTCCGCGAGTCGCCCGAGGAGATGCTTGAGGTCCTCTGCCTTAAAGGGTCTGCCAAGATTTGAGATGTAGTCGTAAGCGCCCATCTTGATCGCTTCGACGGCCTCGGGGATGGTGCCCGAGTCGGCCATCATGACTACGTCGGTGTCAGGCGACAGTTGCTTGACGGCTCTGAGCAGTTCGACGCCGCTCGCGCCGGACACTTCGACGCCCGTTAGCACCACGTCGATCTGGGTGTCTTCGAGCAATGCGAGGGCGCGCGACGCGGAGTCCGCCACCTCGGTGGCGTATCCCAGCGTCTTGAGAATTCCGGCGCAGAGATCACGCAGCGCTTCGTCGCTATGAATAATCAGGGCATTCTTATCCATCAGCGTGATGACCAGTGCGTTATCGACCTAATTATACTATCACGCCTTCCCACTTGGAAGCGGAATTTAGCGCCGGCTTTACGCCGTCACTTGGTGAGGTAAACTCGCTGCTACAGCCAAGCAAGTGGCCTGCTACCCGTAGTCGTCGTAGTCTTGTGGTGAAAGAAGACGCGATGTTAGCATGACGTATGGAACGCATCACGAAAAGGAGCACGCCCGCAACAAAGCCGGCGCGACGGATCGAGAAACCGCCGGAGCATGCGGGCGACTTTTGAAGCATCGGGGCACCTTCATCACGCTCGAAGGAATCGACGGCACTGGCAAGAGCACCCAGTTCCGGCGGCTTGTGAGCCACTTACGCAAGTCCGGTCATCGCGTGCGCGCCACGCGCGAGCCTGGCGGCACCGTAGTCGGGGAGCAGATTCGACGCATCCTCCTCCGCAGAAGCCAGCGCGCGCGCCAACAGGCGCCCACGCCGCTCGCTGAGCTCGCGCTGATGTACGCGGCACGCGCCCAGCATCTCGAGGAAGTCGTCCGCCCGGCGCTCGAACGCGGCGAGATCGTGGTCAGTGATCGCTTTAACGACGCCAGCTTCGCTTACCAGGGATTTGGCCGAGGGCTGGGACGGCAAAGGGTCAAGACGTTGGACCGGCTGATCTGCGGACAAACCCAGCCCGATTTGACACTGCTGTTCGACCTTGACCCACGACGAGCGCTCCGCCGAGCGCGCGGGCGTGATGCCCATCGCAACCAGCGCCATGGCCGCTTCGAGGCGGAAGGCATCGGGTTTCAGGAACGCGTACGCGCCGGCTACCTCGCCATCGCGCGACGCGAGCCCGGGCGCGTGCGAGTGGTCCACGCCGATCGCTCTCCCGGCGAGGTTGCCCGCGAGATCCGCGAAATCGTCGTGGCGTTTCTCGACCGGCGCTTCTTGCGAAAGCAGAACTAACGGAGACCCTTTTGCTGAGCTTCACAGGATTGATTAACCAGCCCCCTCACCCCCGGCCCCTCTCCCGCAAAGGGGCGAGGGGAGGCAGAAGTCGGATTCATGCCCTCTCCCCCTGCGGGAGAGGGTGGCGCGCAGAGCCGGGTGAGGGGTGCGTGCGGCCTTTTGTTGGATAAACAGGACACGATATGCCTTTCTCAGAATTTCTCGGCAACCCGCAAGCCGTCGCCGAAATACGAGCCATGCTCAAGGGGTCACGCGTCCCTGGCGCACTACTTTTTGCCGGACCGGACGGCGTGGGGAAAAAGGTCCTGGCGCTGATGCTCGCCAAGGCCTTGAACTGCGAGCGCCTCAAGGACGACTTCTGCGGGGAATGCCGCCACTGCCGGAAAGCCGAGGAGATGCTCGCCCAAACGCGCGAGGACCTCGGGCGGCGCCGCGCCATCAAAGAATCCCAGCGGCGGGTGGAGGGACTGGTTTACTTCGACCTGCAACTGGTCGAGCCGCTCACTCGCAACATCCTGATCGAGCAGATCCGCCAGGTGCGGAACGTGGCTTATACTCACCCCTTCGAATTCCGCCAGCGCATCTTCATCATCGACCAGGCGCAGGCCGTACACTGGCAGGCCGTCGACCTGCTGCTCAAGATGCTGGAGGAGCCGCCCGAAACCACGACGTTCATCCTGGTCTGTCCCAACGCGCACGAGCTGCGCCCAACCATCCGCTCGCGTTGCCAGCGCATCCAATTCCTGCCGGTTGAGGACTCCGTGATCGCACGCGTCCTGGAAGATGAGGGCCGACTGCCGCCAAGCCAGCGGGCCCTGGGTCTGCGCCTGGCCACCGGGAGCATTTCGCGGGCTAAGGCCCTTGACGTCGCCGCGTTCGAGCGAGAACGGCGTCCCTGGATTGACTTTCTCGATAGCGTCGCCGGCAGCGCCGACCGCAGGCCGGCGAGCCACGCACCAATGAGCCATACGCCGGCTCGCAGTTCGGCTCCCACTCGGGTCAGCAGTTCAACTCCTACTCTGCCTGGCGCTGCGGCGCGTGCCGCCGACCGAGGGGCTGCGACCGAACCGAACTGGGCGAAAGTTTTCGATTCCGCCAAGGCGCTCACCGCGGATCGCGAAGCTTTCGAGGCGACGCTGCGCACCGGCGCCATCCTGGCCGCCGACTTGCTGCATGTGCTGGTTTCGGGAGCCGAATCGCCGGCGGTGGTCAATCTCGATCTCGCACCTCGCCTCGCCGCGTGGGCGTCGCGCCTGGGACTGGAAGGAATCGAGCGGCTCAAGAACGGGCTGGATCAGGCGTACCGGTTGCAGACTCGCAACGTCAACCAGCAACTCGGCCTCGAAGTGCTGGCCATCGACGTAAGTCATCGGTAACGCACCGCCCGCCGTTAACGTCGAAAGCACTAGCGCGCTCGGGAGGCGCAGGCTCTCTTGCATTAGCCGGTGCGCCGTGCTAATCTTTTTTTCAGTCTCAGCCGTCTACTCCGGGTTTTGACTCACGTAAGACTGAGCGGTTTCGGCAGAGCCACTGCTCGAGTGGGCGCGGTCGGAGCTTTCCGGAATTTCAAACGACTCGGCTCCCCACGCGGGGATACAAGGAGTGTGGCGCAGTGAATCGAAAACTAATCCGTCCTTCATTATCGGAAATCCAGGACCAGATGGTGTCGCGTGGGATGCAGCGCAAGAAGCCCGCCCCGCCCGAACAGACCAATGCGGAAAATTTTTACTACATCAAGCAGATGCAGGCGCGCACGCCGATGATCGTGGTGCTTGACACGGGCGAACTGATTCGCGGCGTGATCGAGTGGTACGACAAGAGCTGCATCAAGGTCCATCGTGCGAACGAGCCCAACCTCTTGATCATGAAGTCGGTGATCCGTTACATGTACAAGCAGAACGAGGCGAAGGACGGCAAAAGCAACAACGGTGACGAGGGCTTCGTGCCCCAACCCGATCCTGGAAACGAGTAGGTTCGATCTCGGCGGCGGGCCTTCATAAGGGCCGACAGTGGAGACCTTGGAACCGGCGCAGCGATCATCATCCGTGGCATCCCCGAGGCTCCATCGCGAATCACAAGAACTGATGGGTGCGAGACTTCCCTCCTCTCACGCCGGACCCAGCGCGCTACGCTTGAGCCTGCTGGCGCTCGCGCCGCTCGTGCTGGCAGGGCTGTGTACGCTCAGCGCCTTCGCCGGTCAGGAAGAGCGCAAGCATAAGGTTCCGGTAATTGACAAGATCGCCTCGGGGTCGAACCAGCAGGCGTTCAGCGGCACCGTGCAGTCGCTCGACATGAAGCGCGAGCTGCTCAATGTGAACACGGTGCAAGGCGGGAACACGGAAATCTTCCCGATCCGGAAAGGCGTTCACGTCTCGAACGCGGGAGGCGGAAAGCTGAAGCTGGCCACTCTCACTCCGGGCACCAACGTCCTCATCTATTACGAGCAGAAAGGCGACCGGCGCACGGTGAAGGACATCATCGTGCTCGGCAACGCGCCTGCCAAGAAAGACACGAAGTCTCCTCCCCCTTCGTAGTAACACTCGCCATTGACAACCGGCCTGGCGGGGTTCAACACGGTCCTGGATCCTCGAAGCCCGATTTCGACGGCCGCCCGCGCGGCCGGGACCCAGCGCGTGCGCAGGAGCGAGCCTCAGATGAAAATCGGCATCACCTGTTATCCCACCTACGGCGGAAGCGGCGTGGTCGCCACTGAACTTGGCCTCGAGCTCGCGGCGCGCGGCCACGATGTCCACTTCATCAGCTATGCCGTGCCGGTGAGGATGACTGAAGCCTCTGAGCGCATCCACTTCCACGAAGTGGAAGTGATGAACTACCCGCTGTTTGATCACCCGCCTTACACCCTGGCGCTCGCCTCCAAGATGTCGAGTGTGGCGTCCAACGAAGGACTCGATCTACTGCACGTCCATTACGCCATTCCGCATTCGGTCAGCGCCTACCTGGCGCGCGCCATGCTCCAGCCCCGGCGCCTTCCTTTTGTCACCACGCTGCACGGGACGGACATCACACTCGTGGGCAGCGACCGGTCGTACCTGCCCATCACCCGGTTCTCGATCGAAGAGAGCGATCGCGTCACCGCTATCTCGGAATACCTGCGCCGGGTGACGGTGGAGGAATTCCACATCCGGCGCGCCGTGGAGGTGATTCCGAACTTCGTGAACTGCGACATCTTCCAACCGGCCGACGGCGAATGCCGGCGCCAGGAATTCGCCCGCGACGACGAACGCATCGTCGTGCATCTCTCGAACTTCCGGCCGGTCAAGCGCGTACCCGATGTGGTCGAGATCTTCGAACGAGTACGGCGCGAGATTCCCGCCAAGCTGCTGATGATCGGCGACGGTCCTGACCGGACCATCGCGGAGTGGATGGTACGCGATAAGAACCTGACCGAGGACGTGGTTTTCCTGGGAAAGCAGAATCAGGTGCAGCACCTGCTCAACTGCGCCGACGTGCTGCTGCTGCCGAGTGACCTCGAGTCGTTCGGCTTGGCGGCGCTCGAAGGCATGGCGTGCGGGGTCCCCGCAGTCTGCTCCAAGGTGGGCGGCGTGCCGGAGGTGATCCGAGATGGCGTGGAGGGTTATCTGGTCCAGCCACGCGACGTCGAGACGATGGCGGCTCGAGCCCTCGAAATCTTGCGCGACCTCGACCGGCGCGAGCGCATGGGACGAGCCGCGCGGCAGCGCGCCTTGACCGAGTTCTGCAGCGATAAGATCATCCCGCGCTACGAGAAGCTCTACCGCGATCTGCTTGAAAACCAGTAGAACGCGCGGGCAATAGGCCTCCGCTAGGCGGCGGCCTCGTGACGCGTCACCCACACGGTCCATACGGCAATCGCCCAGACGAACAGCCCCGCGATGAATCCCTCGACCGCCGAACCGGCTAGAAATCTTGCCAGCCGCTCGAAGATCCGGCCCTCCGAGGGGTCGAAGAAATGCGTGTGGTAGAAGGGCACGATGGCGCTGAGCACCGCCGCGAGAAATACCCAGAACCGCCATACCCAGCCGATGACCAGGGCAGGCCAGAAAAGCTGCCGGGCCGAAGTCAGACCCATCTGGGCCCCGGCTCCGCCGAGATACAGCGCGCACAACAGCATCGCTACCGTCGAACTCCACGCCGCGGCGCGCATCGGACTCACTTCCATGGCCTCCACCCAGTAACGCACGATCACCAGGCCGCCCAGGACCGCCGCGGGAGCCACGGTTACGGGCCAGTGGTGCAGCAAATAGGGAACGGCCATGAGGACCAGAGCCAGCGCGGCGAGGATGGGTATGGATTCGAGGTGTTCGAGGATGTGCCTTCCCAAGTTGCCCCAGTTTCCGTAGTCCTCGGGGTCCGCAAAGTGGCTGCCCCGCAGGCGAAACGCTCCCGAAATGAGTGTGGCGACGACGACCCAACCCTGCGTCCACGCCGCGAGCACGATGGCAGGCACAACAAGCTGAGCGAAGCGCGTCACCTCGCGACGCGGCGCCACCGCGCCGAGATAAATCGCAGCCAGGAATAAGCCGGCAGAGGCTGAAATGTAGCGCGTCCAGGCGTGGTCTGCCCCGGCGACTTCCAGAATCAGGCGGGCAACCACCAGAGCCAGCATCAGGACCAGCGTGCTCTCATACCATCGGTGACGCAAGGTTGCGGGAGACATGCGGGACCCCCTTTTTTGGCGGAAGGATCGAGCCTAGCGCTCGGACGTTCCCGGCGATTATGCCAGAAGAATCGGCAAGCGCAATACTCACAGCGGCTATTGCGCCTTCCGGGCGGACGCTTTCGATTCCCCGGTCTTCCCTTGCTTAACCCTTTCGCCTTCCTTTCCCGCCTGGCGTGTCTTACCCGTCTCACCCGTCTCACCCGCCTGAGTCGGGGGACTCGATCCGACGCGGCCCAGAAATTCCGTGACCACCTGCTCGTACTGCTGCGTGTCGAGCTTGAATCCTTCGCCGTGTTTGTTTCCCGGCAACACAATAATCTGCTTCAGGGGACTCGTGGCATCCGCATAGAGCTTCTGGGCGTAGGCGGGCGGCATACGTGGGTCATCCTGGACGGCCACAAACAGGATAGGCCGCGGGCCAATGCGTTCCACCGCTTTTTCCAGGTCGAAGTCGTCAGGCTTGAAGTGACCGCGCCGGGCCGATAGGTAGATAACCTCATCCGTCAGCGGAAAGCGGGGAAGCGGCGGGAACCACCACCAGTGCTCGCGCACCAAGTGCAGGAACAAGGTGTAATGGTGATTGATCAGTTCCTTGTAGTTGAGGAAGGTGCTGTCGGAAATCACGGCGTTGACGTCGGGTGATTCGGCGGCGGCCATGAGCGCCGCTGCCGCACCCATCGAGACGCCCCAGACGATGACGGGCGGCGAGGCCTTCTCGGCCGTCAAGGCGTAGTGTACCGCCGCTTCCGCGTCGAGCCGCTCCCAATATCCCACTGAAGTAATCTTGCCTCCGCTCTGGCCCTGATGCCGCAGATCAAAGAGCAAACCGTTGTAGCCGAGCCCGTGCGCGAACGTGGCCTCAGGCAGCATCTCGACGCGCGTCCGGTTGTGTCCGTGGCAGAAGACGATCGTCCCCTTGGCGCCGCCCTCCGCCGGGACGTACCAGCCCCTCAGCAGGATGCCGTCCGACGACGTGAACTCCACGTCGCGGAAGTCCATGTTGCCGAAGGTCTTGGGAGTCTTGCCATCGTTGGGATCGTGAAAGTGAAATCGGCTGGTGGTGGCGATGCCCGTCAGGAACCAAGGCACGACGCCATAGAAGAAGACAATGAGCAGCGCCAGCAATCCCCAGAGCGTGTACTTCACAATCTTCCGAAGCTTTGACCTGACACTCAAGATTCCCCCTAACCGGATATGTCATCTAACTTGCTTATTTATCAACAAGATAGCTAAGCGGCCATTAGGCTAAGTACATTTGTATCAACAAGATACAAGAACCTACCGTTACAAAAATATCGTCTTGTTGATTCTAAACTACTTCTTCGGTTCGTTCCTGCAAATCTGACTTCTTCTGAAACGTGCCGGAGTTCCGCTATACGGATTGCACTCTCGACCTAGCCGAGGGCCTCCTCGACCGGCTGCGGCTCGACGATATGGGTGGTCAGCAGGATCGCCACGAGCGCCGTCATCGCCGCACACAGCGTCGTGACCGCGATGTAGCCGTGCTGCTCGTAAAGAATCCCGCCTACCGCCACCACCGACCCAATACCGAGCTGCGACGAGATGTTCCGCATGGCGATGAACGATCCCCGCTGGCGAGTCGGAACCATCTCGGTCATTAGGGCCGTCAAGGGTCCCTGGCGAAATGCCGCCCCCAGTCCGGTCACGCCAAAGACGGCGAGTAGCCAGCCTCCCCACGCGAAAAAGGGGATCATCGCGACGGCGAGCGCCAGCAGGATGTTACTCGCAATCGAGACCGTGCGCTTGCCCCAGCGGTCGGAAAGAATCCCGCCCAGTGGCGCGCCCACCAGCGACGCCAGTCCGCCCACCATGAACACCAGGGTGATCGAGCTGGTGGGAGTGTTGAATCGCTGGTTCAACCACTGGCCGATATAGGTGATGAAACCCACCAGGCCCCCTGAAACCAGAAAAGCTATGCAGAGCGCCGCCACCAAATCGCGTTTCCCCAGAAAGCTGCGAAGCGTCTCGAGGCTCACGCGAACCTTTTGGACGGCGCGCCCGTGGCGCCGCGCGGGATCGACGGACTCGCGGGGCAACGCCAGGGAAATGCAGCTCACCACCACCGCGAGCAACGCGAAGAAAAGGAACACGCGCCGCCAGCCGAAGCGGTCGGCGATCTGGCCCGCGAGCGGCACGCCGATAATCGGCGCGGCAAAGTACGCGGAGGAAATCAGACCAATCGCCCGGCCACGCACCTTGTACTTAAACCAGTCCCCGGCGTAGGCAATCGAGCAAGTGGAAATGGTGCCGGCGCCAAGGCCGGTGAGCGCACGCGCCACCATGAGCTCCGCGAACGTCTGCGTGCGGGAGGATACCCATGACGCTCCGGCAAACGCGACCACCCCGCCGAGCAGCAACCAGCGCCGGCCGTAATGGTCGGAGAGAGCACCTGAGGCAAACGACGCCGCGGCGGCGGCAAGCGAGTAGACCACCACCAGGAGTCCCGCCAACTGCACGCTGACCGCAAACGACCGCACCAGCGTGGGCAGCAACGCGGCAATCATCTGGTTATCCGCCACGCCCAGGAAGAGCAGCAGAAACAAATTGGCGATCACGAAGTAATCCATAGAGGCGGGAGACAGGAACCGGGAGTCAGAAGCCGGGATCCAGGAGCCACGTTTCAGGATTCAGTTGGAGGTAGAGGCCGCTTTATGCGGCCACACAATGGCGGGCTAAACCCGCCTCTACGTCACTCGAAGTGATGCAGGTCGAGCTTGATGGCCGCCTTATCGGACATGTCGACAACGCCGGCCGCCGCGATCCCCACCGCAATGACGATGGCGTCGCTGATCTCCTGCTTGCTCAGGCCGAGCTCCAGCGCTTTCTTAATGTGGCCCTCGAGGCATCCTTCGCACTTGGCCACCAGCGAAACGCCGATGGCGATCAGCTCTTTGGTCTTGAGGTCCAGAGCCGTGGGCGTGAAATAGCTCTCTTTGTAAAATTGCTTGTAGATGTTGCGGAAGCGCGGCTCGATCATGCTCATCGAACCCGGGCTTCGCCGCTTGGCCGGTTTCTCGTCTTGCTTCGTCGGATCTGTCGCCGGACTTTCTGTGACTGGCGCTTCCTTTGTGTCCATACCGCATCACCTCTCTAAAGTTGGAGGCCGCGTTCTCCGGCTCGCCAGCCCCATCGCTCTCGTCCCAGTCGCGCCCGGCACGCGCCTGTCCAGTGGTTCCTTAGAGGCAGCTTTCGGCTGCCTGGTGGCCTGCCCGAATCGTGCTCCGGAACAGCCTCTTCCGCAGCCTGTCAATGATATCAGAAGCGCGACTAACCTGGGGAGGCAACGCGCGCCACCACGGTGTTACGACGCCGGGACTGCCTCGACCGGTACAGCACGGCCCGGTGCGACCAGTTCGGGAATCTCGAAGCGAATCGTCGTCCCGCTGCCCAGCACGCTATCGATCCTGAGCGAGGAATGCTCGCCGTAAAGCACCTGGAGCCGCTCGCGCACGTTGGAGATGCCGATGCCTGAGTCGTAGATTTCGTCCCGGCGTTCTGCCGGAATCCCCACCCCGTCATCAATCACCTCGACCACCAACCGTCCCTTCGAGCGGTTGATACGCAGGGTGATCGTCCCACCCTCGACTTTCGGACCCAGCCCGTGCCGGATCGAGTTCTCGATGAGCGGTTGAAGGATCATGCTGGGGACGAACGTGTCGAGCGCCTCAGGGTCCACTTCTTTGCGAATCTGAAGCTTGTCGCGGCCGAAGCGCACCACCTCGATATCGAGGTAGTCGTCGATGAAGTCGAGTTCCTGCTTCAGCGGCACAAAGTGCATCTGGCTCTTCAGGCGGCGTCGCAGGATGTTCGAGAGCTTCAGCAGGACGGTGCGCGCCGTGTCGGGATCGAAACGGATGAGGGAAGACGCGGTGTTCAGCGTGTTGAAGAGGAAATGCGGGTTGATTTGGCTGACCAGCGCCTCCAGGCGCGCCTCCATCAGCAGCCGTTCCTGTTCCTCCAGCTTGCGCTGCATGCGCGTGCTGTTCCAGACGCGCAGCGGCAGGCCGACGCCGATCAGCGTCGCGAGCACGATGAGCGCCTCCGTCCAGGGATGCGGCGAGTCGAGGAAGAAAAGCTGGCGCGGCGCCATGCGGCCGACGCTGATGCGGGAGATCTCGAGCATCACGCAGATGAGTGAGAAGAGCACCTGCCAGTCGAGACCGGGCTGCTGAAAGCGCTGCTTGATGGAGCGGTAGAGGCTGAGATCGATGAAGGGCGAGAACTTCCAGATTTCTTCCTTGTCAGGACATACCCAGCGCGCCGTGCCCGCCACCACCGCATAGAGCACCGCCATGGGCGCGGCCAGATGCTCGTGCCCGATAAGCAGCGCCGGCAGGCTCACCATCATGCTAACCACGAGTCCGGCGATGGTGCCGCCCAGCAATCCCGCGAGCACCGTGCCTTCCAGGCTCAAGTCCGCGCCGGGATAGCCGCTGGTCAACACGGCGCCGGTTTGGCCGTGGGTCAGCAAGCGCGCCAGCACGCCGAGCATGAACGGCACTCCCAGCAGCGCGGCGAACAGGAGCTTCTGCTTGGGAGTCCGCTCCTCGAGGAAGATGAGGCGGCGGAAGTGTGCGAAGCGGGCGATAAAGCTGGCGAGTAAGGCGATGAGGCCGAGCTTGATGAGCAGGGTGACGAAAATCAGCCCTGACGGGTTAGCGTGGCTCAGGTTCATGGCGCGCTGCGACCGCGGGGCCGCTCCGTCCCGCCTCCCACAAAGTGTACCACTTCCAGCCTGTCCCCCGCACGAACGGGCGTCTCCAGCCAGCGGCCGCGCGGCACGATCTCCAGGTTATGCTCGACCGCGACCCGATCCGAGGGCAGCTTCAGCCACTCGACCAGAGCGGCGAGCGTCAGGCCGTCCGGCACTTCGCGTGACTCACCATTCAACTGAATGCTGATCAGACATCCTCCCCGCAGCCAGCGTGGATACTCATTGTAGCTTAATCCAATCCGGGATGGCCGCGTGGCGGGCGCCTTCGATTCTGTAGCGGCGGCCGCTGGCCGCCGGACAACTTCGGCGCTCAGAGAGCGCCGCTACAGCAAAGCGGGTTCAGGAGAAAGTTAGAACCACGCGGGCGGCGATTTGGCCGGCGCGCATGCGGTCGAAGACTTGATTGAGCTCGTCCAGGCGGCAGGTTTCCGCCACCGTTTTGATCTTGCCGGCAGCAGCGAGCGCCAGGACTTCGCGCAAGTCCTGTCGCGTACCGACGGCCGAGGTCAGCACGCGAATGCCCTTGGCAACGCTACCCAGGATGGGCAGGGTGAAGTCGCCGGGCGGCAGTCCGACCAGAACCAGCGTACCGCCGCGCCGCAGCGCTTGAAAGCCTTGCGCGATCGCCTGCGCGGTGGGCGCCAGGCTCACCACCACGTGGGCGCCGCCCAGGTCGCGAATCACCTCCTCGGGCTTTTGGCGCGAGGCGTCGACTGTCACATCCGCGCCCAGCCGCCGCGCCAGATCAAGTTTGCCGGACTGGATATCCACCGCCACCACGCGCGCGCCCATCGCATGCGCAATCTGGACGGCGTAATGGCCGAGCCCGCCCACTCCCCAGATGGCGACGGTATCGCCCACGCGCGCCCCGGAAATCTTGAGCGCGCGATACGGAGTGAGCCCGGCGCAGTAGAGCGGCGCGGCATCCGCGAAGTCGAGCTTAGCCGGCACGGCAACAGCGTACGAGGCGGGAGCCTTCACCGCTTCCGCGTAGCCGCCATCCACCATGAAGCCGGTCACGACAATCGACGGGCACAGCGGCTCGCGGTCGCTCGCGCAGTACTCGCAAACACCGCAGGTGGAATAAATCCACGGGATGCCCGCGCGGTCGCCGGGCTTGAAGCTGTTAACACCGGGGCCGACCGACTCCACCACGCCCGCGGCCTCGTGTCCCAGAATCAGCGGCAGCTTGGGCAGCCGCCATTCACCGGCCATCAGATGCAAGTCAGTGTGGCAGACGCCGCACGCCTTCACGCGGATGACGATTTCGCCGGGCCCTGGCTGCGGGTCCGCGACGTCCTCAACCACCAGCGGCGCGCCGGCTTGGTGGAGTACGGCGGCTTTCATGGTAAACGGCGTTCGACGTGTCCTGACTTCCCTGAAAAATGAGCTTGCTGCCCGGCGCTAAGCCTCGTAGGAGCGACTTATGGTGGCCCAGGGCGTGAGCCCTGACTGCCCGGGCCGCCCCTCACCCGGCGCTCACGCGCCACCCTCTCCCGCAAGGGGAGAGGGTTGTAGTTCTGAATTTGCTCTCCCCTCCCCCCTCGCGGGGGAGGGGCAGGGGGTGAGGGGCTCAACGGGCCCACGCTTGGATCGACGACTACTTGGGAACCGCAGTGACTTTAGCAAAGATGATGGCGAACGTGTAGAGCGCCATCGATTCAATCAACACCAAGGCCAGGATGAGCGAGAACTGGATTCCCGGCCGAGCGCCCGGGTTGCGCCCCAGACCCTCGCAGGCTGCCGCCGTCGCCTTGGACTGTGCAATCCCGCAACCCGCCGAGGCGATAGCCATGGCGAAGCCGGAGGTGATGGCCACCCATTTGACCGTTTCCGGATTGGCCAGCGCTCCCGGCGTCTGGGCATAGACCGGTGCGGCCACGAGCAAAGCCGCCATCACGAACAGGAACATCAGGATGCTGCGTCTCACATTTTCCTCCCTGAGACCCGGCCGCCGAGGCAGTCCGAGTCCTTATGAATTTCCGTCAGGAGGTGGTGCCCCGACACCGCGTGGCACAGACGGGGCTCACACTGGCGGATAAGGCCGATACTATATACAACCGCTTACTCCCCTCGCCCCTTGCGGGAGAGGGGCCGGGGGTGAGGGGTCCCTCAATTGCACCAAGCTCAACAACTGTGACGTCTCGCCTCATAACCCTCCGCCTGGCGCTAATGTTCTTCCGACACGGCCAGGCTCAGATAGATCGCCGGCAGCAGCATGAAGATATACGCCTGCAACAGTGACACAAAGATATGAAGTGCAGCAAAGAAGACCGGTACGACAACGGGGACGAGTCCGCCAAACACCTGTTCGAGCAGATCGCCGACCATCATGTTGGCGTAAAGACGGACGCTCAGCGAAAGAAGCCTAAACACATTTCCGAACACTTCGATCGGAAACATGAGGATGCCGATGAGCAGCATCGGCCCCCACAAATGCTTCAGGTATCCGAACACACCGTGTTGGCGGAAGCCGTGATAGTTGTAATAGAGGAACGCCGCGACCGCGAGGCCCAGCGTGGCCTGAATGGCCGCGGTTGGCGTCTGAAGCGTCGGGATCAAGCCGATTATGTTGCACACGGCCACGTAGATGAACAGCGTACCGAGCAGCGGGACATAGCGGCGTCCGTTGTGGCCGATGATCTCGTCTGCCGTCGACTGCACAAACTCCACCACCACCTCCATCAGGTGTTGGAACTTGCCCGGTTGCTCCACCGACAGCCGCGACTTCAGGACGAGCGCCGCGATGACAATCACCAGGATGACGAGGATCTCCATGGCGATGTAGTTGGGAATAGGATGCGGCGGCCCCGGGTCCGTGGGGCGCAGCCACTCGAGGCCGGGCACGCCGGCGATCTTCGCCAGTAACACGTTAACGGCGTTTCCGAACAACTTGTTCAGCAGCGCGGTGAACCAGAGTTCGTGCTCCATGCGATGTCGAATTTCCCTCGGTAGACTATTTGGGTGTTACCTAGCAGAGTGACCCATACACCCCTCACCCGGCGCTACGCGCCACCCTCTCCCGCAAGGGGAGAGGGCATCTCACCAACCACGCAACACTCAGTCAGGTCGATCGTAGTCCTGAACCAACCTGGATGACCGCCTCCATCACAACTCCGGCTGTCGGGACGAAGAGCCCCGCCAGCACCGCATCAAAAGGCAACCAGCCGGTGTGGTAGAATAGATACACGCTCCCAAAAACCAGCGGATATCGAACCAGAAACTTCAGGATCAAGCGCCGGGGAACTCGCACGCGCGCCGCGTCAAAGAGGGCCACGATGGCCTCGCGGAGCCAATAGTAATTCAAGATGGCCAGCGTCCCGCCCAGGAAAAATCCCGCGGCCCAGCGCGTGTGCCCGCTCGCAAGCATCGCCACGCCTGCAGCCAGCGCCACCGCGGCCATCCAATAAGGTAGCCGGGCTTCAGCTCGCGCCGGGTCCTCGACTTGAATCATTTCCGCGTCCATCTTGTTGTTTCTCAGCTCGCGCCAGCAACTGCAGAATCTCGATCAAGCCGCCTGCCACGCCCACGAAGGCCCCGACCATCGACAGCCAGGGCGCCGTATGGAGTCCGCGGTCGAGCAGCCACCCGATGATATAACCCACCAGTGCGCCGGCAGGCAAGATAAAACCCAAGCCGGTGTAGTACGCGACTTGGGCCCATACGTTTAACGGCTTCTGTCCGCCTGACGGCACGGATCCTCGGCCCGCCGAAGCGCCCTTGCGCTAAGAGAAGAAGGGACGGACCGCTTCGGTCGCCAGCACGATAAACGGCTCGGGATATATCCCGATGACCAGCGTGAAGACGGCCGTCACGGCCAACGCGATCCCGAGTCCCACGCCTGTCGCCAGCGGGATCGTGTCAGCCGCCTTCTTCATGAACATCACCACAACAATACGGAAGTAGTAGTATAGCGCAACCACCGCGTAGGCGACGGCCAGCACCGCCAGATAGTAATGCCCGGTCTCGATCAGCGACAGGAAGATGAAATACTTGCCGATGAATCCGCCGGTGAGCGGGACACCGGCAAGGGAAAGCAGGAAGATCAGCATCAGAATGGCATGGCCCGGCGCGCGCGACATGAGTCCTGAGAGGTCGTCGATCTCGTCGCCCACCAGGTCCTTGCGGCGCATCATGATGATGACCGAGAACGCGCCCAGGTTCATGAAGGCATAGACCAGCAGATAGATGACCACCGCGGTCAGGCCGTCCTTCTGGCCCTGCGTGGCTTCGCCCGCCCCGACGCCTGCCGCGGCAATCACGCCCAGCAGCAGATAGCCAACGTGCGAGATGGTCGAGTAGCCGAAGAAGCGCTTGATGTTCGTCTGGGTGATGGCGGCGAGATTTCCGAGCGTCATGGTGGCGATGGCGACGCCCACCATCAGCGCCTGCCATTCCATAGCCAGCGGACGGATGCAGGCGAACAAGATGCGCAGCAGGATCGTAAACGACGCCACCTTGGGCCCGACCGAAATGAACGCCGTGATGGACGTGGGCGCGCCCTCGTAAGCGTCCGGCGTCCACTGGTGGAACGGAACGGCAGCCACTTTGAAAAACAGCCCGGCGAGCAGGGTGATCATCGCCACCCAGGACAAGGGGTCCGAGACCGGGCGCTTCGCGAGTTCCTCGGAAATCACCGACAGTTTGGTCGACCCGCCGATGCCATAGAGCAGCGACATGCCGTAGAGCAGCAACCCGGAGGAAAACGCTCCGAGCAGAAAGAACTTCACCGAGGCTTCGTTCGAGCGGCGATTGCCGCGCAGAAAGCCAGTGAGCACGTACTCGCACAGCGCCATCACCTCGAGGCCGAGGAAGAGCACGATGAGGTCGGTACCCGAAGCCAGGAACATCATGCCCACGGAGGAAAATAGCAGCAGGGCGTAGTACTCGCCGAGGTTCGCGTCCTCGATCTCGAGATACTTGAGCGACAACAGCACCACAATCGCCGTCGCCACCACGATAATCAGCTTGAGGAAGAGCGCGAAAGTGTCGAGCGTGAAGCGGCCGTCGAAGCCGACGTAAGGCGCGCCGCCCGCGAGACGCGTCCAGAACCAACTGATCTGATAAGCGGCAAATCCGAGGCCGATGAGCGCCGCTACGGCGTTCAAATAGCGGTCACGCTTCTCCACCAGAAATTCCAGCAGCAGAATACCCAGGCCGAAAATCGTCAGCAGGATTTCCGGCTTGATGGCCTGGTAGTCAGCGGCCTGGAAGAACGCGGTCCACATCAGTGGGCGGCCTCCGGGACCTGAGCGTTGGGATGCGCGGCCGCGGCAACCACGCCGGGCCTGGACGCATCCGGAGCGGGCGCGGCCTTGGCGTTCGCCGGGACAGGCGCGTTGAAGAAGTTCGGGTTGAGGCGCTCGACGATCGCCGCCACGGGCTTATCGAGCACTCGGAAGAATGGCTTGGGATAAAGGCCGATCCAGAACGCCCACACGATGAGCGGTACCAGCGTCATGATCTCGCGCCAATTCAAGTCCTTCAACACCTGGTTCTTGGGATTGTCGCAGGTCCCGAACATGGTTCGCTGATAGAGCCAGAGCAGGTACGCAGCGCCGAGCACGATCCCCGCCACCGCCCACGCCGCCCAGTGCCAACTCACCTCGAAGGCGCCCTGCAGGATGGTGAATTCGCCGATGAACCCGTTCAAGAGCGGCAGGCCGACGCTCGACAGCATGATGATCATAAAGAGCGTCGCGTAGATCGGCATGACGTTCGAAAGCCCGCCGAACTCCCGGATCTCACGCGTGTGCCGCCGCTCGTAGATGAGCCCGACAATCAAGAAGAGCCCGCCCGTCGAGATGCCGTGGTTGATCTGCTGGATGACGCTGCCCGAGAGTCCGTGCGGGTTCAGAGCGAAAATGCCCAGCGTGCAGAATCCCAGATGGCTCACCGAAGAGTAAGCGATGAGCTTCTTCATGTCGCGCTGCATCAGCGAAACCAGCGCGCCGTAGATGATCGCGATGATGGAGAGCGTGACCATCACGCGGACGATGGTGGGATTGGAACTTGCCTGCGGCAGCAGGGGCAGCGAAAATCGGATGAAGCCGTAAGTCCCCATCTTCAGCAGGACGCCCGCCAGGATCACTGAGCCCGCCGTGGGCGCCTCCACATGCGCGTCAGGCAGCCAGGTGTGGAAGGGGAACATCGGCACCTTGATAGCGAAGCCGATCATGAACGCCCAGAAGACCCAGAATTGCAGGTGCAAGGGCCAGGCGTTCGCGTGCTGCATCAGGTCGAGCAGGTTGAAAGTGTAGACGCCGGTGTCGGAGTGGTAGCGAAAGTAGAGCGTCAGGATGCCGAGCAGCATCAGCACCGAGCCCGCCAGGGTGTAAAGGAAGAACTTGATGGCGGCGTAAAGCTTGCGCGGTCCGCCCCACACCCCGATGATGAAGTACATCGGCACCAGCATGACTTCCCAGAACACGTAGAAGAGGAAGAAATCGAGCGACATGAAGACGCCGAGCATGCCCACCTGGAGCAGCATGAACATGGCGTAGTATTCCTTCAGGCGATCCTGAACTGCCGTCCAGGAAGAGAGCACGGAGAGGAATCCGAGCACCGTGGTCAGCATGATCAGCAGGAAGCTGATGCCGTCGATGCCCAGGTGGTACTGCGCGCCGATGGAGGGAATCCACTCGTGCCGCTCGACGAACTCGAACAATTGCTCCTTGGGGGCCTCGTTCGAGAACCAGAAGACCAGAGGCAGCGACACCAGGAAGTCCGCGAACATGACGATGTTCGACCACCAGCGGATGGCCTGCTTGTTCTCGCCCGGGATGAAGAGCAGCGGAATCATCCCCACGAGCGGCGTGAAGAGGATGATGCTCAGGATGTGGTCATGAAAGAATTGCATCCTTCCCCCTAATAGTGAACCAGGTAGTACGCCATAAAGATCAGCACGCCGAGCGTGATCAGCCAGGCGTAGCTTTGCACTAATCCTGTTTGCAGAACGCGCGCCGGATAGCTCAACAGTTTGACGGCCATGGCGCTGACGTTCACTATCCCGTCGATCACCCAGGTATCCCAGAGCCGCGACACTTCGGCGGACATACGGGTGAGCCAGCCGGCGCCGTTCACCCCACCATCCACCACGCCAAGGTCAAACGCTGCCAGCGCATTGCCCAGATTCTTGGTGCGATTCACGAAAAGCGCGTCGTAAAGTTCGTCCACATAGTACTTGTTGAGCAGGATGCGGTGAAACGTACCAGGCTCCTCTGCCAGACGCTCGCGCAAATTCTGACGCTTGATGTAGACCACGTAGGCGATGCCCAGTCCAACCAGCGCGATGACGATCGAGAGCGCCATTAGGCCCAGCTCGGTCGAGTGCGCGTACTTCGGGGCGCTGGCCGCCAAGGAATTCTCAAACACCGGCTCGAGGAAGCGGCCAAACGTCTCGGCGGGCCAGTTGAGATATCCGCCGAACAAAGACAGCGCCGCGAGCACCACCAGCGGGCCGAGCATGCTCCACGGCGATTCGTGGATGTGATGCTCCACCTCGTGTTCGACGCGCGACTCGCCCCAGAACGTCAAGAAGAGCAGCCGGAACATGTAGAACGCCGTCAGGCCCGCGGTGATCCAGCCGACCGCCCACAGCGCCGGCGACCCGTACGCGCTGGAATACGACTTCCACAGGACTTCGTCTTTGCTGAAGAAGCCGGCAAGCCCAGGAATCCCGCTGATGGCGAGCGTGGCCACGGCAAGAGTCGCAAAAGTGATGGGAATCTTGTGACGCAGGCCGCCCATCTTGCGCATATCCTGCTCGCCACTGAGGGCGTGAATCACGCTGCCTGCACCGAGGAACAACAGAGCTTTGAAGAACGCGTGGGTCATCACGTGGAAGATGCCGGCCGCAAATGCGCCCACGCCGCAGGCCAGAAACATGTATCCCAACTGGCTGACCGTGGAATAGGCGAGCACCTTCTTGATGTCGTACTGCACGAGGCCAATGGACGCGGCCCAAATCGCCGTCGCGGCCCCAATCACCGCCACGACGAGCAGCGCCTTGGGGGCCAGCACGTAGAGCGCGTTCGAGCGCGCCACCATGTAGACGCCCGCCGTGACCATGGTCGCGGCATGGATCAAGGCGCTCACCGGCGTCGGACCTTCCATGGCGTCGGGCAACCAGATGTACAGCGGAATCTGCGCTGACTTACCCGTGGCCCCGACAAACAGCAGGATGCAGATCGCGGTGATGACACCGTCACCCACGGCGAACCGGCCGCTGCGCGCCATCGCTGTGACCTCGTGGAAATTGAGCGTCCCGAAGGTCACGGTGATCAGCATGACGCCCAGCAGGAATCCGGCGTCGCCAATGCGGTTGACGATGAACGCCTTCTTGCCCGCGTCCGCCGCCGACTTGCGCTGGAAGTAGAAGCCGATGAGGAAGTAGGAGCACAGCCCGACGCCTTCCCAGCCCGCAAACATCATCAGGAAATTGTCCGCCAGCACGAGAACCAGCATTGAGAACATGAAGAGGTTCATGTAGCCGAAGAAGCGGTAGTAGCCGCCCTCGTGCCCCATGTAGCCGATCGAGTAGATGTGGATCAGGAAGCCGACGCCGGTGACGATCAACATCATCACCGCCGAAAGGGGATCGAGCTGGAAACCCACGTTGACGTTGAGCTGAGCGAGCGCGCCGTTTGAAAGATGGAACGCTCCGGCGGGCAGCCAGAGGTAAACCGTCTTGAGGAAGGTACGTTCCGGCCGGCTCAGCAGCTCGACGAAACACCCGACCGCCCAAACGAACGAGACACCCGGCAGCCCGACGGAAATCACCGAGACAGCCGCGTTCTTGAGCTTGCGCCCGAAAAGCAACTGGATCAGCGCCCCAGTCGCGGGCAGGAGCGGTATCAGCCAAATGTGTTCAAGCATGGCGCTTACTCACCACTTCAGCAGATCAATCTCGTCCGCGTTCACCGTTTCTTTGTTGCGAAACAATGCGATGATCAGACCCAGGCCGACAGCGGCTTCGGCGGCGGCGTCGGTAATGACGAAGATGGCGAACACCTGGCCATCCACCGATTTGAACCACTGCGAAAACGCCACCAGGTTGATGTTGACGGCGTTCAAAATGAGTTCGATGGACATCAGGATGACGATCACGTTGCGGCGCGTCAGCACTCCAATCACGCCGATGGTGAACAAACCCGTGCCGAGAAGCAAATAATATTCTGGTGGAATCATTCGAGTTTTTTCTTGGCCATAACCACGGCCCCCACCATCGCAACCAGCAACATGATGGAAGCGATTTCGACCGGCAGCGTATAGTTCTGATAGAGCGCCAGGCCGACGGCCTCCGTATTCCCACCCGTCGCCGCCGCGACACCGGCAGGCGCCAGCCTCAAGGCGGCATGGCCCCGGTACAGCCCGTATACCAGCTCGCCGGCCAGCACCGCAACGGTCACGAGTCCCAGCAGCCACTGCCGGCTGAACTGCGCCTGCCGGGCGGCAACGTCCAGGTTCACCAGCATGACGACGAACAGAAACAGGACCATGATGCCGCCGACGTAGAGGATGATCTGCACGGCAAAGAGGAATTCCGCGCGGAGCATCAGGTAAATGCCTCCCACGGAAAACAACGTCGCGATCAGCCACATCGCGCTGTGGACCGCGTTCCGCCGGGTGATGACGAGAATCGCCGAGCCCAGCGCCAGCACGGAGAGGATGAAGAACGCGATTTTCTGAAGCTGCATGATTATTAGCTTTCAGCGATCAGCAATCAGGTTCCAGATTTCCGATCTCAAATCTCAGATTCCAGATTTAGTCTGCCTCACCAACGATCCGGCCTGGACATCAACGAATCCACCTATCTCATCAACGACGCGGTGGGTGGTGCACTGTGCGGACTGACGAGATACCGCACTACCGCTGTACCAATCAGGTTCGCAAGGCCCAGGGGAATCATCCAGCGCCATCCCAGGTTCATCAACTGGTCATAGCGATAACGGGGAAATGTGCCGCGATACCAGATGAAAGCGTAGAGGAAGACAATCGCCTTGGCGGTGAACCAGAAGATTCCCTGCACCGCCTCGAGCACCGGAGGATACGAGATCAGCGCCGCCAGCACCACGAGGCCAGCCGCAAGCGACAGCCAGAAACGGCGCTCCACCACCACCGGCGTCCGCCGCGCGAGCCACGCAATGAATACCGCGAACCCCACCAGCGACACAGGCGGGGCGAACTTCAGGAAGCTGAGCCAGCCGACGCTCTCAAATGGACGCAGCCAGCCGCCCCAGAAGAGCGTCACCGCGATACACGAGACCAGCACCATCGCCGTGTACTCGGCCATGAAGAAGAGCGCGAAGCGGAACCCGCTGTACTCGGTGTGGAATCCCGCCGTCAACTCCGACTCCGCCTCCGGCAAATCGAACGGGCTGCGGTTGGTCTCGGCAATCGCCGCTACCAGATAAATGAAGAACCCGACGGGTTGGACAAAAACGTTCCACACACCCATGCGGTGCTGCTGCTCGACAATCTGGACCATGCTCAGCGAGTTCGAAAGCAGGATCACCCCGACGATGGCGATCCCCGCCGCTACTTCGTAGCTCACCAGTTGCGCCGAGGATCGCAGCGCGCCCAGCAGCGGATAGTGGCTGTTCGACGCCCAGCCGCCCAGAATAATTCCGTAGATGCCGAGCGAAGAAACCGCCAGAGCAAAAAGAATTCCGATATTGAGGTCCGCGACGAAGAAGTGCCGCGTAAACGGGATGACGCAAAACGCGGTGAACGCCGCGACCACGCCGATCACCGGCGCCAGCAGGAAGACGGCCCTGTCGGCGCCCGCCGGGACGATATCTTCCTTGAGCATCAGCTTGACGGGATCGGCAATCGCCTGGAAAAGCCCCCACGGACCCACGCGCATCGGCCCGAGGCGCGCCTGCATGAAGGCGAGAATCTTGCGTTCCACGTAGACGATGAACATCACCACCACCGACAGTACGGTGAACACGATCAGGACTTTGACGGCACCCCAGATCAGGGGATGAGCGTCAAAGAATTGGAGGGCTGTTTGTAACATGACAGAACAAATTATGAATAGTGAATGGTGAATAGTGAATTCGGGGATTCGGCGCTCACCACTGCCATTCGCCACTCATAATTCACAATTCACCATTCAGAATATTCAGAATTCATAATTCACCGATCAACCTCGCCCAGCACGATATCGATCGTGCCGATAATCGCCACCACGTCGGCCACCAGGTGTCCGCGCGCCATGATGTCGAACGCTTGCAGGTTGACAAACGACGGCGGCCGCACGCGCACCCGATAAGGGTTGGTCGAGCCGTCACTCACCACGAAGTAACCAAGCTCCCCTTTCGGCGCTTCAATCGAATGATAGACCTCGGCCACGGGTGGCTTGATCACCTTCCCCACCTTGCCCATGATGGGCCCCGGCGCGATGCGCTCGACCGACTGGCGGATGATGCGCACTGACTGCCGCATCTCCGCGATGCGCACCAGGTACCGGTCATACGTGTCACCGTGTTCGCCCGTGGGCACCTCGAACTCCACTTTGTCGTAGGCCTCATAGGGCTGCGCCTTGCGGATGTCCCACTTCACACCCGAGCCGCGCAGCACCGGACCCGTCACGCCCATCGCGACCGCGTCCGCGGCCGAGAGCACGCCCACGTCCCTCGTCCGTTTGATCCAGATGCGGTTGTGGGTGAGCAACTCCTCGTACTCGTCGATCTTGGGCAGGAAGTAGTCGCAGAACTTCAGCGCGTCCTTCTCAAAGTCGTCGTAGAGGTCGTATTGCAGGCCGCCGATGCGGAAGGCGTGGGTGGTGAGCCGCGCGCCGCAGTAGTTCTCGAAAATCTTCAGGATCTCTTCGCGCTCGCGGAAAGTGTAGAAGACCGGCGTCATGGCACCGAGGTCGAGGGCGTGCGTCCCTAGCCAGAGCAGATGGCTCGCGATGCGCTGCAGCTCGGCGAGGATCATGCGCGTGTACTGGGCGCGCGGTGGAAGCTCCACACCTAGCAGTTTCTCCACCGCCTCGCAGTAGCCCATTCCGTTCGTGACGGCGGCAACGTAGTCCATGCGGTCGACGTAGGGAGCGAACTGGGCATACGTGCGGTTCTCGGCGATCTTCTCGACCCCGCGATGCAGGTACCCAATGATGCACTCGGAGCCCACCACCTTCTCGCCGTCCAGCTTCAGCTTGACGCGCAGGACTCCGTGCGTCGCCGGATGCTGCGGCCCCATGTTAATGACGAGTTCATTGGCGTCGAGAAAAGTGGTTTCCATGTTTCTTGGCTGTCAGCCGTCAGCTTTCAGCCTTGTGCCTTCTGCCCGCCGCCTTCTTCTTTCTCACTGTCCACTCTTGATGTGCAGGTTCGCCTCGACCCAGGCGTCATCCTGCTTCAGGATGTCGTAATCCTTGCGCAGCGGGTGGCCCACCCACTCCTCGGGCAGCAGGATGCGCCTCAAATCGGGATGCCCCTCGTACTCCACTCCGAACATGTCAAACACTTCGCGCTCCAGCCAGTTCGCGGTGGGCCAGACGCGGACCACCGACGGGACCTTCTCGCCTTCCGCCGCCAGAACTTTCAGCCGCAGGCGATGGTTCAGCTTGAACGAGAAGAGGGTGTAGACCACCTCGAACCGCTTCTCGCGCTTCGGGTAGTCGACGGCCGTTTCGTCCGTCAGGTAAATGTACGCCCCGCCTTCGTCGCTCTTGAGGTATTCCGAGATCGCGACAAGCGATTCCTTGGTCACGACGAGCCACGGCTGGTTGCGGAAGATCAACGCCTCGCTGATCGCGCCGGGAAAGCGCTTGGCGAGTTCGTCAACCAGCGGACTCGACCAGGGCTCCGGCTTGACGACCGGTTTGGGCGCGGGCTTGGCCGCCGGCGGAGCGGGTTTAGGAGGCGCGGCCGCTGAGGGCGGCGCAGCACCCCCAGCCGGTGCTGCGGGAAACGCAGGCTTTGACGGCGCCGCGGGCTTGGCGGGCTCGCCCTCCGCCTGAGCACCCGGTTTGGCAGGGGTCTCGCTCGCTCCGGCCGCCTCAGGCGGTACCTTGGGTTCGTCGCTCATTCGCGGTTGACGATGCTCGTGGTGGCGCGATCAGTTCTCGATGGAAAGCACGGACGACCTTCTAAGAAGCAATCCTTAGCATATCGCTCGAAGCCTTGTCAACAACACGCGCCTCGCATCTAAGGAGCGCGCTTATGTTTACGGATCGGGCCGCCACCTCAGGCGTTCAGGTGGGTGACTAAATGGACCAGAGTGCGCACTGGGTGTCCGGTGGGGCCTTTGGCGAGGTAAGGCTTTTCCTCATTCGACCAGCTCGTCCCGGCGATATCGAGGTGCACCCACGGCGTGTCACCGGCAAACTCACCCACGAACATGGCGGCGGTAATAGCGCCTCCGTAGCGGCCTCCGGTGTTGGCGAGGTCGGCAATCGCGCTTTTGTAGAGCTCGCGGTAATCGTCGTCCACCGGCAATTCCCACATCCGATCCCCCACCGCCTCAGCGCTCGCGAGCACCCGGCGAACCCATTCCTTGTTCCAGCCGAAGACGCCGGTCGAGATGTTGCCGAGCGCGACGGTGACGGCGCCGGTGAGCGTCGCGGCGTCGATCAGGACGCTCGCGTCCTGCTGCTTGGCATAAGTCAGTGCGTCAGCAAGCACGAGCCGGCCCTCGGCATCGGTGTTCAGGATCTCGATCGTCTTGCCTGACATCGAGGTGATGACGTCACCCGGCTTGTATGCCTTGCCGCTCGGCATGTTTTCCGTTGCCGGCACCACGGCGAGGACGCGGGCGCGCGGCTTGAGTTGCGCGATAGCTCGCATCACGCCCAGCATGGTCGCGCCGCCAGCCATGTCGGTCTTCATCTCGTGCATGTCGGCCGCAGGCTTGATCGAGATGCCGCCCGTGTCGAACGTGATTCCCTTTCCCACCAGCGCGATGAGCGGCGCATCCACCGCGTAGGGATCCTCATAGCGCAGCACGATAAGCTTGGGCGGCTCCTCGCTGCCCTGGGCCACCGCCCAGAACGCGCCCATCTTCAAACTGCGAATCTCTTCCGGGCCAAGCACCGTGGAGGGGAGGCCGAACTCCGAGGCCATCTGAGTGGCGCGCTGGGCGAGCAACGTCGGCGTCAAGCGATTGGATGGCTCGTTGACGAGGTCGCGTGTGAAATTCTGCGCCTCGGCGATGATCCGCCCGCGTTCGAGAGCCGCCTCCAGAGCGCTCGCCACCGAGGCGCCGCCACTCGCGAGAGTCAGCCCGTCGATGCGCCGCTCGCCGCCCTCGCGCTCGGTGCGATACCGGTCGGCGTCGTAGTCAGCGAGGATCGCGCCTTCCGTGATCACCTGGACGTCCTCGGGGTCGCCGTCCTTGCCGATGAGCCACGCGAGGTCGTGCAGTCCGCGCGCGCGAACGTAACGCACCGCAGTCCCCGCGAGACGACGCAGTTGAGCCGAGTTGAACTTCTCCTTCTTCCCTGCCCCCAAAACGAGGAGCCGCGCGGCGCGAAGTCCGGCGGGCCGGTGCAGCAGCGTACACTCGTAGGCTTTGCCGGATAGCTCGCCCGCCGACTCGAGCTCGGCCAGTAGCTGGCGCGTCTCGGGCGGCAGTTGCTCCACCGTACCTCCGGAAGCGGCGCTTCCTTGAAAAGCGTAGACGGCCAAAACCGAGGATGAAAGCTGGTCGAGCGCGTCATTCACGAAGTTGATCTGCAAAGGATCGCCTCCTCTCTGTTATCGCCGTAGCGCCGCTCTGCGAGCGGCGAAATCGTTGGCGAGGAGCCGCTACTGCTTCCGGCGATGCTCGCGCATCGCTTGTTCGGTTTCGCGATCGATCGTTCGGCGCCGCAGCGTCTCCCGCTGATCCCAGACCGTCTTGCCCTTGGCCAGCGCAATCTCGCACTTGATGAGGTTGTTTTTCACGTACAGTCGCAAGGGGATGATCGTCAACCCGCGCTCGCGCGTGCGCCCGCCCAGCTTGTCGATCTCCTGGCGGTGCAGGAGCAGGCGGCGGTCGCGCAGCGAATCGGCGTTCAGATAGCTCCCCGCCGCGTATGCCGCCACGTGGCAGTCAATCAGCCACACCTCGTCCTTCCTCACGATCGCATAGCCGTCTTTCAAGTTGGCCTTGCCCTCGCGGATCGACTTCACCTCGGTCCCGGTCAGTTCGATGCCCGCTTCGAATTTCTCGAGCAGATGATAGTAGTGTCCCGCCTGGCGGTTGAGCGCGAGATTCCGCGTGACGGCTTTCTCGCCCGGCTTCGGACTGGGTTTCGAACTTTGTTTCAAACCCTGTTTCGAAGCGTGTTTGGACGCCTGCTGCGACGCCTGCTTCGACCACTGGCTCATGTCCTCGATATGGTAGCACAGCGCTCTGGGAGCGCGGGCGTCTCGCCCGCATCCCGTCCGGAGGCAGCGCCTGGCGTCTCGCTCCGATTTGTCATCCCGAACGCCGCGCATACTTTGTCATCCTGAGCGCAAGCGAAGGATCGGCGCATTTTTTCCGGCGGACCCGTAGGGGCGGTTCGCGAACCGCCCCTACAAACTGGAAACCTTCGCCCAATTTGCCAATCTAATCGCCCGTGGTATCTTGTTTGCCGGAGGGAGCATGGAACCCAGGATCGCACGCGGTGCGTTCAAACGGCTGAGCCGCCGCGAACTGCTCAAGCTAAGCCCCGTGGCGCTGATGGGGGCCTTCGCGATTCCCTCGCTGCGCAACCCGCTGCTGACGCGTGGAGTCGCGTTCAGCGACTGGGCCTCGGGCGTGCTTTTCCGCCGCGAGCATCTGGCGACGACCTTCTCCGATTCCGAACTGACGCCGCTCGAGCGGTTCCCACTCAACACCTACGACGACGACGATCCCGGCATCGACCTGGACGCCTGGACGCTCACCGTCGCCGGCCTCGTCGCCCGGCCGGGCGAATACACGCTCGAGCAAATCCGCTCGTTGCCCAGGATCACCCAGAATACCCGGCACGTGTGCGTCGAGGGCTGGGACGTGATCGGCCAATTCGGCGGCACGCGCATCGCTGACTTCCTGCGCTGGGTCGGCGCGGACACAATGGCGCGCTTCCTCGCCTTCGAGTGCGCCGACGACTACTACGAGTCGCTCGACATGGCGACGGCGCTTCACCCCAATTCCCTGCTCTGCTACGAGATGTACGGCCAGCCGCTCGAGCGCGGACACGGCGCACCCCTGCGTCTGTCATTGCCTGCCAAGCTGGGCTACAAATCGGCGAAGTACCTCACCCAGCTCGAGGTGACCAACGCGCTCAAACCGGGCCATCGCGGCTACTGGGTGGACCAGGGCTACAGTTGGTTCGCAGGATTGTGAGAGGCGGAGACTTGGACGAACCGAAAGAGGAACCGAAGGTGAAGCCGGAAGGTGAGTCGGCGTCCGAAGAGTCGAGCCCGGCTCCAGCGGCAGCGAGTCCCGGCTCGCCGGGTGGAGTGTCCGAAGGGGCGCCCGAAGCAGCACCCGCGCAGCCCGAACCGGCGCCGCTCACTCCGCCCCTCGCCCGTGAATCAACGGAGCCCCCTCCGCCGCTCGCCGCCGCCGTTGACGCTGCCGTCGCCGAGCCATGCGCGGACGAGGTCTACGCGGTCCGCGAACATCCCTGGGTGGTGCGCTTCTGTCACTGGCTCAACGCCGTTTCGCTTTTCGTGCTCACGGCGAGTGGTCTCAGGATTTTCCGCGCCTTTCCGAGCTTCGGACCCAAGTTGCCGCAGAAGAATCTGGTGGACATTCCCAAAGCTCTGACCCTAGGAGGATGGCTGGGTGGCGCGCTGCGCTGGCACTTCACCTTCATGTGGATCTTCGTCGGCGCCGGCATCGCGTACCTCGCGTACGAGTTACTGAGCGGCCACTATCGGACGGTCCTGTTCATGGCGAGGGACGTCCGCGGCGTCTGGCCCATGGTGCGCCACTACTTCCTCTTCGGACCTGAGCCACCCGCGACCGAGCAATACAACCCGCTGCAGAAGCTAGCCTACACATTGACCGTCATGCTCGGCGTCGTCTCCGTCCTGACCGGCCTGGTGATGTATAAACCGATTCAATTCTCGTGGCTGGCGTGGCCGATGGGTGGATTCCACCTGGCTCGCGTGTGGCACTTCCTGGCCATGTGCGGATTCCTGGCCTTCATCCCCGGCCACCTGATCATGGTGATCCTCCACGGCTGGAACAATTTCGCGTCGATGCTGACGGGTTGGAAGCGCGACCCCGAGTATCCGGCGCCACCGTCTTAGGAGACGCCCTCGTGATGTCACGGATCTCTACGCCGCCTGCACGTTCCAACCCCAACCGGAGCATGGCGGCGCGCACCTGGTGGGCTAGCGTGCTGGCTGCTGGCTTGATGCTGGCCGCGCTGCTCGCCGGCCGCGCGCGCGGCCGCCACCTGCCCGTCCTGAAGAGCCAACACAGCGAGCCCGCCGTGCGGCAGCCGGCACCAGGTACGCAGGTGGTCGCGACCGAGGAGGGCAAGACCTTCCACGTTCCCACCTGCCGCTACATCCACGGCAAGGAGCGCCGGACGATCACCGCCGAAGAGGCTATCCGCGAGGGCTACGCGCCCTGCGTGCGCTGCGAGCACGATTTGCTCACCGCCCGCCGTTCCGGCACCAACCCTGTCCGCGCCCCGATGTGATCCGGCCGGCGTGCGGCAGCGCCGAAGTCAAGGACGCCGGTTTCAGAGGGCCAATGCAAAACTGAAAACGTCGCTGCCGGCGGCGATGGCCACATACTGGACGCCATCGACCGCGTAAGTCATGGGCGAAGCGTGGATCGTCTGGCCCGTCGAGAAGTGCCAGAGCGGACGGCCGGTCCGCGCGTCGACCGCTTCGAGCGCGTCCGCGTCGTCGCCAAAGAAGACCAGCCCCGAGGCGGTGGTCATCGTCCCGCCCCACGAACGCGCATCGCCGACTTGCGGGTATCGCCAAACCAGCTTCCCAGTGACCACGCTGTAGGCGAGCAGAATCCGCTGTCCCTGCTCGCCGGGGACGTGTTGTGTGCCGGTGTTGTAGTAGGTGCGGCCGGGCCGGTAAGCCTCGTGCTTGGCGCTCGAGAAATAGATGTCGCACTGCTCGAGCGAGAGGAAATAGAGGAGCTGCGTGGCCGGATTGTACGATGGCGAGTACCAGTTCGTCGCGCCATCCAGTCCGGGACAGATCTTCGCTCCCGTGGGCAGCGGATGGATGCCGGTCAGTACTGGACGCCCGCGCTCATCGACGCTGTTGGCCCAGTTGAGCTTCTCGACGAAGCGCGTCGCCCTGAGAAATTTCCCGTTGCTGCGGTCGAGCATATAGAGGAATCCATTGCGATTCGCCTCCACCAGCAGATGCTTCAGTTGGCCATCCTCAGTGATGTTCACCAGAACCGGCGTTTCCGTCGCGTCGTAATCGAACAGGTCATGGGGTGTAAACTGGAAATGCCATTTGAGTTTTCCGGTGTCGGGATCGAGCGCGAGGACACAGTCGGTGTAAAGATCGTCGCCTGGACGCGTCTCACCCACAAAGTCCGGCGCGGGATTGCTCGTACCCCAGTAGAGAGTGTTGAGCTCGGGGTCATAGGTGCCTGGCATCCAGGTGGTGCCGCCGCCGAGCAGATACGCGTCGCCCGGCCAACTCTCGGACCCCGGCTCGCCCGGACCGGGAATCGTCCAGAAGCGCCACACGAGCTTGCCGGTCTCGACGTCGAAGGCGGCGAGGAATCCTCGTACTCCGTCGTCACCGCCCGAAGTCCCCACGATGACCTTGTCTTTGACGACCAGCGGCGCGCTGGTCGCTCCGTAGTTCTTGTGCGTGTCCGCGTAAGGGACGTCCCACAGCAGATTGCCGGAACGCGCATCGAGGCAGAGCAGATGCGCGTTGTCCGTCTCCATGAAGACGCGCGTGTGCCAAACGGCCACGCCGCGGTTGTGGTGTGCCGACGCGTCGTCAATCAGCCCCTCGGTGATGGGACGCGCGTGATGCCACAGGACGCGGCCGGTCCGCGCATCGAGCGCGAAGGCGTCGTTCGCTGACGTTAGGTACATGACACCGTGGACGACCACCGGCGTGACTTCCATCGAGTCGGAGGTACTCGAGTGGAAGACCCATTGAGCGCGAAGATTCTGGACATTGGCGGGAGTGATCCGGTCGAGCGCGGAGTAGCGCCGGCCAGAATAATCGCCATGGTAGGACGGCCAGTCGTCAGCAGGTGGTATGCGAAGCAACGCGGCGGGCGCGAGGTCGACGTCCGCTGTCACCGCGCCGCGCCCGCTCTGCGCGGCCACTTGCGACGCATCCGCCGCATTCATCGAGGCCCGCACAGCGTCTCGCCGTTTGAGTGCCACTCCCGCCCAGCCGACGCCCCACTCACCTCCAATCGCCAGCAAGGCGAAGAGAGCAGTAAGCCCGAGCGCTGGAAGCCTGGTTCGCACGACACCTCTTGCTGAAAATTGCAAAATACGACGGCGATCATTCGCTGTAGCGGCGCTCGAAGCCTGCTCGCCGAGGCGAGAGCGCCGGAGACGGCGGTCGCAGACCCCCGCCTACAGAAGAGAGCGTCAGCATATTTTGCAACCATCAATAGATCGTCAAGGTTCGATATAATCAAGCCCGCATGAACCAAAAGCAAGTCTCGCAATTCGCTTTCGGGATGCTCAGCGTAGCGCTCCTGCTACGCCCGCCGCTCGCACTCGGTCGGGCCCAGCAGAAACAGGCGTCCAAGACAGCACCCGGGATCGAGGGACCCGCAACCTTCCGGCAGTATTGCGCCGCGTGCCACGGACTCAACGGACGCGGCGGCGAGCACGCGCCCGACATCGTCAACAATCCCAAGGTGCGCGCTCGCTCCGACCGCGAACTCGTGGACATTGTCACCCACGGAATTCCGCGCGCTGGAATGCCGGCGTTCAATGTGCTGCTCGAGCCCGCGGAGGTTCAGGCCGTCGTCACGTATCTGCGCACCCTCGGAGGCCACGGCGCATCCGTACCCGTCGGCGGCGACTGGAAACTCGGTGAGGCGCTTTTCTTTGGGAAGGCCGAATGCAGCTCGTGCCATATGCTGAGCGGGAAAGGTGGATTCCTCGGCGCCGACCTTTCGGGCTACGGCCGCGACCACGCTCCCGACGAAATCCGCGACGCGATCCTGCATCCGGCGAGCGCGCTCTCTCCTGACAGCGGCGCGGCGACCGTCACCACCCGCCATGGCGAGCGGCTCACGGGACTCGTTCGCAACGAGGACAATTTCTCCATCCAGTTGCTCGACGACCAGGGGAGGTTCCACCTACTCATGAAGTCAGAACTCGCGGCGTTCGAGCGCGACCCGCGCTCCCTGATGCCGAGTGATTACAGCTCCCGGCTCACTGCCGCTGAGGTCAATGCTCTGGTCGCGTACCTCGCAAGTCAAGGAAGCCGCTCGACGACGCGTCAAGACGTAAAACGTTCTCACCAGCCGGCCCAGCCGGAGAGTCCTTTGAAGCCAGGATGGAAAGGCCCGTGAGACCGCGGCGCTCACACCTCGCTGCGAGCCAGCACCTGATTCGGATCCACCAGCAGCCACAAGAACGCGCCGAAAGCGCACAACACCGCGGCCGTCAGAAACGACGCCGCCCAGCCAAAGTACATCGCAATGAGCGGGGTCAGCGACGCCGTCAGCGCTCCGCCGATCTGGCCGCCCATGTTCATCAGGCCTGAAACCGTCCCAGCCGACGGCCCCGCGATGTCCGCCGTCAGCGCCCAGAACGAGCTTTGGGAGAGGTACAAAGCGCCCACGCCTCCCGCGAGCACCGCGCTAGCGAGCGCTGCGTTTCTCACGTCTGACCCGAGCGCGATGAACAGCGCGGCCATCCCCATTCCCGCCACGGCAACCCCGCACCGGCCGGCGCGCTTGCCCCAACGACGGCAAACCGCGTCGCTCACCAGCCCTCCGAGCGGCGAGCCCAGGCTCATGGCGATGAAGGGCAGCATAGTATAGAAGGCGCTCAGCCGCAGATTCACGCCGCGTACCTTGGAGAGATAAATGAAAAACCAACTGAAGAACATGTAGGCGGCGTAGCCGTAGCAGAAGTAGCTGAGCGTGCTCGCCAGCACTTCCCGGCTGGCGAAGACCGTCGACCAGGCAAGCGTACTGCGGCTTTGGGAGGTGTTGATCAGTCCGGCGCGGATCAGCTCCATCTCCCCTTCGTTGACGCGGTGATGCTGCTCAGGACGGTCGCGCGCCAGCAGAAGCCAAACCAGTCCGGCGACGCAGCCGATCACGGCGCATACCCAGAAGGATGTCCGCCAGCCGTAGCGCACCATGACCGCCGTGATGAGCGGCGGAGCGATACCGGCGCCTGCGCCCACACCGGCGAAGATCAGCCCGTTGGCGATACCGCGTTCTCCGGTGGGAATCCAGTTGGCGACAAACCGGTTCGAGCTGGGATAGATGACGGATTCACCCACTCCCAGCATGAAGCGCACGCCGAGGAATACGAAGAGCGCCGCACCTATCCCAGCGGGGACGGACGCAGTGAGCGCCGTGAAGACTCCCCACCACAGCGCACCCGCCGTCAGCACGAGTCGCGCTCCGAAGCGATCGGCCAGCCAGCCGCCTGGGACCTGAAAGGCCGCGTAACCCACCACGAAGGCACTGAAGATCCAGCCGAGCTGGACGTCGCTGAAGCCGTATTCCTGGGCGAGCCAGCGGCCGCTGATCGAGATGTTGACGCGGTCAAGATAAGTGATGGCGCTCATCACAAGAATCCAGACGAGCAAGAGCCATCGCACTCGAGTCGGCCGGCTGACGGTCATCTCCTCCTGGGATGGCGACGGAAAACCCACGGCAGAAAGAAGCCGCCGTGGCTACCACTGACAAAATGTCATTCTGAGCGAAGCGAAGAATCCCGGTAGTTTAGGAAGACAACTTCTTCTCCATTCTCACACCTTGAAATAAGGTTGGAGCTGCTTCCACCAGCCCTCGAGCTCCTGCTGATCAAAAGTGTCGAGCGCCGTCGCCGCGCCACGGCCGCGCATCTTGGCTGTCTTGAAGACGCCGCGCCGCTCGAGCACCGCCTTGGCGAACGGCATGCCGTAGGTTTCTTCGAGGTTGATCATCGGCAGCAGCTTCTCAAAGAGCTCGCGCGCCTGGTCGTGCTGGCCAGCGGCGTAAAGGTCGTAGACCTCGGCGTCAATGTCGATGAACTCGCAGGCCGGCATGGTGCCGGAGGAGCCGCGCGGCAGTTCGTTCAGCAGATTGCGGCCGGCGTTGCCGGAGAAGATTCCCGTCATCATGCCCGAGTGCGCATACTCTTCCAGGCGATGCCCCACCGGTTCCACTTCTTCCTTGATGTAGCCGAGTTGCGGAAACTCGCGCGCCAGTCCCAGTACGAAGTCGGTTGACATCGCCGGTCCCCAAGGGCTGCCGCTGTTCTGGATAAAGATGGGAATCTTCACGGCGCGCGCCAGCGACCGGTAGTAGTCCGCCGCCGTGTCGAGTCCGGCGTGGCCGAGGTAGGGCGGCAGCGCGATCACCGCGTCCGCGCCCTTCGCTTCGGCGTGTCGGGCGAGCTTGACGGCGAGTTCCTTCATGGGCGCCTGCACGCCGATCACCACCGGCCGTCGCCCCGCCGCGGCGCGCACGATGACCTCCGCGCCGTGCATCCGCTCTTCTTCCATGAGCATATAGAACTCGGCGGCAAGCTGCGGCCACACCAAGCCGTGCGCTCCGCCCCGAACGCAGAAGTCGACTTCGCGCGCCAGGTCTTCGTCATCCATCTCGTCGTTGGGCTTGAACGGTGTCTCGAGGATGGCAAAGATGCCGCGGAGCTTCGGGAGCGCGGCGGGCGAGGCGAGCGCGATGGCTGAAGTCAGGCTGGTGCGAGCGAGGATGGGCAGCGCCAGCGCGGCGCGGCCGGCGCGCAGCACGAACTCGCGGCGATCGAAGCGGGCGGCCATCGTCAGTTCTCAGGCCTTACACGTAAGCGATACACTCAATCTCGACCGGTGAATCGCCGGGCAGAGCCGGGACGGCGATGGTCGAGCGCGCGGGCGGGTCGGTGGGGAAGAACTCGTGGTAGACCACATTCATCTCGCCCCACTTGGTGATGTCCGTCAGGAACACCGTACACTTCAGCACCTTTTCGGGCGAGGAGCCTGCCCCCTCGAGCACGGCCCCGAGATTCTTGAGGCACTGGCGCACCTGGTCCTGGAATGATCCCTGAATGACCTTGTGCGTCACGGGATCCTGCGCGCCTGCCCCGGAAACGAACAACAGATTCCCATACTGAATCCCCGGGCTGAAGACGGCGTCCTTCGAGGGCATCTCACCCTTCTTGTAGACCGCCTTCTTCGCCGGCTTGCTCGACTTCGCGGACGCGGGCAACGCGACGGCGCCCGAAGCCGCCGCAACCGCCGCACCGCTGAGTCCACGTCGCAGGAACTTACGCCGATCGGATCGTGGAGTTGCCATGGAGTTTCATTCCTCCCGCGGTCTTTGATTTGTATCGCCCGAAATCTATCACAATTCATCCCGCGTCAGGCCGGGTGCGTGCCGCACGGCCCTTTCACGTACCAGTGTCCGTTCTGCCAGAAGAACGTGTGCTGGTGATAGAAACACTTGCCGCAACGCGGGCAGTGGTAGGGAAAGACTTTCTGGCCGTCCACGTTGACGATGCATCCGCACTGGTCGATCTCGCCGTGCACGCCCTGCCCCACAGGGAGTCCGCAAACCCGCTACGCCGTGTGCTGCTTCGCGGCCGCGCTCAGGATTTCCGCCAGGCGCCGCGCCACGATCGCTTCTTCGCCGGGCTTCATCATGAACGGCGTGACGGCCACACCGCGCCGGTGATCTTCCCCACCCAGGCAAATGATGCTGGGCTCGCCGTCCTCGAGCTGCTTCAGGCAATCCTTCACGGTGATCCCAAGCCCGGTCTCATCCCACTCTAGAGAAAGGTGCGGAACGTGATTCGCCACCGCCGGCACGAAGGGGCTGGTCTTGACCCCGGGAATCGAGGAAACGGCACGGGCGATCACGTCGAGGCGCGCCTCCCATTCTTTCCACTCGGCGTCGTGGTCGATCTTGAGATACTGCTCGACCGCCGCGCACATGCCGGCGATCTCTTCCTTGCCTACCTTGAGCGGCCGGCCAACGGTATCCTCGTTCGGATTGTTATTGAGCAGCGCGGCTTCAATGAGGTCCTTGCGTCCCAGCAGCAGTCCCGCGCTTTGCGGCCCCCGCAGTCCCTTGCCGCCGCTGAACGCAACCAGATCGAATCCCATTTTGTTGTAGTCGCTGAGGTGGGAGACCGGCGGAACGTCGGCCGCGGCGTCGTTGAAAGTGGGGATGCCGTGACGCTTGCCACCTCCACCCACTTCGCGAGTCCGATTTTCCCCCGGTTTTGCGCCTCGTTCAGGAAATGCAGCATCGCGGTCTTCTCATTGATAGCGTGCTCAAGGTCGTCTTCGGTCTCGACCTCGACCAGCTTCACGCCCACGTTGCGGATAGCATGATCGAAAGCGTAACGGTGCACTTTTTGAATGATCACTTCGTTCTTCATCCCCGTCGTGTCGGGGATGCGCTTGATCTTCTCGGGGTCAGATCCGGTGACGCAGGCCGCCACGCCGATGGTCATCGCGCCCGCCGCGCCCGAACTCACACACGCCGCCTCGACGCCCAGCAGCTCGGCGATGCGCCGCCCGGCCGCGTGCTGCAATTCATCGAGGATCACGTAGTGCCCGGCCGCTTCCTCCATCGCCTTGACGACCTCGGGAAAGATTAGCGAGCCCGTCAAATAGGTGTACGTCCCCTTGGCGTTGATACGCGTCCGCACTCCGAGCCGCTGGTAAATGTCACCGGACGCCACGCTGCCGGCGTTCGTGGCGGCTTGCGACGCCGTCGATGCCAACATCCGCCGCGGCGCCAGACCAGCCAGAGCCGAGAGCGCGCCGCCAGCGCCCAGGAAGTCACGCCTCGTTCGACGCCAATTGAGGATCGCCATTTTGATTCCCTTCTTTCGATTGATGATGCGACTCTATCGGTTCCCGCCCTCGGCTGCAAGGGGGACGTGCAGAAAGACCTTGACAGTCATGGCGGCGAGTCGTAGACAAGAGTGTCTTGACTCACCGCAAAGAGAAGGAACCCCTCATGGCCCGGGATGCTCGAATCGTTGTCCGTCATGCTCGCCGCACTGTGGGCGGCGCAGTCGCTCTCGTTCTGGCGACGTCGACGGTTCTCGGAGCGGCAGGATTGCGCGCGGGCGCGGCCAAAGCGGCGATCACACCCGATGTTCACGCGGGCAAGGTCTTCATGGCAGGCTTCGGAAACAACCGCGTGGCGACCGGCGTTCATGATGATCTCTACGTGCGGTGCCTGGCACTCGGCGCCGGCAACCAGACACTCGAGATGTGCGCCGTCGACCTCATCGGCTTGTTCTACGACAACGTCCTCAAGGTGCGCGACGCCGTCAAGGCCCAGGCGCCCGAGGTCACTCACCTGATCGTGACTTCGACGCACGACCACGAAGGTCCTGACACCATGGGTCTATGGGGCCCGACGCCTTTCGAGAGCGGCATCGATGAACACTACATGGACTGGCTCGACTCGAAAATCGCCTCGACCGCCGTCCAGGCGGCTCACTCCATGACCGACGCGCGCCTCACACTCGCGCTCGACGATCATCCGCTGCTCGCTCTGCTGCAGAGCGACGGGCGGCCGCCTTATGTGAAGGACCCGCATCTGTTCGTCATGCGGCTCTCGACGCCGGCGGGTAAGCCCATCGCGACCCTGGTCAACTGGAGCGATCATCCGGAGACTCTGGGCGGCAAGAACACCGAGATCACCGCCGACTACCCTCATTGGCTATGCCAGCGCGTCGAGGAGTTGGAAAAGGGCACGGCGGTATTCTTCAACGGCTCGATTGGCGGGCTGCTCTCGACGCTGGGTGACGACGTTGCGCTTCAGGATCCGGATAGCGGCGAGGTGGCGAAGGACGATACGTGGCTCAAGGCGCAGCTTGTGGGGACCACACTCGGCGATCTTGTGCATCGCGCGATCCAGCACGGCGAGCCGGTGGATGTCGACTCCATGGTCATTCGCCAAGCGGTGATTTTCGCACCGGTCTCGAACGACCGGTTTCGCATCGCGGGCGTGCTCGGCGTTTACAAGGGTCGGAAGCCCTTGTATACCGATGGCAAGCTCGACTCCTCGACCGCCGAAAAGGACTTCCCCGGCTTGGGTCACTTCAAGTACGCGACCGGCCACGACACCCAAACCGAAGTTGACTACATCCAGCTTCGCCTTCAGGGAAAGCCGGTGGCGGAGATTACCACTGTCCCAGGCGAAATCTATCCCGAGCTTGTCAACGGCGGCATCACGCGGTATCCGGGTGCGGACTTCCCTGACGCACCGTTCGAGCCTGCGCTGCGCGCGCATCTGAAGACGCGCTACCAGTTCGTCTTCGGACTCGCCAACGACGAACTTGGGTACATCATCCCCAAGGCGGAGTGGGACAACGAGCCGCCCTGGTTGAAGAACAAGAAGGATCGCTGGTACGGCGAGGTGAACTCCGCCGGCCCCGAGGTTGCGGGCGCGGTGACGCGCGCCCTCGTGAAGCTCATGCAGCAGTAGACGAGCATCCCCCAAGGCAGCAAGACGAGTCCGGTCATCCTATGAAGCGAATCTCTCGACGCGCGGCGCTCGGTCGACTGAGCCAATCCGGCGGACTAGCCGGTGCGGCAGCCGTGGGCCTGCCACTGCTTAACGCGGCAGGCGAACAGGCGGGGACTGCACGCCGACTGAAAGTGATGGTGGCAGGCGGCCATCCCGACGACCCCGAATCGGGCTGCGGCGGCACGATCGCTCGCTACACCAACCTGGGACGCGAGGTCGTCATTCTCTACCTGACGCGAGGCGAGGCGGGCATCCCCGGGAAGTCGCACAAGGAAGCTGCGGCGATCCGCACGGCAGAATGCGAGCGCGCGTGCGGGATACTGAAGGCCCGGCCGATGTTCGCCGGTCAGATCGACGGCAGCACCGAGATCAATCCAGCGCGCTACGACCAGTTCTGGAAAATAGTCGAGGCCGAGCAGCCGGAGTTGGTATTCACCCACTGGCCGATTGACACCCACCCGGACCACCGTGCGGCGTCACTGCTGGCCTATGATGCGTGGCTGCGCAGCGGCCGCAAATTTGCGCTCTTTTATTTCGAGGTGGATCAAGGCTCGCAGACCCAGGACTTCCGGCCCACACACTACGTCGACATCACCGCCACCGAGTCGCGCAAGCGGACTGCCTGTTTCGCGCATGCCAGCCAGGATCCTGCGGGATTTTATGCTTTGCACGACATGATGAATCGCTTCCGTGGGATGGAATGCGGCGCCAAGTACGCAGAAGCCTTCGTCCGCCATGTCCAGAACGATCCGGGATGGCTACCCATGCAGGGGATCGGAGCTTTAGCTCCGACATGATTGGGCCGCACGGAGTTGGGGCTTTCAGCCCCGGGGTTTCAGGGCCTGAAAGGCCCTGTTCGGAAGCTCCGCGATTTGCCGGACCTGAAGGTCCGCCCCCCTTCCTGGCCGTCACTCCGCTCTATCGGTACACCTACCTTTGGAGGCCTGCACTTGACAGCGGATTCGCTCCTCCGTACGATGTCCAGACAAGTCGGCCGCCGACAAAGGATAGGTTTGTGAGAATCTCGATCCGGTTCAAGGATGATATCGCTATCATGAGTCTGTCGGGCAAGTTCCTGGCGGGGAGCGACGGGCCTTTCTTGCGCCAGAAGGTCAAGGACCTTACCGAGACGGGCACTAAGAAGCTCATCGTCGATTTCGGCGGTGTCCCTTACATCGACTCCACAGGACTGGGATTCCTGGTAGGCAGCCGCAAGACCGCGGAGAGCGCCAAGGCAACGCTGGTCCTCGCCAATCTAAACCCGCACGTCAAACGAATCCTCGATAGTGTCCGGCTCTCACCCTTTTTCCTCATCGCCAAGGACGAAGCTGACGCGCTCGTCAGGCTCAAGGAACAAACCGTGAACCCGGAGCCTGCCGCCAAAAAGGGCAAGAAACGCTCAGCGGGAAGCGGTGAAGAAGGCAAGGATCGGGCGGACAGCTAGCCCCCTCATCCTTGAATCGATTATCCCTTGTGCTCACCGGCTGACACAATACCTCGCCCCTGTCGAGTACGGCCGCAAATAGGTGTAAAATAACGGAGTCAAGGGGGATAAAAGCGTGGGAAGCTCGAAAGTTCTAGTCGTCGAAGACGAGGCCAACGAACGGCAAGGATTGGCCGACCTGCTGCGCCTATGGGGTCATGAGGTTGACTCTGCCTCCAATGGCCAGGAGGCGTTGGACAAGATCGCCTCCTTTACTCCTGCCATGGTGATCTCCGACTTGAGGATGCCGGTAATGGGCGGACTCGAGTTGCTCCGCAAGGTGCGCGAGGGAGGCCTCGCAACCGCCTTCATCATGCTGACCGGCCAGGGAACGATCGAAGAGGCGGTCGAGGCGACGAAACTCGGCGCCTTCAACTTCCTCGAGAAACCTCTGAACCCGCAGCGGCTGCGCGTCGAGTTGCGGAACTGTCTGGACCGCCAGGAAAGCGACCGCCAACTGGAGGCGGCGCGGCGGCGTCTGCGCGACCTCGGCATGCTGGGGAGCCTGATCGGACGCTCCAAGGCAATGCTCAAGGTACTGGCGCTGATCGAGCAGGTTGCGCCTTCCGTGGCCTCAGTACTCATCGCCGGCGAGAGTGGCACGGGCAAGGAACTCGCGGCGCGAACCATCCATCAGCTCAGCCCACGCAACGCCAGGCCGTTCGTCGCTGTGAACTGCGCTGCCATTCCCGAAACCCTGATGGAAAGCGAGATCTTCGGCCACGAAAAAGGCGCGTTCACGGGCGCCGTGGAGCGTCGTGCCGGATGCTTCGAGCTGGCGGATGGTGGAACGCTGCTACTGGATGAAATCGGTGAAATGCCCGTCGCGACTCAGGCCAAACTGCTGCGGGTGCTGGAGGATTCCAAGGTCCGGCGGCTGGGCAGCAAGTCCGAAATCTCGGTCGACGTGCGCGTGCTCGCCGCCACCAACAAAATCCCCGAGGAAGCAGTGTCAGCAGGCCTGTTGCGCAGCGATCTCTACTACCGGTTGAACGTGGTGCAGATTCGCATGCCTTCCCTGCGTGAACACCTGGAGGATATGGAAGACCTGGTCCAGGCGCTCATCGACGATCTTAACCAGAAGCACAACCGCAACATCAAGGGCGTCGATAACGAGGTTCTGCTCGCCTTCCGCGATTATTCCTGGCCCGGCAACGTGCGCGAACTCCGCAACACACTGGAGCGCGCCGTGGTAACCTGCTCCTCCGACATCCTCACCCGCAAGCATTTGGCGCCCGACTTCGGCCAGCCCGCGCCCACCGCCGCCGACGATGGACTGAGGCTGCGCGCCGGCTACACGGTGAGGGAATTGGAACGCCGCCTCATTCGCGAGACCCTCGCTTACACCCAAAACAACAAGACGCGCGCCGCACAGATGCTGGGCATCAGCCTCAAGACCCTTCACAACAAGCTGAAGGAATATGAAAGTCAGCCTCAAAGCTAAACTGACGGCTCTCATCTCGCTCCTGGTCTTGCTGGTGGTGCTCGCAACCTCGACGCTCTACCTCTCCAACCTGGTTCAGCAGGCGCTGGCGGCGATCGGCAGCCGGGGCGAGTACGTCGCCAACGAGACCTACAGCCAGGCGCGCGACGTCCTGGCCGAGAGCCACATGCCGGCGGGCTCCGATCCCAGCCAGTACCCGCAGCTCCGCGCCTTCGTCCAGTCGACCCTGGCCCACGATCCGGGGCTGAACTCCCTGCTGCAGTCCGCCATCGCCTATTCGCCTACCGTCTATTACATCGCGATCACCGACGCGCAAGGGCAGGTGATGGTGCACAACGACCCGGACGAAATCGGGCATCCCTTCGCTCCCGCGCCGCCCTTCAGCCAGCTCACGCGCGCCAGCCTGCTGCACCAACTCCGCGTCGTCTACGGTCCGGCGGCGCGAGTGTACGAGATCGTCCTGCCGCTCGAAATGGGCGGACAGCCGATGTGGGTGCGAGTCGGCGTCTCCACCCTGTTCCTGCGCGATGAGATCTCCGCCGCGCTGCGCACCGGCGTGCTGCTGTCAGCGCTGATCATCGTGCTGGCGACGGTCTCGGCCGGCCTGGTTTCCTTCCGCGTCCTCCGTCCCCTCGAGATGATTTCCCGCAGCGTCGAACGCTGGGCACGCGGCGAGTACGCCGAATCCATCAAGCTCGACCGCAAGGACGAGTGGGGCATCCTCTCCTCGAAGTTGAACCTGCTGGGCGAGCAGATGCGCGGCGAGAAGGCCGCCTTTGTCGCCTTGAAGGAAAATCTCGATCAGCTTTTCTCCAACCTGGCGGACGGCATCCTGCTGTTCGACCGGCAGGATACCTTGGTCCTGGCTACGCCCGCGGTGTCGCGGTTCCTGCAGCGCGCTCCCGATGAGCTGGTACATCGCCCCGCCGCCGAGCTTTTTTCCTCCTCCTCGCCGCTCGACGACTTGCTTTTGCGCGCCTTTGCCGGACGGCGCTCGCTTCCCTGGCAGACGGTCGAATCGCAAAATGATTCTCAGCGGCTTCGTACGGCGGTGAGCGTTCAGTTCGTCGAAGAACAGGGCGAGCGCGTCGGGGCGCTCGTAACCCTGCGCGACGCGAGCACGCGGGCGCGCCTCGAGGACCAGATCGAGATCGCCGCGAAACTGGCGGCGCTCGGCAAGATCACCTCCGGGGTGGCGCACGAGGTCAAGAATCCACTGAACGCCATGGTGCTGCAGGTGGAGTTGCTGAAAGCCAAGCTGGCCGGCGACGAACAGCGCGTCGAACCGCAGTTGCGCATTCTCTCGGACGAACTGCGGCGGCTCGATCGCGTAGTCAAGACGTTTCTCGATTTCACCCGGCCGGTCGAGTTGCGTCCGCGGGAACTCGACATTGAGACCCTGGTGCGCGAAGTGTTCGCGCTTGCCGAACCTCAAGCCAAGCAAAACAAGGTTGAACTGATCTTCGACCCCGATGGCGCTGTGCCGCGCTTGCGCGTCGATCCGGACCTCATGAAACAGGCGCTGCTCAATCTCGTACTCAACGGCTGCCAGGCGATGCCGGGCGGCGGCAAGCTGAAGGTGACGCCGCACCTTTACCCTGATCGGCTCGACCTCGAGATTGCCGACCAGGGTATCGGCATTCCACTCGAGGCGCGACCGAAAATTTTCTCGCTGTTCTTCAGCACCAAGCCCGGCGGCACCGGGGTGGGTCTGGCGATGGCCTTCCGCATTGTCCAGCTTCACAACGGATCCCTGGACTTCGCGAGCGAGGTTGACCGCGGAACGACGTTTCGCGTCTCGCTGCCGCGTTAGCAGTGGCCGCGAGACCGCGTCGATGGAGTCGCCCGGCAAGCGCTGGTCAGTATCGTCAGGCCCGGGTGCGAGGTGCGGGTTCGTTGCCGACGTGCGTCCCGTGTCGAAGGTCGGGCCCCTGTTCGGAGGCCCTTAGACGAACAAAAGAAGAAGACGACCGTGAAATAAGTCAGATTGTCTAACTATAACGAACTGGAACAAACTCCCGAAGACGGACTTAGCTAGCGGCTATGTTGTTAAAAACACAAGTTCGGGTTCCGAAAAAACGAACTGTCCGGTGGGCCATCGCCGCACGGGGATTTCATCATCCATGACACCTGGCGCCCTGTCCAGCCTACCCGGCTTACCCGGCCCACTCGGTAAGGCCGGCCGCTCCCACGCCGCTGGCTCACCCGCCGAGGCGCTCACCGCGGCGTTTCACAACACGTGGCGCCTGCTGTTCCGGCCCTTCGACGTGCGACGCTGGTTCAAGCTCAGTTTGGTGTGTTTGTTCCTGGGCGGCGGTACACCGTCGGCGGCGTTCAACTGGAGTCTGGGCGGTCTGCGCAATGACGCGGGAGTACGCGGCGCCGTCGAGAGCGCGCGCCAGTACGCGAGCGAGCATCTCTGGCTGGTCATCCTGGCGACGGTGTTCGGGCTCGCCCTGGCGCTCGTCCTGCTTTACCTCCGCGCGGTCCTGCGCTTCGTGCTGGTCGATGCCATCCTGAATCGAACCCTCGAATTCGGCCGGAGCTTTCAGGACGCCCGCGCCCTCGGCAACTCTTATTTCCGGTGGCTGCTCGGCATGGTCGCGGTCATCGTCGTCGCGCTCGCCGCGGGAGTGGTCCTCGCGGTCCGCTACTTGCGCGCGGCGGCGGGTACGGGAGAAACCACCTCGCTCGCATTTTCAATCGCGCTGGTCGTAGCGCTGGCGGCGGTGATTTTGGGAAGCTTGCTCGCCGTGTTGCTCGTCACGCTGACGGATGATCTGGTCGTCCCCATCATGTACGCGGAACGGTTGGCACTCGCGCCCGCTTGGCGTAAGCTGTGGGCGGTGATCTCGGACGATGTCGGGGCTTTCGCCGTCTACATGGTGTTGCGCTTCGGGGTGTCACTGCTGGTCGGCGCCCTCGTGCTCCTTATCCTTTTTCCCAGCGTACTGAGCTTGCTCTCCGGGGCGCTGATCGCCAGTACGCTCATCGTAGTCGCGCTGGGCATGGTCGGACTGCATTGGGTATGGAACCCGGTGACCATCCTTCTCGGTGCGCTGGCTGTCCTGCTGTTGACGGGAACGATGGTGGCGCTGCTCAGTGTCGTAGGGATGCCAGGCCAGGTTCTGCTCCAGGACTTTGGGATCCGCTTCGCGGCGTCGCGCTTCCCCGCCCTGGAATCTGCGTGGCGCTCGCCAACATTACGATTCAGCGACTGAAGTCGCCGGAAAAAACGTCGAGGAAGCGTTGCCGCGATGGTACAATTTTATGGTGACCGTGAAACGCGATCTCCTGCTTTTAGTCTGCGCGGTGTTGTTGCTCGAGACCGGCTGTCCTAGGCGCCAGACGGCCTCACGACTGGTCTATATCTCCGTGCCGCCGTCCGCCAGCGCTCCCAACGTCGCGCCGGCGACCGGCTCCATCGTCATCGAGGAGCCGCAGCCTCCCGAGGAAGAAGCCAAGACAACTGAGCCAATGGATGTAGAACCCGAAACTACTCCCAAGCGCGTCGTCCGCCATCGACGCACCGGCGCCATCCGCCCGGATACGCCGGCCGAGGCTGAGGACACGCCGGCCGCGCCCCAGGCGCCGCCTCCTGCCGGAGTTCCCGCCCTTGAGCCGCAGCAGCCGCCCGAAAAGCAGGCGCAGTTGCGGCGAGAGATCGCCGCCAGCCGGGAAGATACTGAGAGGCGCCTCGCCCAGCTCGATCACATGACCTTGGGTGCGGGCGACCGGAAAACACTCGATGACGCGCGCAGCTTCCTCGCACAATCGGCGCGGGCGCTCGAAGAGGGAGAACTCGTTCGCTCCATCAACCTGGCTCGCAAGGCGGCCCTCCTGGTTTCTGCCGTCGAACAAAGCCACTGAGTTCCGGGTCGGCGCGGGCTGAAGATATCTCAACGCGTATGACCTGCCCCGTGTCGCCGGTGGTCGCGGGCCGGCAGACAAAAGTGCCACGCGGTTACCAACCACATCCAGGTGTAGTGCATCACACAGCCCAGTCATGGACAAATCAGAAAGGTCCGCAGATGCAGCGGGTCGTCGCTTGGCGATCTTCCGTGCGGGTCGCGGCATTTCACGACTCGCCCCTTCACGCGGCCCTGCCACGCCAAAAGGAGAACCTCGAATGAATCGGAAAGCGGCAAAGTGCTTTCTTGGAGCGGGGATTCTCGTCCTTTCCTTCCAGGTCCCGCTTCCCTTGCGCGCCCAAGTCGCTGCCGCCACGTTGTCCGGTACCGTCACCGGCCCTTTGGGAATCGCGGTGCCCATGCCAATGTCTCCGTTAAGAATGTGGCTACGGGTCAATCGACGGAGACCCGAACCGACTCAACCGGCGTCTACAACGTGCCCAACCTCATGCCAGGGGATTACGAGGTTTCTGTCTCATCGGACGGATTCATTACTAAAACAGCCAAGGTGACGCTCACAGCAGGCGCCAAGCAGACCGTCAACGTGGCCTTGGCAGGCGTTTCCAACAATACCGCAGAGCCTTCGATCGAGGATCTGGGCTTCTCTCCGAACCAGATTCAGGGCAATGCCCTGGAGCAGGCGAGGCTCGACAAGCGGTCGCACATGCTACAGATCCACCAGCGGCTCGGCTTGATAACAACCGTTCCTTTCGTCGCCTCGCTCATCACTTCTCCGGGCGCCAAGGGCCACCCACGGGCTGCCGGGCAGCGCGAGCGGCCGCGAGTTGCATGGCGCCCTGGGTGCGGCCACCGCGGGGCCTGTACTTTTCGAGTGCTTACTTTGCCATCCGCGCGCCCAAGATTCCAGGAACTGAAGTTCACGGGCCCATCCGCCTGCACAAGGCCCTGGCCTGGATTCATGGGCCGGGGATGATCCTGACGCCGATATTGGGGGCGATCGCTTATAGCCAAGAGAGCCGCGGGGAAAAGGTTCACGGAATCGCCAAGTACCACTCGGATGTAGCTTACGTGACGGCCGCGGCGTACGGCGCCGCCATTATTTCAGTGTCGATCAAATTCTAGGGACCGTTATGAATCGAAAACTACTGTTGGCCCTTCTTCTTCTCACGCTGCCTCAGCTCGCTCGCGCCGACGGCCAATGGGTTCTTGTACAATCCACACTCACCTATCATGTCACCCACCCGCTGCATGAGCTCGACGGCGTCAGCCATGCGGCGAAAGGCAAGGGCGTTTGCCACGCCGGACAATGCGATTTCCTGATCGCCGTGCCCGTCAAGTCGTTTGACTCGGGGGACAGTAACCGCGATCTTCACATGCTTCAGATAACACGGGGCGGCGAGTTCCCTATGGTCGTTGTGCGCACCCAATTGCCGGAAGCCGCATCCACCTCAGCAACCATCCATGCCGATCTGGAGATCCAGTTTGCCGGCCAGACCGTCCATTATAAGCAGGTGCCATTCCAGGAGACGGCCCACGGACAAGAGATCCGGATTACCGGTACCATTCCCGCTACCGTGTCCGATTTCAAGATTGACCCGCCGAAGCTCCTGACGATCCCCATCAAGAACGAGATCCCGGTAAAAGTGGACATGACGTGGCGACAACAATGATCTCGCGTCCACGGTCCCTCGATACAACACGCCCTTGGCGCCTTGAATCGAAGCGAGGGGTATTCCCAGCAGTTGAACGAGGATTCGGAGGACAGATTTATGGCAAGACAAATCAGCCTCAGGACGACATCCGTGCTAGTGTTGGCCTGCGCGGTGGCGGCAGGGCTTGCCGCGTTAGCGCGCATCTCGCTCGCGGAAAATAAACCTCACCTGGCGGGCAAATGGAACTTCAACCAGAACCAAAGCGATGACGCCAGCCAGAAAGTTCATGACGCGGAAGCCAGCGTGCAATCCTCGGGCGGCCGTTACCCGGGTGGGGGTGGCCCTCAGGGTGGAGGCTACCCCGATGGCGGTGGCTATCCGGGCGGCGGCGGCTATCCGGGGGGCGGAGGCTACCCCGATGGTGGAGGGATCGGCTTTCCTCGAGGCGGGATCGGCGGTGGTCCGATGGGTGGCGGCCGCGGCGGCCGTGGAGGCCCACGGGGCGGCGGCGCTGATCGAGGCGCAGGCCTCTCCGGCGAGGACCTGGAACAGTTGGCCGCAAACCCGAAGATGTTGAGAGTCGAGCAAGACGAGAAGCAAATCACCATCACCGACGACACCGGCCAGATCAGGAACCTGTACGCCGACGGAAAGAAGCACAAGGAGAAGGACTCGAGCGGCCAGTCAACCGCCATCAAGACTCACTGGGATGGCGATCGCCTGGTAGCGGAGAGCAAGCTGGGCCACTCCGGAAAGCTTACCGAGACGTATGAGCTCAGCCGCGACGGCAAGCAGCTTTACGTCATCTCAGAGCTCGATAATTCTCATCTCAGTGCGCCTCTCGTCATCCGCCGGGTTTATGATACTGAGGCCGAGAGCGCAAAATAGACTGGATACTCTCAAGGCCGGACGAAGAAGAGAACCGCGGATCTCCCGATGCCGACTCAACGCGCCGTGATGATTACGGGGAGTTCGACCGGCATCGGCGAGGCGTGTGCGCTGCATCTCGACCGGCTGGGACTTCAGGTCTTCGCCGGCGTGAGAAAGAATGCCGATGGCGAGGCGTTACGCCGCAAGGCCTCGGCTGCGTTGCAACCGGTGCGGATTGACATTACGTCCAGCGAGGGAATCCGGGCGGCCGCGGAGATGGTGCGGTCGGCAGTCGGCGAATCGGGACTCGCTGGCCTGGTCAACCTCGGGCCCTATTGCGCGTCCAAGTTCGCGCTCGAAGCGCTCACCGACTCGCTGATTCTGCAGCACCTGCGACTGCCGGGACGCTAGCGTATTGCTCCGACGCCAATCCTGACGGAGATTCGCGGAGCATCAAGGAGTGATCGTCATGCCGCTCTACTTCTCGGCCCACACCACAGCCTGCCTCACCAAGCAGGCGCTGCGCGCTCTCATGGAACAGCTTCTCGCCTCGACCGAAGTCAAGGTGCACCGCTGCGTCGCCAGCCAACTTGGCGGGCGGATGATCACCGAAGTCGAAGCTCCCGACCGCGCGATGCTGGAAAAGTGGTTCGAGGCGCACTACATCAACTGCGAGTGGATCATGCCTATCGACCTCGATGCCAGTCCTCAGTCCGGAGTCCTGCGTCTGTGAGTCTGTGGTCTGTCACTCTGGCGTCTGCCTTCTGCTTTTTGCCTTCTGCCTTTCGCTTTTTCACAGCCACCTGTGCTGATTCGGATAGAAGTCGACGGGCCGGTCAGGATGCTTCTTCTTGAAGGCATGGAAGCGACGCAGCATGGCGCGATAACGCTGGTCCGAGGTCCTAATCTTCCGATGTGGCATGCGAATGAGCACCTGCTCCACCTTCCAGACGTTGCGCGATGACAGCCGCCAGTCGCAGCGCGTGAGCGTTCTCAGGTCCAGCACTCCGTAGCCAACCACGCGCCCGCTGAAATCCACGTAGGGATCGATGTAGCTCAGCACCAGGTCGCGCAGCGTGCGAAAAACCGGCTTGCGGCCGTGCAGTCCAAAATCGCGCGAGCGCGCCACCGTCCCCCAGCCTCCGTGATGGCGAAACAGGAAGAGCACGTGGTCCAGGTTGTCCTTGGACTCGAGGTCGAGAAGCAGCGGTGGATACCCCTGTTGCTCGAGGATGGTCGCCGCGGTCAGCGCCGCCTCCAAGCAATGGGCGCTCCAGTGCCGCACCACGCCGCGAAACGTGCGCAACGTCTCGCGCTTCCTCTCCCAGTTGTAGGGCAAAGCGCGCAGGAACTGCTGCACCTGGTGCGGCGTGCGATATTTCGCGATGACTTCCTGCTCCTTGGGGTGAAAGGGCAAGTTTGGAATCTGGATAGTGATTGGTTTTGGTGAATATAAATTCATGTTTCAGGCTCAGGCCACAAACTTGGTAGTTCGCTGGTGCGCCGCTTCGAGAGCGCGGCAATCTGAAATCTGAGAATTGAAAATCCGAAATTAGCTGGCCCAGCGATCGTGCCAGAGCTGAAAACAGAGCAGTGTCCACAGCGTCTTGCGATGATCGGCGCGCCGAGCCCAGTGCTCCTCGAGCAGCCGGCGGACAAACGGCGCGTTGAACAGCCCATCGCGACGCAGCTTCGACTCACTCAGCGTTTCATCCAGCAGGGAGCGCAGCCCGCCGCGCATCAAGTCGGCGACGGGGACGGAGAATCCGCGCTTCTGCCGGTAGACGATTTCATGCGGCACCCATTTCTCGACCGCCTTCTTGAAAAGGTACTTGAGCTGCCAGTGGCGAACCTTGAGTGAGGAGGGCAGGCGGGCGGCGAACTCGACCAGCCGATGATCGAGGTAAGGGGTGCGCAGCTCGAGCGAGCAGGCCATGCTGGCGCGATCGATCTTCACCAGCAAGTCATCCTCGAGGTAGAGACGGAAATCGACGTAGAGCATCTCAGCCAGAGTGGTCTCAAACCGCGCACCCTCGAGCACGCGCGCCAACGGGCCAAAGATCACGCTCGCGGGTGGGCGCGGACCTTGCCAGCCGGGAGTGAAGAGCTGGTCGAGCTCAGCGGGTGAGAACATTCCGAACCAGATCTCGTGCCGCTCGGCGGGATCGCGCTCCACGTGGGTCAGAAAGCGCCGCAGAAACAGCCCCTTGGGTACGGCCGACGACGAAACAGGCAGGAACCGTCGGAGCCGCTCGAACACCTGCCGGCGCAGCAGGCGTGGCAGCCGCAGGTAATAGTCCGCGAGCCGCACGCCGAGGTAAGTACCGTAGCCGCCGAACAATTCGTCGCTGCCTTCGCCGCTCAGCGCCACCTTGATGTGTTGGCGCGCAAAGCGGGATATCAAGAACGTCGGCAGCACTGCCGGGTCAGCGATGGGCTCGTCGAGGTGATCGGCGAGGATGGTGAGCGCTTCGTGCAGGCTCGATTCATCGGCGGTCAGGACGCGGTGGCGCGTGTTGAACCGCCGCGCCACCAGGTTGGCATACGGCTCCTCGTTGAACGACCGGGCGGGAAAGCTGACGGAAAAGCTGTTGACGTTGCCGGGCGTAAGCTCGCTCATGATGGCGACCAGCGTTGACGAGTCAACGCCGCCGCTCAGAAACACGCCCAGCGGTACGTCGCTCACCAGGCGCGATACTGCTGCTTCGCGCAGCCGCCGTCGCAGCTCCTCGATCAGCTCCTGTTCTTCGCTGGGCTTGACGGCAGGCTTCCCCGGCGGTCTCAGGTACTCCTGCGGGCGCCAGTACGGCTCGACTTCCGCGCGCCCGCCTTCAACGACCATGCGATGCGCGGCCGGCAGCTTGCGAATTTCGGCAAAGGCGCTGCGCGGCGCCGGGATGTAGCCGTAGAAAAAGTAATTCGTCAACGCTTCGTAGTCAGGCGCGCGGCCCACGGCCGGATACTCGAACAGCGACTTGATCTCTGACGCGAACGCCAGCGTGTGGTCACGCTGCCAGAAGTACAGCGGCTTCTCGCCCGCCCGGTCGCGCGCCAGCACCAGGCGCTTGCGCCGCTCGTCCCACAGGGCAATGGCGAACATGCCGTTCAGCTCGCGCACGAAATCCGGCCCCTGCTCCTCATAGAGGTGCACGATCACCTCGCCGTCCGAGTGGGTGCGCAAGCAGTGGCCGCGCTGGACGAGGCCGGCGCGGAGTTCGCGGTAGTTGTAGATTTCGCCGTTGAAGACCAGGGTGACGTCGCCGGTTTCGTTGGAGAGAGGCTGGTCGCCGGTCTCGAGGTCGATGATGCTCAACCGGCGGATGGCCAGCGCCACGTGTGGCAACTCGAACTTGCCGTGGCTATCAGGACCGCGATGGATGAGCCGCGCCGACATGGCGTCGATCCGCTCGCGATCGGCCACCGGCTCGCCGCTCAGGTTCAGGATTCCACAAATACCGCACATCGAGGGCAGCTATCAGGTCTAAAGTTCGGGCGTCAGGGGATTCGGAGATAGTCACTGTGCGTGCCGCGAGCCTTGCGTGTCATCCTGAGCGAAGCGAAGGATCTCCTTTTGAATGAACAGCAGATTCTTCGTCCCTTCGGCTCCTCAGAATGACATTGTCTGGGAAGCAATCGTTACCCGTCACCCTTTGACCTTCACTTTTTGCCGGACGGCATCGGATTCGAAAACTTCCAGGAAGGGTTGGTAGTCCAGGTGGTTCTTCTTCATCCATCGCACCGCCCACAGATCCTTCAGCCCTTTCACCAGCCGCCCCCACGTCCCGTACTTGGTCTTGCCACGCAGACGCGGATGATGGCTGACCGGTACCTGCGTCACGCGCCAGCCGCGCATCTTGAGCAGAGTGGGCAGGAAGCGGTGCAGGCCGTCATAAAGCTCGAGACACTCGAGACACTCACGGCGATACGCCTTGAGCGTACAGCCTGTGTCGACGGTATCGTCGCCGGTCGCCCAGTTGCGAAAGCCATTGGCGATGCGCGAACTCAGGCGCTTCCAGGCGCCGTCCTGACGCTTCACGCGGATGCCGCAGACGGCGTCCCATTCCCCGAGCATCGCGACCAGCCGGGGAATCTCCGCAGGATCGTTCTGCAAGTCGCCGTCGAGGGTCACAATCACGCGCCCGCCGGCCAACCGGAAGCCCGCCGCCATCGCCGCCGTCTGGCCGAGATTGCGGCGGAAGTGCGCGATGCGAATGCGCGGATCCCGCTGCTGAGCGCGCTCGAGCAACTCCAGAGTCTGGTCCGTACTACCGTCGTCGACAAAGAGGATCTCGACGGGCCCCGTCCAGTCCGCCAGCGCCGCACTTAGGCGCTCGACCAGCAGCGCAACGTTCTCTGCCTCGTTGTACACCGGAATGACCGCTGTCAGGGAGTTGCTGCCCCGATCCATCTTCCTGCCTCTAGCCTGCCTGGCTAAAAACGCATTCTACCATGTGCGCCACAGCGGTGCCTGTGCCCGCCGGCTCGCCTTTGACGGAGACGTGAAGCACTCGCGCCTCAACCTCGGATGCTGACACCCGCGCTGGACTTTGCCGTCCCGGGGGCCTAAACTCGCTTTGATGCCCGTCCTCGGACTCGCCGGGTGGCACACATACATCCCGTGGCCATGCGTGGGAATCCAACGGGTTCAGGTGGCGGCTTTCGGGCCGCCGGGAGGACAAAATGAGCAAGGCTGAATCGCGGCTCGCCGCTGTGGTCGTGGCCGCCACGTTGTTTTTCAGCGCCTGCAGCCTGGTGAGTAACACGCAAGCGCCGGATGACAACGCCATCAAATCCGCCATTGAGTCAAAGTTGTATCAGGACCCGACGCTCAAAACGCGCGACGTCCGCGTGGACTCCCAGAAAGGTGTAGTGGTGCTTTCGGGCTCCGTCGGCTCGGACCAGGAGAAAGCGGCGGCGGAAGGCATCGCCAATCAGACTTCCGGCGTCAAGCAGGTGATCGACCAGCTCACAGTTGCCACCGCCACAATTCAGGAGACGCCGCCACCCCCGACCTCGGCTTCGCCTTTGGTGGCGCCCAAAATGGATACAAAGCCCAACCGTCCGGCGCGGGCTCGCCACGCGCGGCGGGCCCATGTTGACGCTCAGCCTGCTCCTCAACCCGCCGAGGAAGCGCCGCCGGCCGAGCCAGAGCAGACGGCGACGGCCCAGCCCGCTCCTGCGGCGCAGCCTGCTCCCGCCGCCCAGCCTACTCCTCCGCCTGCTCCGCCTCCGCCCGTTCAAGTCACGATTCCAACCGGAACGGTCGTGACCGTGCGCATGATCGACTCGGTGGACTCGGCGCGCAATCGTCCTGGTGATGAGTTCGACGCGACGGTGAATTCGGCGGTAGTGGCGGGCGACCATGTCGCCATCCCGCAAGGCTCGAACGCGCGAGTCCGGCTGGTGGAGGCGAAAACTTCAGGCCGCATGACGGGTAGCTCCCAACTTCAACTCGAGCTTGTGTCGCTGACCGCCAATGGAGCGACGTACGATGTGCAGAGCGGCTATTACACCCAGCAGGGAGCCTCGCGCACCCGGCGTACTGAGGAAACGGTGGGTGGAGGCGCCGTCCTGGGCGCGCTGATTGGCGCCATCGCGGGAAAGGGTAAAGGCGCGGCGATTGGCGCGGGAGTCGGCGCCGCCACCGGTGCCGGAGTCCAGGCGGCGGGCAAGGGTCAGCAGGTGAAGGTCCCCTCCGAAGCCAAACTCGACTTCACCTTGAAGGCTCCGCTGACCGTGGCATTGAGCCGCTGAGGCGCGCGGCGAGGACGGCGATCGGTCAAGCATGAAACGGGCGGGATTCATCATCGTCGCCGCGCTGCTGGCCCTGTTCTCCTGCAGTCAGCCAGGGTCGAAGTCTTCCGGCAGCACGTCCGATCAGGCGAAGCAGAGCGTCGAGAAGGAGAAGAAGGAAGCCGAGCGGCAGAAGGATGAATTCGTGCGGCAGGCGCAAGAGAAACTTGATCAGCTCGACAAGCAGATTGACGACCTGAAAGCGCAGGCCAAGAAAGCCAACGCTCAGACTCAGAAGCAGATCAACAAGTCCATCGCGGAGCTCGAGCCCAAACGTCGGGATGCCGAGCGCCGACTCGAGCAACTCAAGTCATCGAGCGGCAAGGCCTGGGAGGACATGAAGGCCGGAGTGAACGCCGCCCTCAACGACCTCAGCACAGCGTACCGGCGCGCCGCTTCGCGCTTCAAGTAGCGATTCCTCAAATCTCCAGCCCGAATTGCTGAGAGTGTGAGACGGGATTCCTACGCCCAGGATTTTTGTGAAGAAGGCGCGCCCCGTCCCAGGCGATGATGGATTCTAGGAACCGTTGAATGGTTGAAAGCGTCTAGGCCGCGCCGGGAGTTGCCGAACCGCCAGACCCGCCGACCTGAACTTTGGAGCGCAGGTCGCTCATCTCGCGCTGCAAGTCCTTGGCGAGTCCTTCGAGGATTCTGAGTTGCTCCACTTTCCGCTTCAGCGAGGACTCCAGGCGCGCTACTTGGCGCTGCAATTTGGTGTTTTCGCGACGCAGCAGCCGCAGGCTCCCGGAATCAGCATACAAGTGAGCGTAACGGCCCTTAGGCTGCGCGCTGCCCTTCGCGGGACCGTTAGGGAGAGGAGCCACCTCAGACTGCGTCTGCTTGATCAGGGCGTCCAAGTCCTTGCGCTCCGGCCCCGGCGGACAAAGCTGGCGCAGTGCCAGCAAGCGGGCCAAATCCGGATTGTTGCGACCCCTCTCCCAGTGCTGGATCGCCCCTTTCGTGGCGTTGAGCGCGCGCGACAGGGCTTCCTGACTCAATTCCAATCGCTGACGAACTCGACGGATGATCTTTGGGGCACTCAGTGTCGCCATGGCCTAGAGCCTATCCTATTTTCCGCTTGACAACAAGAGTTTTTATAGGCTAGAATGTAGCCATCCTAGAAAATGTGTAGCCGGCTTCGGCCTGAGATCGCAACCCGGGCTAAGTTGTTGTAGGCGAAGGAGTTATAAGTGATGCACTTTCACGGATCGTTACTACCTCCGCCTCGCCCCTCCTCTCCTAGCCGGCGTTGGCTGCACCGCGCACGGCCATCCGAACACCGGCCCACGTCCTTTCAGACTAGTCCACGCTCCTGCCCCGGAGCGATCGGCGCCGGTCATGCGATGCCTGATGACTCCAGTCAGTGCCTTCTCCCGCCTTCTCCCAGCCCTGCTGCGATTTCGCGGAAAGGAATGAAGGCATGGCCGGCATATTCTATGGCATTCATTTGGCAGTGGCTCCTCCCGCACGCCCCCGCTTAAGCTCTGACGATCTGTCTCCAGAGCCGCCGTTTCGACGCTCCTCGATTTCAGAACCGATGGGAGAACTGCGCGTCCCGCTCCTCCTCACCGTCTCGCCCCTGAACACCGCCCGCAGCGTCCCGCGATGCACCGAAAAAGGTTGCGTGTTCCCGGCGGCGCGGCTGGACTCGGACAAATGCCGCCAGCACGAGCGGCAGGATCAGGAACCCGCAATCTTCAACTCCCGGCAGCCTTCGATGCTGATGCTCGACCAGGCCAAATTCGGCCCTCCTGACTCCGACTGCGAGCAGCGCGAGTGGCGTGCTCGCGACCGGCGTCGCCGGGCAAGCCTGTGGCAGACGTTTCACGAAGGCACGGCGTAATCCACGGTGTGACTCAATTCTGAAGGAGACCAACATGCTTGCAAACCGACTCACGTCCCAACCGCTGGAGCGCGCCCGCACGCTGCCGCAGGCCCCCGGCGGTGCGCCCCGTCGCATACCTTCGCTGGTGCCGTCGAACGCCTGGCGGATCTTGAACGCCCGGACAGGTGGGACCGTCTCACGCCCCACCTTCTACCGCTGGCTGAGCAGCGGCAAGGTCTACTCAGTGCGCGTCGGCCACCGTATCTATATCCCCTGGCCGGTGCTCGACGAGCTCATCGAGCAGTGCATGGCCGGAGAACGGATCGACCGGTGAATCCATAACTTGACGGGGCCAGTGGGACGGCCGTCGATTCGCCCCTGGGAAGGCGAGGGAGGAGCTGGTCTGAGGACCGCCCTCCAGCGCCGACGAGAGCGCGCGGTTCATCTCCCGAGCACGTGCCGGAGCGCCGGCTCGAGCTCTGGATATCGGTACTTGTAGCCCGAGGCTATGAGCCGCGCGGGCTCCAGGCGCTGGCTCGCGAGCAGTAGCTCGCCTGCCATCTCGCCCAGGGCGAGCCGCGCCGCGAAGGCAGGCAGCGGAAAGAGTGTCGGGCGCGAGAGTACGCGTCCGAGCGCCCGGGTGAACTCGCGGTTGGTTAGGGCGCGAGGAACGACCACGTTGACGGGTCCCGCGAGCGACTCGTTCACCAGGACGTGGTGTATCACGGCGACTTCATCGTCGAGGGTAATCCAGCTCCAGTACTGCCGCCCGCTCCCGATGACGCCTCCGACGCCCAGCTTGAACGGTCGGAGCATTTTGGGCAGCGCGCCCCCCGCAGCAGCCAGCACCAGCCCGGTGCGCAGGCTCACGACGCGGATTCCCTGCTCACGAGCCGGGTCCGCAGCCTGCTCCCAGGCGCGGCAGGCCTCGGCCAGAAATCCCGTGCCAGGCGGGCTGTCTTCGCGCAGCACTTCATCGCCGCGGTCGCCGTAGTATCCCATGGCGGAGGCGCACACCAGGACGCGCGGACGGCGCTCGAGACCGGCAAGCACCGTGGCCAGCAGTCGAGTCCCTTTCACGCGGCTGTCGCGGATGCGCGCCTTGCGTTCCGGAGTCCACCTTCCGCCCGCAATGCTCTCACCCGCCAGATGCACGACCGCGTCAAAGCCTTCGAGCCTGCCCCGATCGATCGTACCTGCCTCGGGGTCCCAAAGGATTTCGCCGCCTGCTGGCGGCGTTTTGGATCGTGCCAATCGAACGATGGTATCTCCTTGCGCCGAGAGGAATGGAGCCAGCGCTGAGCCGATGAGTCCGCTGGACCCGCTGATCAGGATCTTCATGGTGGACCTCCTCCGTCGCCCGCAGACGAGCACCTTGGGCGGCGGGTCCGGCGAGGTGCCGATTCTCTCGCCAGGGGAGCATACATCTGACTGAAGGCCTTTCAAAGGCCTCAGAGCCAGCAACCGCGCGGTTCAGTTACGTCAACTTTGACGTTCTGTGCGAAAAGTTCAAAAGCGGAGGAACGAACCGAAGAGGTTGTTTAGAATCAGCAAATGTCCAGAAACAGATATCTGACATCGACGCACCGAGGCGAGGCGTTATGGGGTGGACAGGCCCGCGAACCAAGAGCGGCACGTGCCAGGCGGCCGGGTGAGTTTCGGCGTCTTGCTCGGCGTTGTCAAATTATCAAAGCTCGAGGAACGAACCGAAGAACTTGTTTAGAATCAGCAAAGGCATTCTAGCACTTCGACGTATTGTGTGTATCTTGTTTGAAAGAAGCCATTTATTAAGGCAGCTCCTGTAAGACGCTGATAATAAGCATGATATGAGATTCGCTCGCGCTTCATCGTTCTTTCTGGCCACGAGCCGTAGCGAGCGCCCCAAAGGGCTCGTCCGCCGGGTCATTCGAAGCAGGCGCAAAGCCCGCGGCGCACACTGTCGTTTGGGAAGGCCGGACGGCAGGATATAAACTGGCAAGTCGAAAGGGCGAGACACCAGCGAGGTAGAGGCCCTGAATCCAGAACCAGCTCCACATGGTCGGAACGAGGCCGGCGCTCCGCCAGCGGCGGTCCGAGACCCAGATGGGTTCGTCGAGCAGCGCGAGTTTGCCACATTGACGGAGCCGGCGCGCGAAATCGTAGTCTTCGAGGATGGGCCAGCTACGGAATCCGCCCAGCGCTGCGAACACTGCGCGCTGGCAGAAGATGCCGGAGTCGCCATAGAAGACGCCGAGGCGGCGGCGACAGCGGTTGATCTGGGTGAACGCGCGCGCCGTCCAGTCGCCTTCCTCGTAACGGATGTCGAAGTTTCCGCCCACCACCAGCGGCTCGCGCATCGCGCGCCGGACGGCCTCGATCGCCCCTGGCGCCAATCGCACGTCGGCGTGCAGGAAGAGCAGAATGTCACCCGACGAGGCGCGCGCCCCGGCGTTCATCTGGAGGGCTCGGCCGCGGGGTGCAGCGAGCGTTCGCACGTGGCGCGCCGCGATAGCCAGAGTCCGGTCGGTGGATTCGCCATCGGCCACGATCACTTCGTCAGGCCCCAGCCGCTTAAGGTTTTCGAGCAGGCCGCCGATCGAACACTCCTCATTGAGAGTGGGGATGACGACCGCAACGGTAGGAGTACGAAGGTGCATGGGTTGTTGTCCCGACGATTCAGCGTGGCCGCGTCGCGCGACCATGCGGCGTGCGCACGGAACGACCGTTATGATACCCTGACTTCGAGTCGAGGTTGAGCTGAGGTTGAAATTGTTTTCGCACGATTTGAGGTTCGCCAGCCGGATGGCGGCGCTGATCGCATTGCTGGCGGGTCTGGCAGGTCCGGCCGGCGGACGCCTCGTGCTGGCTGCCCAGAATTCGTCGCCCACCACGTCCCCGACTACCATTAAGGTTGAAGTCAAGCAGGTCCTGGTGCCCGTCGTCGTCACCGACCGCCACGGCCACAGCGTCGTCGGGCTGAAGCAGAGCGACTTCGAGGTCCTCGAAGACGGCGACCCGCAGACGCTCACTTCCTTCGGTATCGCGAGCATCGCCGGCGAGACACTGCCCGCGGTCCTGGACTCTCAACCCGCCAGCGCCCTCGCAGCTCCGCCCGCCGCGCGCCCTGCCGCCGCTCCGCGCCGCACTTATCTCATCTGCCTCGACACGCTCAATTCCGCCTTCGAGAACTTCTCGACCGTCCGCAGCGCGTTGCACAAACTGTTCAAGCAGGAAGAAGGTTCAGACGCGCAGTACGCGCTGGTGGCACTGGGCCGCCAGCCAGTCGTCGTCGAGAATTTGACCGAAGATCCCGGGGCGATTCTCGCCGCCCTGGGGAGCAAGGAGCTGAACAAAGCGATCGAGCAGAGTGAAAGCTCGAACCTCGCCACTCAGGAATCGGAGTTGACGCGGGCGCTCGGCGAATACTGCCAGCAGTGCCCCTGTGCCGGAGCGGCCGCCTCGACCACGCGTACCTCGGGCGGGTCGGGCCAGATCTGCGATGGCAAGCGGCAGCGCGTCGAGATGTGGGCGGAGTCGGCAGCGCAGGAGCGGACAATCCTCACCCGCGACTTCCTCCACAACGTCCGCGAACTCGAGGGCAAACTGGCGGCGCAGCCCGGTAAGCGCATCTTCATTCTGATCTCCGACGGCTTCAACTTGCGGCCCGGACGCGACCTCTTCGGCCTGATCGCCGCTTATCTCCAGGACCCGAGCGAGCTCATGAAGAATCCCGTTGACAACCTGGAGCCCGAAGTCCAGGCGATTCTGCGGCTCGCCACGGCGCGCAACGTCACCTTCTACACTCTCGACTCCCGCGGTCTCTACACCTCACCCACCGGCGGCTACGACGCGAGCGGCGAGTATCAGATGACGCGCGTCGTCGTGCTGCTCCCCCAAGTCCAGCAGCAGAAGGAGAGCGCCGCGCTCGAGAACCAGGACGCCATGAGGGAACTCGCCGCGACCACGGGCGGCGTCTTCTTTCACAACAGCAACGACCTGTTCAAGGGGATGCGCCAGGCGTTAGCCGACGGGCGGGAGTACTATCTGCTCTCGTATGTTTCCACCCACAAGTCGGCCGACGGCAAGTTCCATGCCATCGCCGTCCACGTGAAGGGTAAGGACCTCGTGGTGCGCGCCAAGCGCGGCTACTGGGCAAGCGCCGGGGGTTAGGCTGCCGGCGGGGCTTCTTTGCAACCGTTACTAGCCTATCTGACTGATGTGTCGCCCCTGATGCCTAGCCCTTACTTCCTGTATTCTCGTACCACTTGACGTTGCCGGTGGACGCGCCCACCGCCACCACGTCAAGCCGGCCGTCGCCATTGACGTCGGCGATCACCACTCCGGAGGACGCCATGTCCGTGTCGAGCGTCTGGCGCTCCCAATGGAGGCCCGACGCGTCGGCGGCGTAGTAGACGTAGAGGCTGGTGCCCGCGCCGCGAAATCCCGCTACGATCTCGTCCGCGCCGTCCCGGTCGAGGTCAGCCGAGGCCAGCGCGTGTCCATCATGAAAGCTCGAGTCGATGACGTGGCGTTCCCAAAGTTCGCCGGCCGGCGCGGCGGAATGGGGCTCGAGGTAGACCACGACTTTGTCGCCATGCCAGGGCTCGATAGTCGCGAGGAACCGGCGTCCAGCGACTCGTCCTACACCGATCTCGCTCGACCCGCGCGCCGGGCGCGACTCCTGGTCTCCTGCGGCGAGCCGCCGCTTCGTCCAGCGCAACTCGTCGCTTCGGCCCCTCGAGTGGAACAGGTGCACGCCCTCGAAGCTCGCGGTGAGGATCTCGTCGCGACCGTCGCCATCCCAGTCGAGGATGTTGAGTCCGTGGATGACGGTCAATGACGAGTCGATCAGGTGCGGCTCCCACTCGGCCGAGGACTCCGCGCCTGCCGAAGCGTGTGGACTGAGCAGCGCCTCGGGCTCGGCATACCAGGTGAGCGGCGCGCCGACGGCGTAGTCGGGCGCGCGGGCGCCTGGCCCTAGAATCGGCGCATCCACGAGCTCCAGGCGGCCGTCGCCGTCCAAGTCCGCCCAGCGCAGCCGGTGCGAGGCCGGCAGGCGCCCGATCCACTTGAGCGGCCACTCGAGATCGAATGAAGCGGGAGGAGTCGCCCACCAGAGACTCCCGCCCGCCGTGCTGTCTTCGAGCGAGAACTCGGTGGCCAGCGCAACGCCGCGCGACGGATACCCTTGGCGGAAGAGCGGCGCCAGGCTGATGTTGCCATGCGTGCGCGCGGTAAGGTGACGCGGCGTCCAACTCGGGTTTTCGTACCAGTCGACAATGCTTTCTTCCGAGCTGAGCGCCAGGATGTCAAGCCGCCCGTCACCATTCACGTCGGCGACCGCGACTTGATAGCCGTGCGGGATGGAGGCAACCGGATGGATTTTCCAGCGCGGGAATCTGCGTGATTGGGTTGGCAAGGTAGCGCCTCGGGTTCCGCCGCGAGCCGCGGACGATGCGCTTCCCAAGGCAAGACTGGCCAACGCCCCTTGCAGGAATCCGCGGCGCGTCGCCAGACCCGCCGAGGACCATGGATGCTGAGTGCCCGCCATCGACAGTCGTGCCCTTCACTCGCTCGTTGGCGAGCGACTATTCTTGATCGACCTGATGGTGACCGACTTCGCGGTGACTTCGAGCTCAAACTCCACTTCGTCGCCGGCCTTGATGTTGTCGAGCAGGTAAGGGCTCTTGACGCGAAAGGTCATCGTCATCGCGGGCATGAAGCCTGGTATGTCTTGATGGGCGATGGTGACGCTTCCGCTCGCCCGGTCAACCTGGAGGACCTGACCTTTCGCCGGATGAATCGCAATCGCGGCGGCTCGCGCGAGCTCGCGAGCGCGCCGCGCTTGCCACCAGGCCAGGATGCCGAAAGCCAGCGCGCAGGCGAGCGCCACTGGAAACAGTCCACGCGTCACCCTCGCTACGGGGGCAATCGACTCGCCAGCTTGGGATCTATCGCGGGTTCTTCGAGGCAATGGCATCGACGGCTCCGTACCGAGTGGCGCTCGGATGATGCGCGCTCTCGTAGGCGGCGATCCGGCCGGCAAAGCGCAACGTCAGCCCGATGTCGTCCCAGCCGTTCAAGAGGCATTCACGGCGAAACGGATCGAGATCGAAGGAGAGATGCAGGCCGGAATCGTCGGTGATGGTGCGCGTTTCGAGGTCCGCCGTCAACCGGTAGCCTTGGCGCTCATAGGTGCGCCGGAAAAGCTCGTCGATCTCAGCGTCAGGCAACGTCACGGGAAGCAGGCCGTTCTTGAAGCAGTTGTTGTAGAAAATGTCGGCGTAGCTGGGCGCAATGATGACCCGGAAGCCGTAGTCGAGGATGGCCCACGGCGCGTGTTCGCGGCTCGAGCCACAGCCGAAGTTGGCGCGGGCCACAAGAACCGACGCGCCCTGGTAGCGCGGCTGGTTCAGCACGAACTCGGGGTTAGGCTTCTCGCCTTCGAGATAGCGCCAGTCGTAAAACAGGAACTTGCCGTATCCCTCGCGCGTCAGCAGCTTCAGAAACTGCTTGGGCACCATCTGGTCGGTGTCCACGTTGACGCGGTCGAGCGGCGCGACGAGTCCCGTGTGTTTCAGAAAAGCTTGCATGCCAACTCCAGATGACTCTGCACGGTGCCGGCTATCGCGCGTCGGAGCCGTGCTCGCTCACGGCGGCTTCCGGCCAATCGCGGATGTCCACAAAATGCCCTTCGATGGCGGCGGCGGCGGCCATCATCGGACTCACGAGGTGCGTCCGCCCGCCCTTGCCCTGCCGCCCCTCGAAGTTGCGGTTCGAAGTCGAGGCGCAGCGCTCGCCCGAAGGCAGCACGTCGGCGTTCATGCCGATGCACATGCTGCATCCGGCATCGCGCCACTCGAAGCCCGCGTCGCGGAAAATCTTGTCGAGGCCCTCGCGCTCTGCCTGCGCCTTGACTACCATCGATCCGGGTACCACCAGCGCCTGCTTGAGCGTCCGCGCCACGTGTTTTCCCGCGACCACGCGCGCCGCCCTGCGCAAGTCCTCAAGACGCGAGTTGGTGCACGATCCAATGAACACGCGGTCAAGGGGGATGTCGGCGATGCGTGTTCCGGGCTCGAGCGCCATGTACGCGAGCGCGCGTTCCGCCGCCTCCTGCCCGACGGGATCGTGGAAATCGCTCGGGGCCGGCACTCGACCCGTCACGTCAGTGACCATGCCGGGATTCGTCCCCCAGGTAACCTGCGGCGCGATGCGCGCGGCGTCGAGCTCGACGACGTCGTCGAACACGGCGTCAGGATCGGAGGCAAGGCTCTTCCAATGATCGACCGCCACCTGGAAGTCCTTGCCACGCGGCACGAACGGCCGGCCTTCCATGTAGGCGAAGGTGGTCTCGTCCGGCGCCACCATGCCGGCGCGCGCCCCCGCTTCGATCGACATGTTGCAAACCGTCATGCGGCCTTCCATCGAAAGCTCGCGGATCGCCTGCCCGGCGTACTCGACCACGTGGCCGTTACCGCCCGCGATGCCGATTTTGCCGATGATGGCGAGTATCAGGTCCTTCGCCGTGACGCCGCGCGCGCGTCGGCTGTCGACGCGTACCAGCATGGTCTTCGACTTGAATTGCGAGAGGCATTGGGTAGCCAGCACGTGCTCGACCTCGCTCGTCCCGATGCCAAAGGCCAGCGTCCCAAAAGCGCCGTGCGTCGAGGTGTGACTATCGCCACAGACCATCGTCAGGCCGGGCTGCGTGATGCTAAGCTCAGGCCCGATGACGTGGACAATTCCCTGATTGGGGCTCTGCATGTCGAACAGCAGCACGCCCGTCTCACGGCAATTGCGCTCGAGGGCCGCGAATTGCGCCGCAGCGACGGTATCGACCAGCGGCAGATTGCGGTCGCGGGTAGGCACCGAGTGGTCCATGACGGCGAAGGTCAGGTCAGGACGGCGCACCTTGCGTCCTGCGGCCTTGAGTCCGGAAAACGCCTGCGGCGACGTGCCTTCGTGGATCAGATGGCGGTCGATGTAGATGAGCGTCGGCTCACCGGGCTCCTCGCGGACCACGTGAGCTTCCCAGATTTTTTCGTATAGGGTGCGTCGCGGCATGGTTCCTTATTCTTGAGCTGAGTTGAAATTCTAATCCCGAGTCCCAGAACAGAATTATAAGCCCTTTGGCAGGTGGCGGCCACACAGTTTAGCGATGGGTCAGAGCTCAGGCGCGAATCGAATGTCCGTGAATTCAGTCTATTTCGGATGCGGGATGACCGACAAAAGCTCATATCTGTCGGCTTCGATCCTGAAATAGAAGCGGTAGCTGTTGTCGACTCTGGCCTGCCAGATGTTTCGAGCTTCATCGTACTTCTTGGCCCGAAGAGAAGGGTGTCGTAGGTCAGTCAGAAGGAAGCCGATCTGCTTGTTCACTTTCGCTTGCCGCGTGGCCGAGAGGGCAGCGTATTGCCGGACAAATCGGTGGGTGAAAATGGCCCGCATAGGCCCGTCTTCAATTGAGCCGTTTGGCGGTGCGCCGAAGCGCCCGTACAGCCACCTTAGCGCTTCTAAACGGGCCAAGAGTTCGGCCGTGCTCGACGTCCTCGAGCGCGAGCGCGAGTTCGCGGTCAACAGCAGTCTGCGGAGTCAACGTGATCCTGTTGCCCCGGACCTTAGCCTCCAGGAGATCTCCCACTTCCAGCCTGGCCTTCTTTCGAATAGAAGTCGGAAGAGTAACTTGATACTTTGTCTTGATCCTTACCAGTGCCATTGCCGCTCTCTGGAATCGCAGTTGGAAAGTCAGAAAGTATTACCCTCAAACCTTACGCCGCGCGCCTCCAGATGTCAATCCTCGACAGGTGCAGGAAGCCCCGGAACTCGCGCACGGTCTTCAGCTATCCTGGCCGCGCAGGAGGCGGACCGAGTCAGGCAGTGCGCCTTCACCGTCTCCCGGCGCAACCTCGGCCGGCGGCACCGAATCGCGGACCTCGTCGCCCTCGCCGCGCGCCAGCAGCAGGTTCGCTTCGACACCGTGCTGCTTAGTGTACAGGTCGTAGTAGCGCCCGCCGGCCGCGTAGAGTGAAGGGTGCGTCCCGCGTTCGATGATTCGCCCCGCTTCAACCACCAGGATCTGGTGGGCGCGGCGCACGGTCGAGAGCCGGTGGGCGATGACAAACGTTGTGCGGCCGCGCATCAGGTAAGAGAGTCCTTCCTGGATGAGCGCTTCGGACTCAGAATCAAGGCTGGAGGTTGCTTCGTCCAGAATCAGGATGCGGGGATCGGCGAGGATGGCGCGCGCGATGGACACCCGCTGTTTCTGCCCGCCGGAGAGCTTGACGCCGCGCTCCCCGACGATGGTGTCGTACTTCTGCTCGAAGCCCTCCGCAAACTCATCCACGCGGGCGATGCGGCACGCCGCCAGAATCTGCTCCTCGGTCGCAGCGGGATGCGAGAAGGCGACGTTCTCGCGGATGGTGCCGTCGAAGAGGAATGTATCCTGGAGGACGACGCCGAGGCGCGTGCGGTAAGAGTCGAGGCGCACCGTCGCGAGATCGATCCCATCGATGCGCGCCGTTCCCGAGGCGGGAACGTAGAAGGCGGCGATGAGGCCGATGATGGTCGATTTCCCTGCCCCCGACGGACCGACCAGCGCGGTCACCGTGCCGGGTGCGGACCTGAAGCTGATGTGCTCGAGCACCATTTTCCCGGCTTCGTAAGCGAAGCTCACGTCCTCGAAATCGACTTCGCCCACAATCGAGTCGAGCGAGCGCGAGCGGCGCGGGTCCTGGTCCTCGGGGCGCTCCGCCAGAATCTCACGCGTGCGTTCGAGCCCTGCCACAGCTTCGGTGAGCTGCGTTCCGATGTCCACCACTTGCATGGCGGGCGCGACCAGCATGCCGAGAAAGAGCGTGTAAGTGACGAAGCTGCCAAGCGTCATCTGACCGGAGACAATCAGGTGCGCGCCGGCGTACATGATGACGACGGTGACGGCTCCGAGGAGCATCGTCGAGGCGAGGCTCATGAATGACATGGCTGTCAACGTCTTCAGGACGTTGTCGAGCAATCGCTGGACTCCGGCAGCGAAGATTCCTTCCTCGCGCGACTCGGCGTGGTAACCCTTCACCACGCGTACCCCTCCCAGCGATTCGGTCAGCCGCCCGGTCACGTCGGCCGTAATCTTTCTGCGCTCGCGGAAGATGGGCCGGATGAACTTCATCGCTTTGCGCATCGCGAAGCCGAAAACGCCGAGGATTCCGAGGGCGGCGAGCGTCATCGGAACGCTGATGCGGAGCAGCACGATGAGTGCGAACAGCGAGGTCAGCAATCCGCCCACGAACTGGATGAGTCCTGTGCCCAGAAGATTGCGCAGTCCTTCCACGTCGCTCATGATGCGTGATACCAACGCTCCCGTCTTGTTGGCATCGTAGAAAGCCACGGGCAGCCGTCCGACGTGCGCCTGGACCTTGGCGCGCAGCTCAGCGATCAGGCGCTGGGCTTCCTTGGAGAGAAGCTGCGTCAGGCCGAAGGACGTAATCCCCTGGATGGCGGTTGCGCCCGCCACGATGAGCACCAGAGGCGCAAGCAGATTGAGGTGCCGCTTGCCGATGACGTCGTCAATCAGATATTTCGAGGAATACGGCAGGACCAGGCCCGAGACGCGGTTGATGCCCATCAGCACAAAGCCGAGGGCCAGGATGCCGCGCCGTGGGCGAAGGAACTCCCAAATTTGGGGCCATAGTTCCCGCAGCCGCTCAGGCTTCCAGGGACTCTCTTTCGACGCGGCCTTGGGATCGGCACTCATTTGGACGTGTCCTGGCCCGCGGGTGGTGCAGCGCCGCCCAGCACCTGATGGACCTCGGGAGGCAGCTTGTCAGCGTGCGCGAGCAGCAAAGTCACCTGCCACAATTGCTCGTCGGAGAGCGAGGCGTGAAAGCCCGGCATGCCGCTCAACCGGATGCCGTTCTTGGCCTTCCAAAACGTGACCCCTGGGGCATCGTCGGTGACCATCTCGTCCGCCGAGAAGAGTTGCGGCGGCTTAGGGAACATCCCCTTCGCGATGGTCGGGATCGGCTGGCCGGGCAGGCCGTGACACGCGGCGCAATCCTGGCGATACACATGCGCGCCGGCAACCAACACTGCCGAGGTCGGCTTGAGTTCCGGCTGCACGTGCGCGTCACGATCGAGTCGCGCGTGCAGCGCGGTCTTGGCAAGAAACTCCTCCATGGGCAACGGCGGTTCTGACGTAGCCACTGGAGCGCGCCCGGAAGCCATGTAAGCGTAGAGTCCTCCAGCAATCACCGCCACGGTCAGCATCACCCCTACCACGAAACCCTTCATCAGATCATCCTCCTCCGCCGGACTTTCGACAGCAGCATCGAATATTTCGGCCCGCCTTACCGATATCGGTTCATTTGCAAAGCCATAAGGACGAAGGAACCGGCGATCACCAACACCGAAATTATAGCGAGCGTGTTCCAGAGGTTCTCGCTCGAGCGCGTGTCGGGCTCACCTTCCGGGACAAGATAACCGAGGATCAGGCCGGTGGCCAGTCCGCCGATGTGAGCCGCGTTGTCGACCGCGAAGAAGGGCAGCAGTCCGAAGATCAGAATGTAGATGACCCACCGCCAGAGCTGGCTGCGATAGTCCTTGCCGAGGCCGCCGTGGTGGAAACTCGCGCCGATCAGGATACCGATCAGCCCAAGGATCGCACCCGAGGCGCCGATCGAAAGGGCGCGTGGGTTCCACCAGAGGCTGAGGACAAATCCTGCGACGCCCGTCACCAGATACAGGACGATAAACTTGGTGGTGGAAAACAGTGACTCCACCGCCGGTCCGAGATCAAAGAGGCACCAAAGGTTCATGCCGATGTGGAAGAGACCGGCGTGGAGAAAGATGGCGGTCACGAGACGCCACCATTGGCCGGCGTAAATGAAAGGTCCGTATTTGGCGCCCATCCGAACCAGAATGTCGCTGCGAATCCCGCCCATTGAAGGCGCCGCACTAAGCTCCGCCGAAGACGCGTTCTGAGTCAGGTACCAGGTGAGGCCGTAGACGGCGATGGTCACCGCCACGATCACCGACGTGGCGGTCGAAGGTACAGGAATTACGCCGAGGACTCGTCCTGGCGCACTACTCGTTCGTGAACGCGGCGCCTTGACCGGCATCCCGCAGAGCGGACAGACGCTGGCATTGCGTTCGATCAAAGCGCGGCAATTGGGGCACATGCGGAGCGTCGCGTCGTAGGACTGCTCCTTCGCCCCGAACGCGGAGTTCCAGACCTTCTTGAGTTGTTGCAGCTTGAACCACAGCTTCGGAGGCAAGCCCATCAATTAGGCAGTATAAGGGCTCACGCGCGAACTGGGAAGCTTAAACTGCCGCGGCGGGGAGGCGGATGTCCGGCGCTGAGCAAATCCGCGGCTGTTTCCTGCGCGCTTTACACTTCATGCCCCATACCTCATACTTCACCTTTGTGGAGGATTGCTATGACCTTTGAAGAAGCGGGCCGTGCCGTCGACCGGGAAGTGCAGAAGCTCGTCGAATTCGTCGACCAGAAGGTCAGGCCTTCGACGCGCCACGAAATGGCCGAGTTGCTGAAGAAGGCATCGGATAGCCTCGCCAAGATGGCTGCAAGCCTGCAAGACCGGCCGGACTCGGGGCAACAGCCCGGAAACAAACCGTAAGGAGCCGATGGCAGGCCGGGCTGGATTCGGGATTTGGATCGCACGGGCGGGCGTCGTCCTCGTTGTGCTGCTCTTTTCTGCGGGCTGCCATCGCCGCCAGCCTGTCACGCGACGCTATCCCGCACCACAGCCCACGCCGTCAACCGGTGGCATCGGACAAAGTCCTGCTCCCGTCCAGCCAACCCCCCGGCCTCGAGCTCCGGTCCCCGGCGCGCCACCGATCGTCCAGGGTGAGGAAGGCTTGGCGTCGTGGTACGGCCATCCCTTTCACGGCCGCTCGACCTCGAGCGGCGAGATCTACAACATGTACGACGTCACTGCGGCGCATCGTACGCTCCCCTTTGGAACTCAGGTGCGAGTCCACGATCTGGAGAACGGTCAAACGGTCGTCGTCCGCATCAACGACCGCGGCCCGTTCATCGAGGGCAGGATTATCGACCTGTCGTACGCGGCGGCGCAGGCGATCCACATGGTGGGCCCGGGAACCGCGCTCGTACGCCTGGAAATCCTGAATCCCAACCTGGTTTACGGGCCGAGTGCGCCGCCCGGCGTCTTCGCCGTACAGGTGGGAGCGTTCCGGGATCGCAGCAACGCCGAGCGCCTCAAGCAGAGGATCGAGTCGCAGTTCGGTCCGGTCATCATCCAAAGTTTTGACCGTGGCGACGGGTTGTTCCATCGCGTACGTGTCGGCCAGGAAGGTTCCGAGGCCGCGGCGCGGGCGCTGGCCAACCAACTGCAACAAGCGGGACTTGCTACGGAAACGTTTGTCGTGAGGTTGAACTAGGCAGCAACCGTCCGATGGAGAGCCGGGTCTCGATGATAACGGACTGCATCTTCTGCCGGATCGTCGCGCGTCAGGCGCCAGCGAAGATCGTCTTCGAGGATGGCACCGTAGTCGCCTTTGAAGACCTCCACCCGCAGGCGCCGGTCCATTTGCTGGTGATCCCTCGCCGGCACCTCGTGTCGCTCAAAGACGCTGCGCCGGAAGACGAACCAATGCTGGGGCGCCTTTTCACCGTCGCGGCACAGCTTGCGCGGGAGAGAGGGCTCGAGACCAGGGGCTACCGAACGGTCATCAACAACGGGTCATGGGCCGGCCAGTCCGTCGATCATCTGCACGTCCACGTGCTGGGAGGCCGCGTCTTCCGCTGGCCTCCGGGATGACAGTGGATGGAACCAGACGGCGCCGGCAAGTCGCCTTATCGCGCCACCGCGAGAATCTGGTCCTCGTCGATCTGGACCCGCGTCGGTTTCGAGCTGACTGTGAATTTGAAGCGCCCCCCCGAGTCGCTCACCACCACGCGGCCCAGCGGCACGACCTTGTCTTTGCCGTAGTTCGCAATCAGCGGTACCGGCATCTCGAAATCACCCGGAACGTCGCTCTGCTCAACGTTGCCCTGGATCACGAACCTGCCGCTCGCCGCTCGCCGGGTCGAGACATGCAACTTGTAAGTCGGGATGCCAACCCCGTACACCCAATCCTCAAAGAACCAGTTGAGCCGGTGATTGTGGTCGAGGTCCGCCGCCGGCGTCATGTACTTCTCCGCCGAGCGCACGAAGTCCTCCGTGGAGGCGCTACGGCCGCGATAGGTGGCGACGAATTCGCGCAACGCCTTGAAGAAGCGCTCGTCCGGCTGCGCAGCGGCGGTACGACGCGGCCGCGCGGCGCCGCCGGGCTCAGGGTCGATCACCATAAGCCGCAGCATGTGCAGCACCCAGCTTGCCTTCTTGTAGACGATCGCGTCGTAACCGGTGGGATTGAGCGAGTTTGAAAGCCGTTCGCCGAGCCAGATCGGGCCTCCTGATTCCACCGTGTCTCCACTCTTGTTGCGGCTCAGCAGGTCGCGCTTGTATTCGCGCATCAGTTGGTGGAACTTCTGTTCGCCATCCTTATCGAGCGTGAGCTCCAGGGTAGCCGCGTAGGTTGCGAAGCCCTCGGAGATCCACTGATCGTGGTAGGTCTTCCATCCCACCTCGTTTCCCCACCACTGGTGCGCGATCTCGTGGGGCACGGAGACCTGCTCCTCCAGGTCGTCCGAAGTCCGGCCCGCAAGCTCGGAACGCGTGCTGCTCGACAGGAAAGAGAGCGAGGGCAAATAGACCAGCTCCGGCCAGCCCTGACCAAAGCTGCCGGGGATCTGCGAGAGAGCGAGCCGCGAATAGGGGAACGGGCCAAACAGAGTTTCGAAATAGCGGACGGCCCGCGCCGCGCGGTCGGCGACGCTCTCGAGCAGCGCCGCGGGATCAAGCGGCAGCGCCAGCGCGGACGCAGGCAGGTTAACGCTCGCCGGGCCGCCCTCGTGGTGGGGGATCGCCAGAGTGGTGGTGGACGGCTGCGGTGGCGGACGCCGCCGCTCAAGCGACGATTCGACTCCAGCCGTCGCGTAGGCTTCGATGGTGGCGTCTCCCACGCGACGCACGCGTTCCTCATAAGCTCCGAGGTTGAACCCTGCGACGGGAAGCGCGCCGTCAGAAACCCAGTGGCTGTGCTTCCAGCCGTCCGCCGACTTTTCCTCGACGCGGTTACCCGTCGCCACCAGCGTCAGGCGGTCAGGATAATGGAAGGTCAGGTCATAACGCGCCCCGAGCAGCAGGTCGCGGTTGGGATACCAGATGCCGTGAGCGCCCACGTAAAGCACGCCGTTGCCAACGTCCTCGATCACGTCGCCGCGATAGACGAACTCCAGGCGGAACATCTTCCCCACAGGGTACGCCGCCGGCAACACCGCTACCACCCAGTCGTTGCCGCGGGCTGCGGTCCGGGATTCCTCGAGCGAAGGGCTTTGGAAGAAAGTCACACTCCGCTTTCTGTCGCCCTCCACCTCGGACACCGCGAAGACCTTCAGACGGTGGGACAGCTCGAAGAACAAGACGCGATCACGGTTGGAGCGCGACTCGAGATCGAGCTCTGCCCGGCCGTCGAGGCTGTTGTCAGCATTGATGCGCGTGTCGATGGTGTAAGAGTGAACTGCCGCCGACCCCGTAATCAATGACTCACTGCGCGCCTGCGAAGTCCGGCTGGGAAACGAGCACCAGAGGTTGGCGAAGAGCCTGCCTTGGACCGATTCGACGCCGCCGATCCGGATCGCCTCGGGTTGCCGCTCGTCGTCGCTCACCTCGAACCATCCCAGGTGGACGCCTTGTATTCGCGCCTGGAAGTAAGGGCGGTCGCGCTCGCCGAGGAGGTCTTGGAGAATGCGCATTGACTGGGCAGGGTTGAGTCCGCGAATCACCGGCGTCCATTCATCCGTAAAGCCAGTGGGCTGCTCGGTGTCCTCCGGATCAGGCCGCCGTGCCTGAGCGAGAAGCTCGCGCGCGGTTTCATCGGTGAAGCGCAGGTAGGCGGAGGAAAACTGCTCCTCGAGAATCGGGGATTGGGCGAACTGCGCGAGGTTCCGCTTCTCGACGGCGCTCGGCGGAATCATGAGCACCTCGCCGTCACCGGAAAAGACCGCGCCGGTGATCGCGCCGCCGACCGGCGCGAAAAATCCTACGAAGCCGCGATTGAAGTAGATCTCGATGTGGTCGCGCGTGATCCGGACATTGCGCAACGCGTAAATCTGGCCAGGGTCGACCGAGACATCGTCAAGTTGCTTGAGGAGTTCGTGCGGATCGTCCGCTGAGGCCGCCGGGCTCTGAGTCGCCGGCTTTCCCGGCTCCTGGCATGGGCCGGTGCTCGCGACCAGCGCGAGAGCCATCAACACCAGAACGCGCCAGAACCGACACGTTACGATCTTTGAAGTGAGCAACAGAAGCACCAAGCGAATCCTATAGTGTCGCGAGCAAGGCCGCGATGAGCGCGACGCGGCGCGGCAACTCGCGGATGATGATGTGCTCGTCGAGCGCGTGCGCGCCGTCCCCGACGCCACCCAGGCCGTCGAGCGTCGGAATACCAAGCGCCGCGGTGAAGTTGCCGTCCGACCCGCCACCCGTCGAGGCTTCTCGCAGGCTCATGCCCATCCGCCGTCCAAGTTCGCGAGCCTGGCGGAAAAGGCCGATGGCGCGAGCGCGTTCCATCGGCGGACGGTTGATTCCCCCGCGAATCTCGAGTCGCGCTTCGGGATGGATGGGTCTCAAGCCGTAGACCTTCCGCTCGATGGCTCGGCGATCCTGGAGCCGCGGAATGCGAACGTCGACGGTGGCCGAAGCGCAGGCGGGAATGACGTTGGTCCGCGTCCCGCCGCGAATCACGCCGACGTTCAGCGTGAGCCCGCGGCGCGGTCGGGCGAACTTCTCGATCCGCAGCAACTGCCGCGCCAGTTCCGCGATGGCGTTGACTCCGGCCGCCGGGTTCACCCCGGCATGCGCCGAGCGGCCGTAAACCGTGATCTCGAACTCGCCCACTCCCTTGCGAGCCGTCTTCAAAGCGCCGCCGGGCACCGCAGGCTCGAGTACCAGAACAGCCTTCGCGTTCCTCGCCTCAGCGATGATCCGGTCGCGGAACGCCAGGCTTGACACCTCCTCGTCCGAATTCAGGAAGAAGCGAACCGGACCATCCGGGCGAACATCGAGCGCCCGGAGCGCGCGGATCGCCCACCAGCCGCACACGATACCCGACTTCATATCCAGAACGCCGGGGCCGTAAGCGCGACCGCCGCGAATGCGGAACGGCATCCGCTCGAGTGTCCCGAGATCCCAGACCGTGTCCAGGTGCCCGAGCAGCAAGATTGGCTTCGAGCCTCGCGGTGATTTCCGTTGCCCTGAAAAGAATTCCGCCATGACGGCCGAACCGGCCGTTCGATGACTGAGAATGCGGACCGTCGCACCCTGTCTCCCGAACTCTCGCGCGAAGTACGCCGCCAGCCGGTCGACGGCCGCCTTGGAGTTGCTGGGGGATTCGATCTCGACCCCCCGGCGCAGGCAATCCAGCATCGCTGGAAGCTCGGCCCGGCAAAAAGCCAACAACGCACGCGGATTCAAGTCCTCGTTCACCTCAGTACCCGATCTTCAGGCCGCTCGAATGTCCAGCGACGCAGAAGCTATCTACCAAATGTGGAATGCAGGAAGCTGCTCGCTTCACGCTCGAGCTCCACAGGATGAAAAACCAGCAGCCAACCGAGCACCACCAGCCAGCCCCAGAATGCGACGTTCATGAGTCCGCGCTGCAGCCGATCTTTCTTGCCCTCACCCCAGTCCCAGAACTGCGCCACCATGGCGAGCGCCAGGCAGACGAGTGAGACCGAGTCGAAGAGCGCGAGATAGCTCATGCGCGTCGCCTGCCGCCCGCCCGAGTGGTTCTCATTCGCGGCACCGAATTCGCTCGACGTTAAGAGGTTAGCCCAAAACCGAGGATTCGCGCCACTCGTCACCGATCGGAGGCGCGTCACCTTGAAATCGAGGATAGCGTCTGCTAAAGTGCGGTATCGACTTGGAGCAAAGCAAATGGCCATCAGTCAAGAACTGCTCGACATCCTGGTCTGTCCTCTCTGCAAGACCCCGGTGAAGCTGAGTGCTGATGGCCAGGGACTCAAGTGCGGCCAGTGCCGGCGCGTCTACCCGATCAAGGATGACATCCCCGTCATGCTGATTGACGAAGCGAAGATTGAGGCGGAGTAGGCCGCCCTCGGTGGTTCAAGACGTGGAACCGACGCGCCCGTTGACCTGAAATGACTCCCGCCACCCTTCTTCCCTCTTTGCCTTCCGGGGCGCGTATCCTTATCGTCCGCCTGCGCTCCATCGGCGATATCCTTCTGCTGACTCCCGCCCTCTCGCTTCTCAAGCAATGGAGGACCGACCTCCGCGTCACGGTACTCATTGAATCGCGCTTTCGCGACCTGCTCGAAGGTAACGGCGACGTGGACGAGGTGATCGCTGTGGACGAAGCCCAAGGCTGGTCGAAGGCGACAGCGCGCCTTCGGACGATTCGCGAAATCAGGAAGCGGCGGTTCGCGCTTTGCCTCAACCTGCACGGAGGCCCGTCGAGCACCCTGCTCACGCGGCTGAGCGGAGCTCGCTCGAAGGCAGGCTTCGAGCACTTCCGCACGAAGCGGCTCTACGACTTCCTCATCCCCGACGCGCGCTTGATCCTCGGCCAGCCGGCGCTCCACACTGCCGAGCATCAGGCCGCCGCGTTCTTTTGGTTTGGGCTGCCGCGCCGCGAGATTCCTGCCGCGCGGCTGTTCGTGGCATCTGCGAACGAAGCGTGGTGGCGCGAGAAACGCTCCGAACTGGGCATTCTGCCCGCAGAGGATTATGCGGTCCTCCATCCGACGGCGTTGTATCCCACGAAGCAATGGGCGCCGGAGAATTTTGCGCGGCTCGGTGCGTACGTCGAACGAGAGCTGCGTCTCGCGCCACTCTATTCGTGCGGGCCGCACGAGTCCAGTGTGCTCGAGCAAGTGGAACACTTCGCTGTTACGCCGATTCGCCGCCTGGAGGGCGCGAGTCTCGGCCAGTTCGCCGCCGCGCTCACGGGCGCGCGACTGTTCGTCGGCAATGACAGTGGACCGGCGCACATGGCAGCGGCGCTCGGACGTCCTTCCGTCGTGATCTTCGGATCGTCGAGTTCTCAAATCTGGGGACCGTGGCCGCGCGAGGGAGCCGGCCGCGTCGTCCAGAATCCCTGGGAGTGCAATCCCTGCCCCGGCGATCACTGCTACCGCTTTGACCGGCCGGAGTGTATCCTGTCCGTCACGTTTGAGCAGGTGCGCGCTGCGGTTGGCGCGACTCTGAAAGCGGTGGACCGCCAACCGTAGGCGGCGACAAGTCGACGCTGTAGGCCAGTGCCCTGCCTCCGGCTGCTTCGCTATTCGAATGAACAAGAAAACTCAGGCCGAGCTGGCTCGTATCATCCGCCGCTTCAGCGGGCGCACGATCGGTGTGCTCGGTGACTTCATGCTCGATGAAGTGCTGTGCGGCGAAGCCACGCGCATCTCTCCTGAAGCTCCGGTGCCAGTAGTTCTGATGGACGGCTCGCACGTCGCGCGAACATTCCTCGGCGGCGCCGGCAACGTGGTTGCGAACCTCCGCGCCCTTGGAGCGCGGCCCGTCCCCTATGGCGCTATCGGTCGAGACGCGACCGGCAAGGAACTGCGACGGCTGCTCGAGAGCCGCCGGGTCTCCTCGAAGACCCTGGTTGAAGAGCGCGGGCGCATTACACCACGCAAGGTGCGAATCGCAGCACACCAGCATCAACTGCTGCGGCTCGACTTCGAAAAGCCTGCGCCGATCGCACCTCGGACGACGGCCGAGGTCGTCTGCCAGTTCAAGCGGACACTCCGACGACTTGACGCGCTGATCATCTCCGACTATCAAAAGGGCTCGGCGACCACGGAGCTGTGCCGCGAAATCACTTCGCTCGCGCTCGAGCGGCGGCTGCCGGTGTTTGTTGACCCCAAGCCGCAGCATTCGGAAATTTGCCGGCATGCCACGGCCATCACGCCCAACCTGCACGAGGCAGAGTTGATGGCCGGAGTTGCACTCAAGGACGGCCGCTGGCTCGAATCGGCAGGGCGGCGACTGCTGGCCGAGTTGGACTGCCAGTATCTGCTGGTCACGCGAGGTGGCGAAGGCATGACGCTGTTTGAATCGCCAGGGCGCGAGGGCCGGAGTGGTGCGACGCACGAGATTGCGAGTGTTCCCCGCCCCGTCTACGACGTCACCGGCGCGGGTGACACGGTAGTTGCGGTGCTCGCGCTCGCCTATACGTCCGGGGCAACGATGCGCGAGGCGGCGGAGCTTGCCAACCTCGCGGCCGGACGCGTGGTGCTCAAGTTCGGGACTTCCGAGGTCAGACCGCAGGAGCTTTTGCAGGCGGTGGCCGAGTCGGCGCAAGACTAGCACGCCAATCCATCCTTCGAGGACTTCCGATGTCAACACGCCAGAAACACCTGCTCACGGCGACCCTCGTTGTGGTCACACTCGCGGCTGCGGGCTCGGCGCTCCTGCGGCCGAGCTTACTACGATCGCTGCTCGCGCGGGCCTCGGGCCGAAGCACGATCATCGTCGAGAAGAACGTCATGGTCCCGATGCGCGATGGCGTGCGGCTGGCGACGGATATCTACCGGCCCGCCGTCGACGGGGACCCGGCACCGGGCAAGTTCCCGGTCATCCTCGAGCGCACGCCCTACGGCAAAGCGGGAAGGTACGGGACGGCGTCCGAGTGGACGGCGGCCTTTGTCGAGCACGGCTGCGTGGTCGTCGCCCAGGACGTGCGCGGACGATTTGATTCCGAAGGGAGCTGGTGGCCGCTGCGTGACGACGTGAACGACGGGTACGACACCGCGACGTGGATCGGAGAGCAGCCGTGGTCGGATGGCAAGATCGGCACGGTCGGGACTTCGTATCCCGGCGGCACGCAGCACGCGCTTGCGTTGTCGAATCCGCCTTATCTGAGCGCCATGATTCCGGTCGACGCCATGTCGAATTTCGGGCGCTACGGCATCCGGCACAACGGCGCTTTCGAGCTGCGCTGGCTGAACTGGATCTTCAACATCGGCCTGCCGGAGGGTGCGCATCCGGCGCGCGATCCCGCAACGCGGCAGGCGCTGCTCGCCATGGGCGCGGAAGTCCAGCAGTACGCGCGAGGTTTGCCGTTGCGGCGCGGCATGACGCCGCTCAAGCTCGCGCCCGACTACGAGGTCTGGCTGGTCGAGGCGATGAGCCACGGTGACTACGACGACTTTTGGAAGAACAGCGGCGCGGACGTGCTGGCGCATCTCGCCGACTACAAGGACGTCCCCGTGTATCTGGTGGGCGGCTGGTACGACTCTTGGGGGTCGCAGACCGCCAACCTGAACTATGTATCGCTCTCGAAGTCGAAGAAAGGCCCGATTCATCTCATCATGGGCCCGTGGATTCACGGGAGCCAGACGCAAAGCCACGCCGGTGAAGCGGAGTTTGGACCCGACGCGGCGCTCGATTTCCGCGCCTTTCACCTGCGATGGTTTGACCACTGGCTGAAGGGCGTCGATAACGGAGTCGACCGCGAGCCGCCGGTGCGCCTCTTCGTGATGGGCGGCGGCGACGCCCACAAGACGCCCGAGGGGCGCATTTTCGTCGGCGGACACTGGCGTAACGAGCAGGAGTGGCCGCTGGCCCGCACGGTCACCACGCCTTACTACCTTCACGCCGACGGCACGCTTTCCACTGCCAAGCCCGACCGGTCCGCGCCCGCTGGCCCGACGCAGTACCTGTTCGATCCCAGGTATCCTGTCCCGACGCTGGGCGGCAACATTTCCTCGAACGGCGTGCTGATGTTCCAGGGCGCGGCCGATCAGCGCTGCCGCAAAGACTTCTGGATGTGCGAGGATGAGCGCCCCCTGTCAGCGCGCAACGACGTGCTGGTGTACGAGACTCCGCCCCTCGACCACGACGTCGAGGTGACGGGCCGGCTCATCGTCAAGCTGTGGGCCTCTTCGAGCACGGTGGACACGGACTTCACCGCGAAGCTCGTCGACGTGTATCCGCCCAACCGCGACTTTCCCGCCGGAGTCGACTTGAACGTTGCGGACAGCATCGCGCGCGCCCGCTATCGTGACTCGCTCGAGCACGCAACGCTGATGAAGCCGGGCGAGGTCTATTCCTTCACCATCGAGATGTACCCGACTTCACTCGTGTTCCAGCGCGGACATCGCATCCGGCTCGACATCTCGAGCAGCAACTTCCCGCGCTTCGACGTCAACCCCAATACCGGCGAGCCACTCAACAACAACCGCCGCTGGGCCGTGGCGGACAACGCCATCTACCATGACGCTGAGCATCCCTCAGAGATCCTGCTGCCGGTCATTCCTCCAGCGCCTTCTGGCGCCGGCGCGGAATGACACCGAGGGGTCATGTAGCTCGAGGCTTACGCTGTGGAATAGACGCTTCTCAGAAGGGTGAGTACGCGAGACCTTTGGTGTGGCGGTCGACGACGATATCCAGAGGCGGATCAACGTGGTTGATACGTACCGTGATAACCACGCTCGCCGAGCCTCGCGACCTCGAGCCCAGGATTTCATACTCCCGGATCTTCCCGTAGTCGCCCTGCTCGCCCCAGTCGTGCATAAAGTCGTTGAAACTGTACGACGGGCTGGGCTGCCAGAGCCGGTAGGCTTCCTGATAGTTGCCCTGCTCGACGGCCGTCAGGAAGCGCTCGACCGCGCGCTCTTCCGACCAGTCTCTGAACCGATAGGCTAGTATAATAGCGACGCCCATCAGGAACACGGCCACCACGGGCCCGTACCGGCGGAGCGCGCTGGGAGGCTTGGGCGGACGGGAATCGAGTAGCGTCATCGCGGTGGATTAACCTCGCTCGTCAGGTCCACTCCTGATTATACCCGAACTGCGGTGCGCCGGATTTCCCGTCACAGCGTCCGCTTGAAAAGCACGGTGGCCGCGGCCATCGACACGACCGAGAACGCCACCAGGTACACAAGGTCCCAGATCACTGCCTCCATCCCCGTATTCTTGAGGAGCACGCTCTTGAACGCATGCACGGCGTAGGTGAAGGGATCGACGACCGCGATGGCTCGCATCCAGCCGGGAAAGGCCTGCTGCGGGTAGACGGCGCCGCTGGGGAAGAAGAGCAGCGTATTGAGCACGCCGAAGGTGGCGCGCGGAACCAGCGGATCACTGACGCGCACCATCAGCAGAAACATCATGCTCACCAGCGCCAGCGCCGTTGCCACCGTCAGGATGAACAGGTGGAGCATGCGCACCGGCGCGAACGGCTGGGGGATGCCGGCGATCACCGACCCGATGGTCATCAGGACGGTGCCCGAGAGAATCGCCTTGATGGTTCCCGCCAGGTTGAAGCCGACGATCAGCTCGAACTTGCTGATCGGCGTGACCAGATAGCCTTCGTGCAGCCCGCGCGCCTTGTCGTCGATGTAGATGATTCCGCCGCCGATCATGACCATGACGAAGATGGACAGGGTAATCGAACCGGGCAGCAGATACTGGATGTAAGGCACGTAAGGGTAGACCTCGACCACGTCGAGCGTGGCGCGCGGCGGCACCCGGGGCGTCACACCTCCCGTCGTCTGATTGGTGTTGTAGGCGGAGACCATCGAACCCAGCGTCCCCTCGAGCGTGGCGGAGACGAACTGGTCCGTATTGTCCTCGATGAGCGCCACGTCGGGCGCGGTCTCGGCGAGCGTGTTGCGGGAAAACAGCGGCGGGATGTTCAGCACACCGTTCAGCCGGCCGTTGCGCAGGTCTACCATCGCCTGGCGCGGATCCGTGTAATTGACCGCCTCGAAAGTCGCCGCGTTAGCGGTTACCGCTCCCAGCATCTCGCGCAGCTTGAGCGCTGGCACGCCGTGGTCCTGGTCGACCACACCCACCCGCAGGTGCTTGATCTTCCCGCCGAAGGCGTAGCCGAGCACCACGAGCTGCACCAAGGGGAAAACCATCGAGACGACGATCAGCGTCGGGCTGCGCCGGAAGCGCCGAAGGTCGCGTTCAATGAGTGCCCAGATTCGATTCATGGCTCAATGACCCAATGACTCAATTCCCCTACTGCCTCTGGTACATGAAACTCGTGTCGTATTTACCTTCCTGCAGCGTGTCGCGCAACTGGCGCCCGGTATAGTGCATGAAGACGTCGTCGAGCGTGGTGCTCTGCACCGACAGCGAGCGGATGGTGACGCCGGCGCGCCGCGACGCCTCGACCAGTTCGATGGTGGTGCGCGGGCCGTTGCCCGAGGCGATGCGAAAGACGCCGTCCTGCGCGGTCACATGCTCGGCGTCGGGAAGGCTCTTCAGGGTGTCGAGCCAGCCGTCCGGAGTGGGATCGAAGCTCGCCTCGAGGATATTGTTGCCGGGAATCGACGCCTTGAGCTTGAGCGGCGAATCGAGCGCCACGAGTTTGCCGTGATCGACAATGGCCACGCGGTCGCAGAGCTTGTCGGCTTCGTCCATGTAGTGCGTGGTCAGCAGAATCGTCAGGTCACGCAGCTTCTTCATCTTCGACAGCATCTCCCACACCGAGACGCGCGACACGGGATCGAGTCCGGTGGTCGGCTCGTCGAGAAAAAGGATCTTGGGCTCGTGCACCAGCCCGCGTGCAATCTCGAGCCGCCGCCGCATACCGCCCGAGAGGTTCTTCACCGGCTTGTCGGCCCACTGCTCGAGTTCGACGGCCTCCAGCAGTTCCTGGATCATGTGCTTGCGGCGTTCGCGCGGGACGCTATAGAGCTTGGCGAAGATGAGCAGGTTCTCCTCTGCGCTCAAATCGAGATCGCTGGTCATGGCCTGAGGAATCACGCCAATCGATTCGCGCACTTCGTCGGGCGAGTGGACCACGTCGTGGCCGTTGATGCGCGCCGTGCCTTCGGTGGGCTCGATCAGCGTGGTCAGCATGCGAATCAGCGTCGACTTGCCGGCGCCGTTGGGCCCGAGCAGACCAAAGATTTCGCCGTGCTCCACGTTGAAACTGATGTGGTCGACGGCGGTGAATTCGCCGAAGCGCTTGGTGATTTGCTCGACTTCGATGTCCGCCATGAGAGTTCTACCCGTCTTATTGGGCCGGCACGATCGGCACGCTCACGTACGCCGTCAACCCCGGATAGAGCCGGCGGTCATGATTGTCGACGCGCAGCCGGATCTCGAACGTCTTGATGTCGCGCTTGGTGCGGCTTACGTCGCGCTGGGTCGCATAGTCGGCGTCGACGCCGCGATAGAAGACCGTTCCGGTGCGTTCCATGCCGGAGGGGAAGCGCACGATCATCTTGTCACCCAGGCGGATGCGGTCGACGTAAGTCTCCTCCACGTCGGCGCGCACCCAGAGGTTGTCGGGATCGATAAGTGAAACGATCGGCTGCGCCGGATTCACCACTTCGCCCTGCAAGGCGGCGCGCACGTCCACGATGCCGTCGAGGGGCGCATGGATTTCGGTGTAGCCCAGTTGAACCTCCGCCTTGGTCTTCTGCGCCCCCACTGCTGCAAGCTGGTGGAGGTCCGCTTCCACGGCCGCTCGCCGCGCCGCAACTTGCTGAGCGTTGGACTGGGCCAGCGCCACTGCCGCCTGCGCCGCCAGAACCTGCTTCTGGAGCGAGGCGACGTGCGCCCGGTCGGCCTCGAAGGTGGTCCGCGACTGGTCAAAGGCCTGGGCCGAGACGACGCCTTGTCCATAGAGCCCTTCGTTACGTTTGAAATCCAGGCGGGCGTTCTCGAGCGTCGCCTCTGCCTCGGCCACCGAGGCTTCAGCGGCGGCGAGGTTGGCTTCGGCCTGCCGAGTCTGGTCGGCGGTCTGCGCTTCCTGGTATTTCAGGTCTGCCTTGGCCTGAACGACCTGCGATGCCGTCTGTTTCTGAGTATGAGCGTAGAAAGAAACATCGGCCTTCTGCTCGAGCGGCAGGATTACGGCCAGGAGTTCGCCCTGCTTCACCACGTCGCCTTCCTTCACCCGTAACTGGCTGAGGCGGCCCTGAACTTGCGAGCTCACCACCACCTCATCCGTGGTCACAATGCCGGTGAGCACCAGGTCGTCCGTCCGGTGATATCTCTCCCAAAGATAAATTGCGCCGGGGATTGCGAGCACCACGACGATCAGGATGACGTGCTTCTTCTTCATGACAGCGGCGCCTCCGGCTCGCGGAACAGGCCGTAGCGGATGAAGTCCAGCACCTCGCGCCGACGGCGCTTGAGGCTCGCCGCCCCGTGGGGATCGCCTTCGCTGACCATCCTGACGATCGGCGCCGCCGCGAAGTAGTACACCGTCATGCCCACGAGGGAAAACGCCGCGTCACGGCTGTCAACCGGCCGCAGTTCACCCGAGCTGATCCCGGCGTCAATCACTTTGACGAGACGCTGAAAGAGCGGCAGAAAGTACTCGCGCGCGAAACGCCGCACCTGACGCTCGTCCGCCATCACCAGGCGCTGCATCAGACGCGGATAGTGCGGATGCGCCGCGATGAAATCAAAGTAAACGCTGATGAAGGCCAGCAGCCTGGATCGCGCCGACCCCTTCGCTCCAAAAGCTTCCTGGGCGCGGGCGCGGAATTGCTCGAGGTGCGCCTCGAGGACGGCGCGGTAGAGCGCGTCCTTGCTGTTGAAATAGTAATAGAGGAGCGCCTTGTTGACCCCTGCCGCCGAGGCGATAGCGTCGGTGCGCGCCCCCGCCAGCCCCACCTCGGCGAAGATGTGTTCGGCCGCTTCGAGGATCGCGGCGCGAGTTTCCACGCCGCGCGGCTGGCGGGAAACCAGGGTGTGAGGATGAGTGTGCGTCGCCATAAGTTAACTAACCGGATAGTCAGTTATATCCGGGAAGGGTCAAGCCGTCAACCGGACTGGTCGGAAGGGTCGTAGCCACGGACAGCGCCTTTCTCTCCGTGGGGTTTCCGGCCGAAGGCGAACCCACGGTCAATCAAAGGCAGCCAAAGGCGGATTGACCGTGGCTACCCTTGGTGGCTACCCTTGGTTGCCTCGCTCCAAGTCCTCGTCTCTTGTGAGTTTCGGGGCGGGCTGTTGTAGGAGCTCAAATCGTTGGTAATCTTTCGAGTCTCGCCTCCCGGATAAGAAAGGTACCAGAGCTGAGAGGCGATCCACGAGGTTTTATCAGCCGCGACGAAAACCAGGCCGCTGCCGTCGGCCAACCACGCCACCCGTCCTGGCTGGAACCATGTCCGCGATGTCAGTGGCTTCTCCGGCCCGCCCTCGGTTGACACTCCCACGATGGCGCCACGGAAGCGGCCCGCCAAGGTTCCAGCAGCCAGAGCAATGATCTTGCCATCCGGCGACCAAGCTGGATCACCCGGGAAGAAATCGGGGGCCTTTCGTATGGCAACAACTCGCTCACCGGAACCCTCCAGGTTCGCTACCACCAGATCTACTGAGTCCGGAGAACCACGCAGAAAGGCCAGCCGCTGATCCAAAAAAATCACCCCCAAAACGAAGCCATTCGGCGTGGGGCCTATCGGGCGGGGTGGGCGTCGACGCGACGCTCCTCCGCCGTCGTCAATCTTCGGCCCTCCCAGGCCAATTCTCAGAAGCTACATGGCTGGTCATTCGGCGGAACGGGTGTACCGGGTGCGCGACTTCTCCTGGTGGCGCTCGAGGGCGAGTGCGATCAGGCGGTCGACGAGCTTGGGGTAAGGCAGCCCGCTCGCTTCCCAGAGCTTGGGATACATGCTGATGGGCGTGAAACCGGGAATGGTGTTCACCTCGTTGACGAAGAGTGCCGCCGTCCGGCGGTCAAGCAGGAAGTCCACGCGCGCCATGCCGGCGCCGTCGACGGCCTGGAAGGCGCGGATGGCGAGTTGCTGCACGCGCTTCGTCTGCCGCGGACGTAGCTTGGCAGGAATGATCAGCTCGGAGCCTTCTTTGAGGTACTTCGCTTCGTAGTCGTAGAACTCGTTTACCGGGACCACTTCGCCGGGCACGGACGCCTCCGGGTAGTTGTTGCCCAGTACCGAGCACTCGATCTCTCGCGCATCGACGGCGCGCTCGACGATGATCTTGCGATCGTACTCGGCCGCGAGCTTCAAGGCCGGCGCCAGTTCCTTCGCGCTATGCACTTTGCTGATACCCACCGAAGAGCCCAGGTTCGCCGGCTTGACGAACAACGGATAGCCGATCTTCTTCTCGACCAGCGTGCGTACCCGCGCCGAATGCTGCTCCCAGTCGCCGCGCAGCACCGTCACCCACTTGACGATGGGCAGCCGGGCGTCGCGAAACAGCTTCTTCATCACGTCCTTGTCCATACCCACTGCCGAGGCGAGCACGCCCGCGCCCACGTAGGGGATCCCCGCGAGCTCGAGCAGTCCCTGCACCGTGCCGTCCTCGCCGAAGGTGCCATGCACGAGCGGAAAGATGACGTCGATTTCGGGGCCCGGCGAATCGCTTCCAGTACCATGCGCCGCGAGCTGGTTTGGACTAAGCGGAATCAAGCGAGGACCGGTGGGATCAACCGACGCGGTGACGGGACGACCGTTCTCAAGCACGCCGGGCAGCAGCTTGTCGGCGCTCGAACCCACCAGCCAGCGGCCCTCCCGAGTGATGCCAATCGGCACCACTTCGTACTTCTCAGGGTCCAACGCCTTGAGCACAGACGCCGCCGAGGTCAGCGAGACTTCGTGCTCGCCGGAGCGCCCGCCAAACAGAATCCCCAGTCGTATTTTCCCGCTCAAACTCAGCCCCCCTCGGCGCTTACGAGGATCTCAGGCTCGACGCGAGAAAGTCCTCTTTTGAACTCAGCCGTTATTGATGATGTTTTCACTGAGCCCGAGACTTCCCATGTGACGGAGCAAATGGCGTGCCAAATCCGACAGCGCCGCCTCTAGAGAATCTTCTTGCCCAGAGCCGACGTGACCAGTCCGACGCCCAGAATCGCCGTCTTGTTGTGGACATCGATGATGGGATTGATTTCGACTAGCTCAAGCGACACCATCCCGCGGCTGTCGGCGATCATCTCCAGGGCGAGATGGGCCTCGCGGAAGGTGACTCCGCCGCGCACCGGCGTCCCCACCCCGGGCGCCTCGGCGGGATCGACCACGTCCATATCCCACGACACCACGAACCCCGCCGTCCCTTCCGCCGCCAGCACGAGGCTCTTTTCCATCACGCCGCGCATGCCCTGCTCGTCGATATCGCGCATGGTGAAGACGTTGACGCCCGAGTCCTTCACAATGCGGCGCTCGCGCGCGTCGAGGTCACGCGCTCCGATCAACACGCAGTGCCGCGCCTCGAGCTTGGGCGCGAACCCCGCGATTTTGGTCAGCTCCTCGGGCCCGTATCCGAGCAACGCCGCGAACGGCATCCCGTGGATGTTGCCACTCGGACTCGTCTCCGGCGTGTTCATGTCGGCATGGGCGTCGATCCACAGGCAGCCGACCGACTGCCCGCGCTCGCGAAAGAACTTCGCTACGCCGGCAATCGTGCCGATGGCAATCGAGTGGTCACCGCCCAGTGACAGCGGAAAGCATCCCGCCTCGAGCGTCTGCGCAACGCGCTCCGCCACCTCGCGGCAGGTCTCGGCGATTTCGTTGAGATACTTGGCGTGCCGGTCGCCGAAGTGCTGCTCCTCGGGAATCTTCACGTGGATGTTGCCGGCGTCCTCCACCTGGTGTCCCAGCGCTTTGATGGCGGCGTTGAGTCCCGCGGCGCGCACCGCAGACGGGCCCATGTCGACGCCCCGCCGCGCCTGGCCGAGGTCGAGCGGCACACCGAGAATCCTGACTTTCATGGTGTCACCCAGAAGCGTCCGTGGCGTATGGCCGCGCGAGCCGGGTAGTGATCGCGCAAGCCTGCGATTCTATATCATAATCCCGCTTCTGAACCGGCGCACAATCTCTGGCCGTAAAAGGCGGCCGGACCTTCAGGTCCGACAACCGCCGAGACCTCTAACATCGCCTTTGGGCCCTGAAACTTCAGGGGCTCAGAGCCCCGACTTCACGCCGGTCGACTATGTCGGAGCTGAAGCTCCGACCCCCTGTGTATGTGGGAGCGGGTAACAGAGGGCGGGTTGAGTGACGGTGACCCAGGGCTGAGCGCCGCCCTGGGCTACAGACATCTCGCCCCTTCCGGGGCTAAACGGATGAGGATCAGTGACTGAGGACATCCTCGAAGAACGCCAGCGCGCGCGAATCTCCCGACTGGCCCAGCCAGAACATCGCCTGCTTGCGCACCGCCGGGTTGTGGTTGTTGCGCGCCACCTGGATGAGCAGCGGGACGCCCTGGTCCTTGGGCAGTTGACTCAAGGCGAAGACCGCTTTCTTCTTCACCTCGGTTTCGGGATCGTTGTCGATCGCCTGGCGGATGGCGGTAGCGGCCTTGCCCTCCTCCGTCTTGTGGCCTGCTGCTTGGGCCAGCCAGAATAGCGCCTGGCCGCGCACGTGACCGCTCGAATCGTTGCGGGCGACGTCGATCAGAGTGTCCGTCGCTCTGGATTCGTGGCTGACGAAGATCGCGAAGACCGCCTTCTCGCGAAACTGGTCACTCGGGTCGTGGCGCACCAGGCGATCGAGGACTTCGAATCCGCGCCGTCCGCGTTCCGCGCCCAGCCAGAATGCCGCCTTCTCGCGCAGCCGCTCCGGTTGGCTCGCAGCGACGAACTGCTCGAGCGCCGTATCAGCCGCCGGATCGGCGTGGACCGCGATGGCGGCGAGGGCGCCGTCCGTCAAGCGCCACGAATCGCTGTCTTCGTCCGCCTCCTGAGCTTTCTGTCCGGCCACAAAGGATGCGAGCAGGCGCACGCTGTCCTCGGGCTTCACGTCGGCGAGCCAGTGGACGGTGCGGCCTCCGGCGTCGAGCTCGCAGTCAGAGGAGAAAACGCGAATCTTCTCTACCTTCTTGCCGTCCATTCGGAACAGGATCAGCGCCCGGGAGAGAGCTTCAAGCTTGACGCTCTCGGGCGCGTGGTCGTTCATGGTGAAGCCGTCGTGCGACTCGCCCTCGAGCCGGCAGCGGCCGCAGCACGTCTCCGATGCATCGTCACCGTGATACGGGCCGCAACACATCTCGTGCCGACCCGGGACAGCCGGCACCGCATAGGCAATCCAGGCAGGCTCCGTTTGGGCCGACTCGATAGCGCGGAACGCCTGCTCCAGTCCCGCCGCCGCCGAGCGCGTTTCGACCCGAGCGTTCACGAGGTGTGCCGGCACGCCGGTCTGAGTCTGTCCCATCGCGCGCGCCGCACCGAGCAACGCTGCGATCGAAACCACCGCCACCAGCAGGGCCTGTACTCGCATTCGATTCAAGGTCAGTGTCATGAGCTCCTTCTCCTCCCGGCGGAATGGCGTACCGTCCTTTTACTTGTTCAGCAGCTCCATCATGTAATCCGTCGCCTCTTTCGAGTGCATCAAGGAGAGTTTCTCCACGGCATCGCGCTTGAGCTGGGGATCCGCCTCCTTGCGAGCGAGGTCGACAAGGGCCTTGCCGTTGTTCTGGAGGAACAGTCCCTCGATCACGGCGCGGCGATCGCTCGGGTCTCTGTCAGACTGGTAGATCGAGACGAGCGAATCCGCCGCGCGGCTGCCCATCAGTCCGAGGTTGCGAATCGCCGTTGCGCGCAGCTCGGAGTTCTTCTCAGTGCGTGCCAGTTCCGCCAGCTTCTCGTAATTGCCGCCGAGGAACATCCCCTGGATGATGGCCCGCTTGTCATCGGCCGAGGACTCCTTCTGATAAAGTTCCCATAATTCACTCTGCGCGCCCATGATGCCGAGCTGGTGGATGGCGTCGCGCCGCAGGTCCGGGTCCTTCTCGCCCTTGGCCGCGGCGAGCACGCGGTCGCGGTCACCGCTGATCATGAAGCTGTGAAGAATGGTGCGCTTCACGTCGGCGTCGCTCGACGAGGCGTAGATATCGGCCAGCGTCTGACGGCTCTCCTTGCCTCCGAAGAGCCCCAGGTCCTCGAGCGCTTTCCGCTGGAGGTCGGGATTCGACTTGCCGCGGGCAATCTGCGCCAGAATCTGGCGCGCGGCGGGTGAGCCATTCTGGCTGAGCACGAAGAGGGCGCGTTCTTTGACGGGCAGCGGCTGGCTGCCTTCCAGGACCTTCTGGAGCAGGGGCAGGGCGCGCTCAGGGTCGGAGTTCATCAGGCTGTTGATGGCCATGAGCTTCAAGTCCTCGTCACTCTCGCTGTCGGGCGAGACCTTCTGCCCGGACGACTGGCGGACTTCGAGTTCGAGCGCCTTACCGTCGTTGAGCCAGCGGCTACCGGGATACTGCTTGCGCAACTCGGCGAGCGTCGCGAGCGCGTCAGAGCGGCGACCCAGCTTGTTCTCGGCGTACGCCTTCCAGTAGAGGGCGCCGTCGGCGCGGGCCTTAGATTCCTTGGCGACAGCGTTGAACTTTTCGATGGCTCTGTCCCAGCGGTGCTGGTCGAGCGCCTCGGTACCCTCGTTGTAGAGCTCGCTTTGGCGGTCAGTGCGTTCCTGGTCGCGGGCCTCCGCTTCTTGCTCTCGATCGTCCCACGTCGCGACCGCAACTACGTCTCGATTGGAGTTCGCGGCGACGGACGTGCGATCGGCCTGGGCGGCCGAAGGCGGAGTCGTTTTGCTATCCTGGGCGCGTGCGAGTCCAACGAAGGCAAGGGCCGCGGCCAGCGTCCAAATCACCCGGTTCATTCTGCGCATGTTCTTCCTTTCCACGTTATGTATCTCCTCGTCCCGCCTTCTCGGCGGACGTTCGTTCCCGCTGCTTCACCTGAGAGTCAATGATGCGGACCTTGAACAGAATCCCCTGCGCCTCGATGCGGTGGCGCAGCTCCTCAAGCTGGGCCTGGGAAATCTCCGACGGGCTGTGCGCGATTTCCACCAGCACACGCTCCAGTTCGTCCAGCACGTTCGCGACTCCCGGCTCGCCGGTCCGCGCCGCGGTCTGGCGATACAGCCGGTTCGCCGCGACCAAGTCCTCGGCCCGGTCGCGCTCGGCCGAAATGTCGACGGGGCCCGAACCCTTGGCGTTCTCCAGCTCGACCAGCACCATCTGCGAGCGCTCGAGGTGATCGCCGACCGCGACCAGCAGAATGCGGTCGCGCACCGCAGCAGGTGCAGGCGTCTGGGCGGCCCGAGTTGATCGTGCGACCTGTGCCGGCGGACGCGGCCAAAAGCGTCCCAGCAGGAAGGCCGCAACCACCAGCGTGGCCATAGCTCCGGCGACGGCCCAGGGCCGCGCACGTAGCCACTCGGCGGGGCGAAAGATCGCTGCCCAACCGGGAGTCCGCAACGCTTGGGGATTCGACACCAGTTGCGGGGCCAGACGCTGCCACACTTCTTCCGAGTAACGCGCTCCACGTTCTGGCACTGGCGCAGCATCCACCGCCGCCAGGACGCCCTCGAGCACGCCCCAACTCTCGCGGCAGGAAGCGCACGCGCGCAGGTGTTCGTCGATCGCGCGGCGGGCCGCCTCGTCGACGTCGCCGTAGCGGTAGTGAACGAGTTGCTCTTCAGTGACGTGCTGCATACGAGTCTTCTTTCCGTGCCCTACCTAACAGCGTCGGTCCGTGTCATTCCGAGCGGAGCGAGGAATCTCGCTCTGAGAATTCGGCCCATGCGAACTCGTCGCCTTCGACTCCTCGGAATGACACGCTGGCGCTCATTGAGCCTCCCCACAACTCACGAACGGCGCGAGCTCGCGGCGCAGCTTCTGAACAGCGCGGAAGACCGTGTTCTTGGTCGCGCTTTCCTTGAGGTCGAGCACGTTGCCGATCTCCTCAATCGACATCCCTTCGAAGTGTCGCAGGACAAACGCCGTCCGCTCGACCGCGCTCAGACCGGCGAGCGCCCGTGTGACCTTGTCCTTCACCTCGGCGCTGAACATCAGGCGTTCCGGCGTCGGGTCGGCCGAGGGCAGCTCGGGCGAATCCTCCGAACCCGCGGGATCGAGCGGACTCCGCGACTCCTCGTGGCGCTGGCGTTTGCGCATCAGGTCGAGCGCAGCGTTGGCGGCGATGCGGAAGATCCAAGTACCGAAATCCGCGCGCGACTCGAATTGATCGAGCGCCCGGTAGGCGCGCAGGAACGTCTCCTGAACCACGTCCTCGGCGTCGTGTTCGTTCGAAGTCATGCGATACCCCAGACGGAAGATCTTGCGGCTGTAGCGGTCGACGAGCGCGCGAAAAGCGTCGGTATCCCCGGCGCGCGCCCCGGCGACGGCCTCTCGGTCACTCCCGCCCATTCGTTCCTTTAGACTTGGAAGGCGTCCAGCGGTTAGGTGGAAAGCTGAGGATACCTCATTCAGCCGCTGGCTCGCTATGCCGTCATGCCGTGTCTCGTCGTGACCCGGAGTTCAGGTTGACTTGGCAAACTGAGGTGTTAATCTCTCTCGAGTAAAGGAGGAGCGTCATGAACAAAGTCCTTGCTCTTGTGACCACCGACCAGCAAGCTCAGAAACTCGACATGATTGTGGTCTCCTGGGTGCATAACAGCGCCGACCAGAGATACATCGAGATCTCCGCCACCAATCAGGCGTTGGGCCAATTGCTGGTGCGCATCAAGAGTAGCGGCGCCCAGGTCTACCAGCAGAGGCTTTCAGACCTTCATGATAAGCTGCTGGCGGCGTTGGGAAGGTTCGACACCCAGATGACCGCGTACACGGGGACGGCCACGCTTCCACCCAACGAACTCGATATCGACCTCAAGACCCAATTGGTCTACCTGATTATTAATCCCTAAAAAGAGCGTCGGCGGCTAACCTTCGCGGTGAGGCGCTGACCCTGGCTACATTTTGCCCAGAGCTGATTTCAAGGCTCGCGACGGTGGGAGAGCGACTCTCGCCGGATTAGGACGCGTGCGGTCTCTGGATTCCTACTCGCCTCGCTGCTCGCCGCCATCGTAGTAGCCAAACGGGGGTTCGTAAGCAAACTTGTCCTCAAATCCAATCAGCTTCCAGCCAGCCTGGTCGCGGTTGCCGCCGTACTCGGGATTGGCAAGGAATCCCATGATGGTGTGGATTCGCACCAGCTCGAAGAAGTCGGTCTTCTCGATGGCGGTAAGAACCTGAACTTGGTGAGGAGAGGTCAGGACGGAGAACCGGCGAGCGGCAGGAAAGAGCTCACGAGTCCTGGACTCGAGGTCTAGAAGACCTTGCGCGTAGAGCGGTTGCTTGCTGCGGTCGAAGGTGGCCAGAGCGCGGTCGATGAAGTAGACGACGCCCGCTTCGCGCGCCCCAGGTGTTTCGTTGGAGGGGATAATCTGGGCGGTCATCGCCTCGACGTCAGCGGCGTGGCCGGAGGCGAAGAAGTCAAACTTGGCGGGTGTCTTGGACGCCGCTGCCACTCGAGCCTGCTCCTGAGCGGCGCGCGCCGCAGCCCTCGCCGCAGGCCAGACCGCCGACGTATACCCAGCCAGCCAGGCGGCGCCGCCGGCCGAGAGCGACCGAATCAAGAACATGCGGCGCGAATTCTTCTCGTCGTCCATGCGCTCCAACCGGGGATGCTCAACACGGTATCGAGCATAGCCGACGAGGCTCTTCATGTCTATGGGTTCGTCCGACGATGCAGGAATAGTGCAGTCAGGGCTGGCTGGTTTCTGGCTTGCAGGCTGAGTACCCGGAGGTACTACCTCTTGAGGGCGGCGCAGGATCCGAGCGTCTCAAATCCCACCTGCCGATGACTACCGGGCAGGCTGAGGGTGCGGACTCTGACCCGAGCGACACCAGCGCCTACAAAACCAAGGCGCCGAGCGGCCGCCTTGGAGACGTCAACCAAGCGCCCTGGTACTAGTGGGCCTCGGTCGTTGACCCGGACGACCACAGATCGGTGATTCCTGAGATTGGTGACGATGATTCTGGAGCCCAACGGAAGGGTCGGATGCGCGGCGGTAAGTCTATTCATATCAAATAGTTCTCCGCTCGCCGTGGGAATCCCTTGAAACGCTTCGCCGTACCAACTGGCAATCCCGGATTGCGTGCGCAGCAAAGAGACCTTGGACAAGCCGTCGAATTTGGCGGGCGGCCCCGCTCTGCTCTTGGCTGACAACAAGACCAGCGCAGCTACCGTACACCCGACAGCAAGGTTTCGCATCCTTACACCTCCAGTCCGAAACGCAAACACAGACAGACGTCCACCGTGCCTGGACCTTGGGTTGGGAGGGAAAGAGTGAGTCTACAGAATTTTGTAGATTTTTGTCAAGCCATTTCTCTCGAGGTTAAACTATGTATGTAGTCCATACAGACTACTATGGAGGGCTTCGTTTCCCCAGAACACACCTCATTTCGCGACTTACCTGAGGGCGACAGCCAGCGGGCTGCCTTGTGCGCCTGACGGCTGTGTGAGCTGAAGTGCGGCGGCAAGTGTCGGGGCTAAGTCTATGGGTTGGCATGGGATAGCGTAGGTTCCGGCCTTGAATGCATTGCCCCACAGGATGAGCGGAACTTGAGCGTCGTAATTCCAGGGAGCGCCGTGTTCGGAGGTTATGGCGGGAGGACTAGTGGCGGCGTAGGGATCGGGAACCAGAAAGACGTCACCGCTGCGCTTTTCGTTGAAGCTGTTTGACGCCTTGTGCGCCAGCGGAGAGTCAGGCAACGGGCCGTCGATCAGTTGGCTGCGGGTGAACGCCGCTCGGACACCAGGTACTGACGACGCGGCATGCGCGGCAATCTCCCGGGCCTTGGCCACGTCGACGTTGTGCTTCGCAAGCGTCATGGCATTCAGGCTGACGTAGAACTCGTCCACGTCCTGCACCCAGTGATCTTGCCCGTAAGCCTCTGACAAAGCCCGTTCCACAGCCGCCTCGACGGCAAGTGGCGGGGCTTTGGGCCCGCTCAAGTGGTGCTCGACGCTGAACTTCTGGGTTGGGGCGACGCCGTGGTCGGCGGAAAGTGCGATCCAGACGTTATCCAGGCCGACGAGTTGGTTGAGACCCTGGAAGAAATCGGCCAGGTACCGGTCGGTGCGCAGCGTCACGTCGGCAACCTGAGGACTGTACGGGCCGAAGGCGTGCCCGACGTAGTCGTTGACGCTAAGTGAGATGGCCAACAGGTCGGTCGTCGATCCTTGCCCGAGGTGTTCGTTCTTGATGGCGTCGAGCGCGAAATTGAGCTCGATTTGATTCATGTAGGGCGTGACGGTCAGCCAGCCGATGAACTTGGTATCCGGGCAGGTTTCGCCGTCCTTGGGGCCGCCGTTGGGAGTGAACTCCTTGAGCACTTTCCCGCCCGCGTCGGGTGTCTCGGGCAGCGCCTCCCAGTTACGTCCACAATAAGCCTTGGCCGGGGGAGGTGAATCATAGGCCGCGACCCAGCTCGGTAAGGACTTCATGTAGTAAGTGCTGGTCACGAAGTGTCCGGTAAGGCCGTCATACCAGTAAGCGGCATCAGCCGTGTGACCACCGGGGATCACCGAGGCGCGGTCCTTGAGTGAAATCGCAATCACCTTGGACTTGAAGTCGGTGGCCAAGTGCAGCTCATCCCCGATGGTATCGCCCATCAGCTTGCGCGGCGAGAATCCTGGCCCGACCGAACCGCCCACGAGCTGGGTCTCAGGGTCTTCGACGCAGTAGACGCGCCGGCCGCGCCGCGAATCGTACCACTCATTGCCGATGATGCCGTGGATGTTGGGATACGCTCCGGTGAAGAGCGAGGCGTGGCCCGGGCAAGTGGCGGTGGTCGCGTAATCGTACTTGCAGTCGATGAAGTTCGCGCCGCCTTCGAGCAGTCGATTGAATCCACCGCGCACGAAGTACGGCCGGAAGCGCACCAGGTAGTCATAGCGGAACTGGTCGATGACCAGGACCAGCACCAGCTTGGGACGCGCAATCTGGGTCGCGACGGCAGCCTGGGCGCGGCTGGCGGCTTGGGTCTTGGAAACAAGGGGTGAACGAACGGCCGGGAATACGATGGCCGTCAGAGCAAGGATGAACACAGAAATCAGGAGTCGGCAGCGCAATGAGTGCCTCCAAAAGGATTGCATTCGAAAACCTGGGCCGGACAGTGTACCAAAAATGTTGAAGAAGCCGCAGTCTCGCTTAAGATGAGGCCGTAAGCTTGACGCTCCTCGGCTTTTCTCCTAGATTTAGAACTCCCAGCGTCACCCGCGTGGTGGGTCACTCTCTCGCCGAGGAAGAAGGAACCGTGCGCTTTCGTGATTCAATGAGGCCTCGTCAACTGTTTGTCGTCCTAAGCGTGCTTGCCGCCCTGCTCGCCCAAGGCTTCCCCGCTTCAGCCTTTGAACCCGTCGCGGCGCGACACGGGATGGTCGTGACGTCCGAGCCCTTGGCCACGGACGCCGGGGTCGAAATCCTCCAGGCGGGCGGAAACGCCGTGGACGCGGCAGTGGCGGTGGGATTCGCACTGGCCGTGACTTATCCCTACGCGGGCAACATCGGCGGCGGCGGATTCATGCTCGTCCGCATGGCGACGGGCGACGCCGCCTTCATCGACTACCGCGAGGAGGCGCCCGCCGCAGCCACGCGCAACATGTATCTCGATCCAAAGGGCGACGTCATCCCGGAAGCGAGCATCGTCGGGGCGCGCGCCGTGGGAGTGCCGGGAACGGTCGCGGGCCTGGCGCTCGCCGAGCAGAAGTACGGCAAGCTGGGACTGGCGCGCGTCATGGCGCCCGCCATGCGCCTCGCCGCCGAAGGTTTTCCGGTGAGTTACGCCCTGGCGCGATCCCTGCGCGGCAACCGGGCGTTGCTCGAAAAGTTCGAAGCGAGCCGCCGTATCTTCCTGCGCGACGACAAACTCTACGAGCCAGGGGAAATCTTCAAGCAGCCTGAACTGGCGGATACCCTGCGCCTGATTGCCTTGACCGGCCCGGACGGCTTTTATCGCGGCCCCACCGCCCAGGCCCTGCTCGACACGATGACCAAGTACGGCGGGCTCATCACCCTCGCCGACCTCGCACAGTATCGCGCCAAGGTCCGCCAGCCGCTGGTCGGCCACTTCCGCGGCTACACCGTCCTGAGCGCGCCGCCTCCGAGTTCAGGCGGCGTCGCCCTCGTCGAGATGCTCAACGTGCTCGAGCCGCTCGACCTCGGCGCGCCAGAGTCTTACCACTCGATCGAGCTGATGACTGAGACGATGCGCCGCGCCTACGCGGATCGCGCCGCGTACCTCGGCGACGCGGACTTCGTATCGGTGCCGACCGGGACTCTGACCAGCCGCGAGTACGCCGCCCAGCTGCGCGCCGAGATTTTGGCGTCGAAGCCGGATTCACCGGTCAAGGCGGGTCTCTCTGCGGCGCCCGCCGAAGGCGGCCAGACCACGCACTTTTCCGTGGTCGACGCCAAGGGCAACGCCGTCTCCAATACCTACACGCTGAACGCCGGCTACGGCAGCGGCGTTACGGTCGAGGGCGCGGGATTCCTGCTCAATGACGAGATGGACGATTTCGCCTCGAAGCCCGGCGTCCCTAACATGTTCGGGCTGATTCAAAGCGAGGCCAACGCCATCGCGCCACACAAGCGGCCGCTCTCGTCGATGACCCCGACCATCGTGCTTGAGGAACCGAGAGCGCTCTGGGCGCTCATGATTCCCCAGGGCGAGCCTATACCCAAGCGGCATCCTCTGCGGCTGGTTCTCGGTTCGCCCGGCGGCGGAACCATCATCAACACCGTACTCCAGGTGGTCTTAAACGTGCTGGTCTTCAAGATGGACGCTCGCGAGGCCGTCACCGCGCCGCGCTTCCATCACCAGTGGATGCCCGACGTGCTGCAAATGGAAGACTGGGGATTCTCGACCGACACGCTCGACAAGCTCAAGGAGGCGGGCTACAAGCTGCGCGTACGCGGCAGGATCGGCGAATGCCAGGCCATCACCGTCGATCCCCAAACACAGTGGCGATTCGGCGCCGCCGACCCGCGAGGCGACGGAAAGGCGGCGGGTTACTGATGGACTTCGCGCTTTCGTCGCATCTCTTCGCCAACGATCGGCTGAACTCCCACGCGCTGGACCAGATTTTGGCGGCGGGCATCCACCGGATAGAAATCTTCGCGGCCCGGCAGCACCTCGACTACCACGATGCGAATCAGGTGCGCGATGTCGCGCAGTGGTTCGCCGATCACAATGTCGCGCTCCACTCCGTGCACGCGCCGATGTTCTCGGACACGAACTGGGGCCGCCTCGGAGGATTCGCCGTCTCGATCGCTTCTCTCGAGCGCCGCCTGCGCATCGACTCCACGGACGAAATCAAGCGCGCGCTCGAGGTTGCCGAGCGCCTGCCGTTCCGCTACCTGGTGGTCCACCTGGGGCTGGCTGAAGAAGAATACGACCTGCGCAAGTTCGACGCGGCGTTCAGTTCGCTCGAGCACCTGAACATCTTCGCCAAGGATCGAGGGGTGCAGATCCTGCTCGAGAATATTCCCAATGACCTGAGCACTCCCGAGCGCCTCGTCCAGTTCATCAAGTACACGCGGCTCGACGTGAAGGTGTGCTTCGACACCGGACACGCCCACATGGCAGGCGGCGTCGGCCCAGCCTTCGAGACGCTGAAGGAATACATCGCCTCGACCCACGTCCACGACAATCACCAGCTCAAGGACGAGCACCTGATGCCGTACGACGGCGATATCGACTGGGAGCAAACCGTGCGTGACTTTCGCGCCGACACCGCGTCGGTTCCGTTCCTGTTCGAGCTGCATTATCAGGACGCCGCGCCCGACAGCTTGACGCGCGTCCGTCAGGTGATGGAAAAGCTGGATGCCATCACTTGAGGTTTGGTGAAGGGGTCGAGTCTCAGCCGCGCTGTCTGACCTCGACCCCTCACCCCCGGCCCCTCTCCCCCAAGGGGGCGAGGGGAGAGTACGCATCTGAATAAACTGCCCTCTGCCGTGGGAGAGTGATGGCGCGCAAGCGCTGGGTGAGGGGCAGGTGTGATGGCGCGACCGGAGTCGTGCCTGAAGTTTTGAGGAGGTACGAACCGTTGGCACCCGTGGTTGAAATTCACAACGTCGCCCAGCACGTCGGCGAGGAAATCCTGATCCAGGGCTGGCTCTATAACCTGCGCGCCAGCGGGAAGCTCCTGTTTCCGCAGATTCGCGACGGCTCGGGAATCATCCAGGGCGTGATCTCGAAGAGCGCCGTCGCGCCCGAGGTCTTCGAACAGGCCCGCCACCTGACGCAGGAGTCGTCGCTCAAGGTCACGGGCAAAGTGCGTGCTGACGCGCGGGCGCCGGGCGGATTCGAGCTCGACGTCACGGGGCTCGAAGTCATCCAACGCATTCCGCCCGAGCATCCCTATCCTATTACGCCCAAGGAACACGGAGTCGAATTCTTGATGGACCACCGGCACCTGTGGCTGCGCTCCACGCGCCAGCGCGCCATCCTCGGCGTGCGCCACGAGATCATCAAGGCGTGCCGCGACTTCTTCGACGAGCGCGGCTTCACGCTGGTCGATACCCCGATCTTCACGCCCGCCGCCTGCGAGGGGACGACGACGCTCTTTGAAGTGGGCTACTTCGAGGACAAGGCTTATCTCACCCAGTCCGGCCAGCTTTATAACGAAGCCACGGCCGCCGCCGTCGGCAAGACTTATTGCTTTGGGCCGACCTTCCGCGCCGAGAAATCGAAGACCCGCCGCCACCTGACCGAGTTCTGGATGATCGAGCCCGAAGTGGCCTTCGCGCATCTCGATGACGCCTGCGCGCTCGCCGAGGGCTTGGTAGCCTTCGTGGTCGAGCGCGTACTCGCCAAGCGCCGCCCCGAACTCAAGACGCTCGAGCGCGACGCCTCGAAGCTCGAAGCGGTGAAGCCGCCGTTCCCGCGTCTGAGCTACGACGAGGCCATCAAGACTCTTCAGTCAAAGGGGGCGGAGATTCAGTGGGGTGGCGACTTCGGCGGCGGCGACGAGACCGTTCTCTCCGAGCAGTTCGACCGGCCGGTGCTGATCACCCGGTATCCCGCGCTGGTGAAGGCGTTCTACATGGCCACCGACCCCGCGCGTCCTGAGGTCGCGCTCTGCGTCGACGTGCTCGCGCCGGAGGGTTACGGCGAGATCATCGGCGGGGGTGAACGTCTCGCCGATTACGATGAGCTGCTCAGACGTATCGACCAGCAGCAGCTTCCGCGCGCCGCCTTCGAGTGGTACCTCGACCTGCGACGCTACGGCAGCGTCCCGCACTCGGGCTTCGGCATGGGTATCGAACGCGTGGTCGCCTGGATCTGCGGACTCGAGCACGTCCGCGAAACCATCCCGTTTCCGCGCATGTTGTATCGCCTGACGCCGTGACCGGAGGGCTCACCGTCTTCTCGTGGTTCGCCAAACAGAGTGTGTCTGAACTGGCGGCGCCGCCACTTCACGGCTTGACGACTCGCAGATTGTTCGTCACCGAGAATATCCCCGGGACGGAGTTGGCGCGCAGGTTCACGAGGTTCTTGTCGGTCTCGTTGTCGACCACGCCCTCCAGCGTCACGTGGCCGGTCTTGACGATGATGCGGATCGGCTTGATCACTCCCAGCGCGTATTTCTCGAGCGCCGGATAGCGGTAGATGGCGCGGAAGAGCCGCAGGCGCAGCCCGTCGTCCATCGTGGACGGCGGCAACACTTCGATCTGATTGTCGACCTTCTGCACGCCTTCAATGCCCTTGACGACCCGCTCGGCGTCGCTCTTGAGCGTGGGCCGGATCACTGCCCCTGTCAGCTTCACGTCGTAGCCGCGCACCTCGAAAGCGATGTAATCGAACACGTCGAGGTAGGGCAGCATGACGATTTCGTGCCGCACCTCTCGAGCGATACGCATCTCGGCGGGACTCTGGCCCGAAGTCCCGCTTTGCGCCGCCGCGGGAAGGGCAACGGTGGCTATCGCGACTAGCAGGAGGAAGTTCATAACAGTTCTGCGATTCATGGCGTGGTCTCCTTCCTTGCCGGGTGTGTGCTTACGGGAATCGGAAACAAACGAGAATAGCAAGCGCCACGAGGGACACCTTCGGGCACGCAAACTTGGGAAAGGGTCGCGAAGATGATACCGCAGTTTGGGTTCGCAGCGGTAAAAATCAGGCACGCCACTGGTAGCGCGGGCGTCTCGCCCGCCAGAGCCACAGCCTGCTTTTTCCCCGCGCCCGCATCGCAGAAAAGGCACGGCGCAGAAGCCGCTTTCGAGGACCCACGGAGTCGAGTATAGTATCGGGCGGAGCTATCCACAGAGCCCATTGGAGATTGACCTTCGCAGCTCGCCTTGATGGTAACCAGCTCAAAGTCGTCAGCCTCCGGATCGTTCCAGCCCACGACCCATGACGGCGCGGCCACTGCACACTGTGGCTACTGCGGTGGAGCGGATCTTCGCGTCGTCTTTTTTCGGACTAACCGTCGCTACCTCCGTTGCAAGGATTGTCACGCGATACTTCAGGTGCCTCCCATCCCGCCGGACGATGATCCCGAACGACACGCGCACTTCGCAGCCACCATCGATTACCTCAAGGGCGGAGGACCGGATTACGGCAAGTGGCACGAATTCGCAGCCTGCTTCCGGGGCACGAACCTGCTGGAGATTGGCCCCGGGACGGGGCACTTTCTGGCGGCAGCGCGAGACGCTGGATTCTCGGTGACGGGCATTGAGCCCGACCGCCATCTGCGGGAGTATGTCCGCCAGCGGTGGAAAATCGAGACGAGTGCCGAACTCCTGGAGGAGAATGCCCTCCCGGCGGCAAGCTTCGACAACGTGGTGTCGTTTAATTGCCTCGAGCACATCGCCGACCCGACGGCGCATGTCGGTGCGGTCGAGCGCGTGCTCAAACCGGGGGGACGGTTTCTGGTCAGCACCTGCAACGCCGACTGCCTGGTGGAGAGGATCGCGGGACGCTACTGGTCCATGATCAAAGAGGTCACTCACTTCAGCATCCCCGCGCCAGAAAGTCTGCGAGCCCTGGGCGGACGAGCTGGTCTGGTCACGGTCAAACTCTGGTGTTCCGAGCGGCCTCTGGAGACCCCGTCGGGCTTCGCGCTCGCGGTACGCGACTGGCTGGCTGACTTGCGGCACAGCGCGCCGCCCGGCCGGGGCGCGAGTGCCGCGGCCGGTGGACGGTGCGCTAGCGGCACAGGAGGCCCAGGCGGTTCCCTCGCTGGCATGCCCCTACGCCGACGCGCGCTGTGGCGACTGATCCAGGCAAGGCAATTCGAGTGGGTCGCGGGCTTGACATCGTGCTTCATGCTGGCCGGATCGCTCAAGGCACTGTACGAGAAGCCGGAACGAGACGCTCCTCGCAAGTCATTCCTGAGTGAGAACTGATGACACGATTTACTCCCAAGACTGCGGTTGATTTCGTGGTGGTGGGCGCGGGCGCGGCGGGCGGCGTGGTCGCGAAGGAACTCGCAACCGCCGGCTTCCAGGTCGTGGTCCTCGAACAGGGGCCTTACCTGCGCGAGAAAGACTTCCGGCACGACGAGCTGAAGTTCAAGGACATCTACGACAAGCCTTACCCGGGACAAGAGACTCTGACCAACGTTCATGCGCGCCAGCCCAACACTTTCCGGCGCACCGAGCACGACAAGGCGGAGCTCGCGGACGTGGTCGGTTACGGGCAATGCGTGGGCGGCGGGACGGTGCACTTCACCGCCAACTACTGGCGCTTCCACGAAATCGACTTCATCGAGCGCAGCCGCTGGGGGCCGATTGCGGGCACGGGCTTCGCCGACTGGCCCATCACTTACGCCGACCTCGAGCCTTATTACACCAAGGCGGAGTGGGACCTCGGGGTCTCGGGGCTCGCGGGCGCGAGTCCGTTTGATCCGCCGCGCTCGAAGCCGTATCCCCTGCCGCCGCTGCCCGTCAAGTCATCGGGAGTGCTGTTTGAGCGCGCCGCGAAGAAGCTCGGCTGGCACGCGTATCCCGCGCCCATGGCGATTCTCTCCCAGCCTTATCGCGGGCGCGCGGCGTGCGTCCACTGCGGATTCTGTGAGTGGTTTGGCTGCGAGATGGCCGCGAAGTCGAGCACGCTCGCGAGCGTCATCCCCATGGCCGAGCAGACGGGACGCTGCGAAATCCGCCCGGGCTGTTACGTGCGGAAGATCTCCACCGGCAAGACTGGCCGCGTGGACGGCGTCGTCTACTTCGACGCACGCCAGCAGGAAATTTTCCAGCGGGCGAAGACCGTGGTCCTGTGCGCCAATGGAGCCGAGACGCCGCGCCTGCTGCTACTCTCGAAATCCAACCGCTTTCCGCAAGGACTCGCGAACTCGAGCGGCCTGGTGGGCAAGTACTTGATGCTCGAGGCTACGGCTGGCGCGCTCGGCGTCTTTGAGCATCCACTGAACGAATACAAGAGCGTGCAAGTGACGCGCGTCCTCCACGACTTCTACGACTCCGATCCCCAGCGCGGATTCTACGGCGGCGGCGGACTCGACGCGCGGTTCGACTTCTACCCCATCGGCTTCGGCATCTTTGCGCTGTCGCCCGATACGCCGCGCTGGGGAGCGGGCCTCAAGAAGGCCCTGGCGCACGACTTCACCCGCACCATGAACGTATTCTCCCACTTGACCGCCTTGCCCATCGAGTCCAATACCATCACGCTCGACCCCGGCGTGAAGGACGCTTGGGGACTCCCCGCGCTGCGCGTCACCTATAAGAATCATCCCGACGACCTCAAGACGATGGCGTTCTTCCGCGACCGCGCACTCGACTTGCTCGAGGCCGCAGGCGCGCTCAAGAAGTGGGGCTTTCCAGTGGCGGACGCAAGCGCGTCGGTCCACTTGATGGGAACGTGCCGCATGGGCGACGATCCGAAAGCGTCGGTGGTCGACAAGCATCATCGCGCCCACGACGTTCCCAACCTCTTTATGGTCGACGGAAGCAGCTTCGTCACCAGCGGCCGCAATCAGCCGACGTGTACGATTCAGGCGCTGGCGTATCGCGCCGCGGACGGCATCGTCCAGCAGGCAAAACGCGGCGAGATTGGCTAGGTTCGGCTACTTCTTCTTCAGCTTGTGCTGCGCCAGCTTCTCTGCGGTCTCCAGTGCATCCGCGGCCTTCACCTTCACATCCGGCTCCACGCCCGTTACTGCCCAGTCGGGTTCTGAATAGGGATTGATCGATCGGGTCTCACGAATACCCATCCCGAAGTGATCGTCAATCCGGTGAAAAATCCCTACATCGGTAGCACCCCCCGTGGTCTCACCCACCAGCGTGGCGCGTTTCAACATTTTCAAGTTGTAGCTGAAGTGCTCCGCGCCCGAAAAAGTCCGGGCTGAAGTCAACACATAGACCGGCTTGTCGGCCAGCCTGTTTCCTGGAACAGGCGACCGCGTCCAGGACTGCTCGGTCGTATTTTCCCTGGGGTTGACCATGTACTCCGGATGGTCGAAGAGGTAGGCGGCAATCAGCATGACCATGCCCGGATATCCGCCACGGTTGTCCCTCAAATCAAAGATAATGGCGTCCGCGTGGTTCAAGGAAGCCATGGCCGCCGTCGCCGTCCTCCCACATATAGAAGGCTCGGGAAACGAGTCGAGCTTCAGATAGCCGATGTTGTGCGGCAGGATCTCGACCTTTTCAAACGTCCAGTTGTCCTGTTCCATTGCCGCCTGGTAACGCGCCAGGCGTTCAGGGCTTGGTGCGGTCGAGCGCTCGGGCAAGGGGGTCGGAGTATAGACCACCTCCAGGTGCAGATCATGGCTCACATCGCTCAACTGCCTGGTCAGCAGAGCGGCGAAGGCCACGCCATCCGTCACAGCGTCGTAATCGCCGGCCTTTTCCCGCGCCAGCAGCGCATGCGCCATTTTCCGGGCCACGTCCGAATCAACCTAGTGCAGCTTTAGATTCGCGATCGCGGCATCTGTCACGCGCCGACGTTCTGCGGCATCCAGTTGCGGCTTCGGTTGCTGAGCTGGGGGCTGGGGAAGCCCGTTCGCGATTGTCTCAACTTTCGCCTCCTTGGTGGAAACTTGACCCGGACCCCTGAGCGCGGACAAATGGGCAAAGTCTGGATCGTGGTGCCGGACGACCGGCGCCAGTAATAGCCGGTAATTTGCGACTTGACCCATTAAGGGCCGTGTTGCACCAATCGCAGCGATTAAAGCGAGGGCTACAGCGAAGTGGTTCATAAGCCGAGTGTCCTGAGATCGGAAGTGTGGCATCAGTGTTGCCCGCCCGCAAGGGTTCTGGATGAAATCGCAGCTTGACCCGACGCGACCGAGCACGGGATAGCGTCACCATCAGTTTGCCGTCGCTGACCGGGAATTCCCAGCCGCAGGCGATGCCGTCGCCCAGGCAAAACGCGGCGACCTTTCGTAAGGGCTGACTCGTCTCAATCCGATTGGAACAACAATCCGACTCCGAACAGAATTTTCAGTCTCATGCGTCTCATCCGTCTCCACGGGCCTATCGCGGCGTGGTAATCTCAGGCTGTGAGTATTGCCTTTGGGGATAGCAAGGTTTGAGAGTGCGAAAAAGATAGTCTACTGGGGGATCGGTTGCTCGTAATCTACAGAAAACAAAGACAAGTTGTTGGAACGAACTCGAAAACGAACTCCGCGTGCGCGGGGTCATGGCCGCATCACATTGATAAGAAAAGAGAAATCGGAGATTGGAGCAAACGGAACGAACTCCCATAAGTAAGCTGCTTATTTTCAGATGGTTGCTTCGTCGTGAAGGACGAGATCGCACTTCGTTTCGCTCGGATCGGCGATTGTCTCGCCGTCACACGAAGCTCGGCTGCGACGGCGAGCCCGGCCTTCGTAACCTTCCTAACCCGTAATTCGTAATGAGTGGCATAAACCTTGGTGCAGTCATGGGCGGAAGGTTTTCGACCAACGTCTACCCGTTTGAAAGCGATCCCACCAAGGTGTGGGCGCACTGATTGGCAAAGGAGAATCGCATGCGCATCTCACGTCTTCTCGGCTGTCTGGTCGTCATGGGCATTTTCGCGGCACTCGTCCTCGCCTCCGACGTCACCGGGAAGTGGAAGACCCAAGGGGATGAGGGTCCGCAGTTCACGCTCAAGTCCGAGGGACAGAGTGTGACGGGCACGATGCAGGGCGCCCGGGGCAAGGACTTCCCGATCAGCGACGGCAAACTGGACGGGGACGCCATCTCGTTCTCGGTCGCGTCCGAGTGGCAGGGTCAGCCGGTCAAGCTGCTGGTGAAGGGTAAGGTATCGAAGGACGAGATGCAGCTCCGGATCGATAACGCAGAGGGATCCTGGGGAACCGACATCGTGGTGAAGCGAGCATCAAGCTGAGCCGCTGCCCGCTGTAGCGGCGCTCTCTGAGCGCCGAAGAAGTCGGCGGTCAGAGGCCGCCGCTACAAATATGGCCATCCGACGCAAAACCTGGGTCGTCCTGCTCGCCATCGTGGCCGGATTCTTGATCGTACTGGCATTCGTCGTCCCGGCGCTGGTCGACCTCGACCGCTACCGGCCGCAGGCCATCGCCTATCTCGAACAGCGCACCGGTAAGCCGGTGTCCATCGGACATCTCGCGCTCACGGTTCTGCCAGTAGTGTCGGTGCGCGTGGACGATTTCGCGGTGGGCAACCCGCCGGGCTTCCCGCCGGGGAATTTTGTGAAAGCGCGCCGTATTTACGCCGAGGTGGATGCCCACGCTCTGTGGAACCGGCAAGTGGTGATCAAGTCGCTCGAGTTCGACGACCCCGTCATCAACCTGATTTCGGACGCGCGCGGCCGCTGGAATTTCGAGAATCCGGGTGGAAGAGTGGAAGAGAAAGCGGCGGCAACCGCCCCGGCGACGGGCGGCGCACCGTCTTTCACAATGGGCGTAGTTTCAAAATTCAAGACGTCGGGCGGCCGGTTGACGTTGGCCAACCTGTTGCCCTCCGGCGAGTCGGCCGTGCCGTACTTCGAGGTCCGCGGAAGTTCGTGCACCCTCGAGCAATTCGACTTCGACGCCTTCACGACTTCCGGTACGGAGCCCGCCGGTCAAGGCAGCTTGCAGGCTGAGGTGCTGCGCTTCGGGGCGGTCGAAACCACGAAAGTGAAATCCAAGCTGCACCTCGCGTCGAAGCAGGTCTTCCTCGACGACCTCAGCCTCGAGGCCGACGGCGGTCAGGCCACCGGCAGTCTGGCGTTCAACTTCGCCGGTCCCGAAACGCACTTCGTCGCCAACGCCCGCCTGCGCGCCGTCAACGTCGCGCGGATGCTCGAAGCATTTCCCACCGGTCGAGGCAAGATGACAGGGACGCTCGAGGGGAACGTGAAGCTCGCCGGCCAGACCACGCACTCGCCGCATCCGCTCGAAGGCATCCAAGGCGCCGGACAATTGACGGTGCGCAACGGCCAGCTACCTAGCCTGAAACTGAATCGCAACCTGATGACGCTGGCGCGCCTCAGTAATCTCGGCCCGGCTTCAGGCGATCCATCCTCCTTCTCCTCGATGTCGAGCGACTTCCAACTCGCCGATCAGCGCCTCTCGAGCAACCACATCTCGATCACCGGCAACGGCGTCGAAGCACAAGGCTCGGGCACGCTGAGCCTGATCGGTGCGGGTACCCTCGATTATCAGGGAGTGGCGAAAACTGCCGCCGGGCAGAATCCCGTCACCGGCATCGTCGCGGCCCTTTCAGGCGCCACTTACGCCGACGGCAAGCTCTCGTTCCCATTTCGCGTGAGCGGGACGCTCGACAATCCGCGGTTCGCGATTCAAGGTCAGCGCAGCTTGGGTGGATTACCTAATCTTGCGGGAGGATCGCAACCGGGTCAGGCGCCGCAGACTCCCCCCAGCCTCGTGAACGCCATCGGCGATCTGTTTAAGAAGAAGAAACAGTAAATGGAACGAAGTGGCCGTCGTAAGCGGTCCTGAGCAGCGCGAAGGAAGAATCTCAGTGTTTCCCTTTCAGAGCCAGATTCCTCACTTCGCTCGGAATGACACCTGGGCGGGTCACTCCTTCTGCATGACGAACGTGGTGTCAGGCTGATACATCACCGCCTCGGTCACTTTGCCTGAAGCGTCCTTTTTGAACTCCATGCTGAATCCCGAGAGGCCCTCGAGGTCGAACGTCGTGCCGCGGCGCGGAGTCAGCACGTACTTCGGTTGGCCGGGCACCACCAGGACGAGCGTCTTCTCACCTTCGATGGAAACTCTGGCGGTGAGCCCGCCCATGGCGTATTGTCCGACCAACGGCTCGAGGAAGCTGCGAGTGACGCTCTCTGGCCGGCGGGTAAACACGATGTCCTTCACGTCAGGCTGGAGCGGAATGGATAGGCTCGAAATGTTGCCCGCAAGGTCCGTCCAGAACGTCACCTTGGTCTTCTCCAGCGGATCCACGGGATTCTCGGGAACTTCGAAGGTATCGTAATGAAAGTGGCGAAGCGGCGACTGGAGCAGGTTCAGGCTCATCGTGAAGTTGTCACCGTCCGGCTCGATCTTGACGATGCCGTAACCGGGATTCTCGTACTCGCCCACGTAGTCCTTCAAGTCGTGCGAGGGATGCGTGCCGGGCTTCCGCAGCGTGAATCCCTTTTGCTTCGCCGCTTCCTCCGACTCTTTCTGCTTCCGCTCGTCGTCGGTGAAGCGCTGGTTCCAAGCGACCTGGTCGAGGCCGAGCAGCCGGTCGAACACGTTGTAGACCACCATGATCGGCACCGGATCTTTATCGGCGTCGAAGTTGGCGAGCGCCACCACGCCGATCTGGTCCTGAGGAAGAAAAGCGAACTGCGCCGTGAAGCCGTCGATGGCGCCGCCGTGCGAGACCATCTTGTGTCCGCGATACGCCGAGACATTGAAGGCGAGGCCGTAGCTCGCGAGTCCGATCTCCTTCCAGCGCTCCGAGTTCGGCTCGACCATCTGCGGAATCTGCATCTGGTTGGAATTGTTCTCGGAGAGCAGCCGCGTCGCGCCGTGCATGCCTTTGCTCATGTGAAATATCAGGTACGCCGCCATGTCCTGCGCGCTCGAATTGATCGAGCCCGCCGGCCCGAGGGCGTCGACATTGTGGAACGGCATGAGCTTCACCACGTCCTTGGCATTCTGATAAGGCAGCGCGAAATCGGCGCTCTTCTGCGAGTCGACGACGGAGAAGTTCGTGTCGGGCATGCCGAGCGGCGTGAGGACGCGGCGGCGCACGAAGTCTTCCCAGGTGGTGCCCGCGATCTGGCCGACCATGTAGCCGGCGGTCATGAACATCAGGTTGTTGTACTGGTAGGTGTAGCGCAATTGCTTGCTGGGCTCGAGATATTGCAGGCGGCGGACCAGGTCGGCGCGGCTGAAGTTCGAACTGTACCACACGGTGTCATGACGCGGCAGTCCGGTGCGATGCGTGATGAGATCGCGCGGCGTAACGCGCTCGCTCGCCACTGGGTCGTAAAGCTTGAACGCCGGCAGATAATTCCGCACTGGCTTGTCCCACTCGAGCTTGCCCTCGTCGACGAGCATGCCCATCGCCGTCACCGTGAACGACTTCGAGATAGAGCCGATGGCGAACAGCGTCCGCGGCGTGACCGGCAGCTTTTTCTCGACGTCGCGATACCCGTATCCTTTGAGCAGCACCACCTTGCCATCCTCGACCACCGCGACGGCGAGTCCCGGCACTTTCCAGTCCTGCATGATCTGGGCGGCGTAGGCGTCGAAATCGCCGAGCGTGGGTTTCTGAGCGGGCGCCTGCGCGGCCGATGTTTGGCCGGCTGCGCTCGCGAGGACAATCGCCAGGAGCGCTGCAGGGACAATCAAGTGACGTCGCCACATCTCTGTTCCTCCGGAGAACCGATCGGGAAAGAAAGGTTAGGCAGTTTAGCGCAGAGCAAGGGGCGTGAACAGAGGCGAATCGAAGAACAAGGAGCAGCCGTGCGCGTCAGGGTTTCTCGCCCGGCTCGGGAGACGTGATGATCCTGCTTTCGACGCTGAACAGGCGGAAATCCGAATAGCTGTGGCGGTTACGGCGCAGCTTGCCCTGCCAGTCCACTGTCACTACAACCTCGCGAGGCAGCCAGTAGGAAACAGGAACGCCGGGGAAGTGGACTTCACTGTAATTGATCTCGGTGGTTTCACGCTCGAGCCGGGCATCGAGTAAGGGGCTCAAGAGATCCGTGCGGAGACGAATAACTTGATACGTGTCGCAGACAATCCAGACCACACCCTGTGACAACGTCCAGAAGTGAGTCGCGCCCGCTCTGAAGCCGGTCAGCAATCGCGCGACCTCGGGCTTTTGAGCAAAGGCCATCACATAAGTGTCATGACCCTCCACGCGCTGCTTCCCCAGATACACAAACGTGGCTTCCGGCTGATAGGCGGGAAGCAGAAACTGCGCCGCGGAAGCAAAGCCTTGGGTGAGCATGACACCCTCGCCCGGGCGGGGCCCGCGGGCGCCGGTACGGTATTCCTCGAGAGAGGGCCGCGATTTGTCAGGCCAGGCGAGCAGCAGATACTGGAAACTCTGCTGGAACGACGAGCCGACCTTCCCGTTGCGGTGGAGGATTTCCTCGCGAATCTCCTCTCGCGAACTGGTGTTATGGAAATCCTGGAAGAAGCCCTCCACGCGTTCTCCGGTCTTTTGCAGGATGGACGCAAGTTCATCCTGACTCGTGGCGGGCTCGACTCCATTAAGCTCGGAGAAGTTTTGCAGACGTTCGGCCGCCGTCTGTTTGACCACGGACGTCCGAGCGCCCTCCTCGGATTCGGTTTCCAGATCCATTCGTTTATTCACTTTCGTCCACAGCATGCGGACCGGCGTGGGCAAATCCTTGGGCCTTCTTCGGCCCAGGTAAGTCTCGCATTCCCTCTGGGCATCGCTCAACTTGGCTTCCGCAAGGAGCGCTTGCGCGCGCAGCAGATGAGCTTCAGGAGAAGCTCCCGCCCGAAGGGCTCGCGTCAGAGATGCATCAGCCTGCGACCAGTTCTCCGAAAGCAAATAGGCTCTGCCGAGCTCCTGGAGAAGCAGCGCCCCTTTGGGTTCCACGGCCAAACCGCGCGAGAAATCTTCCACCGCCTTTTGTGGATTCCCTCGCCAGCATTCGAGAACCCCAAGGATGAGATCGGGCTCAGACCTGCGCGCTCCCGCCCCCCGGGATGCATTCAAGGCTGACGTGTCATTGAGGAGCCGCGTGCCGCCCGACCAACTCCCTGACTCGAACATGACCAAGCCTTGCAGGGTGCGCAGCTCCACACTATTCGGATCATGCCCCACGGCATCGTCTACAAGACGAAGCGCGCCCGCTGGATCCTCATCGTCGAGCAAAGCGGCGACTCGCCGCACCGTTTCGTTCTCCTGTGGTTCTATCGCGGAACTTCCCACTGGCAATCTGAGGTGCTCCATGACGCTCGAGGTCAGGCTTTCGAGGGGAAGCTGGTCCATGTCAGGCTGAATGTCCCGCAAGACTAGGTCGATGACTCCGGTCTTGCCCTCGACGATCAAGTCGACATTCTCGGTCGAAGGGTGATAGCCCTCCTTGGTCGCGACCAGGCGAAGCCGTTGGCGCTCGTTCGAATTCACGTCCAAAGAAATTTCGAACTCTCCCTGAAAGCTCGAACTGAGCTGCTGGACGGGAGTCGCCGCCGTGTCAAGATAAACTGCAACGTCAGCGGCCGGAACAGGCTGGCCGGTAAAGGTGATCACTCGTCCCAAGCTGTACCATTTATGTGGTTCGGCGGCGGGCCTGGGAGAAGGTCGGGATACGCCACCGGGTGCCTGCGCCGCGGCTGGCGCTGAAAGAAGCGCAAGTGCCGCCGCGAATATCAGAACGAAGCGCAGTGCTCGCCCACCTGGCCGTTTCAACTCGATCCCCCTTTTGGTCAGGCTACCAGGATTCGAGAATCACCACTCTTGCGGAAGTCCCCAAACTTGATTTCGCGAAGACGCGCCCCGGAAGTGGCCGCAACAACGGCTCAGTGCGAAACAAGCGCGCCGTAGCTTGCCGTCTCAACCCGCTCCCGATAAGACGCAGCGCCACTCTCCCCTGCGAGCACGTGAGGATTCGGATCGTCAGCGTAAAAAGCGGTAAACCTTCCGCCTTTGATTTCAAGTGCCGAGGCGCGACCGCCATAGTAGGACTTGAGCATGCCGGTATCAATAAGGAAGACACGATGGTCAAAGCGAGCAGTGATGGTGAACTTGGGCAGCACGGTGTGTCCGACAACGATGGAATGGGCGTTGAGGCGGCCGAGCAGCTTGGTCAAACCCGCTTCGTTTTTCTGTTCGGGTTCAAGGGCCAAGCCGCGATACCAGATCGGACTCTGATTGGACATTAGCAACGTGTTAGGCACCGCAAGCATCTGGCGCAGGGCGAGGATTCGGTGTATGCCTTCGGTATCAGCAGGGGCGCCGGTCGAGCCGCCCTGCAACGCATCATAGTTGAGCTTTACCTGATTGAACGCTTCGTCGAGGGTCATATAGCGCCAGATGATTTCTTCTTCCGCCAGCGTCCGCGCGAGCTCGGCAAAGTCGGCGATCTCGGAATGAATCCTGCCGTTCAAGTCCTTGAGGGAACCGAAATGTAGCTCCGGGTCGAGCCCAGCGTGCAGGAAGAGGGTGTCACCCACCAGGGCTACGGCGTCGTGAGTGCGGAGCCAGCGTCCGTAGGTCCCGTCCGGAGCGTAGGCGTCGCGCTCCTCGAAGAAACCAAGCGGGTGGCGGGCCAGCCAGCGCTGGTGTGCCTCCTCGTCATCAGGGACGTCGTGCACTTGGCGGGTCGCGGCTATGAACTTGCGATACTCCCGATAGGCGGCGTCGCGTACTTTCTCAGACTGGTCGGTTGAAAATGACTGGAAGTCGGCGGGCGTGGTGTAACGCAGATCGCCCATCATTTGCATCACTTCGTGGTTGCCGAGCAGCGGGATGACCTTGCCGCCCTGAGCCGGAGCCTCGCGTTCAAGGTCCATCAGCAAATCAAGAGCCTTACGCGTTTCCGCCCCGCGGTCGGCAACGTCACCGACCTGCACGAAGATCGTCTGCCCCCCAACCCAATGATGGTTGGCGTCGATCAAACGTACTTGCTCCAGGATTCCCACGAACTCCTGGTAGGCACCATGCACGTCGGCCACAGCGATGATACGCTGAGGCGTACCCGTGGTCGCTGCCCGGTCTGGCGTCACGCGCGCGAGGGCGTGAGCCCTCCTCTCGGCGGGGACGGCGCAGAGTGCGAGAACCACGATCAGGATTGCAATAGTCGGCCCCTGAAGCCGAGGCCGGTTCTTAAGTTCATCTCTGTAGCTCTGCATCGATGTTTCCTGCCGCCACTAAAGATATCGCGTCAACTCATCGACGACCTTTTGCACGCCGTCGTAGGGATCGCCGGCGCCCTCGTATTCAATCGAGTAGACGCCCCTGTACCCTGCGTGCTTCGAAATCTCCACGCACTTCGCGAAATCAAACTTCGTCTCGTTGCCGTTGGCGTCGAACTCGAGCCCTTTGGCGTGGCAGACGGTGCGCGCGTACGGGAACAGAAGCGGCAATCCCTCCAGGCGGGTCGCCTCGTCGGGGAAATTGCCGAAATCGGGCAGCGCGCCAATGAACGGTCCGCCGACCGCCTGGAAAAGCCGGAGCAGTTCCTCGGGATGTTCCGAGCCCACGCCGCCGTGGTTTTCGATGAGGACCGCAATGCCTTTTGATTTGCCGTACGCCGCGAGCTCCTGGTAAGACTCGGCCGTGGGAGCCAGATCCTCGGGATTCAACTTGCCGGGATCACACCGCACCGAGCGGGCTCCCAGCCCCTTCGCGATGTCGATCCACTTCTTCGCGGCGCTGATGGCGGCGCCAGCGACTTGCGGGTCAGGATCGGAAAGCCCGCCGTCCTGCGCCATCTCAGGAATGTCCACGGGGATGTTGATAAGGTGCGAATGCGCCCGCAAAATCTTTCCCTTCAACTCTTCGATATACATCGGCTCGAGGGAAGCGAAGTGCGGCGCCACCAACTCCAGGTTGTGAACCTTGTAGCGGTCAGCGATCATTTCAGGAAAGTCCATGAGGACGAGCCGCGTTTCCGGGAGCGTCGAGTCCGGATCGAGGGTCACAGGAAAGAAATCGTGAAAGCTCCACGACGAGATGCCGATGCGTGCGCTGTGGTCAGGGCCGCGGCGCCGCGGGGCGTGGCGCCGGCCCTGAGGATGCTGCACCACCCGCCCTCCGGCCGCTCCTGTTCCGAGCAGGCTCGTGCCTGCCGCTCCCGCTACTCGTGTCAAGAAATCGCGTCGTTTCATCGGAGTTTGCCCGCCGACTGATGCGGCGCGGGCGAAACACGGCATTATATCGCGCGCGAGACGATTAGGCTTGAATCTTCAATCCCTAAAGTGGCAGACGCAGGCGCGCCTCGCAACCCGGGCCGGGACGGCGATTTTCGAGGCTCAGCGTGCCGCCATGAGCTTCGGCAATCTGGCGGCTGAGTACCAGCCCGATGCCCGAGCCGTGGGGCTTGGTGGTGAAAAAGGGTACGAACAGGTTGGAGGTATTGGCGAGGCCGGGGCCTTCGTCATCGATCCACACTTCGAGGTAGCGCGAGTTCTTCGCCCAGCCGACGCGCACCTGTCCGCCGGTCTCCTCGGTGGCATCGACGGCGTTGCGCACCAGATTGATGAGGAGTTGCTCGAGCTGGTCGGCGTCGGCGCGAATGGTGAGCGGCGGACCAGGATCGAGCACCACGCGCATGCGCGTCTCGAGCTCCACCACTCGCCGCACACACGCTCCCACATCCACCGGCGCGAGCTTCGGCCGCGGCAAGCGAGCCAGGCGCGCATAGGCGCCCATGAAGCGGCTCAGAGCCTCGGCGCGTGAGCCGATGATGCGCAGTCCCTGGCGCATGTCCTGCTCCCAATCCGCAGCGCGCGGCTCGCGAGCCAGCAGGCTCTCCAGACTCCCAGCCATCGAGCGGATGGGCGTCAGCGAGTTATTGAGCTCGTGCCCGAGCACGCGAACCAGGCGCTGCCACGCTTGCAGTTCCTCCTCGCGCAACGCCCGGCTCACGTCCGAGAGCACCACCAGTTGATGCGGAAGCCCACCCTCGCGGAAGGTAGTGCGATGTAGACCCCAGCGCGCCGTGGCCGCGTGCTGGCCGGGAAAGTTGCGCTGCAGGGTCCGCGCCGCCTCGCCTTCCAGGCAGTCCGCAAGTGCGAGGTCCTCGGCGCTCTCGCCGAGAATCCGCTCGGCAGGCTGCGCCAGCAGGCGCTCCCCCGCCCGGTTCACCAATTTCAGTCGCTGGTCGCCGTCGAAGGCAAAGACCGCGACATCGATCTCCTCCATCACCTTGCGCAACAGCGCCGTCGCTTCGAGCGCGCCCAGCCGCTGCTCCTTCAGGGTATCGCCGAGGGCGTTGACCTCGACCATCACCTCGCCCAACGCTTCGTCCCACCGGGCACCGCGGGCGCGGATCGAGTAGTCGCCCTCCCGGAGCGCGGCTAGAATGTTGGACAGCGTCTGCAACGGACGCACCACCCGCTCACGCAGGGCAAAGGCGAACCCCATCCACACGCCGACGATGAGGACGGTCAGCGTCCACTGGACTTTGGAAGTGTAATCACCCCGCCAGAGGAGAACCATCGCCACGACGATGGCGGGAGTTGCGGCGGCCGTCGCGATGAGCAGAATACGGCGCTCGTGGCTGAGTCGGCGCTGTGAAGGCGATCTGGATGGGGCGGCGCTCACTTCACTCGTCGTTCTTGGCGCTGCTGACGCGCAGTCCGTAGCGCTCGAGGCGCCGGTAAAGAGCGCTGCGGCTCAAGCCCAGCGCGTCCGCCGCCCGGCTCACGTTGCCGTCGAAGCGGGCTAGGGCTTTCTGGATGAGGAAGCACTCCACTTCTTCCAGGCTCATGTCCTCCAGGCGCGCCGGCGCTTCGCGTGTCGTCCTCAAGCCCAAATCAGCCGCCGTGATCTGAGCTCCCTGCGACATGAGTACCGCGCGCTCGACAACGTGGTCGAGTTCACGGACGTTGCCCGGCCAGGAGTGCGCGAGCAACGCCTGCATCGCCGCCGCGTCGAAGCCCGTGAACAACTTCTGGTAGCGTTGCGCGTAGGGGTGCAGAAAGTGCGTGGCCAGCAGCGGAATATCCTCGCGGCGATCACGCAGCGGAGGCAGATGGATCTCGACGGTGTTGATGCGGAACAGCAGGTCCTCACGGAAGCGCCCGTTTGCTACTTCCTGGCTCAAGTCCGCGTTGGTGGCCGACAGGATGCGCACATTGACGCGGCGCGTCTTCGAGGAGCCCACGCGCTCGAGCTCGCCGGTCTGGAGCACACGCAGCAGCTTCGCCTGCAGGTTCATCGGAACATTGGCGATCTCATCCAGAAAAAGCGTCCCGCCGTCGGCCAGCTCGAAACGGCCGACGCGATCAGCCTTGGCGTCGGTGAAGGCGCCGCGCACGTGCCCGAACAGTTCGCTCTCGAAGACGCCTTCCGAAAGGCCGCCGGCATTCACCGTGACCATGGGCTTCGAGGCGCGGACGGAGAGGGCGTGCAGTGTTTGGGCGACCACTTCCTTGCCCGTGCCGTGCTCGCCGGTGATAAGCACGTTCGCTTCCGACGGTCCCACGCGCGCGGCCATCTCGCGGACAGGTTGCATGGCTCGGGATTCGGCAATGAGCTGCGGACGGCCCTCGGCGCGGAGCAGGCGGTTTTCCGCCTCCAGGCGCTGTCCGCGTCGCAGGGCCCGGCTCAACTCGATCTGGGTGCGGATGATGGCGATGAGCCGCGCGTTTTCCCAGGGTTTCTGGATGAAATCGCGCGCGCCGCGTCGCATCGCTTCGACGGCCACTTCCACGCTGCCCCACGCCGTCATCACCACCACCGGAAGCGTGCTGTCGATGTCCTGGAGGCGCGCCAGAACGTTGAGACCCTCCTGACCTGACGTAGTATCACGGGTGTAGTTGAGGTCCATGAGCAGGCAATCGAAGTCGCGCGCCTGGACGGCGGAAAGCACTCCGGCCGGCGAGGTCACGGCCTCGACCTGATATCCCTCACCCTTGAGCAGCAGGCGCAAGGACTCCAGCACGTCGCGCTGGTCGTCAGCGATGAGAACGATAGGTGCGACAGAATCAATCTTCATACGGTAGGCGGTGGGCTCACATCACGAGCCGCGCGGCCGTCTCACTCCGGCGGCGGACGATCCTTCAGCCGGAAGACGAATTTCAGTCCTGACCAGGTGTCGTCGACAGCACAGACCTTCACGTCAACCAAGCCGTTCTCCAAGCCGATCTCGCGGATGATGTTCTCGTTGAGATCCGTCTCGACTCCTGAGGAGCCTTTGGGCCATGAAATCCAAAACATGCCATCAGGCAGGAGGCAAGGCTTCAAGGCAGCTATCTTGCTCTCGATGTCCGCACGCGTCTTGCTGAAGCACTGGATGAAGTCGATCGCGTGCTCGAGCTTCAGGGCGCGCGCCACACCGATCACTTTAGCGCCGGCGGGCAACGCTCCCAGGATGGTATGATAGTTCTCAGGAGGATTCACGAAAACGACTTTCGAACCTTGCTTGATTCCAAGCTTGTTGACCAGCAGGCGGCCCGAATAGCCGGTTATCACAAAATGTATAGGTTGCTGCGCCATGTCCCACCGCCTAATTATCTGAGATCCACCCGTCGACCAACTTGATGATCCGGTTCCCGTAGGCGGCGTTGGTTTCCGAGTGGGTCACCTGGACGATGGTAGTCCCCTCGTCGTTCAGCCTCTTGAACAGCTCCATGATTTCCTTGCCCTGGCTCGAGTGCAAATTGCCGGTCGGCTCGTCGGCCAGGATGAGCTTCGGCTTGGCGATGACGGCGCGAGCGACGGCCACCAGTTGCTGTTGTCCGCCGGATAGCTGGCTGGGGTAGAGGTCTTTCTTGCCGACGATGTGGAACCGGTCAAGCGTGTCAGCGACCACAGCCTGGCGCTCCGAACTCTTGATGTTGCGGTAGGAGAGAGGAATGTCGAGATTCTCGGCCACCGTCAGGTTGTCGAGCAGATGGTACTGCTGGAAGACAAAGCCGATGTTCTGCTTGTTGAGTTCGGCCCGCTGCTTGACGCTCATCTTGTGAACCGGCTGCTCGAAGAAATAGTACTCTCCGGTCCAGGCGCCATCCAACATCCCGAGGATGGCGAGCAGGGTGGACTTCCCCGCGCCCGAGGGGCCCATGACGGTGACGAATTCGCCTTCCTTCAAATCGACGTTGATGCGCCTTAGGACGTAATAACGGCCCGGCCCCACCGGGTAGGATTTCTCGAGGTTGTGCAATACGATCATTTGCAGTGATCCCCTTTGCGCCAGCTTATCATCTTATCGACTTCTCAGTTCGTCGGCCACGCCTCAGAAGCTATTCATAGCGCAGCGCCGCGTTGGGATCCACTCGCGTGGCGCGCCGCGCCGGAATATAACTCGCCAGCAGCGCCACTGCCGTCAGCAGTAGCGCCACCCCGCCCAGAGTCACGGGATCCGTTGGGCGCACTCCGAAAAGCAAGCTCGACATCAGGCGCGTTAACCCCAAGGCGGCAATCAGTCCTACCGCCACTCCCGCGAGCGCCAGCACCAGCCCCGAGCGCACCACGAGTTTCAGCACGTCGCCACGCCCGGCGCCGAGCGCCATGCGCACCCCAATCTCGTGCGTCCGCTGGACCACCGCGTAGGCCATGACGCCGTAGATTCCCACGGCGGCAAGAATCAGGGCCAACCCGGCAAACACACCCAGCAGCAGCATGGTGGTGCGCCTCGACGCCACCGACTCCGCCAGGTACTGCGCCATCGTGCGGACGGCGTAGACCGGCTGGTCGGGGTCCACGGCCTCGACACTGCTCCGCACCGCGTTCACCAAGCCCAACGGATCCGTGGCCGTCCGCACCACCAACTCCATGCTACGCACGCTTCTCTGAAGGTAGGGCAGGTAAAATTCCGTCTTCGATTTGCGCTCGAGACCATACTGCTTGGTGTCTCCGACAATTCCGACCACGGTCGCCCAATACCCTTCCATGTTCCTTCCGTCTAAGTGGATTCGCTTGCCGATTGGGTCCTCACCCGGCCAGTAGCGTTGGGCCATGGTCGCGTTGATCAGGACGACGGGGAGAGCCTTGTCGTCGTCTGCCTCGGTAAAGGCGCGGCCTTTGATCAGCGGGATCCCCATTACTCGCAGGTAATCGGCATCGATCATGTGGTAGTCCGAATTCGGAGTCTGTCCGGGCGGAGGGACGGGACGCCCATCGAGATAGAAGTCCGTCTGCCAGCCGTCGTCAGTCAGGGGCAAGGGTCTCGCGACGCTGGCCGTCGTTACACCGGGAAGCGCGCGGACTCGCTCCAGAACCTGCTTGTAGAAAGCGACCACCTGGGCGTCCTTTGTGTACTTGGTCTCCGGCAGCGCCACCCGCATGGTGAGGACGTTATCGGTGTTGAAGCCTGGATCGACCGCCAGCAGCCGGCCGATGCTGCGCAGCATCAGGCCCGCGCTCGCCAGCAGCACGAGCGCCAGTGCTACCTCGGAAGCCACGAGTACGCCGCGGAAGCGCTGACGGCTCCCGCCCGCTGACGTCCTTCCGCCCTCCTTCAAGGAGTCGTTGACGTCGGACCGCGAGGCGCGGATCGCGGGCATCAGCCCGAACACGAGGCCCGTCAGCAAGGAAACGCCGAGCGTGAAACCCAGCACCCAGCGATCGATGCTGATCGTGATCACATCGCGAAAATCGGAAGGGATGAGGGTTGTGAGGCCGTCGATGCCCCAGTATCCGAGGAGCAGTCCCAGCCCGCCTCCTGCCGCCGCCAGCAGGATGCTCTCAGTCAGCAACTGCCGCAGGATGCGAAGCCGTCCGGCGCCCAGCGCGACCCGGATAGCGATCTCCTTTTCTCGCGCCGCAGCGCGCGCCAGCAGCAGATTGGCCACGTTGACACAGGCGATGAGCAGCACCAGGCCGACGGCCCCGAGAAGCACGAGCAGCGCCGGCCGCACATCCTCGACCAATTCTTCACGCATTGAGATGACGACCAGGCTGTTGCCGGTGTTGGTGTCGGGATACTGCTGGGCCAACTGCCGCGCGATGGTCAGCATCTGGGCGCGCGCCTGCTCCAGACTCACACCGGCCTTGCGCCGAGCAATCACATAGATTCCTGGGTGATTCCCACGGTTCTTCATCTGGTCGGTATTGAGCCCGAGTGATGCATAGACGTCCGCCGCTCCCGAGACTTCCGCAAACTTGAAGGTGGCAGGCAGAATCCCGATCAGCGTGTAGCTTCTGCCGTTGAGCGTCAAGGCCTTGCCGACCAGGCCCGGGTCGCCGCCAAATCGTCTCTGCCACAGGCCGTAGGTCACGACCACCACCGGATGGCCGCCGGGTTGGTCCTCCTGGGGAAGAAAGTCGCGTCCTAGAAACGGCTTGACGCCGAGCGTGGCAAGGAAGTTCGCGGAAACGTTCCAACCCGACAGGCGTTCCGGCCGGTCGACTCCCGTGAGGTTGAAGTTCTGTCCCTGGAAAGCCGCGATTTGGTCGAAGACCTGGTTCTGCCGCTGCCAATCGAGAAAGTTCAGATAAGAGACCGACATGTTCGGGACTTGTTCCGTGTGCTCGGAAACGAATGCCAGCCGGTCGGGATCCTGATATGGCAGTGGCCGCAGCAGCACAGCGTTAACGACGCTGAAGATCGCCGTGTTCGCTCCAATGCCTAGGGCGAGCGCGAGCATCGCGACCAGGGTGAATCCCGGATTCTTGGCCAGCATGCGCGCGCCGTATTTCAGGTCCTGGACTAGAGTCGTCATCAGAATGACCTCCAGCATCGGGTTGGTGCCGACGGCTTGTCTCGAGGTTTCCAGGGCGGGGCTGAGTTACTAACCCGCGACCGACGGCTGATCGCCGACGGCTGACTGCTGTTCGCTTTCTTCCACCACTCGGCCGTCGAACAGGTTGACGGTGCGCTGTGCGTAGCGAGCGAAACGCGGGTCGTGCGTCACCATGACAATGGTCGAACCGGCGCGATGCAGCTCACGTAGCAGCTCCATCACCGCCTCGCCGTTCTTCGAGTCCAGGTTGCCGGTGGGCTCGTCCGCCAGCATCACCGAGGGTTCACCGACGATGGCGCGAGCCACGGCCACGCGCTGCTGCTGGCCACCCGAGAGCTGGCTCGGCAGATGCTTCGAGCGGTGCGCCATGCCGACTCTTTCGAGGGCGCGATTCACGCGCTCCTTCCGCTCGGCTGCCCTCATGCCGCGATAGGTCAAGGGCAGCTCAACGTTCTCGTAGACGTTGAGGTCGCCAATCAAGTTGAAACTCTGAAAGATGAACCCGACTTCCCGGTTGCGGATGCGCGCGCGCTCGCCGAGGTCCAGGGCCTCAACCTCTTTGTCGTTGAGCGTGTACTTGCCGTCGCTCGGGGTATCGAGTAGGCCCAGAATCGACAGCAGCGTTGACTTGCCGCAGCCCGAGGGTCCGGCGATGGACACGTACTCTCCCTTGGCGATGTCCAGATGGATCCCCGACAAAGCGTGCGTCTCAACCTCGTCGGTGTAGAACACCTTGGTGACGCCCTCCAGGCGTATCAGCGATTGACCGTTGTTACTCATGCTGGATTATCCTCCGACTCTTCGACGTTCGAGCGACGCCCAACCAGCGGCGGACGTGTGCTTGCCCCGGCTGCCGCTCCCATGCTTTTAAAACAGGGTTCACTCCGTGGATCAGGCGACGGCCACGAAAATCAACGTCGCGTCGTCGCGCAAAGTTCCAGCGCTAAACTCGTTGATGGCGTGCATCACCTTAATCTCGAGCCCCGCAGCGCCCAGATGACGATTCTCCTTCACCAGTTCGAGCAGGCGTTCCTCGCCGTATTCCTCTCCTTCGGGGTTCGCCGCCTCGGTGACGCCGTCGGTGAAGAGAAGAAGCCGATCGCCGCTCGCCAAATCGATTTCATCCTGCTCGTAATCCCAGCCCGCGAAGACACCCAACGCGGCTCCGCTTCCCTCGAGCCGAACGTGCGAGCCGTCGCGGCGCATCAGAATCGGCGCGTTGTGGCCGGCATTGGTGTAGGTCAGCCGCCGGCGATGAGCGTCGAGCAGCCCATAAAACAGAGTGATGAACTTGCCCGGCGCGAGATGGCTCGAGACCTCACGATTGAGCCTCGCTGAGAACTCCCCTGGTTGTGTGGTCGGGGCGCCGGCGGCCCGCACCGCCGCCTGCAGGTTCGACATCAGGAGAGCGGCCGGGAACCCCTTGCCGATCGCGTCAGCGATGCACAGTCCCACCTGGCCATCGCCGAGTTGCAGAACATCGTAGTAATCGCCGCCCACCACGCGCGCCGGTTGCCAGGCAGCGGAAATCTCGCAGCCTGGGACTTGCGGAATCTCGCGCGGCAGCAGCCGACGCTCGATGTCGCCGGCCTCTTCGAGCTCCATGACTTCCTGCTGCCGGCGCTCGCGGTCGGCCCGCGCCCACTCGATTTCCGTCTTGAGCGTGCTCAGGAGCTGCGCGTTTTCCCAGGGCTTCTGGACAAAATCGCGCACGCCGCGCCGCATGGCTTCGACCGCCAGGGGAACGCTGCTCCAGGCGGTCATCACCACCACGGGCAGCGTGCGGTCGATGGCCTGCACGCGCGCCAACAGGTCGAGACCCTCCCGCCCCGAGGTCGTATCACGCGCATAATTGAGGTCCATCAGCAACAGATCGTAACTCGCGGCCTCGAGCGACTCGATGACCGCGCGAGGCGACGTGACGAGTTCCGTCTGATAGCCCACGCCCTTGAGCAGAAGCTGTAAAGCCGCAAGCACGTCCGGCTGATCGTCGGCAATCAGCACCCGGGGAGCGAAACCGTCCAGGGTTTCCACGACGCCTTCCGCCTCGCCTCTCGTCATAACCCGCCGCCTCGGTCCGCTCCGGACGCCGTCAGGCCCGGCGCTAATACTATTCCAACTTGATGCGGTCCACGCCGTCCCAGCGCGACATATCGGAGAGGATCACCTCGTCGCCGACTTTCAGCCCGCCCAGAATCTCGACGTTGTTCACCGAGGCGCGGCCCAGTTTCACCTGGACGCGATCGGCGTACCTCTCGCCCGGTTCGTACTTGAAGAGCGTGATCGTGCTGCTGGGCTGGCCGAAGGCCGGACGCCCGACGTAGAGCACGTCGGCCAGACGCTCGAGGGTGATGGTGCCGTCGACGCTCAGGTCAGGCACCGCTCCCTGTGGCAACGGGCCGTCCAAGTGCACGTCGACCGTCACCGTGCCGTTCACCGCCGAGGGATCGCGGCGGATCACGTGGCCCGGAATGACACCGTTGTGCGTGTCGATCTCCGCTTGCTGGCCAATCGCGACATCTTTGGCCTGCGTCTCAGCAATCTTGATCTCAGCCTTGAGGCGGGTGGGGTCCGACACGCGCGCCAAGTTGGTCCCGGCGGTGACCCGCTGTCCAACTTCGACCGGCAGCAGTTGCAGGACGCCGTTCATGCCCGCCTTCACGCGTAACTGATCCACCTGGCTCTTTTTGAGGTTGTAAAGCGCCTTGAGCTGATCCACCTTGGCCTGCTGGGCGGCGAGCTGCGCCCGCTCGTCTTCGGCATCTACCCCCAGCCGCTTCTGCTCCAGCTCGTTGCGGGTTGCCGACTCCTGGGCCTTCACCTGGGCGAGTTGAAGTGTCAGGTTCGACAGCAAGCCGTCCGCCGCCAGTTTTTCGTCAACCTCGGCCTGCAGCCTGTCCTGGTGGTACTGCGAGGCGACGGTCGCCGCCGTAGACCGTTGGTCGAGCAGCGCGGTCTCGAGTTTCACCTTCAGACTGTCGTAGTCAGCCTGCGCCGCTTTCACTTGATACTCGGAGTCGGCCAGCGATTGCTCGAGGATCGGATCGCTCATCTCCACCAGAATGGTGTCGGGTTTCACGAAAGCGCCCGGCAACACGTCACGCTTGATGATCTGACCATCCGTCACAGCGGGAATCCAGACGATGATCTCAGGGACAAGTGTGCCGATCCCTCTCACGTCGCGCACCATCGGACCGCGCTTCACCACGTCGTGCCACACTGTGCCCGCGTCCACAGTAGGCGCGGCCACCTTGAGGTGCGACAAACCGACTGTCGTCCCGACCACTACCAGCACGCCAATCAGGGCGTAGATGATGCGACGGATGCGACGCTTGCGGGCTTGTGAAGGACGCGCAATATCCATTACTTTTGCTTCCTCTCCGGCTAACGGGTAATGCCTGCCGCTTTATGGGCCGGGCGCCTACCCGTATCCCAGATAGGCAACTCCCATGCCGTTGCTCGTTCATTCCATAACTCATTGTAGGGTAAGTTGTTGGACGGTTACAGATGCTTGGCGTAAGCGCCGGTCGTCGAAGCGAATGTCCGTTTGCGCGACTCCGCTGTCCGAAATCGAACACCCCGATGTCCGGCTTCCTCTCACTGCTCACACGAGGGGGGTGATGCGTGGGCCGAACGCGGTTTACGCGTACGACAAGGGAAGGCTACAATGTAGTCGGTGGCGGCGATTCGAGCCGCGTCACACTATCCGCTGGTGAGGCGCGCAGTATGGGTGTTGTTGATTTTGCGAAAGGAGTTCGTATGGCTGAACTCTTTGCTCATCGTTTCCTCCATCTGGGTTCACTGGTCTTTCATCCAGGCCAACCGCAACGGGTTCAAACCGCCCGGATCCTTCCGTACTGCGACTGGCTGGCTTTGAGCTCCAAGCGAGTGATACGCGCGCTTGGGGTCGTACTGTTACTGGCGTTGCCGGCGTGGTCCGCGAACTCGACGCAATCGGAGCCTCCCCAGGCGCCAGTCTTGCCCAGCAGTCAACAAGGACCGCGCGCCCTGCCCGACGTGAATGCCGACACCAAATCGCCGCTCACGCCCAAGCAACAACGGGAGCTGATGAAATCGAACTTCGACAGGATGAAGCGCGATGCCGATGAACTGGCCGGTCTGGCCAAGTCGCTTCAGCAGGACCTCGACAAGTCCAACCAGAACGTGCTGTCGTTGAAAGTCCTCGATCGGGCGGAGAAGATCGAAAAGCTGGCAAAGAAAATCAAGACCGAGGCCAAGGGAGACTAGCGCCAGCGACGGCCTTGGAGCGGCGCGGTGCTAACCGTCGGTTTCCGCCGCCCCACGAATCCGCATGCCGTAGAATGAGCGGTAGACGAAATACAATGAGACGGCGAAGAACGCCGCCGCCAGGCTGCGAGTCAGTCCACTTCCACTCGTCACCGTCAGCTTGACCGCCAGTTCCACCGCCAGCAGGCCAAAGAGGGTCGTGAACTTGATGATGGGGTTGAGCGCCACGGACGAGGTGTCCTTGAACGGATCGCCCACCGTGTCGCCGACCACGGTCGCGTCGTGCAGTTCAGTGCCCTTCTGCTTCAGTTCGACTTCCACGATCTTCTTGGCGTTGTCCCAGGCGCCGCCGGCGTTAGCCATGAAGATCGCCTGATAGAGGCCGAAGGTGGCAATCGAAATCAGGTATCCGATGAAGAAGAACGGCTCGAGGAAAGCGAAAGCCAGGGTGACGAAGAACACCGCGATGAAGATGTTCAGCATGCCTTTCTGGGCATACTGGGTGCAGATCTGGACGACCTTCTTGCTGTCGGCGACGCTCGCCTTCTCCGCACTGTCCAGCTTGATGTGTGCTTTGATGAACTCGACGGCGCGGTAGGCGCCCGTGGTGACGGCCTGGGTGGAAGCGCCGGTGAACCAATAGATGACGGCCCCGCCCGTCACCAAACCGAGCACAAAGGGGGCGTGAAGCAGCGAAAGCTTGTCGACGTTCTCCGCGAGGCCATTGGTGAGCGCCATGATGATGGAGAAGATCATGGTGGTCGCGCCGACCACTGCGGTACCGATGAGCACAGGCTTGGCCGTGGCCTTGAACGTATTCCCCGCTCCGTCGTTCTCCTCGAGCATCTCCTTGGCATGCTCGAAGTCCACGTCCACGTTGAAGGCCGTCTTGATCTCTTCCCGCACGTTCGGAACCTGCTCGATCAGCGAAAGCTCGTAGACGGATTGCGCGTTGTCTGTCACCGGGCCGTAGGAATCGACCGCGATGGTCACCGGCCCCATGCCCAGAAAGCCGAAGGCGACGAGGCCGAAGGCGAACACCGACGCGGCCACCATCAGGTTGCCCAGGCCGTGCAAGCTGACCCAGGAACCGATGGCCATCAGCAGCACCATCGTCAGGCCCAGATAGTAGGCGGAAAAGTTGCCGGCGACGAAGCCCGAGAGAATATCGAGCGACGCGCCGCCCTGCTTCGCCGAAGCCACCACTTCCTTGACATGCCGCGACTCCGTCGAAGTAAACACTTTCACCAGTTCGGGAATAAGCGCGCCAGCCAGCGTTCCGCAGGAAATGATGGTGGCGAGCTTCCACCACTGGGTGGTGTCGCCGCCCAGGCTGGGAATGATCAGCGAGGAGACGAGGTAGGTCAGCAGGATGGAAACGAACGACGTAATCCAGACGAGCGAGGTGAGGGGCGCCTCGAAGTTCATCTTCGACGCGCTCGCGTAGCGTACTTTGGCGATGGCCCCGTTGATGAAGTAGGCCGCCGCGGCGGCCACAAGCATGACGATGCGCATCACAAAGATCCACACCAGCAACTGCACCTGGACGGTCGGGTCCTTGACGCCCAGGAGGATAAAGGTAATGAGTGCGACCCCGGTTACGCCATAAGTCTCGAACCCGTCGGCGCTCGGCCCCACCGAATCGCCCGCGTTGTCTCCCGTGCAATCGGCGATGACGCCGGGATTGCGCGGGTCGTCTTCCTTGATCTTGAAGACGATTTTCATCAGGTCGGAGCCGATGTCGGCAATCTTGGTGAAGATGCCGCCCGCAATGCGCAGCGCGGCCGCGCCCAGCGATTCGCCGATCGCGAACCCGATGAAGCAGGGTCCGGCATAGGAACCCGGAATGAACAGCAGAATAAAGAGCATCATCAGGAGTTCGACCGAGATCAGCATCATGCCGATGCTCATGCCGGCGCGCAGCGGAATCTGGTAGATGGGGAACGGCTTGCCGCCCAGGCTGGCAAAGGCGGTGCGCGAATTCGCAAAGGTGTTGACACGGATGCCGAACCATGCCACGCCGTAGCTGCCGGCGATGCCTACCACGCTGAACAACAGGATGATGGCGACGCGCGCCGCGTCGTATTTCAGGAGCACGCCGAAGTACAGCACGATAACGATGGCGATGAACACCCAAAGAAGCAGCAGGAACTTGCCCTGCGTGATCAGATAGGTCTTGCATGTCTCCCAAATCAAATGGGAGATTTCCGCCATGGAGCGATGCACCGGCAGGTTCTTCAGGCGGCTGTAAATGACCAGGCCGAAGAGCAGCCCGAAGGCGCAGAACAGGAGGCCGACCATCAGCAGGCTGTGACCGTCCACACCCAGGAACTTGACCTGCGAAAGGTCAGGAAGGGTCAGGTTGGCTTCACCCCCAGCTTCACCGGGCGGCTTAGCGAAAGCTCGAGTCGCGCCGGCGACCATCCAGGCCCAGAACAGGACCGCGCCGGACGCGAAAGTACGAAAGTGGTTCATGCGATTTGTCTCCAACCGCTCGGCTGACTCTGCTTCAAAGTCTTCGGGGGGACTTCCTACAGATAAGCAGAATTATTCGTAAGAAAAGCAATTTTTATAACACACGGCGAGACTGAGCGTCAATCGTGTAATGCCCGCGTGTTGGTCGATCAAGCGACGCGCAGCTTCTTGAGTTCGGCCTCGTCGACCTCGATCCCGAGTCCTGGGCCGTCCGGTACAGGCAGATAGCCGTCTTTCTGAACGAGCGGCGGATGGATCACCCGGCTCAGAATAGCGCGCTTCGTGTTGATATCGTACTCCTGCGCGCGCTCTTCACGCGTGAAGCAGGCCGTGAAGTGCAGGTTGGCGGCCGTGCCGATAGCCGGCTGCGTCTGATGCGGCACCAGGATGCGATTGTAGGTGCTGGCGAGCGCGGCGATGCGTACTGCCTCGGTGAGCCCGCCACACTTGATGACGTCCGGCTGGACGATGGCGACGTTGGCCTGAGTTATGAGATCGCGAAACTGCCAGCGGGTGTATTCATGCTCGCCCGCCGCTATTGGGACGTCGAGCGCCGAGACCACCTGCGCGATACCAGAGTAGTCGTACTGCGCCACCGGCTCTTCATAGTGGATGATGCCGAGCTCGTCCTCGAAGCGGCGGCCCAGGCGGATGGCGGTCGAGACGGTGAATCCGTTGTTGGCGTCGAAGCCCAGCTCAATCTTGTCGCCGACGGCCTTGCGCACCTCGCTGAGCACCGCCCAGTCGTGCGCGGGATCGTGGTCGGTGCGCGCCGTGCCCCAGTCCATGCGGATCTTGAGCATGGAGTGACCGTCGGCGACAGCCTTCGAGGCGTGCTCGGCCATTTCGGCCGGCGTCATGCCGGAGCCACCGCCGATCGAGGCGTACATCCGCACCCGGTCGCGGCGGCGTCCACCGAAAAGCTGCGAGATGCTCTGTCCGGTAACTTTGCCGAAGATGTCCCAGAGCGCGATGTCGATGCCCGCGATCGCCTCCGGCTGAGCACCCTGAGCGCCGAGTTTGTAGGTCGGAAAGAACATGCGATCCCAGAGGCGGGTGCGGTCGAGCGCGTTCTGTCCCATCACTAGCGGCTTGAGCGCGTCGTCAATCACGCTGGCGATGGCACGCACATTCATCGGACTCGATTCGCCGTACCCGGTGATCCCCTCTTCCGTGCGCACGACGACGAAGAGCGAGTCGCAATTAAGAACCCAGGTCTCGACGTTGGTGATTTTGAGTTGAGGCAGCGCCGCCGCGTCAGGCGCAGCCAGGAGAAGAGCATCGCGGCCGAGCAAGGCTAGTCCTGCGGCTGCCGCGCCGAGTTCGAGAGGAGCGCGCAGCAGCCTCCGCCGCGATGCGGAGAACGTGTGGTCAGGCTTGTTCATGAGGACACGATATTTCCAGTTTGTAACGGCACAGGGTACAGGAAACAGAGTGGGCGAACAAGGACGTTCAGCGCTTTGACTTTGCCGTCATCACTGGCCGCCAAAAGTGTGAGAGAATCGCTGGCACTGAGAGTCGTTGTGCGACAGAGAGGTGCAATCGTGAAACTCGGAAGGCTCACTGTAGGCGGTGCATTCTTGTGTCTCTCGATTCCTGTCCTCGCGGCGCCCCAGGCCACCACCACGGTCGCGCTCCAGCCTTTCGCCCTTCAAGTTCGCCAGATCGAGACGGCGCTCGACTATCTCGGCCAGCCGCTGACTCCGCAGGATCAGCAGCAGATTAACGCCGCCATCGCCAATCCCGACGAGTCCGCCGCCGTCGCCGCCATCGAGCGCGTCCTCGACCGGCAAACGCTGGCCGTCGTCGATATCAACCCGGAGAGCCGCGTGAAAGTGACGCCCGGACCGGCCAAGCCCGAACTCGTCGAAGCCGGGACGCGCATTTTTCTGGTAAAGGTCGAGAACCACGCGGGCGTAACCTCGCGCCTGGCGGCGGAGAGTCCGAACAGCGGCCCCGTCTATATTGGATCGAACGGCAGCCCGGAGCCACCCGCCAAGCTCACGTCGGCTGACGTCCAAGAGCGCTGGGCGGACATCTCGCTCTACGACAAGAATCCGCTGTCGGAGCGCCTTTCCGGCTTCGCGCTTGAATACCGCATCCTTGAAATCTCGAGTCGCAACCGCGGCGAGCGCTCGGCCAAACTCAGCTTCAACGTCGGACAGGGGACACAGGACATCGGGTTCCGCAACGACGTGGTGATTCTGTTCAACGCGCTGCCCGCGCATGCGCTGCGCCTGCGCGTCCACGACGAGAACAGCGAACCCACGTTCGCTTCGTTTACCATTCGCGACAGCCTGGGCCGCATCTATCCCAACCCCTCGAAGCGGCTCGCGCCCGACCTCTTCTTCCAGCCGCAGGTTTATCGCAGCGACGGCGACCGCATCCCGCTGCCGGAAGGCACGTACAGCGTCACCTGCTCGCTCGGACCCGAATATCACGCCCAGACGAAACAGGTGCGCGTCAGAGGTGGCGACACCGAGGTCGGCTTCCAGATGCAGCGCTGGATTGACCCTTCGAAGTACGGTTGGTATTCGGGCGACCACCACGTCCACGCCGCGGGCTGCGCGCACTATCAGAATCCAAGCGAAGGTGTGCGGCCCGAGGACATGATGCGTCAGGTGATGGGCGAAAAGCTCAACGTGGGCTGCGTCCTGACCTGGGGACCGTGCTACTACTACCAAAAGCGGTTCTTCACCGGCAAGGACGATCCGCATTCGAAGCGCGGCGAGCTGATGCACTACGACCTCGAAGTCTCAGGATTCCCCTCCAGCCACGCCGGACACCTCGTGCTGCTGGGCTTGGTCGACCAGGACTATCCCGGCACCAAGCGAATCGAGGACTGGCCCACCTGGGACCTGCCCATCCTGCGCTGGGGGCGCTCGCAAGGCGCGGTGGTCGGGTTCGCGCACTCGGGCTGGGGACTCGAAGTCAAGACGAGCGACCTGCCCAACCTCGAGATGCCGGGGTTCGACGGCATCGGCGCCAACGAGTACATCGTCGACGTCACGTATCCCCACACGGTGGACTTCATCTCGACCATGGATACACCTTATCCCTGGGAGCTCAACATCTGGTATCACACGCTCAACGTCGGATTCCGTACGCGCATCTCCGGTGAGACGGACTTTCCCTGCATCACTGACAGCCGCGTCGGGCAAGGACGCGTCTACGGCAAGGTCGAGGGGCCGCTCACCTATAAGGCCTGGCTCGACGCCCTGCGCGCCGGACGCAGCTACGTCTCCGAAGGCAAGAGTCATCTGATGGACTTCAGCGTCAACGGCACCGAGGTCGGAACGCACGCGAGCGAAGTGGATGTCGCGGCGCCGGGCAGCGTCCACGCGACCCTGAAGGCGGCAGCGTATCTCGATCCGATTCCGGACCCCGCGTTCAAGGACCTGCCTTACAACCACGAGCCTTACTGGGATATCGAGCGGGCGCGCATCGGCTCGACGCGCGAGGTGCCGGTCGAACTGATCGTCAACGGCGAGCCGGTCGCACGCCGGATCATCCTGGCGGACGGCAAAGTGAACGACCTTGCCTTCGACGTGCCGATCCAGCGCAGTAGTTGGGTCGCGATGCGCATCCTCGGGTCGTCACACACCAATCCCATCTTCGTCGTGGTGGGCGGCAAGCCCATCCGCGCTTCGCGCTCGAGCGCCGAGTGGTGTCTAGCAGCGGTCAACCAATGCTGGACGCAGAAGGCTCCGAAGATCTCGAAGGCCGAGGTTGCCGACGCCGAGAAAGCGTACGACCACGCGCGCGAGGTTTATAAGAAGTTGATTGAAGAGTGCCGGTAGCCGGCGGACGGCCTTCCGCCTTCTGCATTCCGCGTCTCACGGAGCAACGGAAAAAGTGGTCCACGGATAAGCCTTCATGTCGTGCAGGAAGGGCTTCTCCCACAAATACTCTGGATGGGCTTTGAGGTGCTCTTCCGCATTAAAATCCATACCACAGGCGTGGCCCGCGGCTGCCTTCAAGGACATCAGGCGGGCCATCTCGGCGTCCGTCACTTTGTTCTGCACGGCGCCGGCAATGCCGTAGGGACCCTGCCAGGGTTGGGAGCCGCGCGCGGACAAGTCAATGTGCCCGCAGAGGGTACGCTCGCTCGGCTGCTCTTTCTTGTCGTAGGTATCGTAGTGGTCGGCAAGGAATTTTTCCGCCAGCGCGACGTCAATCTTCCCTTTGTTCTCCGCCATCAACTCTTCCCAGCGAGCGTGGCGCGCGTTGGCGCTCGCACCCGCATCCTTCATGGGGAATTTGGTCTCTTCGGTGGCCAGCTTTTCGTTAACGGGGAAATTGGAGCCGACGAAGTAGCCATCCTTTTTCCGCTCCAGGGTGACGTTTTTCAGGCCTAACTCGAGGCTGGCGATCTCGTTCCGGCGCGTATCGGCCACCAACCAATCGTTGGCGTAGCCGCCGTTGTTGCCCTCTTCCATGATTCGCGCGAAGTCGTCGATCGAGCTCGAGTATTGCATGGCCTTGCGGGCCCGCACGAATTCAGGAATCCCGTTCGGATCGTAGCCAGAAAACCCCGAGATCGTCGTTTCCGTGATGACGATGCCCGCGGCATTCACCCCAAAATCGTCCGCGCTGTGGATAACGCCCGGCTCACCGTCCATCAGGATGCGATTCCCCTTTTCGGGAACGATGTCGTAGATGATGGTCCAGCGTTCCCCATCCAGATAGTTGCTCCAGTTGTTGTGCGCGATCACCACTTTTCCATCTTTGGTGTAACTGCCCGTGGCCACAAAAGCGCTGCAATGCTCCGGCGCGGTGACGGTGGGAGGCGATGCGATGCCGTGCTGCTTGTTGTACTCGCCGACGTAGTAGCCCCACTCCTCCGCCGCGTTGACCGCGACCACGTCCCAAATGTCCAGGTTCACGCCGCGCGCCTTGAGCCCCTCAGCGATGCCCTCCAATTCCTCGCGATACTCGGTTTCGATGTGAGGCCACATCATGTTCCTGGCTGCATCGCGGAAGAAATTCCAGTCCTTCTTGCTGTCGTGGGTAGCTTCGAGTTCGACGGTTCCCTTGAGATCCAGAATTTCCGGGGCCAGCAAGTATCCGCTTTGAAAGCCGATTTCCGCGGGCGAGCCTTCCAAGTGCACGAATGTCCAGCCATTACGCGGCGCTTGGCGTGACGCCTTCTTCAAGCGCGGGTCATGAGCAGAACTCTGCGGAAGGAAATTGTTGGCCGACACCAGCGTACCCAGGCCAACCAAAGCTAGAAGGCATAAAATCCGACGGATCATCCCCAAACCTCCCGCGTTGTTTGAAAACGGCCTCAATCTGGAATTCCCATCCTGACATCCTAAGCGTCAAACAGAATATACCGAGTGGCACCTCCTCGTTGTTCTGCTTTCTGCTTTCTGCCTCCGCCTTCCCTTCACCGCCCGCCGCCTGATCCCAACGCGCGCTTCGGCGCCTCGCAACTGCCCGTCGAAGGCATCGCAGCCACCCACTGCGCGATCAGCGCCACACCTTCCTCATGCACCACTGTGCGCCCGATTTCCGGCATCATGACCTTGGGTGCGGAACTCGCCATACGATGCACCAGGATCGACGTTTCGGGGGAGCCTGGCACGATCCCAAACCGCAAGTCGCCCGCACCCTGTCCCGCCGAGACCGGAACTTTGCAGACGCCCAGCCGCAAAGGATCGCTTTCGGCGGTTGTCAGATAGAGGCCAGTGTTGTTGGCCGAGCCTTGAGGATTGTGGCAGGTACCGCAGTTGATGTCGAGGTAAGCGCTGGCGCGCGCGTCGAGCGAGCCTGATTGCGGATCGTCCCACACCGCCGCTTTGGGCGCCTGGTCGGGCGAGGGCGCGCCCTTCAGGTAGCCGATCTTCGTCCAGTAAGCGAGCTGGTTGGCCTCGCCATCCAGGTAGGCGTAATCCTTGTTCAAGTTCCGCGCCTTGGGGCCGAGCGGTGTCATCACTTTGGATTTGTCGTGACACTCTTTACATTGGTTGGTATTAGGAACGGTGTAGTGGATGGTGTAGTGCGCGCCTGAGGGGTGCGTCCATTCGACCACGGTCGGGTCGGCGGCTACTTCGAGCGTCGCTTCCGTCTCGGCGTCGTTCCAGACGTAAGGCAGACCCACCCAGCCGGAGCGCGCATGCACCAACAGCCGCGTCTCGATCAGCCGTTCGCGGCGCGGCTTCCCTGCCCCGTCATCCACGGGAAACGCAAACGTCTTCGAGAAGATCGTTCCGACGGGAAACTCGAACGTGTCACTGCTGTGGTAGACGGCGGAGGTGCCAGGCGGCATCCAGACGAAGCGATGCTTGCTGGCGTAGTCAGAAAAGAGCGGCGTATTCAAGTCGTAAGGGACGACGCCGCGGTTGGGATGCAGCTCCGAGGGCTTGCCGGCAAACAGGCGCCACCCCGAAAGGTTTTGCGGGAAAGGCTCGTCAACGTGCGGGCTGACCTGCCGATTGCAGGCGGCGTAGGCAAGGATCACAAGGAGGATACCGACCCTCGCCCCCTTTGGCGAGAGGGTGGCGCGCCAGCGCCGGGTGAGGGGGTTCAAGCGCATCCGCTACCTCCCCGCCGCGACCACGGACGCGAGCGCGACGGGCTCGAGGGGCGGATACGTACAATTGTAGGGAGCGAGATCGCGGCTGGTGTGCCGGAAATTGCCCGCGGCGTCGAAGTTCAGAAAGCGCGCGTGGCCGTTATTCTGAATGCAGATCCGCGAGTCCTCGGCAACGTGCTTGCCCATCACCAGGTTCGGATCGACCGTCCCATCGTACAGAATATCGCCCAAGGGTTTTCCGACCGCGAGCGCCAGCGCTTTGATGGCGAGCCCGGAGGGCGCCGTGCCGCCGCCGGAGAGGTCGTTGTCATGGACGTAGATCGCCGCCGTGTAAGGATCGTAGTCCGGGTCTTTGATGGGATTGTCGGTCACGAGATAGCTCACGATCGAGACATTCGACGTCTGGTTGTCCTTGATGGTGTTCTTGAAGACGTCGATGTGCTTGGTCGCCATGATCATCACGCCGGTGCCGGCGGGCACCTTGGCCACCAGGTTCCCCTTAGGCGCAAAGTTATCGGTGTTGTTCGCGAACACCTGGTTGCTGAAGACACGCGTGTACTGGCCGTGCTTGACCGGCAGGTCCGGCAGGTTGAACACCAGGATGCCGCCCGTGTTCTTGGTCGCCATGTTCTCGTAGACGTCCGAGTAATGGCAGTTCTCGATCTCGATGCCCGCCACGTTCTGCTCCACGCGGTTGCGGCGGACGACCACGTTCGAGGACTGCCCAACATAGATGCCGGCGTCCGACGCGCCGATCACCACCGAGTCCTCCACCAGTACGTTTTTCGACGTGACGGGATAAATGCCGTAGGAGCCGTTCGACTCCTTGGGCCCGCCCGTCCACTCGGTGCGCACCCGCCGGATGGTGACGTTGGTCGCATCTTTCACCTTCAAGGCGTCACCCGCCGTGTCCTCAATCGCCAGGTCTTCGAGCGTGAAATCGCTCGCGGTAACGAGCATTCCCGAAGCGCCGGCCTGCTGCCCCTGGAAGGAGAGAATGGTCTTGTCCATGCCCGCGCCGCGCACCGTGACCCGGTCGACGGAGAGTGACAGCGTGCGGTCGAGGCGCCACTTCCCTGCGGGCAGCTCGATCACGCTGCCCGGCTTCGCGAGGATCAGCGCTTCCTGCGTCTTCCTTTGGAATTCGGCGTCAGTCGCGACGGCGGGCTTCCTCGCGCGGCAGCCCGCAAACACCAGGAATCCTGCCGCCACAATGGGCAGCGTGACGGAACGGACGATCATCTTGCCAGGGACTCTCATGAGACGGCTCCAGAGCGCTTCGGTTATACCCGAACCCTTAGGGCGAATCAAGCGAGCCGGATCATGGAGTTCCCAACATGGTGGAGTGAATCTCAGAAAGGGGGTCGGACCTTCAGGTCCGACAAATCTCCGAAACTTCCGACGGGGCCTTTAGGCCCTGAAACTTCAGGGGCTCGAAGCCCCCGGACTGGGTGCTGCCCGATCATGTCGGAGCTGAAGCTCCGACCCCCTGAGTGACGATCACCGACCGGCGGCCGGCGCTCTTACTCGGCTTGTTGGGACTGCGGGGAAGGCTCAGGGTCGGAGTTGAGTTCCGTCAGCTCGACGGGCTTCCGCTCGACCGGGAAACCACGTTCGCGCCAGGCATCGAAGCCGCCAAGCAGCGGACGCACGCGCGTGATGCCTCGCCGCCTCAGGAGCAGCGCCGCACGGGCGCTGGTGGCTTCGCTGGGTCAAGTGCAGTAGAGCACCACGTCGCGATCGCGCGGGATCTCGACGTGGCGCTCTTCGATCTCGCGGGGATCGAGGTGCAAGGCGCCGGGCACTTTCTCGCTGCCAGTGTCAAACTCGATCGAATTCCGCAGATCGACCACGACGATCGGCTCGCCCGCGTCCAGCTTCTGCTTCAGCTCTTCCGGAGTGATGCGCGCGACGCGCAGGCTGCGAATGAAGCGGCGACGCTGGATATACTTCCAGGTGAGGTAGCCCGCGAGGCTCCCAACCAGCAGTACCACGAGTCCCGAGCCCATCCGCAGCGAATAGCGGCCGATGCGCTCGAGCTGGGAACTGAACAGATACCCGCCGCCCAGGAACGTCATCACCCACGCGAACGCGCCGCCCAGGTCCCAGAGCAGGAAGCGCGACGGCCGCATGCGAAACAGTCCCGCCAGCGGGGGCGCCACCGTACCCAGGCCCGGTACGAACTTGGCGAATAGTAGCGAGCGAGCGCCGTGCCGCGTGAAGATGTCCTCCGTCCGCCGGACGCACGAGTCAGGCTCGAGCGAGATCCGGCAAATGAGGTTCAAGACGGCGTGGCCGCGACGCCGGCCGAGCTCGTACCAGATGACGTCGCTCAAGAGCGAAGCGAGCACCGCTAGCGTCAGCGCTTTGGCGAGCGAGAGTTGGCCCTGGCCCGCCAGCGCGCCCGCGCCCAGCAGGATGGGAGCGGAAGGAATCGGCAATCCGACCTGCTCCGCAAACACCCACACGAAGACTACGCTGTAGCCGTGCCGAAGCAGGAATCGGATGGTCTCACTCACGCGAGTCTCCGCGAGGGTCGCCCGACCATGATGTCAGCGCTAAGGCCACTCTCGCCGGCCCACCGCCAGGCGGCCCGGGCCGGTCAGAAAGATGGCGACGTTCGCCGCCAGCAAGGTCAGCACAAATTCAAATCCTGCCGGCAGAAAAAAGCCGCCTCGCAAGTGGACTTTGAGAAGCGCCACCAGCATATCACAGGCGAGCAGCGCCGCCGCCCAGCCGGTGAACAGTCCCAGGAGCAGCGCCAGCCCGCCGAAGAATTCGACCAGCGTGACGACGAGGCCGAAGAAATGCGGCAGCGGGATTCCGAGCTTAAGCATGAACCCGCTGACGTTGTGGATGCCGATGACGAAAAGCTTCTGTCCGCCGTGCATCATGAACACGATCCCGACGACGATGCGCAGGATGGCGATCCCTCTGGCCTGCCGGTTGCCCTCCATCGAGTGTCCTCCTTTGGCGTTGCTTGATGAGTCTGGACGCTGAATCGCGGACTCGGATAAGATGCGGAAGGAATCGGGTAAGGTGCAGCTTTGTTCGATCGAGGTGAACCGCGGACTCGACGATGAAACCCGGCGTCTTTGTCACTCGTCCTCTGCCGGCCGCCGTGCTCGACCTGCTGGCCGCGCACGCAGAGTTGCGCGTCCACTCCGAGGATACTGCGCCCTCGAGCGCCGAGGTGGCCGAAGCCTGCCGCGAAGCGGAAGGCGTGGTGGTCTCTGGAGCGCGCCTCGGCCGCGAGGTAATCGACCAGGCGGCCCGCTTGCGCGCTGTCTCGAACGTGGGCGTCGGCTACGACAATATCGACGTGGCAGCCTGCACGGCGCGGCGCATCCCCGTGACCAACACGGCGGGCACGCTCGAGGAGACGACTGCCGACCTGGCTTTTGCGCTGCTCATGGCGGTGGCGCGGCGCGTGGTCGAGGGCGACCGCTACGTACGCGAGCATCGCTGGCAGCGCTGGGAGTGGGGCTTGCTGTGGGGCGCGGACATTCACTCGAAGACCCTGGGCCTCTACGGCTTCGGGCGCATCGGGCAGGCGATGGCGCGGCGCGGACGCGGCTTCGCGATGCGCATCCTCTACACCAGCCGGCGAGGCGCGCCCGAGGCGGTCGAGCGCGCACTCGAAGCGCAACGGGTCGACCCGGAGACGCTGTTCCGCGAGTCAGACTTTCTCAGCCTGCACGTTCCGCTCACGCCGGAGACGCATCATCTGGTCGGGGAGCGCGCGCTCAGCCTGATGAAGCCCACTGCGTTCCTCATCAACACGGCGCGCGGCAAAGTGGTGGACGAGGGAGCCCTGGTCCGGGCGCTCGAAGCGCGCCGGATTGCCGGCGCCGCACTCGACGTTTTCGAGCAGGAACCCACCGTCCACCCGGCGCTCATCGCCCTGCCCAACGTGGCCCTGATGCCGCACGTGGGCAGCGCCACGGCCGAGACACGCCTCCGGATGGCGATGGTCGCGGCGCAGAATCTGCTCGCGATGCTCGACGGCCAACGTCCACCGAACGTGGTCAATCCCGAAGTGTATTCGTAATTCAGCTTTCAGCATTCAGCGCCCGGCCCACAGCCAGTCAGGCCATTGCTTTGACTTTTGGAACTCCGGCTCTCGCTTTAGCTTTATAATCGAACTCTACGATTCCTCATGGCGACCTCCTCGGCAGCGACCAAGAAGCCTCTCTCCACGGACGGAAAACACTTGGCCTTGCAAATTTTCCTAGAGACCTTGGCGACGATTGACGTTCGCCACGCCATGCTCAACAAGGTCAAGCGCGTGGACTCAACGCCCAAGACGCTGCTCGCCGGGGATGCGTCAGTTCCGCTCGTGCGTCCGCCTCGGGTGATCGCCTTCGGCAAGGCGGCCAATCGCATGGCCGCGACGATCGACGAAATTCTGGGCGGCGAGATCGAAACCGGCGTGGTGGTATCGCCCACCGAGCCGGAAAGGGAAAGGAAGGTCAACCGCTTCCGCTACTTCGTCGGCGGACACCCCTATCCCACGCGCGGCAGTCTCGAAGGGGCGCTGGCGGCGATGGAACTCGCGACTGGGCTCACGGCGGATGACGTGGTCATCTTCCTGGTCTCGGGCGGCGGCTCAGCCCTTTTCGAGACGCCGTTCGACCCGGGGGTGACCCTCACCGACCTCAGCGACTTCAACCGGGTCCTCGTGACCTGCGGCCTGCCCATCGAACAGATCAACGTGCTGCGCAAGCACATCTCGGCGGTGAAGGGAGGACGTTTGGGCGCGCGCGCTCATCCGGCTCGCCAGTTGACCATCTTCATCTCGGACGTCCCCGAGCGCTTCACCTCTATGGTCGCCTCAGGACCCACCATGCCCGATGAGTCCACGCTCGAGCAGTGCTACGCGCTGGCCGAGACGCACGGCCTCGCGCCTAAGTTCCCTGCCACGATTCGCAAGCTCTTCGCGGAGCGCCGGCTCGAGGAGACCCCCAAGCCCGGCGACCCTCGGCTCCAGGGTGCCGGCTATCATTGCCTGCTCTCGAATCGCGACGCGGTGGAGGCCGCGCGGTCGAGCGCCGAGAAGCTGGGCTTGCGCGCCGCGATCGATACGAGCGAGTGGGATCGCCATTACTCCGAGGTCGTGGCCGCCAACCTCGAGTCACTCGAACGCCTGACGCGCGAGGCGGGCGGCCAAGCATCGTGCCTGGTCGCCGGCGGAGAAGTAATCTGTCCGGTCACTGGGCTGGGAACAGGCGGACGCAACCAGGCCTTCGTGCTGCACGCCGCGCGTGAGATCCAGGGACAGCGGCGCGTAGTGTTGAGCGCGGGAACCGACGGGCGCGATGGCAACAGTCCCGTAGCGGGCGCGGTGGCCGACGGGCAGACGGTGGCGCGGGCGCGCTCCCTCAACCTCGACCCGGCGCAGTATCTCGCGGCCAGCGACTCCTATCATTTCTTCCGCACCCTGGGTGATGCGATTGAGACCGGGTTTACGGACAACAACGTTCGCGACGTCAGGCTGTGGCTCGACTTTGGGGCTTAGTGCGCTTTGCCAGCTTGGGTATCGTCCCCTCACCCCCGACCCCTCTCCCGCAAAGGGGCGAGAGGAGACCTGAAATTGGATTCAATGCCCTCTCCCCTCGTGGGAGAGGGTGGCGCGCAGCGGCGGGTGAGGGGTGCATGCGTCGTCTTAACTTGCCACGTCAGGAGGAATCCAATGGCGCAGATCGGCTTTGTAGGTCTCGGCATCATGGGCCAGCCGATGGCCCTGAATCTGGTGAAGGCAGGGCACAAGGTCGCGGCGTTTAACCGCACGCGCGACAAAGCTCAGCCGCTCGAGCAGGCCGGCGCGACGATTGCCGCGAGTCCTGCAGAAGCGGCGCGCGGCGCCGACTTCGTCATGATGATCGTTAGCGACTCGGCGGCGGTCGAATCCGTGGTGACCAGCAAGGACGGCATTCTCGAGACGCTGCGCTCGGGGGCCATCGTCATCGACTCGAGCACCATCAGCCCGACGGCCAGCCGCCGGATGGCATGCCTGGCCGCCGGCAAGGGCGCGAGCTGGCTGGACGCACCGGTGACGGGCAGCAAGCACGGCGCCGAAAAAGGCGAGCTCACGTTCATGATCGGCGGCGACCGCGAAGCGCTCGACCGCGCCATACCGATCCTCCAAGTATTGGGCAAGAAGCACATCTATTGCGGCGCGCACGGCTCAGGGCTGTCGGCGAAGCTGGCGCAGAATGTCATCCAGTCGGCGATGGTCGAGGTCTTCGCAGAGGGCTTTGTGCTCGCCGCCAAAGCCGGCGTAGCGCCCAGGACGATGATGGAAATCATCCAGGGCAGCATGGCGCGCGCCTCGCTCACTGACTTCAAGGCGCCGTTCATCTTCAAGGGCGACTTCACGCCTTACTTCCCGCTCAAGTGGATGCACAAGGACCTCGCGCTCGCGATGGAAGCGGCCTACGCGCAGAACGTCGCCATGCCCACAGCGGCGGCCGTCAAGGAAGTGTACGGTGTGGCCAAGGCGCAGGGCAAAGGCGAGCTCGACTACGCGGCCGTCATCACGTTCCTCGAAGAAGTGGCGGGCGTCAAAGTGCGTGCGGAGTGAGCGTGTCGAATCTCCTGCCCATCGAATCACTCACCCGCGACGCCCAGCCGGCGCGTTCCAGCTTCGAACTGGCCGCACCCAATCCCATCCTCGGCAAGACGGTCTTCCTGCGACTCCCCGTGTCAAGTGAGTGGAGCTATGAAGTGAATCCCGCGAACCTGCGCGTGCAGCGCGACCTGATCCTGCGCGACCAGATGTGGGTGACTCGCGGCGCAGCGCGATTCGTGGCCGTCCACGCGAGCGGCGCACGCTGCGAAGTGAGGGTCAAGATTAGACCATGGAACCCGCACTCCGGCTCGACGTTAAAGACTGAGGAGAGAATCCGCACGCCATCCGTTCTAGCGCGACTCGGCCTCGCCCGGACGCGGTCGATGCGCCTCACGCTGCGTTGTCATCACACTGAACGGGAAATCGAGATTCGCTGGAAAGGCGCCGCACTGGCGGAGTTCGAGCGGCTAGTCCTCCGTTGCGAGTGTCACTAAACCACACCCGTCAAATTAACCGCCCTCGCCCCCTTGGTGGGGGAGAGGGTGGCGCGCCAGCACCGGGTGAGGGGGTGACTTCCGACTGTGCCTCAATAAATCCCCTTCACGAATCCGCCGTCGACAGCGATGGAAACACCGTTGATGTAGCTCGCGCGCTCGGAGGCGAGGAAGACGATGAGGTTTGCGAACTCTTCCGGCGTACCCAGACGACCGGCGGGAATCTGGCTCGTCCAGCGCTCCCGGATCACCCGCGCGTCGACGCCCTCCGCCTGCGCCAGCTTCGCGGACAGCGCGTCCAGCCGCGCCGTCAGCGTGTAACCCGGGCAGACGTTGTTGACGGTCACGTTGTGGCGCGCGTATTCGTTCGACAAGGTCTTTACCAAGCCGCTCACCGCCGAGCGCACGGCGTTCGAGAGAATCAGGCCGTCGATGGGCTGCTTCACGGCCACTGAGGTGATGGCGATCAGCCGGCCCCAGCGCTGCTCCCGCATCAGGGAAAGGACCTCGCGGGCGAAGTAAAGCGTGCTCATAAAATTGAGGTTCACGCCGGACTGCCAGTCCTCGAGCGAAGTCTCGGAAAACGGCTTGGCGGGCGGACCGCCGGCATTGGTCACGCAGATGTCCACGCGCCCGAAGCGCTCGCGCGTTTCGCCTACAAAGCGGTGCACCTGGTCGTAGACGGTCACGTCCAAGGGTGACGCCATGACCTCGGCTCCAGTCTCTTTTCGGATTGCCGCGGCCGTCGACTCAAGCGTCGCCCGAGTGCGCGCACAGAGCGCCAGCTTGGCACCTTCGCGCCCGAGACCCAATGCCACGGCGCGCCCCAGACCTTCACTCGAAGCGGCTACAATAGCGACGCGATCCTTCAAACCCATGTCCATAGAGTCCTCTCCGGGCGAGAATTCTGAAAGCGGACATTTTACACGCTGGCCCCGCCGAGCAGAGATAAAATAGGTGCTGGGCGTCCCAGCTCAGAGGGATTTTTCTGCTGGCAATTGTCATCGTCCTGAGGTATTTAATGGTCGCCCTACTGGGTTTCCCCCAACCGGAGGTTGTCATGCGTAGACTCTTGCAGGCGATGTTAATCGGCTCGCTAGTCGCGCTGCCGCTGGGAGCGCAGACGCCGTGTCCGTCGCTGTCAGTGGTGGTCAACACGCCCGAGGACGAGCTGATGCTCGCTGTCAACGGCGCCGACAAGCCCGAGGACCAGATCGCGGCGCTCGAGAAATTCACAACCGCCCACGCCGACTCGAAGTTTCTGCCCTGCGTCTACGAATACCTCACTTCGACCAACGTCAAGGTCAACAACTTCGACAAGGCGATCGAATGGGGCGAGAAGGACGTGGCGGCCAACTACGGCGACTTGAACCTGACTCTCAACCTCCTGAAAGCCTACGTGGGCAGCGGCAAGGTCAACGATCCCGCCTTCGAGCTCATCAACAAAGCGCCCGACCAGATCAAGTCGGAAAATAACCCGGCGCGGCCCGCCAAAGCTACCGACGATGAGTGGCAGAAGATGCAGCAGGAGATGGCGGAGCAGGTCAAGGAGGAGCGGGCCTACATGGAATACGCCTTCTTCCAGCTCCTGCCGCGCGTGACCGACCCCGCCAAGCGCATTCAGGATCTCGACGCCTTCATGAAGTCGTATCCCGATACCACGAACGTGGCGCAGCTGAACTTCCAGTACATGATGGGCTACGAGATGTCGAACAACGCCGCCAAAGCCGATGAGTACGGCGAGAAGGCCATCGCCGCCGACCCGAGCAACATCCAGGCGCTGAACCTCGTCGCCTACGACTACGCGAACCGGCGCATCAACCTCGACAAGGCGAGCGAATTCGCCAAGAAAGTCGTAACCCTGACGCCCCAGATGAAGAAGCCCGACGGCGCCACGGACGACCAGTTCAAGACCGAGCAGAACAACCAGCTCGGCATGGCTCACCTGACCATCGGCTACATCGACTTCCAGAAGGCAGGCAAGACCCGCCGGGTGGCGCCCGCGATTCAAGAGTTCAAGACGGCGATCGATCTGCTGAGCGGCAACCCGGCGCTTCAGGGCGCGGCGCTCTTCTATCTCGGCAGCGCCTATGAGTACGAGTATCCGCCCAACCACAAGTCAGCCGCCGAAGCGCTGCAGCGCGCGGTGGGGATCCAGAGTCCGTGGCAAGGCCAGGCTCGCGACTTGCTCGCCAAAGTGAAGACCGCACGCTGAAGTGAAGTCAAGAACGGATAGGCACAAGACTCGACCCTTTCCTTCCGAGACTGCGCGGCGCGCCACAGCGAATCGAGGCTCCATGAACATTTCGAGACGAAGCTTCGTCTGCCGTGCCGCTCTGGCGAGTAGCGTTGCGTGGCTCGGGCGCGGCGGCCGCCTTCTGCGAGCCAATCCCTTGGGACTCGCGCCCGGCGTACAGCTTTGGACGGTGCGGGAGGAAATGAAAGAGGACTTGGACGGCACGCTCCGCCAAGTGGCCGCGATCGGGTATCGCGAGGTCGAACTGTTTGAAACGCCCAAGGCGCCGCGCGAGTTCAGAAAGAAAGTTGAGGACGCCGGCTTGACGTGCGTGAGCGGACACTTCGAGTTAAGAGACCTGAAAGACCCGGCCACCATCGCCGCCGCTCAGGAACTCGGGCTGAAGTACATGATTTTGGTCTTTCCCTCTCTGCGTTCGCAGCCAGGGCTGAACCTCGCGACCACCGAGTTTAAGGACTTCGTCCCTCTCTATGAGAAGATTTCTCTCTCCGACTACCAATGGAACGCCGAGCAGCTCAACCAGTGCGCGGCGAACTTGAAGCGGCACGGAATCAGGAGCGGGTATCACAACCACGCCATCGACTTCAAGAGATTTGGGAACACGCTGGGCTTTGACGCGCTCATTCAAAACACCGATCCGAAACTGGTCTGCTTTGAGATGGACTGCGGACACGTTATCCACGCCGGCCACGACCCGATCGCCTATCTGAAGAAATACCCGACGCGGATTGAATTGCTTCACATCAAGGACCTGGTGCCGGGATTTCAAATCTCCACCACCCTCGACACCGAGGATAAAGATACCAACGCCGAAATCGGCGCGGGCAGCATTGATTGGAAAGAATTATTCGAGACGGCCAAACACGGCAACGTGAAACACTACTTTGTGGAACACGAAGGAAAGATGGCGCATCCTCCGCTCGAAGCCTTGCGAATTTCCTGCAACTATCTGCAACACCTACAGGTCCCGTGACGCGACATCTTCCTTCCTATCCTCGAGTGGAAAATCGAGTCGACGCGGTAGAGGCCGCCTTTAGACGGACAAACTATCCACTGCAGATGCTGCCCTGAAGGGCGCCTCTACGATTTGCGCTCGATATTATGGTTTTCACACAGACTCTTTAGGCCCCAAATGCGCGTGATCCGGACTTGCGCTTCCAGATGAAGTACACCGGGACGCCCAAAAGGACAATCAGGCTGCCCCAGCCTGCTTCGACTGGCCGCTCCGCGATGGTGTTCAGCGTGAGCCATCCGGCAGCGAGCACGAAGAGGATAGGAACGAAGGGATAAGCGAAGACGCGGTAGGGCCGCGGCAGGTCCGGCATCTTGCGGCGCAGGATGACCACCGCGAAGGCCGTGAGGGCGTAAAAAATCCAGGCGGCGAAGATGGTGAAGGTGAAGAGTTCTTCGTAGTGCGCCAGCGAAACGAGCAGGATTGACCACGCCGCCTGCACGATGAGCGAGAAATGCGGCGTGCGAAAGCGCGGGTGGACGGCGGCGCAGCGGTGAAAGAACAGCCCGTCCTTGGCCATGGCGTAATAGACGCGGGCGCCCGCGAGGATCGAGCCGTTCAAGCTGCCCACCACCGCGATGATGATGGAGGCGGAGATCAATTGCGAGCCGCTCGGGCCGAGGATAAGGCTCGCGGCGTCGGCGGCGACGCGCGGAGAGCGCACGATTTCCTCGAGCGTCAACACGCGGTAGTAAACCAGGTTCAACCCCACATAGATGGCGATGACGGCGGCGGTCCCGAGCACCAGCGCCAGCGGCAAATTGCGCTCCGGACGCTTGACTTCGCCGGCGGCGAAAGTAACGTTGTTCCAGCCTTCATAGGCCCAAAGCGCCGCCACCATGGCGACGCCGAAGGAGGCGAGCGTCCCTGTGCCAGGCGCGGGCGGCAGTGATGCGGGCCCGTGGCGCGAGCCGTGTACCAGCACGTAGCCCGCGGCAATCAGCGCGAGAACGATGCCCACGTTCAAGCCCGTCAGCACTGACTGCACCCAGCCGCCCTCGCGCACGCCGCGGTAGTTGATGGCCGTCAGCCCAATGATGACTGCCGCCGCCGCCAGCTTCTGTTCCCACGGTGAGAGGGGGAAAAAGTTGCCGAGATAGAGCGCCAGGCCCGCCGCCAGCGCCGCGATCCCACCCGATTGCTGGATGAGGAAGAACATCCACCCGCACAGGAAGCTCACCAGCGATCCGTAGGCTTCGCGCAGATAGATGTATTGCCCGCCCGCCTGCGGCAGCATGGCGGCGAGCTCGGCAAACGACAGCGCGCCGAAAAGGCTGAGCAGGCCGGCGACTGTCCACACCGCCAGCGCCAGACGCGCGCTGCCCACCTCGCGGGTGATCGACGCTGGAACGATGAAAATCGCCGAGCCGATCATGATGCCCATCACGATCGAGGTCGCCTGCCAAAGCCCCAGCGCGCGGAGAAGTTTGGGAGCGGAGTCGGACGACTCGGTTGACTCGGCGGGGGCAGCAGCGTCGGTTCGCACAGATTCCGGCGAGGTCATGCGGATGCCAGCGACACGATAGAGGATTCCTGAGGTGAGGTCAATTGGCTTCGTGGCTGCTTCGGGGCTGGGGACGCGCGCGCGGTGTCAGGTCGCATGCTCGGCGGCGGCGGGGACTGCCGCTGTGCTCGCGGGAACGAATAACCACGCCAGAATCACGCCGTAGATGAAATTCGAGACGCCGATTTCGATCGAGTGCGCGAGGCGGACGTAACCCGGCATCAGGGGATTCTCAGGCAGGAGCGGAGCGATTCCACCCAGCACCGAGAACGCCAGACCCAGCGCCAGCGCCGCGTGGCGCCGGTCGCGCATGAGGCGCGCCACGGGCAGCGCCACCGCCATGTACACCAAGGCGCGGAAGAGTTGCATCAGAATCACCGTCGACGGCGCGGGCAGTGTCTTGGTGATGTAGAACTCCTTCACGAAGGGAAAGACCAGCATGCCAGCAACAAAGTAAAGGAAGACGTAAGCCACGTCGCCAATTGCCAGACGCCACAGCCACTGTCCGAAAGAACGCGGTACGGGCGACACTTCTCTAGCGGCCGGGCCAGGGGTCATCCTGCCCATAGGGCCCATTAGGGCAACCAACACCGCCACCACCACCAGGGCTCTGAGCAGGCCGAAGACGAGCCCTCCGGCGACCTCGCGTCCCGGCAGTCCGATGAACAGCATCCCCTCGTCGAGCGTGTTGAAGTAGCCGATCCCGAAATAGAGCAGGGTCAGCCTCGCCACCAGGCCCGAGGTTCGAACGTGCGACTCACGCGCCGCCCACACGGCGTAGGCCAGGACTGCGGCGGTCAACAGGTCAGCGAGCGCCCAACGCCAGCCGGGCGTCGAGCGAAACCGCGATACCACGACGTCGAGCAGTATCAGGGCGAGAGTCCCACACGCGATGCCCAAAACGGCTCGTCCAGCATAGTTTTTCATCGGCTTGCTCCTTTCCTCGTGTCCTCTTGCCGCCGGCACGACTGCCCAGCCGTTACAGTGTATTACGCGCGGCTGCCAGCTTCTGTTCCGACGGTTCCGACTGAGAATCGTCGCCGACACGGTGTCCATCATGGTCGGCTTGGCTCTGCGGCAAGGTCAAGCGCCTCCCGGCGCAATCGGCTATAATCCTAAATGACCTTGCCGGCATATCACAACGCCTGCGCTTCCAGGTGAACTCATGCGCTACGACAACATCCTCGCCGCCGTCGGACACACGCCGCTCGTCCGGCTCAACCGCGTCACGCGCGGCTCGAGGGCTGAGGTCTATGCCAAGTGCGACTACCTGAATCCCGGCGGCAGCGTCAAGGACCGCATCGCCATCACCATGATCGACGAGGCCGAGCGCCGGGGAGAGCTCAAGCCGGGCGGTACCATCGTCGAAGGCACCTCGGGCAACACCGGCATGGGACTCGCGCTCGTCGCCGTGACGCGCGGCTACAAAGCCATCTTCACCATGACTGACAAGCAGTCGAAGGAAAAGGTTGACCTGCTGAAGGCGCTGGGCGCGGACGTGATCGTCTGCCCGACCGCCGTCCCCGTCGACGATCCGCGCAGCTACCACTCGGTGGTCGAGAAGCTCGCCCACGACATTCCCGGCGCCTATCATCCCAACCAGTACGCGAATCCCGGCAATCCCGAGTGCCACTACCAGACCACCGGCCCCGAGATCTGGGACGATAGCGAGGGCCGCATCACCCACTTCGTGGTCGGCATGGGGACGGGCGGCACGGTCACGGGCATCGGCCGCTACCTCAAGGAGAAGAACCCCGCCGTCAAGATCATCGGCGTCGACCCCGCAGGCTCGATCCTCTACGACTTCTTCCATCACGGCATCATCCCGAAACACGAGCCTTACAAGACGGAGGGCATCGGCGAGGATTTCCTTCCCACGACGCTCGACTTCAGCGTGATTGACGACGTTATCCGCGTCACCGACAAGGATTCGTTCCTGTGGGCGCGGAAGCTGGCGCGCCTGGAGGGTATCTTCGCCGGCGGCTCCTCGGGCACGGTGATGGCGGGCGCGATGGAAATCCTGCCCACGCTCACCGAGCGCGACTTCGTGGTGGTCTTCATCGCCGACACGGGACAGCGCTACCTGAGCAAGATCTATAGCAACGAGTGGATGCGCGATAACCGCTACCTCGAGTCGCCGCTGCGCTTCAGCGTTGCCGAAGTGGTGGCGGCGAAGATGCGCATGGGCCGCACGCGCGAGCTGGTGACCGTCGGGCCCGCCGACTCGGTTTCCCAGGCGCTCGAGCGCATGCAGTCGCAGGACCTGTCGCAACTCCCGGTGTTCGAGGGGGGCGCGCCGGTAGGCTCGCTCTACGAAGACGACATCCTCGGCCTGGCCATCGAGGGCAAGGACCTGAAGAAGCTGGTGGTGCGCGAGGTGATGGGCGTGAGCTTCCCCGTGCTCCCCGCCTCCGCCACGGTCGATCAGGTGACGGCATGCATCACGCGCGACTGTCCCGCGGTGTTTGTGGACATGGGGAACAGCCACTACGAAATCCTGACCAAGTACGATTTGCTGCATACGATCGCGCGATTGGTCGAGCAGGCGAGGTGAGTTCAGGTAGGTGGTAGGTGGTAGGTGGGTGAGATGTTATACCGGGTGGAATCGAACAAGTCGTTGTCGCAAGTGGAGCGTGACCTTGAAGCCGCGGCGCAAAGGCACAAGTTCGGCGTGATGGCCGTCCACAACCTGAAGGACAAGATGCGCGAGAAGGGCGTGGACTTCGATCGCGACTGCCTGATCTACGAGGTCTGCAACCCGCATCAGGCGAAGAAAGTGCTGGAGGCCAACGCGGAAATCTCGACCGCGCTGCCCTGCCGCATCTCGGTCTATCAGGAAGGCGCGAGCGTGGTCCTCGCGACCATCCGCCCCACCGCCATGATCGAATTGTTTGGCACGCCGCAACTCGAAGCCGTTGCGCTCGAAGTCGAGGAAACGATTACCAAGATCATGGACGAGGCGGCCAAGTAAATATCAGAATCGAAGGAACGAACCGAAGAAGTTGCTTAGAATCAGTAAAGGCAGTCTTTGAGTCTGGGGTCTTCGAGTCCTGGAGTCAAGAGTCCTTCAGTCCGGAGTCTGGAGTCCAGGCGGATAGCTGGCCGCTGAGCGCTGATAGCTGAAATGAAGGAACGAACCGAAGAAGTCCTTTAGCATCAACAAGGGTATTCTGGGAGTATCATGGGAACCATCACCGAGCAAGACGTCTTGAAAGCCTTGGCCGCCGTCCAGGACCCCGACCTGCATCGCGACATCGTGTCGCTCGGGTTCGTCAAGGACCTGGCGGTCAGCCCGAGCAAGGTTTCATTCACCGTCGAGCTGACCACGCCCGCGTGTCCGGTGCGCGACCAGCTTGCGGCGAGCGCGCGGCAGGCGATCCAGGCGCTGGGCGTCGCGGACGTCGAGGTCCGCATGACCTGGAACGTGACCGCCTCGAAGGGCTCGAAGCCCGCGAACCTGATTCCGCAGGTGAAGAATACGATTGCGGTGGCGAGCGGCAAGGGTGGGGTGGGCAAGTCGACCGTGGCCGCGAACCTCGCCGTGGCGCTCGAGCGCGCGGGCGCCAAAGTCGGCCTGATGGATACCGACGTCTACGGGCCGAGCGTCCCCATGCTGATGGGCGGACGCCACGAGCCGCGCGTGGTCGAGGGCAAGCTCGAGCCGCCCGTCGAGTACGGCATCAAGATCATCTCCATGGCCTACTTCCTGCCCAAGGACGAGGCCGTCATCTGGCGCGGACCCATGCTCCATAAGACGATGCAGCAGTTTCTGGGCGACGTCCGCTGGGGCGAACTCGATTACCTCCTGATGGACCTGCCACCCGGCACCGGCGACATCCAGTTGAGCCTCTCGCAGACCATCCCGCTCACCGGCGCGGTGATTGTCTCGACGCCGCAAGACCTTGCATTGACTGTGGCCTCAAAAGCCATCGCCATGTTCCAGAAGCTCAAGGTGCCGATCCTGGGCGTCATCGAGAACATGAGCTATTACATCTGCCCGCACTGCGGCGAGCGCGAGGACATCTTCGGACACGGCGGAGCGCGCGCTGCCGCCTCGAAGCTCGGGTTCCCGTTCCTGGGCGAGATTCCTCTGGACGTGGCGATCCGCGTCCAAAGCGACAGTGGCAAGCCCGTGGCGCTCGATGAGTCGACGCCCTATGGCCGCGCCTTTCGCGATGCCGGTGCGGCGCTCGCGGCGCAGGTGAGTATCGTGAATTTCGAGGTGGGGCAGGAGATTAGTATCGAGTGAGAAGCGGGTGGCGTCCGTCCCCTCACCCCCAGCCCCTCCCCCGCAAGGGGGGAGGGGAGAGAGAATCAGAAACACCCTCCCTCTCCCCTTGCGGGAGAGGGAGGGGGCCCCAGGTTCTGCCCTGGGGCGCGCAAGCGCCGGGTGAGGGGTTCTTCACGGTGAGCGCCGAGGACGTGGAGGAGTCAAGATCGGCGGTCACAGACCGCCGCTACAGAAGAGAGATGCTCACACCGCGCAAAATCAAACTGGCGGGTGAAGGCGGAACGCTCCGCATCGAGTGGTCGGACGGACACGTGAGCGCGTATCCCTACCGAGAGCTGCGAGAGAAGTGTCCCTGCGCCACCTGTACCGGATCGGACTATGAACCCCATCACGCGTTGCAATCGGGACTGGCGTCAAGCCCCTTCCCCATGTATCAGAGGACGCTCAAGCCCGAGCACGCCGAGTTGGTGGGCCGCTACGCGCTGCAAATCTACTGGAGCGACGGCCATTCGACCGGCATTTACGCGTTCGATTACCTGCGCTCCCTGTGTCCGTGCGCGGAATGCGCGGCGAAGACCGCAGCCCAAGGAGGATGATATGTTACGCCTCGGTTCGATGTTGATGCTCGGCGGCGCGGTGAGCCTCATCCTTCCGCTGATCGCGGGCGGCCCGCCCGATACCACGAGTTCGCACGGGATGCTGCTCGTCGCCAATAAGGGCGAGCACACATTGGGTATTGTCGATCCCGTGGCGGGAAAGCAGATCGCGGTCGTCCCCGAGAGCGGCATCACCGGACACGAGGTGATTGCCTCGCCGGACGGACGCACGGCGTACGTCCCGGTCTACGGCAACTCGGGCGTCGGCCAGCCCGGTACGGACGGCACCGCGCTCGACGTGATCGACCTCGCCTCGCGCAAGCTCGTCACGACCATCGATCTCGGCCGGCCGGAGCGCCCGCACTGCCCGAAGTTCGGACCCGACGGGAGGCTCTACGTCTCGACCGAATTGTCCGACGACGTGACGGTCATCGATCCCTCGACCAACAAAATCGTCGCGCGCATCCCCACCGGCCAGCCCGAGTCGCACATGCTGGCCATTACCCACGACGGCCGGCGCATCTATACCGCCAACGTCGGCCCAGGCACAGTCTCGGTGCTCGACGTTCAAGCGCGCAAGAAGCTCGCCGTGATTCCCATCTCGCACGAGACGCAGCGTATCTCGATTTCCCCCGACGGCAGCATGGCCTTCACCTCTGACCAGACCAAGCCACAGCTCGCGGTGATTCACACGGCTGACAACAAGGTCACCTGGGTCGCCATGCCCGGCATCGGCTACGGCACGGCGCCTACGCTCGACGGCCGGTGGCTCCTGGTGGCGCTGATTCGGATCAACAAGGTGGGAGTCGTCGACCTGAAGTCGCTGAAGCTGCTTCGCACTATCGACGTGCTGCCCGCGCCGCAGGAAGTCCTGGTACGGCCCGACGACAAGGTAGCCTACGTGTCTTGCGATGCCAGCCACAAGATCGCGGTCGTCAATCTGAGTGATTGGAAGGTCGAGAAGTATATCGACGTGGGCAAGGGCGCCGACGGTCTCGCCTGGGCCGCGATGCGATAGAGCGGAGGAAACAATGCCAGCAGTAAACGGACTGGTTGAAACGGCCCTTTTCGTCGAGGATCTGCCCCGCGCCCGCGCCTTCTACAAGAACGTCTTGGGCCTGCGGGAGTTCACGGCGAGCGAACGGGGTTGCGGATTCGTGGTGGCCGACCGCCTGGTGTTGCAGCTCGTCAAGGAAGGGGCGACAATGGAACCCCATGTCACACCCGGCGGCGTCATCCCACCTTGTGGCGCCTCGGGCTCGATGCACATCGCCTTCGCCATTTCCAAGTCGGAACTCGAGGCATGGCGAAAGCACCTCGAGGGTCACAGCGTCGAAGTGCTGGGCGACGTGACTTGGGAAAGAGGAGGGCGCAGTCTGTACTTTCGCGACCCCGACGGCCACCTGATCGAACTCGCGACGCCCGGCGTCTGGGAAGTGTATTGATTGGAAAACCGCGAGATTGGGCCATCGGGGATCGGGGCTTCGAAGAAACAACTGGCCCCATCGCCTCATGCTCAAATGATCTCCACCTGGCAGTTCTTCACCAGTGACTTGAATTGCTTGGCGTCCGCATCGCTGCCCACGATGGCGCCGTAGTGCATGGGCACGGCGATCTTGGGATTGATGGCCGCCGCGGCTTCCGCCGCCTCCTCCGCCGTCATCACGTAAGTCCCCGACACGGGCAGCAACGCGATGTCACACTGGATCGACTTCATCTCGGGGATGAAATCGCTGTCGGCGGCGTGATAGACCGTGGTCCCGTCCATCTTGATGATGAACCCGAGCCGCTTTTCGCCTTTGGGATGGAACGCCTTGCCAGGCTCGCGAAACTTGTTGACGTTGTAGGCGGGCACGGCCCGGACTTCGATCTTCCCAATCACGTGCTTCCCGCCCGGGTCGAGATAGTGAATCTCCTTCACCTTGACGTTCTTCAGCGCGTCCTTGCACAAGGGGCTGGCGAGAATCGAGGTCCCCTGGAAGCAGACCTTCTCCAGGTCCTCGAGGCTCAGGTGGTCGAAGTGCTCGTGACTCAGTAGGACAATGTCCGCCTCATCGCGCCGGGCGACTTTGAACGGGTCGGTGTAGATGACCTTCGAGCCCGCGACGCGAAAAGTGTCATGAGCGATGCGCGTGATGTCGAGGTTCAACAGTTTCATGGCACGGCCTCCGTGAAGTATCAGGCCCGGCGCATTACGATTCATCGCCGCCGGTCCCTGGCTTATAACTGGGCTTATCAAAGGATACCACTCGGCGCGGCGAACGGGGAGTACCGAGGGAGCACGACGCAAAGCCGGAGCGGACTCGGGCGGTTGTCGTGAGCGGCGAGCGCTCGACCCGGCGGCGTCTGGGGCCGGAGGAAGGCGCATCCAATAGGCTTCGGGGGGTAAACCGGCACGCTGCGATAGAATGCACGCCATTCTCACGGCCGAGGAGGAATAGTGATTCGCGTCAAGCGGAACCTGCTGCCGGTGATTCTCCTGCTCTCCATTCTGAGTTCTCAGGCCGCTGGCCAAACATCACTGCGCCCGGCGGGCCTGCGCGTGATCCAGGGCACGCCGCTCGAAAGGGAATTCGCCGACATGCTGCTCAAGTACATGGTTCATCAGGCAGCGGACTCGACGATGAAGCGGCTCACCCGCTTCGACGCCATCCAGTCTCAGGAAGACTTCAAGGACTGGCAGGAGATCAACCGGACGAAGTTCATCGAGCTCATCGGCGGCCTCCCTGGCAAACCCGGCGACTCCGCGTCACTCAACGCGCGAGTGGTAGGAGAAATCCCGCGCGACGGCTACGTGGTGCGCAAGGTCATCTTCGAGAGCCTGCCGAAGTTTTACGTGACTGCGAATCTCTATGTACCCACGGTGGGCGCGCCGCCCTTCCCCGCCGTCCTGGCGCCTTGCGGGCACTCGCAGAATGGGAAGGCTTACGACGTCTACCAGCACCTCTTCATCGGGCTTGCGAAGCGCGGCTATGTGGTCCTCGCCTATGACCCCATCGGGCAGGGCGAGCGCGTCGAGTACTGGGACTTCATCCATCAGCGCAATTTCCTTCCCAGCCCCGACGACCAGCACGCCATGGCCGGCATTCAGGAATACTTGATGGCGCAGGATCTCGCGCGCTACTTCATCTGGGACGGCATGCGCGGCATCGATTACCTGACATCGCTCAAGGAAGTCGACGCGCAGCGCATCGGCGTGACCGGAAGCTCGGGCGGCGGCACGCTGACGACCTACATCTCCATGCTCGACCCGCGCGTCAAGGCGGCGTCCATCGTCTGTTTCATCACTTCCCTGCCCAAGAAGATCGAAGCGCGCGCGAACGACGCCGATTCCGACCCCGAGCAGGACATCCCCGGACTGCTGGCTGCCGGGATCGATCATACGGAGTTCGTCGGCATGATCGCGCCGCGTCCGGTGCTGATCGGAGCGGCGACCCAGGATTTCTTTCCTATCGACGGAACGCGCCGCACGTTTCGGGAACTCCAGCGGCTCTACGCGATACTTGGCGCCTCCGAGCGGCTCAAGATGGTGGAGGCCAATCAGCGGCATGCGTACAGCCAGCCGCTCCGTGAGGCGACGTACGCGTGGTTCGACCGCTGGCTGAAAGGCGCAGGCGGCGAACCAGTCCACGAGTTGGCCATCACGACGGAGAAAGATGCGACCCTCGAGTGTACGCCGACCGGCCAGGTGTTCACTTCGCTGGGCGGCAAACGCGTCTACGACTTCAATCGCGCCGAAGCCGGACGGCTTGCTGACCGCCTCGACCTCGAGCGTCGCCCCAACGCTTCCGGCACGCTGGCCACGCGCATCGCCGAGCGGCTGGGGTCGCAGTCGGGGACGATACAAGCCGGTTCCGCCCGAGTGGGTGAGACGGTGGTGGGCGACCTGACGGTGGAGAAACTGCTCCTGACAACGGAGCCGGGAATCGTCGTCCCGACCCGCGTCGTCTACCGAAAAGCCGTGGCCATCCCTACTGCGGGGCAGCCTGCTGCGCCCCAAGCCGCGTTGGAGCCGACGCGGCGGCCGGCAGTCGTCTATCTCCGCGATCGCGACGGCGCGGACGACGATCCCGCGATCATCGGGTCTTTGGCGCAACAGGGCGAGCTGCTAGCGGTCGTTGACGTGCGAGGCTTTGGCGAGACCAAGTCGGCGCGAAGTATCGCGGGAGTCAGCTATTTCGATGCGCGCAACGGCATGGACGCGGATTTCGCCTACGACTCGTTCTTTCTGGGACGCCCGCTGCTCGGCATGCGAGTGAGGGACGCGCGCTCCGCGGTCCGCTGGGTCGCCAAGCGTCCCGACGTCGACTCGCGCCACATTGCCGTGGTCGGACGAGGCTGGGCGGGCGTCGTGGCGCTATTCGCTGCCGCGCTCGAGCCTCAGGTGTCGAGCATCGCCGTCGAAGGAGTCCCGGTTTCTTTCGCCGACCTCGCGCAAGCCGAGCTCTACCAACAGCCCGCGAGCCTCATGTTGCCGGGAGTGCTGCGCGATTTCGACTTGGTCGACGTGCTGGGCTCGCTCGCGCCCCGTCCGCTGCTCCTCCTGAATCCCCAGGACGTCTTGACGCGGAAGCTGGAGGAATCGCAGGCGACGCATGCGCTACGGCCGGTACACGACGCGTACCGGTCGAAAGGGGCGACGTCGTCATTCGAGGTGCGGACGGCGCCGTTCGAGTCGGATGTGGAGGAAGCGCTGGAAAAGTGGATCCTCGCCCGTTAAGACACTTTCACCGCAGAGACCGCAAAGAATTATGAATTCTGAATTCAGAATGGTGAATTCACAGACTACGCAAGCTGTCATGACTTCCGAAACGAACCGTTGCACTCGGCGTCAGCTCGCGGGGCGATCTTTCCCAATTCATAATTCAGAATTCAGAATTCATAATTCCCTACCCGCTCTGCGGTGAATCACTTCACGAAGCGAATCACCCCAAAGCGCGTCGGGACGTGGAAGCTCTTGCCCTCGGGGATCGTACTCCACGACATGAAGCGGCGCTGGGAGTCGTCGCCCGGACCGTCGGCGCGATAGAAATTGATCCGCCACTCGGTGCCGGCCGCGAGAGTCTTGACGCCTATGGACGCGACCGGGATGCGCATCTCACAGGCCCAAACGTGCTGCTTGGGATCGACGCGTGTCGCGTGCTCGAAGTGTGAATCCCAACCGGCGTCGTTGAACGGCGTCTTGTCCTTGTCGATCTCGAGGTCGATCCACTGATTGTTAGGCGCCACCTCAAACTCGTAGTAATGGTTCACGCGCTCCGGCTGCGGATTCGCGAACACCTCGACTACGTCGCGATTCCAAAGCTCCCAGCGCTCCTTGGCGGGATCTTCGCCTTCGTAGATATTCAGTGTCGAGTATTTCGAGGAGAAGGCGAAATAGACGTACGCCGACGTCCAGAGCGCGGCGATGCGCGTCGCCGCCTGGGGATAAGTGCGCTGGCCGCTCGCATCGTGATCGAACTCGACCCACTCGGTCTTCTTCCAGGCGTGCTTCGCGAGATCGCCGTCCGGCACGAAATCGTGAGGCGCGCGGCGGGCGCTGATCTGAACGTTACTGGTGTACGGACTGGTTTCGGTCATAGGCTGTCCTTCCGTCTGGGCAAGTGAGACGCGGGACCATGGCGCGTCCGAGGTGAGAACGCAAAAGAGCAGCGCGGCAATTCCGACCGATATCAGGTTTCGCAAACCAACCTCCCTGCCTCCCCGATTATGCTACGCTTCCAAACACGAGGGACCAGATTTTACTCTGAGAGCGGCGTGATGTTCGAGCGATGCTCCCGAATGACCAGGAGGCATACCGATGTTGAGCAGAAGGCAGTGGCTGGGCAGAGCTGGAGCAGCGCTATTGGCAACGGGAGCCGTGGGACGTGGTTCCGCTTCGGGACGCGCTGGCTCGAAGCTCGCGAACGCGGGCACGGGCGGCAGCAGTCAGCCTAAGGGAAGCCCGGCGCCCGAAGCGCCGCTCGCGCTCAAGGATTTCCAACCGAAGAGCATGCTCCACGTCCCCGTGACCAACGTTCCGCGCGCCCGCTTCCCGGTCATCGACATCCACACGCACCTCAGCTTTTCTGCCTCCAGCAAGAACGGAGTCCCACTGGGCGAGAAGATGCGCTACTCCGCCACTCCTGACCAGGTGCTGCCCGCCATGGACCGGCGCAATCTGCGCATGATGGTCGACCTGACGGGCGGCGTGGGCAGCGGCCTAGAAGAAACGATCCGCAGGTTTCAGACGCCTCACCCCGACCGCTTCTCCGTCTTCACTGAGCCCTGGTGGGAGCGCTCGGACCAGCCGGGCTACAGCCAGTTCCAGGCGGACGAGCTCGCGCGCGCGCATCAAGCCGGCGCTCGCGGGTTGAAGGTCCTCAAGACCCTGGGACTCTACTTGCGCGAGCAAGTTACCAGTGGACCGCTGGTGAAGGTTGACGATCGGCGTTTCGACGCCATGTGGGAAGCGTGCGGCGCGCTGCGGATGCCCGTGGCCATTCACACGTCCGACCCCGAGGCTTTCTTCTTGCCCATCGACCGCTTCAACGAGCGCTACGAGGAGCTGAACAACCATCCCGACTGGTCGTTCTACGACCGCGACTTCCCTTCCGACGCCGAGCTGCTCGCGGCGCGCAACCGGGTGCTGGAACGCCACCCGCACACGCAGTTCATCGGCCTGCACGTGGGCGGCGACGCGGAGAATCTCGCCTTCATTTCCGAATGTCTCGACCGCTATCCCAACCTGCACGTCGACATTGCCGCGCGCATCGGCGAGCTGGGACGCCAGCCGCGCACGTCGCGCAAGTTTTTCGACAAGTATCAGGATCGCATCCTGTTCGGCACGGACGCCGTGCCGCGCGGCATCGAGACTCCGCAACAGGTCTTCGGCGACCAGCTCTACGAAATCTATTTCCGTTTCCTCGAGTCCGAGGACGAGTATTTCGACTACGCGCCATCGCCCACGCCGCCCCAGGGCCGCTGGCGAATCTACGGCCTCGGGCTGCCCGAGGGGATTCTGCACAAGGTCTACTTCGCGAACGCGGCTCGATTGCTCGGCATCAACGCCTAACGTCAGAAGCAGCGCGCCTTGAATCTCCGCCGCGCGCGAAGTAGGATGGAGCATCAACGCTTCACAGTCAGCGCCCGACGGGAGAAGCGATGCACACCATTCTGATTGCCGAAGACGACCGGCCGCTGCGTCATGCGCTGTACCGCATGCTCAAGGCGGCGGGCTTCGCCGTCACCGGCGCAAAAGACGGCGTTGAAGCGCTCAAACAACTCGAGAAGAACAGGTACGATTTGGTGCTGCTCGACGTCGGCCTGCCGGGCGTCAACGGACTCGACATCCTGGCGCGCATTCAAACTCAGGACACGCGGCCCAAAGTCCTGGTGATGACTTCCGACGATACGCCGCAGACCGTTCTGCGCGCCGTCCGCGAGCAGGCTTACCAGTACGTCCACAAGCCGTTTCCACCCAAGACCATGGTCGACCAGGTGATCAAGGCGCTGGCCGCACCGAGCGATGGCCCGCCCATCGAGGTGCTGTCGGCCCAGCCCCACTGGGTGGAACTGCTGGTGCCCTGCCAGTTCGAGGCGGCAGAGCGGATTCAGAGTTTTCTGATGAACCTGGAGGCCGACCTGCCCGAACACGTGCGCGAGTCGGTAGGCCAGGCTTTCCACGAACTGCTGGTGAACGCCATCGAGTGGGGCGGAAAACTCGATCCCAACCGCAAGGTGCGGATCGCTTACCTGCGCGGCCGCCGCATGCTGCTGTATCGCATCGCCGATCCGGGGCCGGGGTTCAAGCTCGAAAGCCTGAAGCACGCCGCCATCGGATACCCGCCCGGCGAGTACGAGCACATGAAGGTGAGGGAGGAGCAAGGCCTGCGTCCCGGCGGATTCGGGTTGATGATGGTCAAGCAGATGGTCGACGAGCTGCTCTATAACGAAGCGCGCAACGAAGTCATTTTCGTCAAGTACACGGAGTAGTCGCTTGATTCCCGCAAGCTTTTATGTAAATATGCTTTTATGAGAACTACCGTGGATTTGCCTGACCCTTTGTTTCGCCAAGTGAAGTCTGAAGCGGCGTTGAGGGGCTCGACGCTTAGGGAATTCATCCAGGAGGCGCTGCGGCAGGCCGTCACAAGCGATCGGAGGCTACGACGCCGCCGGATCAAGCTCCCCCTCGTCCACTCCAAGCATCCGGGGACGTTGCGTCTCACCAATGCCGAAATTGAAGATCACCTTACCTGACATCAATGTTTGGGTGGCACTGGCATCCGACCGGCACGTCCATCACGCGGTGGCGACGAACTGGTTCGCAGCGATTGGTGAGGCGGGCGCTGCATTCTGCCGCATCACGCAAATGGGTTGCCTCCGCTTGCTCACCAACTCACGAGTGATGGCCGATGATGTGCTGAACCAGCGGCAAGCTTGGGCCGTCTACGAGCAGTTGGCGCGCGACGAACGCGTGGTTTTCGCCCTGGAACCCCCGGATATCGAACCTGTTTGGAAGAAGCTGACACAAAGCGCCTTTCGAGCCACGGGCCGGTGGACCGACGCGTACATCGCCGCTCTGGCATTACTCCACAATTTCCAGGTGGTATCGTTCGACAAGGAATTCAGGAAAATCGCCCGATTGGATTCCGCGATTCTCTAAGAGAGGGCAGAGGATTATAGCCCTGCCCGGCGCAACGTTCTAAGCAGCGCGCGGAGCTCCCGTCTGAGCCGCGTCATGCCCTGCTCCAGGGCACGCAGAACGTCCTTCGCGCCGCTCAGGCCGCCTTTGCGTCCCATCCTTTCAAGCTTCGAGGCCGCCTCATAGGGGCCTTTCAGCGAGAAACTCCCTGCCGAGCCTTTCAGCGCATGGGCGGCTTCCGCCAAAGCCTTGGCATTGCGACGCGCGACAGCCCAGCGGATGCTCGAGAGCCACTTGGGCGAGTCGGCCAGGAACAACTGGACGAACTCGCGGAGCAGTTGTTCGTTGCCGCCGACGCCTTCGAGCAGCCGCGCGACATCCAGACCGCTCGCCGCACGTGGAACCTCAGGTCCGAGAACCAGGGGTTCAGTGCGAACCTTGACCAGCGCGGAAATCGTCGCAAGCAGCTCTTTCGCCTGAATCGGCTTCGAGACATAGCCATCCATGCCCGCCCTCAGACACCGCTCCCGATCACCCTTCATGGCGTGAGCCGTCATGGCGACAATCGGGAGATGTGCGCCGGTCGCCCGCTCACGCTCGCGAATCGCCGCCGTCGCTTCGAAGCCGCTCATATCGGGCATCTGCACGTCCATCAAAACCAGATCGAAGGCGCGCGACGCGGGCTGCTCGAGGGCGTCGAGCGCCTCGCGGCCGTCACTCGCCACCACCACTTCATGGCCCTGCCTTTCGAGGATCCGCATGGCGACCTTCTGATTGAAAGCGTTGTCCTCCGCGAGCAGGATGCGCAGCGGACGACGCTGTTCGCGCAGCAGGTGGCGAGTCACCAGCGGCGGGCGAGCACGACCCCGCGCCGGCGCGCCAAGCGCCGTCACGAACGCGTCGAGCAGGTCAGACTGCCGGATGGGTTTGGTGAGATAGGCGCGAATCCCAAGCTTGCGGCAACGCGCCGCATCGCCCCGTCCGCCCGCCGAAGTCAGCATGACCACGGTGATTCGTCCCAGGCGCCGGTTACGCTTGATCCGGCGGGCCAGCGAGAAGCCGTCCATCTCTGGCATGTGGGCATCGATCAAAGCCAGGCGGTAGGGCGTCCCGGCTGCCTTGGCCCGAGCCAGCTCCCGGAGAGCCGTGCGCGCGCCCTCCATCGCCACCGGAGCCATGTGCCAGTTGGTGAGAGTGTCCTGGAGGATGCGGCGGTTCGTCGCGTTGTCGTCGACAATGAGTACCGGCATGCCGCGCAGGTCCGCCGGCTCCTTGAGCGCGAATCCCGTGCGAGCGCCTCGCTCGAGCACAAACCGTACGGTGAAGTGAAACGTGCTTCCCTTGCCGGGTTCGCTCTCCACCCAAATGCGTCCGCCCATCATGCCCACCAGCGCGGAGGAGATGGCGAGTCCGAGGCCGGTGCCGCCGTAGCGGCGGGTGGTGGAGCTGTCAGCCTGGGCGAAGGCCTGAAAGATCATCTCCCGCTTCTCGCGCGGGATCCCGATGCCCGTATCGCTCACCAGAAAGTGCAGGCGGAGCGAGTTCTCGTCGGCCGCCTCGACTTCGACGCGCACCACCACCTCGCCGCGCTCGGTGAATTTCACGGCGTTGCCCACCAGGTTCAGGAGAATCTGCCGCAGGCGTCCCGGGTCGCCGCGCAGCCGGTCCGCGACGCCCGGTGGAATGGCCGAGACCAACTCGATGCCCTTCTGGCTGGCGCGCACCGCGAGCAGCCGGAGCGTGTTCTCAACCGTGTCTCGCAAGTTGAAGGAGACGAGCTCGAGGTCGAGCTTGCGCGCCTCAATCTTGGAGAAGTCCAGGATGTCGTCGATCAAGGTCATGAGCGACCGGCCCGACTCCTGGGCCGCCGTCAGGTACTCGCGCTGTTCCGAGGTGAGCCGCGTCCCGAGCGCGAGCTCCGTCATGCCAAGGACGGCGTTCATCGGAGTGCGAATCTCATGGCTCATGTTGGCCAGGAACTCGCTCTTGATGCGCGCAGCTTCTTCGGCTTTCCGCTTCGCCACCTCGAGTTCCTTCACCAGAAGATGGAGACGGTTGGCGTTTTCCTCCTGCGCCTGTCTGGCCACTTCGAGCTCGCGCGCGTACCGCTTCAAGGCCTCCTCGTCCTTCATCCGCTCCATCACCTGGCCAATCTGGCTGCCGATGGAGGCGAGCATTTTCAGCAGATCCTCGTCAGGCTGGCGCGTTTCGCGGCTGAAGAACTCCATCACGCCCAGCGTTTCACTCCCCAGAACGATGGGAAATCCGAAGGAGGCGTGCAGCCCGGCATGAGCCGCGGCTTCGATGCGGGGGAAGTTCAAATCCTGAACGACGTCCGGAAGCCAGGCCGGCTGGCACGAACTCCAAACCCGCCCCGGCAGTCCGATGCCGGGCGCGAAGGTCGTCTGGCGGCTGAGCGCATCGAACTCCGCAAACGGGCGCGTCGCCGCCGACCAGGTTTCGATACAGCGCAGCAGGTTCGCCTCTCCGTTGACATGCCAGACGGCGGCGTATTCCCAGCCCAGAGCCTCGCCGAGCGCCTGGAGGATTCGGCATGTGGCTTCGCTGAGCGTCGTCGATTCCGCCAGCGCGCGGGCCGCCGCGTACTGCGCCGCCAGGCGTCGCTCTGCCCGTTTGCGGTCTGTGATGTCGCGCGCCGCGGCGTAGATCAGTTTCTGCTCGGGCAGCGGCGTCGCCGTCCACAGCAACCACTTGTACGAGCCATCCTTGGCTTCGTAGCGATTCTCGAAGGAGATGACGTGCGCGCCGGTGGTCAGCTTGCCCGCCTCGGTCAGCGTGGACCTTCGATCGTCGGGATGCACGAAGTCCAGATAGGGCCGCGACCGAAGTTCCTCTTGCGTGAAACCCAGTGTCCGCTCCCAAGCTGGATTGAGGAGCTTGAAGTACCCATCAAACCCGGCGATCGCCAGCATGTCGAGCGTCAGGTCGAAGAACAACCGGTCCCTGACATGGTCTTCAAGCGCAAGCTCAGATTTGAGACCCGCGGCCTCCGGCTCTCGCATTGGGACTGTCTCTCTTTCCGTGTCTTTGTCTTCCACGCTGACTGCTCACTGCACGCGCGATCGACGTCGCGATTGAAAAGACCTAACCTCGCACTGAAGCAACGACCAGTTTACGTTGAGGATGGATGGTCTTTCAATCTTGAAGCGACGTGCAAACGACAGGGGGCGTCGTCTCGCCCTTAAGGGAACCTCGGGATAACACCGGTATCCGGGTAGCACCAGCGCTTCAGCGAGCGTTGTACCCAAGGGGAGACAGATGTACCTCACAATATATTGATTACTAATGTCTTACGTCAATTATGAAATATCAGTACTATGTAAGATAACATACTACTAAGCCCATAAAATAAAACCATTTACCTCCACCGCCTAACCGACGGCGACCTTCTCTCGCCAGCGGTATCCGTTTACTCGTCCCGCATCGAACGACAAGCGGTTTGGAACAAGGTTTGCCATTTCAGGAGGTGAGGTTGGTGGAGGACCACCGGTACTACACCCCTGAACCCCAGGGGCAACAACTTCACGTTTGGGAGGATTCTGATGACGGATCGAATTTTGAAGCTGCTTAGCGGATTTCACCGGGACGATTCGGCGCAAGACCTTATCGAGTATGCGTTACTCGCGGCTTTGATTGCCCTCGCCGCAACGGTGGGGATGAGCACCGTGGCGAGCGACATCAACAACGCGTACGCCAAGGTCGGCAGCCGGCTCAGCGTCGCGGTTGGGTCCTAGGTCTGGCACGAAGAACTTAGAGCGCCGCGAGCCTCGCCGGGAGTTTCCAAATACGGTCGGACGGCTGGGAACGGTAAGGGTTTTCAGGGTCCGCCGGCGTTTCCGGAAACTCAAAGTTGCATAGTCGAATCAGGCGGGATGCGGCTGTCAGGGCGGGGCTCATGCGTGAGATTCTGGAATTCACCAAGTCGGTCGGCGGTCAATGGAAGATTTTATTAGGGGGCGCCGCGGTGGTGGGTGCCCTGCTGGTGGCTGAAGCCTTTCTGGACCTTTCGCCGCCCAGTTACGTCCCGTGGGCGGTCGCTGCAACGTGTCTAATCCTTGCCTGCTGTCAATCCTGGAAAGACGAACACCTCCTCAGGCTGAAATCCGAAGAGGCAGCCTCCCCCTCGCCGCAAGTCCTCGTTCACTTCGACTGTGAGGCGGACAGCCCCAAGCCGCTCAGCTTGATCAACGTCAGCGACGACGCTGCCTTCAACGTCAAGGTCGACGACATCCAAAACGCCGGTTACGTGGCGAAGTTCGACGTCGTATCCCATCTGCTTAAAGAGTGGGTGGCGATCGTCCCTCGCGTCGAGGGAAACGGGAACGGCGCTCTTGGGGGCGGCAACCTCATGACGGTTCTGCAGGCAGGAACCCCGAGCGTCGACGCCTCGAGAGTTTTTCCGGTTCATGTCTCTTACACCAACTTTCAAGGGCGGCCCTTCAAAATGCAGTATGACATCTACTACGATGCCTTGAGCCGGCGAGCCGTGGCGCGGCTGAATCCCGCCGCCCGGCAAAATGGGGCGTCCCACTCCTGGATGGAATAGAACGCGGACCGAACCAGCCCTAGGGCGCTCTAAGCAATGCGCCCCATAGCGCGAAATCAATTTTGGGAGGAAACTCAGCGTGAGCGATTACGAGAAGTGGCAACGGATCGCCGCCCAACAGACGACGACTCCGGCCCCCGCATCGCCTGACCCGCCCCAGCGCCGGGAATCAAACATTCTGCTGGCGGTGGTTGCGGTCGCGGCGGTGATTCTGGCGCTCGACCAGCTTTACCTGCACCGGCAGGTCAGCCAGTTCAACAGCCTGGGACGCCGCCTCGAGGCGCAGTCGGCAGCCCGCGAGGGCGCGTTGAACAAACAGGTGGAGGAACGCCTCGCGGCGCTGGATCGCGCCACGCGCCGGGCAATCGAGGCCGGGGAGCGCGCCACGGCGAGCCAGCCTGAGGCGACGGTGGCCAACCTCGATGATGCGACGCGCCGGCAACTGAACGAAACCAAGGCGATGACCGAAAAGCTCCAGGCCGAGCAGCATCAGGAGGCTAGCAATGTGGCCCGCGCCCTGGCGAAGAAGGCCGACCAGAAACAGGTGGGCGCACTCTCCGACGACGTCTCGGCCACTCGCCGCGACCTCGATGCCACCCAGAAGAGCTTGCGCCAGACGGTCGAGGGTCTGGGCATGGCGCGCAGCGAATTCGGCACGCTCACCGGCCGCAACCACGACGAGATCGCGCAGTTGCGGCGCTTGGGGGAACGCGACTATTACGAGTTTGCGCTCGAGCGCTCGAACCGGTCCCAGCGCGTGGGCGGCGTCGGTCTGGAACTGCGCAAGACGGACGCGAAGCGCCAGCGCTACACCCTGCGCCTCCTGGTCGACGACTACGTGATCGAGAAGAAGGATCGCACCGTCAACGAGCCGATCTTCTTCTACACCTCGGGCCGGGAGCGGCCGCTCGAGCTGGTAGTCAATCGGATTCAGAAGGGACGGATTTCGGGCTACGTCAGCGCCCCCAAGGGGGTGGCAGCGGGGCATCGCCGCGTGACCGCCACAGATAACGGCCAGTGGGAGCCTTTCAAGGAGATTAAGCGCGGCGAGCAGGGGGACTCACAAGGAGCGAAGGGCGGCAACGCTTCGGGTGAAGCCCCTAACCTGTGAGGTCGATAACCAGGCGGTACACGCTGATGCTGCGTCGTCCACGAGCTGTCAATAGCACTCCAGGTCCTTGACGACCGCGTCTATCTGAGCGATTCTTGCAGCCAGAGGATTCGAGAACTCGAGAACCGGCCGCTGAGTAGATTTTTCGGACAGAGTCAAAGAGGAGCAACGACCATGCGGCACCATTTGAGATGCGACAGGCGCACGTTTACTTCACATCACTCCGGCGGACGTTACGCTGATGATGGCCAGGTGAGCATTCTGGTGGTGCTCGCTGTCGGCCTGTTCCTCATCATGTTCGTGGGCTTCGGCGTCGACATGACCAATCTGTTCCTGCATCGCCAGATGTCCCAGAACGCCGCGGACTCGGCCTGCATCGCCGCCGTCATGGACATGCAAAGACAGCGAATCAACGGTACATGTCATACTGCCGGCGGCACGGCCTATCCGTGCGGAAACTTTACAGGCACGGGCACGCTGGGGACGGCTTTCGACTGTCAAGGCAATTCAAACTACGCTCCCTGCCAGTACGCCGCCCTGAACGGCTACTCAAGTCCCAGTCCGACACCGCTTCCGGCGGGCGCAGTAACCAACGGCGTGCACGTGAGCTTTCCGCCTTCGATCCCCGGAGTCGTCACTCCGGACCCTTCTATCACGGGCCCCTATCCCTTCATCCAAGTTGACGTGTACGACGGCGTGCGGGTCTACTTCTCCTCCTGGTTGAGCGGTTCGAGCACCCAGGCGGTGCATTCCCTCGCCAAGTGCGGGTTGCAGACCGCGACGCAGCCAATCCCCATCCTCGTGCTTGATCCCACCGAACCGAAGAGTTTCCAAGTTAGCGGGAATCCGACGTTGCAAATAGTCGGAGGACCCAACCGAAGCATCCAGGTGAATTCAGACGCATCCGCTGCGCAGGCATCAGGAGATGCTGCCTATCTCTCCGCCCAAAACAACAAGGTTCAAGTAGACCTCACTCTGGCTGGTATGAACTATAACGGCGCAGACTTCGGAGTCACAGGGGGACCTACCACACAGAGTGAGCCATCACCATTCAATACCAATTCGCCCTTCGGCTGGCGAGCCGGCGTGAATCCCGTCGGGGACCCGTTCGTGACCCTTCCGCCACCACCGGACCCCGGCCCCCCAGCCGCCGCCCCCAACCAGGTTACCTCGGTCCCCCCTCTCACTCCCCATTGCCTCGATAATGCCAATCCCTGTCATGTGCTTCCCGCAGGAGGTGTGGGATCAGCCGCGCAGTTGGCCGGCTGCCCGCTGAACGCCATCAATGTGCCTCCGATGTACGAGTGTGACGGATGTCCTGATCCCAACAAGCAGTGCCTCGAGTACGGCCCAGGGGACTGGGCGGGTGGTATCCAAGTGAAGCAGGGCACGGCCATTTTCAATCCCGGAGTGTATTACATCCAGGGAGGCTCATTGCAGTTGGGTCCCAGCGGCGTCGCGCGCTCCAGCACCGTCGCGGGAAACGGTAGTATGGGCGCGATTTTTTACCTGACCTGCACGAAGCCGGGAAGTTGCACCTCGGGAAACGTCGCGAACGTTCTCATCGACGCGCAGTCCGGAACGTGTCCCGCCTGTGCCCTCCCGATCGACGTATTTGACACGAGCCGGGCTCATTGCCCGAATGATACGGCCTGGGACGTTCGTATGGGCATTCTTCCCAGCGTATCCGGCAATGTACTTATGGCCCCTTGTACGACCTTAGGGACTTACGTGGGTGCTGTGATGCCGAATGTCGGCACGGACACGCTTGGTCCCGAACGTGGCATCCTCCTCTTCGCGGACCGCTCGGCCGCGCCTGCAAACGGGGAGACCTTGAATGGCCAGGGAGGATTCCTGCTGGCGGGAACAATGTACTTCCGCGATTGCCCGTCGCTGTTGACCACCGGCACCTGCAACCAGCCGCCAACCGACTACCAAACGAACCTCGGCCTGTGGGGTGGCGCAGGTTCCGGGACCCGCGTCTTCGGCGAAATTGTGACTGACCAATTGAGCTTAAACGGCAACAGCGGCATCACCATGGACCTGAATCCCTGGTCGAGGCCCATCCTCAAGGTGGAGTTGCTTCAGTAGCGGTGTATGAAGATTTGCAGCACGAGACAGTTTCCCTGCCCCAGCACTGGTACTCGGCGGGTCGTTTCTCAACCGGCCCGCCGAGGAGTTTAGGCGCCCAGGCAGCGGTCCGAAGTCGGGCCCTTTCGAAGCCGCGAACTCTCTTTCGGTCGCGGTGCCAGGTGGCGGCCAGTAAGCAAAAAAAAGATAGTTTATTTGGGGGTCGGCTCGCTGTAAGTTATAGATAACAAACAAAGTCTCGAGGAACGGACTCTGGAACGAACTGTCCGCGATGCCCTTCAGTCGTCCAACCGACTGATAGCACGATAGTAAGCCGCCGAAAACAAACTGGAACGAACTCCCAGCGTCAGCCCAAATAATATCCAAGCAAATGAAAATAAACAGGTTATTATTGCATGACGATGGTCAACGTTTCTCCGGGCGGGCGTCCGACTACTATCAGTCTGCACAAACGTGGGCAGCAGTGCGTCCGTCGCAAACCGCCTTGCCCTGGCGGCCCGTGGTGCGAGACAATGCACGCCGCGCGCTTGACCAATCGTCAGGCCTTGAACCAAGACGATGAGTGACCGAGACTACCGAGCTAGCCCTTTGATTCGCAACATCTCCGACGCGCCACCGTGGGAAAAGCTAAAACTTGCCCTGCTTTTCTCGATCGGGTTCGTCCTGCTTATCGCGGCGCTCCTCACCGCTTGGCCGGCTAGGAATCTGGCCGGCCAGAAATCACCCGCGGCGCCTTCAGCTACTCCCTCTCCCTCGACCCCTCCCCCGCCGCCCGTGAATTGGACCGCGGAGCAGGACCATCAGAACATGATGGATCAGCTCGGCATCAAGGCGCTCCGTCCCGGCCCGAGCGGCAACGAGAGCGCGCCCAATCACGCCAATTACGATGAGTCCCAAGCCAATCCGTTTCCGAACCTGCCCGACGTCTTGACGCTCAAGAACGGGCAGAAGGTCACGACGCCCAAGATGTGGTGGAATCAGCGCCGCCCGGAAATCGTTGAGGATTTCGAGCGCGAAGTTCTGGGCCGCGTTCCCCGGAACGTGCCCCGAGTTACCTGGACGGTGACCGACACGGTCAACGCGAAGGTCGGCTCGCGCGCCGTGATCGCGAAGCAGCTCGTCGGGCACGTTGACAACTCGTCGTATCCGCCGATTTCGGTCGACATCCAGATGACGCTGGTGACGCCCGCCGACGCGACGCGTCCCGTACCCGTGATGATGATGTTCACCTTCGGCCGCGGCGGACTCGCTCAGGCTTTAGGAGACTTGAGCGACTTGCCGCCCGCCATACGCCGATACATCATGGCGAGTACGGGTGGCGATCCGCCCGCGATCCAGCAACTGATTGCCGACGGCTGGGGCTACGCCACCATCATCCCGGCGAGCATCCAAGCCGACAACGGCGCGGGCTTGACGCGGGGCACAATCGGACTGGTTAACAAGGGTCAGCCGCGCCAACCGGATGACTGGGGCGCATTGCGGGCGTGGGCATGGGGCGCGTCGCGCGGCCTGGATTACCTCGAGACCGACAAAGCCGTGGACGCGAAACACGTGGGCATCGAAGGCGTATCACGCTATGGGAAAGCCGCCCTCGTGACCATGGCCTTCGACACGCGCTTCGCGGCGGTCCTGGTCGGCTCCTCCGGCGAGGGCGGCGCCAAATTGTACCGGCGCAACTGGGGAGAAGCGGTCGAGAGTTTAACGGGCTCGGGAGAATACCACTGGATGGCCGGCAACTTCCTGAAGTACGGCGCCGCCGCGTCCGTTCGGGGCAGCATGAACGCCGGCGACTTGCCGGTGGACGCTCATGAGCTGATCGCCTTGTGCGCGCCACGCCTCACCTTCATCAGCTACGGCGTGCCGGAAAAGGGCGACGCGAAATGGTTGGACCACCAGGGCAGCTACATGGCGGCGGTTGCCGCCGGGCCGGTCTTCAGGCTGCTGGGCGCGAAGGATCTCGGAACTTCGGATGATTATCGCACTGCAAAAATGCCGCCCGTCAATGTTGGACTGCTCGACGGCCAGCTCGCCTGGCGTCAGCATGACGGTGGACACACGGATGGCCCGAACTGGAAATACTTCATCGCCTGGGCCGACAAGTTTTTCCGAACGTCTGGCGCCCGCCGCTACGTCGCCGAGGTGTTTCGCTGTGCGTCACGACAAAGATAGCGGCGTTTGGACACGACTCAAACAGGCGTCTTGACAGTAGTCGTCGAAACGAATACCATGGACGGGATGAAGGCAACGGCCAAGTCCGAGCGGAAACGGCTGAGCGCCTGTCCTGAGGAGGCGGTATTTCTGGACCTCCTGCGTACCACCGACCTGCTGTCCCGCGGTCTGGTCCAGGTGCTCAAGCGCGAGGGCCTCTCGGCTACGCAGTACAACGTGCTCCGAATTCTGCGCGGCGCACCGGAAGGGCTTCCCTGCGGGGAAATTGCCAGCCGCATGATTACCCGAGATCCGGATGTCACCCGCCTGCTCGACCGCCTGGAAAAGCGCGGCCTGATCTCGCGCTGCCGGGAAACCAAGGACCGGCGAACGGTGCTGGCCCGGATCACTCCCGAAGGACTCAGGCTCCTCGCCCGGCTCGACGAACCGGTGGCGGAAGCACATCGCAAGCAAATGGGCCACCTGGGCCGGGAGCGCCTGCGGGTGTTGACCGACCTGCTGCACGCTTCACGCCGCCAGGTGGCCTGATTGTTCGCGGCATTTATGTGTTGCAACGATTGTCGGGGTGACGCATCTAATGGGAGTGACGGCCCGACCCCGCCCGCCCGGGATCCTTGGGGAAATACCCGCCTGGGACTGTCGGCGACCGCCAAAATCAACCGCAAGGATTTTGGCCTGACCTGGAACGCTGCGCTCGAGACCGGAGGTATTCTGGTCGGCGACGAGGTGACCATCACGCTCGACGTCCAGTTCGTAAAAGCCTGAATTATTCGCGGCCTGGCACGCGTCAAACCTGTGCGCGCCGGGGTGCAGAAAGAGGAAGTTATGTCACTCCGCCCAATTAAACAGATTATTCAAACGACGCCCACTATCGAGGGCGCGGGCGTGAAGCTGCAGCGCGCCTTCGGCTTCGGCAAAACGAAGGACTTCGATCCGTTTCTGTTGCTGGACGATTTTCGCAATGACAACCCGGCAGATTACCTGGCCGGATTCCCGTGGCATCCGCACCGCGGGATCGAGACCATCACCTATGTGCTCGCCGGCTCGGTCGAGCACGGCGATAGCCTGGGCAACAAGGGCAAAATGACCGCCGGCGACGTGCAGTGGATGACCGCCGGCAGCGGCATCCTGCACCAGGAGATGCCTAAGGGCGATGTGCAAGGCCGTATGCACGGTTTCCAGCTATGGGCCAACCTGCCCTCGTCTCTCAAGATGACCGACCCCCGCTACCAGGACATTCCATCGAGCGCGATCCCCGAGGTCACCGACGATGACGGCACCCGCGTGCGCGTCATCTGCGGCGAGTTTTGGGGCAAGAAGGGGCCGGTGGAAGGCGTCGCAGCCGATCCGAATTACCTGGACGTAGTGGTCCCGCCGGGCCAGCGGAAGCGGCTCAAAGTCGAGACGACGCGCAACGCCTTCGCCTACGTGTTCGCGGGTTCCGGAGCGTTCCGTGACGCCTCGGATCCACGCGCGGTTCTGACCGATCAGGTCGCGAAACCCAATGCAGAGCCGGTGTACGACGTGAGTAACCACTCGCTCGTGCTGTTCGACCGCGGCGATGAGATCGTGGTCGAAGCGGGCGACCAGGGTATCCGGTTCCTGCTGGTGTCGGGCAAGCCGATCGAGGAGCCGGTGGCATGGTACGGCCCGATTGTGATGAACACGCAAGAGCAGCTACGCCAGGCCATCGCCGAACTACGAACCGGCGCCTTCATCAAACATCGCTGAATCGAGGCGAATCGAGTACGATCGGCTGCGCAGAGATTTTCCTAGGTTGGCCCAGTACTGTAGACTAGCAGGTTGCTGAAAGACCCGCGCCGCCTGTCATGCCGGGGAGGCGCATTGGCGGAATCCTAAGGCCTTCGTTTTCAGAGCGAGATTCCTCGCTGCGCTCGGAATGACAGCGTTCAGAATTGTTTCGGTCCTCCCTGCAATGGCGAGATGGATTTCCAGAGCGACGGAACCCACCCGACGACCCAGGGAGATCGGAAAGTGGCAGATCTTCTGCTGAATTTCTTCCTGACGTCTCCTTACACTCCCTGGTTCAGGCCGTGAGCAATGATGACAAGAACCGGTGCGGCGCTTCGAAAGAGGTGAGAGGCGTAGGAGATCGGATGATTCGGACAAGTCATGGTTCAAGACACGGGACACTCCTATCCCTGGCCGTCGGCCGGATCACGGCCTCGTCGATTTCCGCCGCAGCCGGCTGCCTCGATGGCGTAAGCGATCGAGGCCGCGATCGAGTCGACCGGAAATGACTTCACATCGTTAGAACAACGCGGAATTGCGCGTTGCCGCTCATCATTCGCGCGTAAGCCTCGGCCGCTTTTTCGAGCGGATAGGTTTCAATCATGGGGCGCACACCGGTCAGTTCGGCGAAGCGCAGGGTGTCCTCGGAGTCGGCTGGTGTTCCAGCGGCCCAGCCTTGAATCGTCCGACTTCCGGAAATGAGCTGTATCGGTGTGACCTCAATGGGATCAAAGGTCGCACCCACCACGATGAGCTTGCCGTTCGGTCCCAGACCGTCGATCAGTTCGGACATCGCTTTCGAGCTTGGGGCCGTCGCCAGAATGACCTGTGCGCCGCCCAGTTTTTGCAATTCCTGTGCTGCGCTCGTCGATTTGCTGTCGATGTACACGCTCGCTCCGAGTTTCTTTGCGAGCGCTGCGTTTTCGGACCCGCGCCCGATCGCCGCGACCTTATAACCAAACTTGTTCGCGAATTGAATTCCGAGGTGACCGAGACCGCCGATACCCTGCACCGCGACAAGGTCGCCGGGAAACGCACCGCTGTGCCGCAGCGCGTTGAAGGTGGTAATTCCGGCGCAGAGCAGCGGTGCTGCTTCAACGTCACTTAGACTTGCCGGTATCGCCGCCAGTGCCTCCACCGGAGCCACCATGTATTGCTGGTATCCGCCGTCATAGCTGATGCCCGGAATTTTCAGGTTCCGGCAATTGCGAAAGTCTCCGCGCCGGCACGAGAGACACGTGCCGTCCTGGCCGCCGTGCCAGCCGACGCCGACGCGCTGCCCCTTCTTCCACTCGGAAACGCCGACACCCAGTTCATCGATGATGCCGGCGACTTCGTGTCCGGGAACGCGGGGATACTGAATGCCGGGCCACGCGCCTTCCTTCGTGAGCACGTCGCTGTGGCAGATCCCACACGCCTCTACCCTGATGCGTACGTGTCCTGCGCCCGGCTTGGGAATCTCGCGGTCGACGATCTGGAAATCGGCGCCCGCCTTGGGAATCTGCGCCACCTTCATGGGTGCTATTGCGACTTTTGCAGTTGCCATGATGCCTCCTTTGGGTAACAACATACTTGGCTGACCACTCCATGTAAACCACCGCAATCCGGCGCGGCGCTTATCCAGACCGTCGCCGTCTGCGGCGAGCACGCTTCTTCTTGGCCTTGGCGCGGTGTTCCTGCATTTCGGACTTAGGCACTTTAACCAGCTTACCCAAGAGCGAAGTGAAGTTCTGCATCGCCTTGGCCGGATTCTCCACTTTCACATCTTCTGCTTTCATTCGCACGCAGGCGCTCCAATCAAGTCCTTGTACGTAATCCTTCGCCCGACGATCTGGCGCAATACTGCCAGGAAACGCTCGGCGTCCGTCAGCTTCCGCATGTTGTATCGGAACGATTCTTCGTCGAGATAGCGGAATAGGTGGAACGGTTCGATGCTCACGTAGGTGCCATGGATGGCGCGCTTCAACAGACTCCAAAAGTTTTCCAGTGTGTTTGTGTGAACCTTTCCATCCGCGTAGGCGACCGCGTGGTTGATGACCTTGTGGGCGTACTCACCTTCCATGCCGTCGTAGGAACGCAGTTCGTCACTGTACAGCGCGGAGTCTGCCTCGACGTGTTTCTCAACTTCTGTGTGCAGGCGCTCTTTTTCCGGTTTGGAACCACGGCGGTTTCTACCTTGCCGCCACGCTGCGCGAAGCCAACCACAACCGTCTTATCCTTCCCGCCGGTTCCGGTGATACGGCGCTTGCGTTGCGCGATGTGCATACTGCGGGCCTTGCCCCCAATGAAGGTTTCATCTACCTCGACTTCGCCCTTGAGCTTCATAAACGAGCCGGTCTGCATGGCAAGCCGGGCGCGGTGAAGCATAAACCAAGCAGTCTTTTGCGTCACGCCAAGAGCGCGGGCGACTTCGTAGGAACTGATTCCGTTCTTGCAGTTCGCCAGCAGCCATACAACTGGCAGCCACTTCTCCAAGGGAATCGAGGAATCCTCGAATATGGTGCCGACTTTCAGAGAAAACTTCGGTCGGTCGTGCTTCCCATAGCACTTCCAGACTCGTGCTTTCTCCAGGTACGTTACATGGTCGGAGTCGCAGCGCGGGCAGCGGACTACGCCGCCAGACCATCGAGCCGCGACCATGAATGTTCGGCAATGCTCAAACTCCCCGAAAAACCTTACTGCCTCAAGCATTGTTTTCGGAGTATCATTGGTGTTCATCATGGTCAGCATTGTACCTTAAAACGCACGGTCTGTCAAGTACTTTATTTGACGTGTTCCCAACATGTTGCGATGGCACAGCGGGCGTGATTCCAACACGCGGCTCGTCACAGTAATGAATAAGGTCTTCTCCGAAATCCAGCGCCTTTTGTCGCTGACTCGCGGCATTCAAGAATCTGTTAACGCCATAGCAGTAGAGGTACAGGCCCAGTCCAAACGCGAGAATCCCCTTCCAATCCTCCGGGCCGAACTTCACATTCCACATGCCATACAGCAAGAGGATCGCGCCCGCAATAGCCGCAAAGAGCGTTACGAGAGAATCGGTCTCATTATTCAGAGCGGCACGCTGTTGGTCGTTGCCTTTTACGCCTTCGTCACCTTCAAGGAATGGAAAGAATTCATCGGCGCTACGGATGCAACTTTCCGAGCTGCCAATCAAGCCAGACGAAGCGCAAACGCCGCTAGAGACGCTAACCGAATCGCAAGAGAATCCTTGGTGGCTGTCCAGAGAGCTTTCGTTTTTCCAAACCCGATGCCAAAAGCAGAAGAAGTTGTTGGAAAGACTCCAGAAACAGGAGAAGTAAGGATCACAATACCCTGGGAGAATTCCGGTACTACGCCGACTGAATGGATGCGGTTTAATATCATCGCACAGTTTTTTGACCGGGAGATGCCTGACGATTTCACTTTCCCCGAAAAGGTTCAAGCCGGTAAGCCAAAGGCTCATCCCTATACGGTTATCCCGCCTAAGGGAAGTATCGAAGCAAACGTTTCCGTTCCAGTGGGAATAATTAATCAGTGGTGGATGGGGAAGAAGCACGTCTACTTTTACGGATGGGCCACATATCGGGATGTCTTTCCTGATACCCCTGAACACTTGACTAGATTCTGCTACGAGATGGTCAAGGTGAACATACCGCCTGCTCTCGCGCCACCCATCCATCCAGGCCTCGTGAACTACACATTCAACCTTAACCAGCGTAGACGAAACAACTGCTACGACGAGCAATGCCAACAGAAATAAAATTGGCAGGAAGGTCAGTCAAGTATGTTGGCACCCTTTTTAGGGCTTCGCGCGCTTCCCAGACGGCGCCGTTATTGCTCCCCCTCCAGGCCAGGAATTGAGCTTTCACCAGATGAACCAGGCAGGAGTCCGGCGCCACGGTCGAAATGCCCTGGTAGTGATCTTTTGCGGCTTTCCGGTAAGCTTTGACCAGGAAATACTGCGCTTGAGCGTTCAGCTTTGGGTTCTTGGACGCGCGAAGCAAGTGGGGAATGGCGGATTCGGGTTGGTCAGTAAACAGAAGACTGGCGCCCAGCCAGAAATCCGCGTCGGTCAGGTCCGGCTTCAGCGTCAGAGCGCGCTTGAGAACCGCGGTGGCGTCGGCAAAGCGACCGGTGTGGTAGTAGCTGATCCCCAGGTACAGCGCCGATCCCCAGAGCGATGAATCCAACTGAAGCGCCTTTTCGAGCGGCGGAATCGCGGCCTCAAACCGATTCGAGAGACAGTTCACGAGGCCGAGCCGTTGTAGGATTTCGGAATCGTTCGGATGAGTATCGAGGTAATCCTGATAAAGTTCCGCAGCCACCTGAAAGTCACGCTTTTGCTCCGCAGCGCGCGCCTTGGCGATGAGCTGTTGCGCGTTGTTTGCGGAACCTTGTGGGGATTGGGCCGCGCTTGAAACAAGGAAGGAAGCGGTCAGTAGCGAAAGGAAGAGTGACATTCTGACCGCACGCACAAGAGCTTGCCCCCTCGGGACGACCTTCAAGCGAGCAATGGAGACGAAGGGTGCAGCGATCTTTGAGAGCGAAAAAACGCTGTGACAGCGGCTCTTCGTGCGCACTCGCAAATCCTCTTCGCGAATCCTTGCCGCAACCTCGTCACCGCCGAGGACTTTCTCACTCAGTTTATCATAGTGTTGGTTGTCAGCCGGGCTGGTGCGGCGCTCCCGTCCGCGACCGGGGTGACACTTCGTCACCGTCACACAGCGGTGTGGAAACCGCACGCAGACTCCCGCAGCTACTTGTTACGTGAGATTTGGTGCAGATTTTGGCGCACACCTAGTTCAAAATGGGTCGTAATTGGTAGTAGTTCAGCCGGGCTTGGACCACGGCAGAACCAGCATAGATATAGCGGCGGCTCAAGAGAGAGTCTTCGCACCCCATCGCAGTTGGTTCCCCCAGGGTTGTCCGCAAATGACTCGGTACGCTCCGATACACAGTTCAAGTGACGACTCTCGATGATCTGCTCTGCTCCCGAGACAAGTTGATTCATTCTTGGCGAGCTAAATATTTGGCTGGAGGGATCTGAAGCTGGAAGTTGAGTGAGCTTATGGATTCCGATTTGGACCTAAATGCCTTGCCTGCCATGGTCTGGTGAGCCGTGAGGGAATCGAACCCCCAACCTACTGATTATTGATGTTCGCATAATATAGTTTAACCGAGCGCCAAGCGGGATTGCTGCCAGCAGGCCGCCAGGATACGCGGGCGACGCCGGATACGTTTCAGCGCTCGTCGCGCTCGACCGTCCAGTTCCCAGTAATCCCGAGGGCAAACGTTAGGGAGCTCATGCTGCTTCCAGTAGCCCCACAGGTATTCCGTCGGGTTAAGTTCGGGTGCATAGGCCGGCAGGTACTCGGTACGAATCCAACCCTTCTGCTCCTCGATCCACTGCTGGGTCATCCGGCTCTTATGGGCCGACAGCCGGTCCCAGATCACCAGCACCGGCCGTCGCAGGTAACGCTTCAGGTGACCCAGAAACTCAATCACCTGCGGACTGCGGATGCTTTTGGGGAACAACTGGAAATAGAAATTCCAGAACGTCAGGCCGGCCACCGCCGACAGGGTTTCATAGTTGAAGTTGAAATCCAGCACCGGCGTCTGTCCCCGCCGAGCCCAGGTCCGCACTCGATGCGGCCTCTGGCTCAGCCCACTTTCGTCGATGAAAACGATGGTGCGCCCCTCTTTTTGGGCTTTTTTTTAAGCCGGGGCCACTCCACCTTCTTCCAATGTTCGATGGCCTTTTCGTTCCTCTCCCGCGCTCGTCCTACCGGCCGCTGGCAACTCCAGTTCAACTGGCGCAGGATCCTCCAGACGTGGCCGTTGTGGTACCGAACCCCAAACTCTTGTTCGATCAGAGGGCCTACCCGCCACAGCGTCCATAGTGGCGTCTCGTAACCCAGAGCCTCCGGTCCCTTCAGCAGGCCTTGCTCCAGCCGCTTCAAGTCCTCCGCACTCAAACGCGGCTTGCGCCCAGCCCGCCCGGCCTGCTTCAGTCCCTTCCACCCTTGCTGCGCCCGCACCCGCGCCCAGCGGTTCACGCTGGTGTGGCTCACCTTCAAGCGGCGGGCGACTTCCGACTCGTTCAATCCTTGATCCAGCAAAGCCACCGCTTGCCGGCGACGGCGCTCCAAAGCCTCGAAGTCTCGGCGTACTCCTTTTGGGTTGCCCATGCTGACATAGATGCCAGCAGTGCCCCTCTGGTTGCACTATATTATACGAATCTCAATAAGAGTCAGGCCGCCGCTTTCCCATTCTTTACATATATTCCTATCGTTTTCATACCCTTAGATCGACTCGGGGAAATCTGCTTTCGCTCAAAAGGCGGAACCCATTTTCTTGCATTTACCTAGGCTCCGAGACAGTTTTGTTACGGTTTTCTTACGTTTCAACCCGAAGAATGAGCGCACCTAAGTCCGGTGCCCCAGCTGGAGCGCACGCTATTTCCTTTACTGCAGCGGCGCCAGCTAGTGCGGTAACGTTATTTGCCATTCGCCAGCTCCGACCGGGGGCTGCCCGCTGCAGGTAGAATCGTGATTTTCAGGCACCCTTCGCGTCTTTCTTCCGCTCCTTCCACCACTTTCGTTTCGCCTCACTGAGGCGCTTGCGCGCGGCAGCACTCATCGGCCGTCGGCTGCGCTTCTCGGTCTTCTGAGCCTTCTTGCGCCCGCGTCTGGCAACGGTGGTTCCTTCGAGGGCCGCGATGGCTTGGTTGAGGCGGTCTCGCTCCGCTTTCAGTTCAGTCAGGATAGTGTCCAATGTCAAGGGTGGCTCCTCTCAATGTGGCGTTCGGACTCCCATTCACAGAGCTCAGCACGCGTCTGCTTCTTGAAAATCCGACAGCAGATGAGTATACACCGACACGTTCCCAATGCCATCGCGCGGTTTTGACTGGCGTGGAATCGATGGACTTGGCGCACAAGGGTTAGAGCCTCCCAGTGACAGCGCATGGCGGTTCACAGACAAGTCGCTGTCTACGTGAATATGGTGTTCGGCGGTGTGAATGCTCCTGGAACATCTGTGCCGACTGTGGCAAGGACGGCTTACGGCGGCTAAGAGAGAGGCCGATGGGGTCGCAAGAGGTCCTGGAAGCGTGGGTCGGAGTGAAGACGCGCAAGCCTTGGGTCAACTTTCAAGAAGGGGAGCACCGAGGAGCGTTCTTGACAGGCCCTTCTCTGACCAGTCAAATGCTTCCATGGATTTTCCCAAGGCCGGTAGAAGCTCATCCCAATGACAGGCGGGATGTATATGACACTACAACCGATCTCATAAATGCCCGTCGGTCTACCCCTTTCGCGTAGTGCCCACGCGCACAAGATATTTTGGGGGCGAGTAAAACGACACAAGGACGTTCAACTTGCCGATTCTGAGCTTTGTCGTGCGAAAAGCCGTACTAATTTAGGAGGCGAAGCGTAGTCCAAAGTCCATGATACGCAGTTGGTCGGGGTCTGGGTGTATTTCCCAACGTTCCAGCGACGTCGATGATGCACGGTTTTGGGCCGCGTCAAGCCCAAGCCGAGGCGTATTGGTGACGTTGTACCCCAGGAACACGCTACTCCTGGGGGGGAAGAACAAGATCTGCCTCGGTGATTCCTTCCACGTCCATAAACTTGGGCTCGGGCATTTCGAGCCCTCGCCGTCGTCGCGTATTGGCTGTCACAAGGACCATGATAGATTGAGCAAGTTGACTAAAAGCAAATCCTGGTCGATGACGTACAAGTAGTGGGGAACAGCGAGACTCAAGTCAGACAATTCCATGACAATTCGGGCTTCGAGCGCCGTACAATCTGCAATTAAGGAAGCGCGAGTTCCTAGGGTGGAGTCATGGCCTCGCCGGTCAGTAAACGCCTGGTCCTCCTTTTTCTCCTGGCCATTGTCTTCCCTTGCTGCCTGCTGATCTTCTTGGGTCTTCGGACCCTAAGGGCGGAGCGGGAGCTGGCCCAGAAGCGTTGGCCAGAGGAGCAGCGTCACGCGGCGCGGGAAATCCGCCGGGAGCTTCTTGATCGACTCGAAAGAATCAAGGTGATGGAGGCGGAAAGCTCGCGCCGTTCCTGGCCATCAGCACGCAACGGCCACGGAGACCCGGCTGTGCTTCTGGTGGGAACGGTCGGGCAAAACCGTCTGATCCTCCCCTGGGAATCGGCCTCGCGCGCCAGCGGAATACGGAAGCTTTTGGCGGAAACGAGATATGCCGAAAAAATCAGCCAGGGCGAACGGGCAGAGTTCGCAGGGAACGACCTCGCAAAGGCTGCCGGGTTTTATCAGGCGGGCATCGAATCTGCCCGTTTTCCCGTACAGGCCGAATACGCGCGGCTGTACCTCGCGCGCATCCACGCCAAACAGGGCGCCCAAGATGAAGAGCACAGCCTCTTGCACCAAACGCTGATGCTGCCGCGGGAAATAACCGATGAGCACGGGGTCCCGCTTTGCTTTTATGCCTCTGTGCGCCTATTGGAGAAGGGCCGCGAGCAGCAAGCCGTGTTGGAGCGCCTCCGTATTGAGGCAAAGTCTCTATGGGATTTACCTCCCGAGGCGGCTTACATGCTTCGCTCTATCGCGGACGCGCTGACCCGAACAGCTTCAGAAGGGTCCCTCCGTGACGCTGCACGGGACCTGCGGGAAAGTCTTCAAGTCTACATCCCAGAAATGGAGCAAGGCCTGGTACTTCAGGCTGAGTTCCCAAACCTTCGCCTCAAGCCAGCGGACGGGGTGTCATCGGCTGACATTGAACCCCTGTGGACGCCCTACGGTGGAGAGAAAGAGGAGAAGTGGCTGCTCGGTGTGGCGGCGCCTTCGAACGACTCACCGGAATTGCTGATTGCAGTCCGGGCGAAACCCATTTTCTCTTCGCTTGAAGAAGGCGGCATCGCCTTCGAAAACATTCCCGTAAAATTCCGCATTCTCACCACCGGCGCCTCGGAAGGCGAGGCTTTGGGACCGGACCTCCCGGGCATTCGCGTCGCGTTCGATCCCCAGGGGGAAAGGTCGCTAGCGAAGAGGTGGAGGCTTCAACTCGCTTTTCTCTCGGCCAGCCTCTCTTTCATCCTGGTCGTCACCCTTTTCGGAGGCTATCTCCTCTGGCGGGACGTGCGCCGCGAGCTCACGCTCGCCGAGATGCGGTCCCAGTTCGTCGCCAGCGTTTCGCACGAGCTCAAGACGCCGCTCACTGCGATCCGCATGTTTGCAGAAACGCTTCGAATGGGACGGTTGCCTGATTCACGGGTCCAGGACGAGTATTTGGACACCATTGTCGCCGAAAGCGAGCGCCTGACCCGCCTGCTCAACAACGTGCTTGACTTTTCCAAAATCGAAGCCGGCCAGAAAGTCTATCGGAGTGAGCCAACCTCGCTTTCCAAAGTAGTCCAGGCAGCTGCGCGGACGATGCACTATCCGCTGGCGCGCGCGGGGTTCCAACTTCATCTGCACATTGAAGATAGTCTCAGTGAGGTCTCGGGGGACCGCGACGCGCTCGAACAGGCCGTCCTGAACCTTCTGACCAACGCGATGAAATACTCGGGCGAGAGCCGTGAAATCGACCTGCGCCTTCGACGGCAAGACCAGCAGGCGGTGATCGAGGTTACAGATCGCGGTGTGGGCATTCCCGCCGGCCACGTAAAGCGCATTTTCGAGAAGTTCTATCGGGTCCCTACTCCCGAAAATCAACGTATTCCCGGGACCGGCCTGGGCCTCACTCTGGTTGAGCACGTCGCCAAGGCTCACGGGGGCCGGGTCGAGGTCGGGAGCGCGCCTGGGAAGGGCAGCACGTTCGCGATTCATCTGCCGCTCAGGGTGAATTCATGAGCTGTATCTTAGTTGTCGAAGACGATCCGGCGATTCTGCGCGGCCTCGTGGACAACCTGAAGTTCGAGTCCCATGAGGTCTTGACCGCCGGTGACGGGGAGACCGGTTACCGGCTGGTCCGCGAAAAGAAGCCGGACTTGATTGTTCTCGACTTGATGCTGCCCAAGCTGAGCGGGTATGAAGTCTGCCGCCGGCTGCGCGACGAGGGCATTACTACGCCCATTCTCATGCTGACGGCGCGTGGCGAGGAGACGGATCGCGTCGCCGGGCTCGACCTCGGTGCCGACGACTACGTGACAAAGCCTTTCTCCGTGCGCGAGCTTCTGGCACGCGTGCGCGCCCTCCTGCGCCGCACCCATCCACCCAAGACTTTACCCGACCAACTGCGCTTCGATGACGTTGTCGTGGACTTCCGGCGCTATGAGGTGCGCAAGGGCGGCAAGCCGCTGGAGATGACCCGAAAAGAATTCGGTGTCCTGCGCCTGCTCGCGTCTAGGCCGGGCGAGGTCGTTACGCGGGATGAATTACTGAACGAGGTCTGGGGCTACGAGAGCTACCCCACAACCCGCACGGTGGACAACCACGTCGCCCTGCTCCGATCCAAGCTCGAGGACGACCCTTCAAACCCCCGGCACGTGCTCACTGTGCATGGTGTCGGTTACAAGCTGGTCTGCCAGACCTGACATTTCCATGACAAAAACCCGACAGCAGCCCGGCAATAATCTTGCACCAAGTTTGCACCCTTGCGGCTGTTCCGTGACACATGCCTCCAATCGACAGGCTAAGCTGGCGGGCGGAATGCGAAGGTGCGGCGAGGAGATCCGGTCATGAAAAGAATTTTGGTACTGGTCGCGACGATTTTGATCGTGGGACTGAATCCGGCGACGCACTTCGCCCAGAGCGGCTATGACCTGTTTCAACAAGCGCTGGTGAAAGAGCAGGCCACCGGGGACCTGCCAGCAGCTATCGAGCTTTTGAAACGCATTGTTCAAGACCATGCCGACAACCGTGCCCTGGCGGCGAAGGCTTTGCTCGAGATGGGCGAATGCTACGAGAAGCTGGGCAGGGAGGAAGCCCGGAAAGCTTACGAGCGCCTGCTGCGCGACTATGGCGACCAGAACGAAGCCGCGGCCGCGGCGCGCAAACGCCTTGCCGCACTTGGTCAAACGGCAGGCCCCCGCAATGGCTCCGCGATGGTGGTCCGCCGCGTGTGGGCTGGGCCGGACGTGGACGTTCTGGGTGGCCTTTCGCCCGACGGCCGGTATCTCTCCTGCGTGGATTGGACGACGGGAGCCCTGGCTCTCCGCGACCTGGCCACGGGGAAGATGCGCCGCCTGACCAATGACGGCTTCTCGACCGAACTCATTGGCTCGATCATATCGCCGGATGGCAAAGAGGTCGTCTACAACTGGTATAACAAGGATGGGTCTCCGGATCTGCGTATTATGCGGCTGGACGGCTCCGCGCCTCGGATTCTCTACAGCGCCAAGGGAGTATTATTCTTGGGGGCCGGCGATTGGTCGCCAGACGGAAAGTACATCCTCACTTCGATCTACAGGAAGCCAAGTTCGTGGCAGATTGCACTGATTTCGGTGGCGGACGGCTCCATACGCGTTTTGAAGACGCTCGACTGGTTCCCGACACGGGGAAAATTCTCCCCGGACGGGCGCTATATCGCATATGACCTCGCTCAAGAACAAGACTCAGGCAACCGGGACATCTTCTTGCTGGCTGCCGATGGGAGTCGCGAAATCCGCCTGGTCCAGCACCCGGCCGATGATCAGTTACTTGGCTGGACGCCAGACGGCAACAGCATCCTCTTCGCCAGCGACCGGTCCGGGAGCATGAGCGCCTGGGCCATTCGCGTGGCGGATGGCAAACCCCAGGGCTCGCCCGAGCTGGTAAAGCCGAACATAGGGCAAGTACTCCCGATCGGATTTACGCGCTCTGGTTCCTTCTACTACGGCCTTGTGGTCGGCACGATTGATATCTACACCGCGGACTTTGATCCGGCTGCAGGAAAGGTACTGACACCACCCCAGAACGCCACTCAGCGGTTTGTCGGCTCGAACTCCTCGCCGGCGTGGTCTCCGGACGGCCAGTCTCTGGCTTATATTTCGCACAACCGGCACTGGCTGGCCGTGCAACGCCCTGAGGTCATTTCCATTCGCTCGCTCAAGACGGGCGCGGAGCGTGACCTCCCGCCCAAACTCACTTTCCTCTGGGGACCGCTGCGGTGGTCCCCTGATGGGCGATCGATTCTCGCCTCAGGCAAAGACTGGAAAGTCCGGCACGGTACCTTCCAGATTGACGCTCAAACCGGCGAGGTCACGCCAATCGTCTGGTGGGGGGACGCGGAAATTTCCAACCCTGCCTGGTTCCCCGACGGCAAAAGACTGCTCTACAGCTACAGTCTCGGCGAGTCGAGCACGACCACTGAAACGATCCTAGTCCGCGACCTTCAGACGGGCCGGGAAGCGTCGCTCTTCCGCTCGGCCCCCAGTTCGAGGATCGACGACATAGCCCTGTCGCCCGACGGCCAGCAAGTTGCCCTCACGCTGCTTGAGAAGAAGGCGCGATCCTCAGTCCTGAAGGTCTTGCCGGTAGCCGGCGGTGAGGCCAGCGAACTCGTTCGGGCGAAAGAGCCGGAAACGATCGTCGGAGACTCGCTAACGTGGTCGCCCGACTCGCGCTACATCGTCTTTGGTAGGGGCCGGGCTTCCAGCAACGTGCCGAAAACCGAGCTGTTCGCCATCTCTCCCCATGGCGGAAAACCACACAGGTTAGGGCTGGCTATGGATTTTGTCCGCGACGTTTCGTTTCATCCGGACGGTCGCCACATCGCTTTCGCCGCGAGCGCGGGCAGGGACAAGGTTGAAGTCTGGGTGATGGAGAACTTTCTGCCGACGCTCAAGGCGGCGAAATAGGGGTGCGCCATGGACTATCCCGGCCTCGATCCGAGTACGGCACTGCAACTTATTCAGACCCTCTTTTACTGGATTGCTTGGATCCTTGCGGGATCGCTGTTACTTGCCCTCTCTGCTTATATTGTCTTTCTGTGCTTGGAGATATTCTCTCCGCAACCGTCCTCGAAGGCCCGACTGGCCAAACTCCGCTACGCCACCCGTTGTGCTCCCGTGGCTGAAAAGAACCTCGAGTTGGCCGCCGCTGAGACGCCGATTCTGACTGAGGCAGAATCTCTTGGCAAGGGAACCGTCCCGGTGCCGGTTCTCGCCCATGACGCTCAACAGCGGATGACCTCGGTCCCCGTCACTCTGGAGAGCGAACCCACTGGACCCTGGGGCTTCCCTAACTTCCTGCGGTTTCGGCGGGCAGCCGTCTCCCAGAAGCGCGGCCCGAGTTTGATAGCTGATGCTCAGTTGGAGAAGCTAGCGTAACGACGTGTGAGCCCCGAGGCCAAAATGCAAATCGTGGTTAAGGAACTTTGAGGCGTCGCTGCGTGGAGGTAGCGATGAAGGACAAGATCGAAGTGGTCGCCAACGTAGTGGTGATCCTGTTAGCGGTAGTGATCGGGTCGGTTTATCTCAAGGACCGGTTCTCTCCCCCTCGTACGCAGTCGAACGAGGTCAAAGCGGGTGACAGGCTTCCCCGCCTGGACGGATGGGATTGGGGCGCGCACGATCAAACCCTGGTGTTGGCGCTCAGGAAGGGATGTCACTATTGTGAAGACAGTGCGCCCTTCTATCAGCGGCTCGCCGCCAAGCTACAGGAAGATGGGTCGAAGAGCGCCATGGTAGCCGTCTTTCCCGACGGCGCCAATACGGTAAACGAAGTTATGCGGTCGGAAGGGCTGTCGGTTCATGCGCTCCCGGGAGTGCCACTGGAAAGCCTAAATGTTTCCGGAACCCCTAGCTTACTCCTAGTGGACAGAGGCGCTTTGGTGTTGAACGCCTGGATTGGAATGCTCTCGCCAAGGCAGGAGCTGGAAGTGATGAGAGCGATGTCTTGCCATGCCAATAGCTGTCGGGAGCCGACCTAAGCACTTGGCCGGTCAAAACAATTAATTAATGAAAGGAGAATTGAAATGTCTCTCTTGCGCGTTTTAAGGAACTTGGCGGTTTTGGCGATCCTCACCGTGGGCGGTCTTGCCTTCACCCCTCGCCCAACTTTGGCGATGTCCTGCCCTTCGGCGAGCTGCGGTCCCAATACTACTTCCTGCCATCTGTGTTCGATTTCGATTCGATTTCGTTGTTACTCTTGCTTCGACCTCGACCAGAAAAGACGGTGCAGCAGTTTCTGTACGTTCTAGAGGAACACGGCTGGGGCTGCCGGGAACCCCTCGGGAGAGTGTGGCCAAGGAGGGTTAAGACTTCCTGTACATTCTGTTTCGGCGTGTCAGGCGTCCTCAGGAGCCGGCGGTCGAGGGTAAGAGCTAAGGCTCAATTGGAAAAGCGCGTAAACGACGTGTGAGCCCAGAGGCCAAAATGGAACTGCTGGGCAAAAGGAGAAAACCCATGATGAAAACCAAGCGAAATCTGATTTCGGTTGCTTTGCTGTCAGCACTGCTGCTAGTCGGAGTACTGCTGGCGTTACCAGGGATCGCCCAGGCTCCACCTTCCTGTCACCAGTGCGCAGCCAATGCTAAGACAGCGGCGCAAGCATGCTTGACTCTGTCCGGTTCCGCGCAGGTTGCTTGTTTGGAGGGCGTGCAGGACGGACTGAAGGTTTGCCTCGCGACTTGCCATTAGAGATAGCTGGGAGTCCGCGCAGCCCGCTCTGCGGGAGCGGACGGGGTGAGAGGGACCGTTTCGGCACGGCTGGAGGGGTAGCGCCCGGTCCAGGTGACTTCGTGTTTCTCCGTGTCGGCGTGCGTTCAGTCAGGAGGACTCACGGATGAAAGAGAAACTGGAAGTAGTAACGAACATCGTGCTGATTGGTCTTGCCTGCGTTATCGGCTACCATTTCTGGCAGGCACGCCGGACAGCGGAGAACCCTCCGCCGGCTTGGGTTAAGGTTGGCGACCAGCTCCCGAGCCTTCCTGCGTACGACTGGAAGGCGCACGACCGCACGCTGGTTCTGGTCCTCAGAAACGGATGCCGATTTTGCGAGGAGAGCATCCCGTTTTACCAGAAGCTGGCCGAGCTGGAAAAATCGAACCGAATCGATGCCCATCTTATTGCCGTCTTCCCGGACGACTCGGCGGCCGTCCGCCAGCTTGTGGAAACCGAGCGGCTCGCCGTCGAGGCGTTTCCGGGCATTGAGTTGAGTCAGATGAGAGTAGCAGGCACTCCCACTTTGATCCTGGTCGACCGGCAAGGGCGAGTCTCAAAAGTCTGGATCGGCGAACTCGCCGCAGCAGGGCAAGCTGAGGTGGTGACGGTCATCAGCCAGGCTGGCGCGAACCGGCCTTGGAGGGTGGCAGCGGAGCTGCCCCGCTGACCAACTGGACAAGGCACGAGGGTGGTGAAGCACTTGGTGGCATTACCAATTCTACTCTTCTCAAACTCGGCTGCCAACGAGCTTCAACCGACGCCAGAGGCAAGCCAAGAGGAGGCTCCATGAAAAGCAAGGAGGCGAGAATGATGAGCTGGCGTTTAAGACTCAAATTAGCGGCCGTTGTGTTTCTCGGTGCTGCTGCATTGCTTTTAACCCCTGCGCAGCCCGCGTCACCTTCCAGTTGTCTACAGTTGCCTGTGTGTAAGGGTACTTATACAGCTTCGGGGGGTTGCTGCAATCTCTTCTGGAAAACAGGAACTGACAGTAACGGGTTGTGTCGTTATCGCCAATTTGGCCGATACTGTTAATCCTCTCAAACCGGTATTGCTTGCCGTTGTTGGCAAGCAATACCGGTTCCCTTAAGGCAGCCGGACGGCCGCGACGCTGGCGAGCCACGACTTAATGATCACATTGACGGAGTCGGGACCTTTGACGCACCGGGGAGTACGTTTCGACAAACTCTTTGGCTTCTTGGGGAGGGTGACTGGCCGGGAACCTCGTCGCCAGGAGTCCGATTCGGCGAACTCTTGGAGACAACAATCGGGTCGTTTGACAAGGGTCCGTGCGCAACACACGATAATTTGCAGATTGGCGCTTCCAGGGCTTTCAGAAATGTCGGTTTGCCTCTTTATGATTGCGTCGCCGTATTTTCCCGGTTCGAAGATGGCAACCGTGATCGCATTCTTCAGGGCCTACAAGCGCATCCTCGTTCCTCGCTGGTCTTTGCTTATGCCGCCTTCCTGCTCATACACCCCGACGAGTAGGGGCGCTTCGTTGACTTGTCTTTCTTTGCCCTCCTGGTGATGCTTATTGCCAGCCACCTTTTCTGGATTCGCCGCGTCCTCGACCTTGGGGAACGATTCATCCCCGGTAAGCCTCGGCGCGCCTGGCGTGCGGTCGCCGCGGGCCTTGTCTATGTCTATCTGTTCTTCTATCTGCTCTTCTTGATTCAGGCCTTCGGCAGCTTGGAATACTTCATGAATCACATACCGCGGCCGACCCGAGGCTGCACAGCATTCTGGATTGAAGGGACTTTCTGGTGGTGGCTGGTCGGGTCGTGGGCAGGGTTCGGCCTGGTGATGGTTTTCTGGACCGTGGACCGCGCGACGCGCACCACACTGTGGGTTTACCGCAAAGCGCGGCGGCGGCGCTTGCCCGCCGCTCCCAAGTCTGGTGCCATCGCCCTCGGCCCGCCCTCGCCCACCCGCCGCCGCTTCCTCGAGCAGACGGCCATTGCGCTAAGCGCCACAGCGTTTGTGGCCACGGCCTACGGGCCTCTCTACGGCCAACTCGACGTGGAAGTCACTCACCGGCACATCCGCCTGGCGCGCCTGCCCAAAGCCTTCGAGGGCTTTCGCAGTAAGTCTCCAGCCATGCTATGCTTTAAGCAGATAATTACATGCACTCTAGGGGGCCGTCAAGCGGCGCATAAAGTTGTCGGGTCAAGACTCCGCGCTACATCGATCGGCGGTCTCCCGCGACAGTGAACATTGGCCCTCGGCAAAATCGAGTCGTCGTCAGTTCTTACCACCACGTCTGGGCAGGGACGGGACCCCTCGCGCACCCCAATCAGTCAGGAGCCCGGTTCGGCACAATTGTCACAGGCGTGAAATGACCTGAGAATGCCAAGTCACGCAAAAATGCTGGTTATGGCCAACACACGAGCTAACGCTCCTGAGACATCTGTGCCGAGTCTCGACAGCTCCGACATCTTCCCATAGTCAGGCGCCGCACGTCGACTGCGGGCAAAGGCCGACCGAGCCACCAGATTTGGGCGTTGCACCCGGTTTCCCAATCCAGCTTGCGGTGGACCCGACCGCCCATGGTATCTGTTGAAGCCCGTACGATTCTCGGCATGCCCGAAAGAAGCCGGCAGCGCTTTGGGCTCCGAGTCAGTTCCATGTGACGGATCGAATTTTTAGCAACGCCAGGGCGGCGGACGGGGTGGCCCTCGACGTACCCACGTGCACAATGGGACCCAGCCGTTGGTGGTCCGCATGGCCACTGAGTAGCGCATGAGTGCGAATATCAGCGATGCTCGCGCGGAGCGTGTTGAGTACCGATGCAAGGGGGCGGTCTCACCCGCAAGGGGAGGCTTAAGGTTGCCAGGAGAAAGAACCGGCGCTTCAGGCGGCGCGTCGTTCGTACGATGGTGTAGTCCGCCGACCTCCGCCAGCTCCATCACCGGACCCAGTTTCCGGCGGCTCAACGGCGCGCTCATCCGAAGCGTCTTTGGCCAGTGAGAGATGAGGTGCGTGAGTACCCGTAATACTGGAAGTAGCCCTTCAACGTGCGCCACAGGGAGGCTTCATTGAACACCATGACGTGGTCCAGGCACTTCCGCCGGATCGATCCAATCAGCCGCCCACGTAAGGACTCTGCCAGGGCGATCTCAGGGCCGTCAGGACTTCGCGAATCGCCATCCCTCGGACTCTTTGCCGGAAGACATCGCCATAAAATACTATCGCGATCATCGAGCCGATAGCGTGGGGCCGTGTCCCAAGGGAAGGCCTCGGCAATTTGTTGCGCAGTCAATTCCGAGGTGGCATGGGCGGTGACGTTGAAATGCAGCACTCGCCGCCGACGATGAGCCAACACTACGAAGACAAACAAAACTCGAAAGAAAGGTGCGCTAGGTCTGAGAGGACGGTTTTCGTGGGCGAAACGATGTACTTGGCCAGCGTCGCTTGCGACACTTCAATGCCGAGTTAGAGCAGCTTGCCATGGGCCCCGCCCTGTCGTCACAACGCTTCTCCCGCCGGGGTCTTCGAAACGCCTGTCATGCTGCCGGGCGTACTTCGACAGGCACCGGCCAATTGTGAATGGCGAGCGCTAGTTTGAGAGTCGAACTAACCACCTCGGCCTTCGATCACGCCCGCTTAATCAGGAGGGGATTCTTTAACCAAGGCGTACGATCTCGAGGGGGTACTCGGCCACGAAATTCAAGGTCTCGTCAAAACGAAAAACACCGTCCGTGCATCCGAGGGCTCGCGTGCAGGAGGCGCCCACGGCGCTCGCAAAGCGCAGAGTTTGCTCGATCGTCCAGTTCTGGAGGAGTCCGGTGATAAAGCCGGCGGCGAAGGCGTCCCCTGCGCCTGATTCATCGATTGACTCGACCGCGTAGGCGCCGGCACGGAATACGCCGTCCTTCGAACGCACGAGGGCTCCTCGACGGCCAAGCGTGATTGCAATCGTGCAGCCGGGATTCAGGCGCGCGAGAATTTCGGCTTGCGACGACGGGTCATCGCGCCCCGTCAGCATTTGAGCCTCATCGTTATTGGGCAGAAACAGGTCCGTGAGGGGCAAGACCGGCTCGACGCCCGCCAGAGACGCCGGAGTCCCCGCACCGATCACGATGTCGAGCACGGTCATCAGACGTCGCCGTTTCGCTTCCCGGAAGAGTGTGGCGAGGTCATCCGGCCCCCAGCCCGGCATGACCATGTAACCGCCGACATAAAGCACGCGAGCGCCGCTGAGCACGGAGAGGTCAACGTCTTGGAGGCTGAAATCCGAATTCGCGCCGATGCAATGCAGATACCGCCGGTCCTGCCCCTTGATGTTCAGAATATAAGTGTTGGAAGTAGGATGAGTGGCGCTTCGGCGTACGCCCGAGGTGTCAA
>DASZAI010000020.1:0-5593 GCA_035945295.1 Terriglobia bacterium | reverse complement strand
CATGGCGATTTGCTGAAAGCTTGGGTGATAATCGCATGCGATAATCTTCATCGCTGGCTCCTTTCTCCCCGAGTCTTGGCCTTCGGACAACCCAAGCTTACTCGGGTTCGGGACGGAGCCAGCGTCGTCATTCAATCAGCATAGCCTGTTCCCGCGCAGGCGGGAAGCGGGAAGCCACGCACCGTCATTCCCGCGTAGCCTGTTCCCGCGCAGGTAGCTGGTAGCCACGGCACGCCCTTTTGTGCCGTGGGCTCTTGACGCACCGGCCCGGAAGAACCCACGGCCCAAATCGTGCCGTGGCTACCACTCCTTGCGCCGCGGCTGGCGCAGACCTTCCGAGGTCTGCGGCCTCAGGCCCGTTGACAGCGGGCGCAGCGCGCCCGGAAACAAGCCCCGTCCGATGCTCCCGACCCCCCGTCCCCAGCCCCTCTTCAGCGACGAGGGAAGTTAATCGGTTGTCTCAGTGGTGTGCGAAGTCGGCGCGGGTGATTCCCAGCTTGCGCATTTTGGAATTGAGGGTGGTTCGCTTGAGGCCGAGGCGGGCGGCGGCCCCGTCAGGTCCTGCGATGACCCCCTTGGTCTCCCGCAGGACGCGGATGATGTGTTCGCGCTCCGTCGCCTCCAGGGTTGCGGCACTAGCCTCCTCAGGTCCGGCGACGGACTCCGCGACGGGCTCGGGCTCCGCGAGTGGCTTCAACTCCGCCAGAGGCACCTGGAGGACAGACCCGCGCGACAGAATCACCGCGCGCTCCAGCAGATTCTCCAGTTCACGTACGTTTCCCGGCCAGGACCAGCGCACTAATACATTCATCGCCTCGGAGGGGACAGTTTCGATCCGCTTGTTCATGCGCCGGGCGTGCCTCTGAGCGAAGTAGTGGACGAGGAGGGGAATGTCCTCAGGCCGCTCACGTAGCGGAGGGATAGTGATGGGGAAAACTTTGAGCCGATAGTAGAGGTCGCTGCGGAACTGACGTTCTTCCACCATCCTGGCCAAATCCCGGTTGGTGGCGGCGATGAGGCGGATGTCGACGGGAATGGTGCGCGTGCTCCCCAGCCTCTCGAACTCCTTCTCCTGGAGGGCACGCAGCAGCTTCGGTTGAATCTCGAGCGGAATGTCGCCCACTTCATCGAGGAACAATGTGCCCTGGTGCGCGAGCTCGAGTCTACCAATCTTCTGCATGATGGCGCCTGTAAACGCGCCCCTCTCGTGGCCGAAGAGTTCGCTTTCCAGCAGGCCGCTGGGGATGGCAGCGCAATTGAGCTTGACAAAGGTGTGTTCGCGGCGGGTGCTGAGCCGATGGATGGCCCGAGCAATCAACTCCTTGCCGGTGCCCGTCTCCCCCTGAACCAGAACCGTGGCATCAGCCGGCGCGACGGTCTCCACCTGTTTCAGGACGCGCTTCAAGGCCGAGCTCTCACCCACGATTTCGTCAAAGTTATATTCGGTGCGCAGTTCCTCTTCAAGATAGAGCTTTTCCTCGGCCAGCCGGTCCTTCAATTCTGCGATCTGGCGGAAAGCCACGGCGTTGTCAAGCGCCAGTGCAACTTGATGGGAGACCTGACTCAGCAGATTAAGATCCCTCTCCGTGAAAGCTCCCGGTTGGCGGCGGGCGACGGTCAGCGCCCCGAGTACGCGGGCGCGACTGATGAGCGGCATCCAGCAGGCAGACTTCACTCCTTGCGCGGTCAAGTGGCGGAGAGCGGCGGCAGGAAAACGCGTGGAGTCCATGCGTTCGAGCACCAGTGGCTCGCGTGAGGTGAACGTCCAGCCGGCGGGAGTATCAGCAAGAGGCACAACCAAGTCCGTAGCCGGCAAGTCCTTCCCGAAGGGCGTGTCGAGCACCTGGACCCGCAACTTGCCAATCGCCGGGTCGTATAGGGCCACACTGGCGAAGTCGTAGGGCACCACTTGGCGGATGCCGTTCGAGATGGCGGACAACAGGCGCCGGATGTCGAGGTTCGACACCATGACGTTGGTCAGTTCGAGCAACAGCGCCCCCTCAGCCTTCTTGCGCTCGGTGAAATCACGCGTGACCTTGACGAATCCTCGCACCCGCCCGGCCTTGTCCTTGAGCGCCGTGACCACCACGTTCCCCCAGAAGCGCGTGCCGTCCTTGCGCACCCGCCAGCCCTCATCCTCGAACCGTCCCTGGGCCACCGCCCCCGCCAGTTCGCGCTCCGGCTTGCCCCGCTCGACGTCTTCGGAGGTGTAAAACTTCGAGAAATGCTGGCCGATGATTTCGTCGGCACGATAACCCTTGATGCGTTCCGCCCCCGGACTCCAACTGGCCACCCGGCCCTCGGTGTCGAGCATGAAAATAGCGTAGTCCTTCACGCCCTCCACCAGCGACCGGAATCGTTCTTCGCTGAGGCGCAAGGCCTCTTCCGCTTCCTTGCGGTCGGTGATGTCCTCAGCAATGCCCACGGAGCGGACCACCGCCCCGCTGGCGTCGCGCACTGGGACGCTGCGGTCCCAGATCCAACTGATCGAGCCGTCGGGCCTCACGACGCGGTACTCCTCTTCGAAGACGCCATCCGCGAGAAAGCGCTCCATTGCCGGGGCCAGTCGCTCGCGGTCCTCGGGATGAATCGCCTCAAACCACGCCATGGGACTCTCGTACAGGCTCTGACAGGAGCGGCCCCAGATCTTTTCGTAAGCAGGACTGACATAGAGCAGAGTGCCGCTGCCCCGGAAGTCCATCACGAAGAGCACTTCACGAACGTGCTCGGCGATCTGCCGGAGTCGCTCTTCGCTCTGGCGAAGCGCATCTTCGGCGCGCCTGCGGTCCGTGATGTTGCGAACCACCGCAAGGACCAGCGGGCCCTTCTCCGTCTCGATGGGGCCCAGCATGATGTCGACAGGGAATTCGCTCCCGTCTTTGCGTCTTCCGTAAAGTTCGAGGCCGGCGCCCATCGACCGCATGCGCGGTTGGGCGCGATAGGCTTCGCGATGCGCGGAGTGTTGGCCGCGGAATCGCTCGGGCAGCAGAGTTTCGACCGATTGGCCTAGAAGCTCCTCCCGGCGATAGCCAAAGAGCTTCTCCACCTGGCCGTTCACCCGGGTGATGGTTCCTTCCCCGTTCGCGGTCAAAATGGCATCAGGGGATGACTCGAAAAGCTTCTCCAGGATCGCCTGGTTTTCGCGCTGCGCGTGCTCGGCGAGCAACGGCTCCGCTCGCTGCCGGTCGAGGCTGCCTTCGGGTTCTCCGGTCGTGGCCATGTAAATCTCCGAGTTATTTCAATTTAGGATAACATCCGCGATCCAGGGCGATCAAGCGCGGTGAGCGGTAGTGACTCATTTTGAAAAATAAGCGGCAATCGGATTGCGGACTTATGCCTTTGACAGACCCAGAAGGGCGCGCCAGTATTTAGCCATGCGTGACAGGCAGTTTCTTTTCGTCATGCTGCGCCGGTGATGGAGGCAGGGATCGCCAACACCTTTGGAGTTTGGACGAATTGGTGAGACTATTGGACTAGAGAACCTGAGGAGGCGCAGTATGAAATATCGAATTGCCATGTGGGCGGGTGCGGGCTTACTGGTTGCGGGTTGCTGGGGGCTTTATTTCGCATGGGCAAGCAAGGACATGCCCATACAACCGATTGTGTACACTCTTGCCCGTGTGACCTGTCCGGTTGCGATAGCCGGTTGGTATTTCTCCCTCAGTTTATATTTGGTTCTTGCCGCGAATGCCGCTACATATATGTTGGTCGGCCTCATTGTGGAAATGCTGCGGCGGAAGTTTCGATCCCGCTCGGTTCAAACTCAAAACCCAAGCTGAGACCCTACCCAGGCGGCGAATTACCACGGAGCACGGCGGTTAAAGTTGGGATGTCGGGGGTTGGGAATGCCGGCGAACCTTACCAAAGACAAAAAAGTGGTGGCGGCGATGCGTTAGGCCGCAGACCTTGGTTGGTGGAGAAGCTTCCCTACCGCTTGCTTACCCCACCACTACGGTTCACTCTCGCCGCCACCACCAACTCATCTTCTTCTTACCAACACATTCTCGCCTCTAGCTTCTCGGCGCGCCGTGACTTGAGTCACCGTCCAAGGTGACGCGCATCACACGAGTCTGCGCCCTCGTTCTTTGACTTGCGGCGTTGTGACGGCAGTCACAACGCGGCGTGACCCCTGTCATAGTGCCGGCGCGGCACTACACCCTAAGATTTAGTTGAGTTTGCAGACAGTGGACGACAGAGACGTCGGACGGAGGTTCACCATGGCTGACCGAAAAGTATTCGCAGCGGCACTGCTGACGGCAGTTTTGCTTCTGGCGGGGGCATTTGAGCTGCCGCGTTTCTTTTTCTTTTTCGAGCTGGCCAAGTCGACAATCTATTTCGGGATCGCGATGCTGGTCTTCTACGGTGAAGACCGCTATGCCTACGTGCTGGGGATGGTCACGCCCATCCTGTGGTTTGCCGTGGATATGCTGGTGGGTACCTTCTTCCACGATTTCCGCGTCCTGGGCGATTTCGTGAGTGGGAACAGCATCGCTGCCTTTGACACGCCCGTGCATGCGCTGGCGCGCATCGCCGCAATTGGCCTGCTCGTGGCGAGCATTCAGGCGTGGCGCAAGACCGTACCGGAGCGGATAGTGGGGAAGACGTTCTGGGCGGGACTCGCAGTTTCGCTGGTTTATGTGGGCGTGCTGACCGGCTGGTACTTCAGCGCCTTTTCCGCCGTGACGCGGATTCCGTAGCCAGCAAGCGCTTGATACTCTCCCGGGCGACCCGTCTGAGTCGCCGCACTATTTTCCCAACAACCGGCGGATGACCATGCTGAGCACGCTCAGGATGGCTCCGCCGAGTAGCGCCGGCCAAAATCCGTGGACCTCGAAGCCTGGCACGAACCAGGCGGAGAGCTTCAGCATCAGCGCGTTGATGATCAGCAGAAACAAGCCGAAGGTGACGATGGTGATGGGGAGCGTCAGAATTTTCAGGATGAGCCCCAGCGTGCCGTTGACGAGCCCGATCACCACGGCGGCGATGAGCGCCGTGCCCAGTCCCCCCACGCTGAATCCCGGAATCAGATGAGCCACCAGAAGCAGGCTCAGCGCGCTTAACAGCCAGTGTGCCAACAACTTCTTCATCGGCAGCCCTCCCGTCTACTTCCGAAACTGCCTCTCTACGCGACTCGTGTCAGAAGGCCGCCGCGAGGAGTTCGAATAGAGAGTCGAACGCATCACCGCGAGGAATCCGGCGGCTCCCAGCAGGATGAGCGTGCTAAGAGGAACGAAAGCGCAAAGGGAATGATAGCCGATCAGGTTCGTATGCGAACTCGGGAAGGGAAGAACCGTCAACGTGGCGAGCGCCACCGCGAGAATCGCCAGCACCAGAAGAATCGTCGAGTGAGGCTGTTTGGGCATAGCGGATCTCGGCGCTCGCAAAGCAGCGCTCCCCCGCGCCGCGACCGATGCTACCACTCTCCCAAGCCACGGACAAACCCCATCCGAGCTTTGTCGCAGCAACGTGAGAAGTTCCTATTCCAGCAAAGTAGAAAGTTCCTGTTGGGAACCGTCAAACTGGCGGGATGAGAAAACAGGAGATGCTGGTGATGAGCACGCGAGACCGGGACCGGTTGAAAGTGTTGCATGCA
>DASZAI010000019.1:0-11309 GCA_035945295.1 Terriglobia bacterium | reverse complement strand
TGCATGCAACACTTTCAACCGGTCCCGGTCTCGCGTGCTCATCACCAGCATCTCCTGTTTTCTCATCCCGCCAGTTTGACGGTTCCCAACAGGAACTTTCTACTTTGCTGGAATAGGAACTTCTCACGTTGCTGCGACAATGCTGCGCCGCCGCGAGCGCTCAGCGCTCATTCTCTGTTAAACTGACCTGCGACCGGTTACGCCCTGTTGGTGACCTATGGTGGTCGAGAGCAAAGCAGCGCCAGGAGAAATGATTGCGCACGCCCTCCAAAGGCCGCGGCGCCTCAAGCTCGTCATTTTCTTCGTGACCTCGGTTTGTAACGCCAAGTGTCGCACTTGTTTCTATTGGCAGGAGCTGAATCAGCGCGGCGACTTGACCTGGGACGAAATCCAAAGGCTTTCGGCGACCATGCCACCCTTCAGCGATTTGTGGCTCTCGGGCGGCGAGCCCATGCTGCGCCGCGAGCTGACCCGCATTATTCATCTCTTCTACGAAAACAACCGGGTGCGTTGGATCAACTTACCCACCAACGGCCTGTTACCCGACCGTACAGCCGAGTGGGTCGAGCGGATTCTCGTCGAGAATCCCGAGCTGCACCTCGACGTGAACGTGGCTCTCGACGGTCTGGGCGCGATGCAGGATGCGATCCGCGCCGTGCCTGGCAATTTCCAGAAGACCCTTCAGACCATCGAGGCACTCCAACCCTGCCGTCAGAAGCATTCGAACCTCCGCGTCAACATCAACACCGTGATCTGCGCCGAGAACTTCGAACACGTCCTCGAGATCGCCGACTTCGTCAAAGAACGCGGTGGGGTCGACGGGCACTATTTCAACATCATCCGCGGGAACGCCCTCGAGCCGGGCCTGAAGCGAATCCCTTCCGAGCGACTGCCCGCGCTTTTTCGGGAACTCCAGAAGGTCTATCGCCACTACGCGCCGACCATTCTGAAACGTTTGAAAGGCATCGAGCACACACTCGGCGCGGCCTGGTATGAAGGGACGCTCGCGCTGCACAACAAGATTCAGCTCGAAAATATCGAGTCACCGCATCCCTGGCCCATGCCGTGTACGGCCGGCGGAACCTCGATCGTCATCGACTACAATGGCGACGTTCGCGCCTGCGAATTGCGGGGACGCCTTGCCAACTTGCGCGACTTCGGTTGCGATTTCCAGAAGTTCTGGGGCACCGAACTCCGCTGCCAGGAGCTCGACTCCATCGTCAGCGATCAGTGCTGGTGCACACACGTCTGCTTCATTCACGATAGCCTGCGTCACTCGAAGAAGGCGATGCTCTACGACGTCCCACTGACCTATCTCGAATCCCAATTTTCGAATGGTAAGAGCTGACAGGGGAGACTATTGCGGCGGCTCGGCGGTCTGCGCCCGGCTCACCCGCCCCGCCATTCCTGTGGCTACCGCATCCATCCTGCTGAGCCGCTTCTGGCGGAGCTTCTGGTAGGCCGATTCTTCCCGGTCGGCGTTCTCCGTGCGACCCAAACGCCGATACGCCAGCGATAATTCGTAGTGCGCCGCGAGATTGTCGGGCTCGAGGCTGAGGGCGCGATCGAGGGGCGTGACGGCCTCCGGCGCGCGACCCGCCGAGAGAAGCGACTTGCCCAACCCGATGAGCGCGTCGGCCAGCGTCGGGTCAAACTTGGCGCTGGCAGCGAAGTGCTGGATCGCGTCGTCCCAGCGCCGGGCGCGCCGCGCCAGCTCACCCAGCTCGTATTCGCTGAGCGCGTCACTGGGATTGATCTTCAACTCCTCCTCGAATTCCTGCTGTGCCTGAGCCTGGGTGCTGGCGTCCTGCGGACCCGAGAGCAGCAGCCGTCCGAGATGATAGTGCATGCCCGGCAACTGCGGGTTCGAAGCCAGGATCTTGCGGTATTCCTGCGCGGCGTCGTCCAGCTTGCCTTGGAGCTCGAGAATCTCAGCGTTTGTTTCGTGAGCTTCGACCGAGTCGGGTGCCGTGAACAGCAATCGCTCGGAAGCGCGCGTGGCGAGGTCGGAATAGACGTGGCTGCTCAGGTAGAGAATCCCGGGGTCGGCCGGAAAGTCGTGGTCGAGCGCGCGCAACACGTCCACCGCTTTGTCCGTTTCGTTCGATGCCATAGTGCATCGCACCGCCTCCGTCCCCATCTCACGCTTGAGTTGCGGGTCACGAACCGCCGTGTAATCTTTGGTGAGATAAGAAACTGCTTCTCGGCACTGGCCGCTCTTCGCGAGGCTCAGCCCGAGAAAGTAACGCGCATTGCTCAGACTCGGTTTCAGCTTGAGCGCCGTGCGCAGCTCCGGCACGGCTTCCGGGAAACGGCCGGCCGAGTAACAGGCTATGCCGAGATTGGCATGGGACTCCGCGAACTGCGGAGCGATCTTGACGAGCCGTGCGAAATCACGAATCGCTAGATCGTAATCGCCCTGCCGCATCGCTGCCTGAGCCTCCGATGCGATTTGGGCCGGCGCTTCGGCCTCGACTTGCTTCGCCTGGCCGCTCGACAGGCCTGCCGTCAGGAAGCCACCGCTCGCTCCCAACGCCGATGCGGCAACCGTGACACTGAGCGTGAAAACCGCTAGACCTGGAGTCTTTCGAGGCATCAATTTGAGCATAGAAGCAGCGCGCACGGGAGTCAAACCTGACGCACTGGCGCGCTTGCACCGGCCGAGGAAGGTTCCCGGAAGAAGGGACGCCACTGCTCCTCACGCGGCGGCGGCGTCAGCAGGCTGACTCCGATCAGGCAGGCGAGCGAGGCTGCGAGGGCGGGAAAGATCATCGGCAGGCCGAACCCCGCAATCTTCCACACCACCGCGACGATCATCCCGGCGCCAATGGAGCTCAGGCCGCCCGCCACCGTCGTGCGCTTCCAGAAGAACGCCGCCACCACCGCAGGCGTGATCCCGGCGCCATACACGTCGTAGGCGTAAACCGCCGTACCTAGGATGGACGGCTGAAAGCTCTGGGCGAGTGCAATCAGCCCCAGCACCACGACGGTGATCCGCGACATCAGAAGGAGCCCGCGGTCGCTCGAGCGCTTGCTAAGGAAGCGCTGGTAAACGTCGTGCACCACGCTGGTCGCGGGCGAGAACAGATAGTTGTTGCCGGTGGAAATGACCTTGGCGAAGATGGCGCCGAGAAAAAGCGCGCCCACGAGCGGCGCGAGCCCGTGCCGTGCCGCGTAGGGGATGATGCCCCAGGAGGGCACTGTTCCGGATTCAATGGCTCGATGAAACATGACGCCGCCGATCATCGCAACCAGCACGATGATGGTCTCGAGCAACACGGTGCCGCACACCCAGCCCACCACCGAAAGCCGGGCCTCGCGCTCGCTGCGCGCCGAATAGAACTTCTGATACATCGTTTGATTGCCGATCATAAGGGTCAGAGTGGGAAGGAAATACCCGAACACGTCGACCCAGGTCATCGTTCCGCGCACCGTGAAGTGACTGGCGGGCAGCGCCGCGTGGATGGCGCTCCAGCCTCCGGCGCGCGATGCCATGGCGGGCAGGGCGATCAGGCAGCCCGCCGTGACCACGATCCCGATCACGAGGTCCGTGTAGGCTACTGACGACATGCCGGCCAGCGCCGTGAACAGAATAACGAATCCTGCCAGAATGATCGTGCCCGTAGTCTCGCTCACCCCGAACGCCAGGTTGAGGATCCGTCCTCCGCCGCGAAACTGGTAGCTGACGATGGCGGTGTAAGAGACGATGATGCAGATTGTCCCCAGCACGCGAGCCACGGGACTATAGCGAGTCTCGAGCAAGTCCGGCACTGTGTACTGCGCGAAGGCGCGAGCCCGCCCGGCGGTGAAGTAAACCAGCACGAGGCCGACCCATCCCCCGGCCGGCAGCCACAACGACGCCAGCCCGTCGCGATACGCAAACTCCGCTCCAGCGAACAGGCTGCCCGCGCCGATCCAGGAACAGAGCAGGGTCGCCACCAGCACGATGGCGGATAGCTTGCGGTCCGCCACCATAAAGTCAGCGTGTGACTTCAGCTTGAGCGTGCGCGCCACACTGACGCTGAGGAGCGCGAGCACGATGACCAGCAGAACGAGAGCGTATAGCATTATAGGCGCCGGTTATCACTTGCCGGTGGTCATCGAGTGCCGCCAAGTCGCGACTTCGCGCTGGTCACGGCGCGGAGCCGCTCGAGCGTTTCCTCTGCCGACCGTCCGTCGATATGAATCAGTTTCCGCCTGGACTTGTGACCGGCGGCAATCGATACCGCGTTTTGCGGCAGACGCAAGCACTTCGCGAGCAGCCTGACGCAGGCCTCGTTCGCCTGACCTTCCACCGGCGCAGCGCCGATTCTCAGGCACAGTTCGCCCGAGGCCGTCCACTCGAGCCCTTCAGGCGAGGACCGCGGCCTGACGCGCAGCCAGAACGACACACGGTTTCCCTCAACCTGCCACGGGGTGCTCGTCCCTTGTCCGCCGGTCGCGTTCATTGCCTGGGGCCGAAGATGGCAGTCCCCACACGGACGATGGTCGCACCTTCCTCGATCGCGACCTCGTAATCCTGGCTCATCCCCATGGAAAGCTCCCGCATGGAAACGTTCGGCAGAGTCGCCGCGCTGACTTTCTCCGCCAGTTGGCGCAGACGGCGAAAAAACGGCCGCACCTCCTCCGGGTTCTCAGAGAAAGGCGGCACCGTCATGAGGCCGCACAGTTCCAGTGTCTTCAGCCCAGCCACCTCCTCGGCCAACGCCAGGATTTCCTCCTCGCGGACGCCCGACTTCGTCGTCTCCCCGCCCAGATTCACTTCGAGCAGAACGGGCAGACGCTCGCCCTCGCAGACCGCCGCGTGGTCAAGTTTCTCGGCAAGCCGCAGCGAGTCGACGGATTGTACCCAGTGGAAGAGCTGGCGCGCGAGCTTCGCCTTGTTGGTCTGAAGATGCCCGACCAGATGCCAGGTCACCGTCAAGTCGGAGAGCGCCGCACGCTTGGCCGCGGCTTCCTGGACGCGGTTCTCGCCGAAGTCGCGCAGTCCCACCTCATAAGCCTGACGGATGCGCTCGGCGGGGACGGTCTTCGAGACCGCGACCAGTTTCACATCCTCGGGCCGGCGGCCGGCGCGCAGACAGGCCTGCGCGATGCGTTCGCGAACGCGGGCGACGTTATCGTAAAGCTCGGTCATCGTGGTCAACTCGGGCGCTATCGGCTGCAACCCCGCGGCCCGATCACCAGTCGGGGCGGATACGGTCGCGGCAAGGCGCGCTCATTGTACCATCCCGCCCGCTGGGCTCAGGACCCCCTTGACAATCTTCCCGAGCTATCGCAAAATTCTGACGTAGGCGAAACAAAAGCGAAAGTGCCTGCTCCCGCCGCCATTCCCCTCGCGCGGAGGGACGGACTTTCGCCGTCAGGAGCTGGAAAATGAACGCTGCGGCGTTGCGCGCGCAACTGGAATCGAAACTGGGCAGCCGTGTTCCCTCCCCTTTCACCTTCCGCCTCCAGGTTGCCATCGCAACGGTGTCGAGCGGCCTCCCGGAAATCGACGCCCTCACCCCGCTCTGCGGCCTGCCGCGCGGCGCTCTGACTGAAATCTGCGGACCCGACTCCTCGGGACGCACCAGCTTCCTCCTCCAGTTTCTGGCCAGTATGACGTCGTCGGAGGAAGCCTGCGCGCTGGTCGACGCGACTGACGCGTTCGATCCACACTCGGCGCGAGCCGCCGGGGTTGAGCTTGACCGGCTGCTCTGGGCGCGCTGCGACCATCTCGACAAGGCGCTGCGAACCGCAGAATTGCTCCTGGCGGGCGGCGGATTCGGCCTCGTTGCCGTCGACCTGGGTGACGTGCCGCCGCGCGAGGCGCGTCGCGTGCCGCTTGCCTATTGGTTCCGCTTGCGTCGAGTGGTTGAGCGTACACCCACCGTATTGGTGGTTCTGGAGCAAACGCCTTACGCCAAGACCTGCGCCTCGCTGGTGTTGCGCCTCGAATCCCATACCGCTTGCTGGTCCACAACCGCCGGGGCCGCTACGCTTTTCCGGCACGACACGCCGTCTCACGCCTGTCTGCTGCGTGGGGCACGGCGGAGGATCGAGGTCGTGCGATCCCGTTTGCCGGGCGAAGCCGCTCAAGAACGAATGACTCGTTTTCACACAGACTCCGATGATGGCTCGTATGTACGCTTGCATTCACGTCCCTGACTTTCCCCTCCAGGCCCTGGCGCGCCACGAACCGGCCTTGCACTCACGGCTGGCGGCAGTCGTTCAAGGGACGCCGCCTTTGTGCGCGGTGATCGTGGCAAACGCGCCAGCGCGCGCGCTCGGAGTCGCGCCAGGAATGACGCGGATGGAGGTTGCGCCGTTACCGTCGCTCGAGATTCGCCACCGCTCGTCCGCTGAGGAGTCGTCGGCCCACGCCGCCCTGCTCGACCTAGGATTCTCCATTTCGCCGCGCGTCGAGGATACCGCTCGCGACACCGTGGTGCTCGACCTTGCGGGGCTCGAGCCGCTCTTCGGCGCCCCGGGGCAGATCGCCCAACTTCTCGCCGAACGCCTCCGCGAGCTGGGGTACAAGGGCCAGGTCGCGGTGGCTACGAATCCCGATGCGGCCATTCACGCTGCCCGCGGCCTCGCGGGCATTACCGTCATCGCGGCCGGCGAAGAGTCCGCGCGTCTAGGCGGCTTGCCGATTCACGCGCTCGCGCCCGCCCCGGAGATCCTCGAAACGCTCGAGCGCTGGGGCGTGCGGACATTCCAAGCGCTTGACGCGCTGCCCACCGTCGCGTTGGCCGAGCGCCTGGGCCAGGAAGGCGTACACCTCCAAAAGCTGGCGCGTGGTCACACGCATCGCACGCTGGTACCGGTCGAGGCTGCTCCACGATTCGAGGAAGTCCAGGAGCTCGAGTATCCCGTGACGCTGCTCGAGCCGCTGGCGTTCATTCTGGGCGGACTGCTCAACCAGCTTTGCACCCGGCTCAAGGCGCGTTCGCTCGCCACCCAGGAGTTGTGCCTCGAGCTACAACTCGAGACCGGCGTCGAAGCGGAACCGGGATTCGAAACTCGCAATCCGCAACTCGAAACTCCGTCCAACCTTTTCTCCCGGACCTTGCAATTGCCCGTACCTACCCAGGACGCACAGTTGCTCTTGAAGCTCTGGCTTCTGAATTTGAAGTCTGAGCCTCCGCGAGTGCCGGTTTTGAAAGTCGCGCTGGCGGCCGAGCCGGTGAAGCCGCGCGTCGCGCAAGGCGGGTTTTTCCTTCCGCTCGCGCCTCATCCCGAAAAGCTCGAGGTGACGCTGGCGCGCATCACCGGCGTGATCGGCAAAGAAAGGCTCGGCTCGCCCGAGCTGGTTGATACCCATCGTCCCGGAGCTTTTCGGATGAAGCGCTTCGCTCCGGAAGCCGGGCGCCAAAGAATTGACGGTCGGCGATCGACGATGGCCGATGGGAAGCTGTTCGACAGGAAACCATATGCCATCCTCAGTCGCCTGCCCTCGATCGCTTGTTGTGAGCCGCAGCCAACCACGGCGCTGCGCGTCTTCCGTCCTCCCCTGCCCGCCACGGTCGAAACACGCGCCGGACACCCGGTACACGTGTTCGCGTTCGGCGTACGCGGTGACGTGGTCGCCGCCGCCGGGCCCTGGCGCACTTCGGGCGACTGGTGGCGCGACGACTCCTGGGGTCACGACGAATGGGACGTCGAACTCCGACCCGCCGCCCGGCATCAGCGGTCAGCGGCCGGCCAGGAACAACGGCCCAACGATCACGGGCGACGGACGCGCCTTTACCGCATTTACTGCGACCTCGCCACCGGTAACTGGTCCGTGCGAGGAAGTTACGACTGAGCCGGCTCTATGTACGTCGAACTCCACGCGCGTTCTGCCTTCAGTTTCCTCGAAGGCGCCGTGTTGCCGGAAGAACTGGCGGCGCGCGCCGCCGAGCTCAACATGCCGGCGATGGCGATGGTCGACCGCGACGGTGTTTACGGGGCTCCGCGCTTTCATCTCGCCGCGAAGAAAGCCGGGATTCGCGCCCACGTCGGCGCCGAAGTAACCTCCGCCGACGGCGCCCGGCTGACGCTCCTCGTCGAATCGCGCACGGGGTACCAGAACCTCTGCCGCCTCATCACGCGCATGAAGCTGCGCGCTCCAAAAGGCGAAGGCGCGGCCACCGAAGCGGATTTCGCCGAACACGCCGCCGGGTTGATCTGCCTGACAGGCGGCGACGAAGGACCGCTGGCAGCAAGTCTGGTCGCGGGTGATCGAGACAGCAGCGCTCCCCGGCAGTGCCTCGAGCGGCTGTGCAGAATCTTCGGACGCGAAAACGTCTCCGTCGAACTCCAACGGCACTTTGACTGCCGGGAAGAAGCCCGCAATCAGACGGCGATCGCGCATGCGCACAGCCTGGGACTGCCGCTGGTCGCGACCAACGGCGTCTGCTACGCGACCGCGCCGCAGCGCGAAATCCTCGACGTCTTCACCTGCCTGCGGAATCATTGTCGCCTCGAGACCGCCGGGCGCCTGCTCGCGCGGAACTCCGAGCGCGTACTGAAATCGCCGGCAGAAATGGCGCAGCTCTTTGTCGATCTGCCGGAAGCGGTCGCGAACACCGCAGAGATTTCCGCGCGCCTCGAGTTCACGCTGAACGATCTCGGGTACGAGTTCCCGCGCTATCCCACGCCGCCCGGCGTGACCCAGATGCAGTTCCTGCGCCAGCGCACCGAGGAAGGCATGCTCGGCCGCTATGGACCGCACCATCCGCGGGCGCGCCGGCAAATCGAGCACGAGCTCAAGCTTATCGAGAAGCTCGACCTCGCGGGATACTTCCTCATTGTGTGGGACATCATCCGGTATTGCCGCGCGCAGAACATCCTCGTGCAGGGGCGCGGTTCCGCCGCCAACAGCGCCGTCTGCTACTCGCTCGGGATCACGGCGGTCGACCCGGTGGGCATGGAGCTGCTGTTCGAGCGCTTCCTCTCGGAAGAGCGCGGCGAGTGGCCTGACATCGACCTCGATCTGCCGTCGGGCGATCAGCGCGAGCGCGTTATCCAGTATGTCTACGAGCGCTACAGCCAGGCCGCGAACGGCCAAAAAAAGGCGGGCGCCGCCATGACCGCCAACGTTATCACCTATCGCGGACGTTCCGCGGCGCGCGAGGTGGGCAAGGTGCTGGGCTTCGAGGCTGAGACACTCGACCGCCTGTCGAGTCTGGTGAGCGCTTGGGAATATCGCGACGAGAAGGACACGCTCGAGCGCCAGTTCCGCGACGCCGGCTGCGACCTCGCCCAGCCACGCATCCGCAAGTTCTTCGAACTGTGTCTCGCCGTGCAGGACCTGCCGCGCCACCTCGGACAGCACTCGGGCGGCATGGTCATCTGTCAGGGACAACTTGACTCCGTAGTGCCGCTCGAGCCCGCCACCATGCCTGGCCGCGTCGTCGTCCAATGGGACAAAGAAGATTGCGCCGACATGGGCATCATCAAGGTTGACCTGCTGGGGCTCGGCATGATGGCCGCGCTCGAAGATTCGATCACCCTCATCCGCGACGGCTACGGCGAAGAAGTGGACCTTGCCCATTTGCCTCCCGACGATCCCGTAGTCTACGCCGCGCTGCAAAAGGCCGACACCGTCGGCATGTTTCAGATCGAAAGCCGCGCGCAGATGTCCTGTCTGCCGCGCTTGCGTCCCGAGCGCTTCTACGATCTCGTGGTCGAGGTGGCGATCATTCGCCCGGGACCGATTGTGGGCAAGATGGTGCATCCATATCTCAAACGGCGGCAGGGACGCGAGCCCGTGACGTATCCTCATCCGTCGCTTGAGCCGGTGCTCAAGCGCACCCTGGGCGTCCCGCTCTTCCAGGAGCAACTGCTGCGCCTGGCCATGATCGCCGCGGGATTCACGGGCGGCGAGGCCGAGGAACTGCGGCGCGCCATGGGATTCAAGCGTTCGCAAGCGCGCATGGAGGAGATCGAGAAGAAGCTGCGGCGCGGCATGGCCGAGCGCGGCATCACTGGCCAAGCGGCGGACGAGATCGCCCAGTCCATTACCTCGTTCGCGCTTTACGGCTTTCCCGAGTCGCATGCCGCGAGCTTCGCGCTCCTCGCCTACGCCAGCGCCTACCTCAAGTGTCATTACCTCGCCGCCTTCACCGCCGCGCTCCTCAACAATCAACCCATGGGTTTCTACAGCCCGGCGACCATCGTGAAGGACGCGCAGCGTCACGGACTGCGCGTCAAGCCAATCGACGTCACGCGCTCCGGCTGGCGGTGTATCCTCGAGCGCACAGGTGACGAGATCGCGGTGAGGCTCGGCCTGTGCTACGTCAAAGGACTGCGTGAGGAGGCCGCGCAAGCCATGATCGCCGAGCGCACTCTCCGTCCTTTTGCGTCCATCGACGACATCGCGCGACGCGTCCCCGTCCTGCGCAAGGATGAACTGGTGACGCTGGCCGAGGTCGGCGCCGTGAATTGGGTAGGGGAGGGCTCCGCCCTCCCGTCCCGGCAGCATAACGAGCGGGAGCGCGGAGCGCTCCCCTACCATCGTCGCGACGCGCTGTGGCAGGTGGAACGCGCGGCGCGACCCGCCGGCCCGTTGCTAGAACCGTCGGTTCCGGTGCTTCGAACAGAATGTACAACGCTCCCCTCCCCCCTTGCGGGGGAGGGGCCGGAGGTGCGGAGGCGAGCAGAGCCGTCATCTCCACTCGCCGCCATGACCCCCGAGGAGCGCCTGGTGGCGGATTTCCACGGCACAGGACTCACCACAGGTCCGCATCCGATGGCCTACCGTCGCCGCGGACTGCGCGCCCTGGACATTCGAGCCGCGAACGAGCTCGAGCGTATTCCCGCGGGACGGCGCGTCCGCATCGCCGGCGGGGTGATCGCTCGTCAGCGTCCGGGCACCGCCAAGGGATTCGTCTTCCTCAGCCTCGAAGACGAGACTGGCATCGCGAACGCCATCATCACGCCCGACGTGTTCGAGCAGAACCGTGTGACCATTGTCCAGGAGCAATTCCTGCTGGTGGAGGGTCGGCTGGAAAAGCAGGACGGCGTGATCTCAGTACGGGCGGAACGCGTCCTGCCACTCGCCGTTACCCAGGCTGAGACGCGCTCCCACGATTTCTATTGAACAGCTATGTATATTAGTTTCAACTACTTGACCACATTGACCAATAAGCCATGTATTTACAATAAGATGCGCGATACTTGTTTGTCGCGAAAACACGTTTGTTGATTCTAAACCACTTCTTCGGTTCGTTCCTTCATTTGTGATTGTCAAGCTAGCTCCGGTCTGGCGACTAACTCCTTGTAAGTAATCGTGGTGGTTCTCAGACACGCATGCGCCAGCCGCTCAAATAAACTCCCTT
>DASZAI010000018.1:0-199213 GCA_035945295.1 Terriglobia bacterium | reverse complement strand
CACTTCTCCCCTCGCCCCCTTGAGGGAGAGGGGCCGGGGGTGAGGGGGTCACACGCTGATTGGGCGGGATGTCGCGGCGCGCCCGATCCGCCAGGCGCGCTGCGTGCGCTTCCTGGAGTCGCGCCTCCCGCTGAATCCCGAGAATCGTCCGCAGCTTGCGGTCGATGGCCCGCCGCAGATGCTCCTGACGCTGGAGGCTCGCCTCCCACTCCAGGCGCTCCGGCCACTCCGGCCAGTGCCGGTTGTCCTCCTCCGCCTCCGCCAGCGACTGGAGATCGCGCGCCCGCTCGCGCTCGGCTTCCGAAATCACCGGCCAGTAGGGCTTGAACGCCTCGTACTCCTTCTGGTATTTCTCGCGCTCCTCCGCCAGCAGCTTGCGCAGCTCGCGCGGCGTGTTCGCGTCCGGGTCAGGCAGCCGGCCCTCGTAGCGCCCCGAGAGCCGGTTGAAGTCGCGCACAATCGTTGCGTGGACGCGCGGCATCTCGCCGCCCGTGTTGAAGACCCATCCGACGTGGTGCTCCCAGTTCTTGAAGTCCTGGTGGTCGACCTGGTCGATGAGCTCTGCGAGATAGCCGATGATGGCCTTGTAGGTATTGGCGGAGCGCGGGCCGTTGACGAGGCCGCGCTCACAAAAGCTGGGCGGGCCGTACTCGTCGGTCTTGATCTCGGCGCGGCGGCGGACCAGTTCCTGGTCGAGAGCGCGCAATCGCCGCTGGCGGATGCGGTTCTGGCGACGCCGCTCGCGATCGAGCTCCCAGTGAAACTGGGCGAGTTCCTCGAGAGCGAGAGCCAGCACCGGCCGGATGGCATCGTGCTGATCGCCGGCGGTCGCGAGCGAGCCGAGCAGGCGCTGGCGTAGGCGATCGTACTCGTCGGGGTCTTCCTTCAGGGTGACGATGGTTTCGCGGAAGGCGTCCGAGTAGTGGCCGGCGTAGTAGCCGTGCTGGGTGGCGTTGCGGCGGGAGAAACTCTTGCCGCGGGCGGTGCGGGGTCCGGTGGATTTGAGGGCGCTGGCGCGTCGGGCGTCGAGTTGGCGGGGAGTCAGGGCGCGGGGCGCGGGAGGCGATTGAGATGGAGACGGAGACTGCGACTGCGATTGGACCTGGGATTCGGTCGGAGAAGAGGTCGAGGACTGAGTCATGACGATACTCCTTTCGAGTTCGCGGCGGTGATGCGGCGATTGTTCAAAGGTCTGGTAGCCACGGCAGCGGTTCTGTGCCGTGGTTTTTTCTTCCCGTCAAGAGCCCACGGCACCCAAATCGTGCCGTGGCTACCCGTGAGGTAGGTCGCCCCGGGCTCCGGGCAAATGCCTAAGGAGCGACGCTACCACGCCGCGATGAGCCGTTTGAGACGGGTGAGACGCATGAGACTGATTATTTTTTCGGCGCCCGAACGAACTGAGGCGAAGGGGGTCGGAGCTTCAGCTCCGACATACGAGCACCGCCCCGTTCTTACTTCTCCCCTCTCCCCCGCAGGGGGAGGGGAGTTGTTAGTTGTTCTGCTAAACCAAGCCAACAGCCTGGGTTATCGGCGCAGCTTGCTGGATTCCAACGGGAAGTTTCTACCTGGCACAGAACAGGAACTTCTCATTTTGCCTTGACATCAGCCGAGTTCGGCTTGACAACCCTTCGGCCGTCCCCTATCATCCTGTAGAGGCGAACCTTGTTTGGCAGCGGGCTGGAAATCGGCTTCCTTTTGTTCATTGCCTTTCTGCTCTTCGGGCCCAAGAAGCTTCCGGAGATTGCGCGGACGCTGGGCAAAGGCATGGCGGAACTCCGCCGCGCCTCCAACGAGCTCAAGGGTTCGCTGGAAGAGGAACTCCGCAACATCGAGCGCCAGACCGAAGTTTCGACCGAGAGTCATGACGTTCCGAGCGCCGCGCATGGCGAGTTGACGACCGGGGCAGTACCCAAGTATGGCGACTACCACTCAGAACCCACCCCCGACGAACCCGCCTCCCGATCCTGAGGAAGAGCAATTCAACGGCAAGCAGATGTCGTTCCTCGAGCACCTCGAGGAACTGCGCAAGCGCCTGCTCTATAGCATCTACTCGCTGATCGTCGGAGCGGCGATCTCTTTTTATTTCGCCGACAATATTTACGGCTACCTGTCACGCCCCCTCACCGACACGCTGACGGCGCTCCACATGTCGCCCAAGCTCGCCTACTTCAATCCTGTCGACCCGTTCAATCTCTACATCAAGCTGTCGCTACTGGGCGGAGTGTTTATCGCGTCGCCCTTTATTCTCTGGCAGCTCTGGCTCTTCATTTCGCCCGGACTCTATCGCCACGAAAAGAAGTACGTGTGGCCGTTCATCACGCTGACCAGCGGATTGTTCATCACCGGCGGCTTTTTCGCCTTCAAGCTGGCGTTTCCCGCGGCGCTCAGATTTCTGGTGGGCTATGGGAGCCGCTTCACGCCGGTCATCGACATCAACGAGTACTGGAACCTGGCGATGTCGATCATCGTGGCGGTGGGCGTGGTATTTGAGCTGCCGGTGCTGATCCTCGTGCTCTCGGTTTTCGGCATCGTGACGCCGCGGTTTCTGTGGAAGAACATCCGCTATGCGGTGCTCATCACGGCGGTGATTGCGGCGGCCATCGTACCGTCGAACGACATGGCGTCGATCTTCATCGTCTGGGCGCCGCTGGTCGGCCTCTACGTGTTCAGCATCGGACTCTCCTGGCTGGTTTACTTCAAAAAGAATCGCGCCCGCAAACGCGCCGAGTTGAACGCATGAGGCGGCGGACGAGACTCTGCGCGTTCCTCGCGTCCGGGCTGCTGGCCGCTGCGGTGTCCACTGGCTTGTGGGCGGCAGGGCGCGCCGCTCCGGTATCCGCCGGGCGTGGGACCCGGCACGCGGTGAAGTCTGCTGCCGCCGCGTCGTCCATCGGCTTCGACGGCGAACGCGCCTTTGCTGACCTCAAGCATCTCGTCGACTTTGGCCCGCGCCCGCCCGGCTCGAAAGCGCTCGCTGAGTCTCGCCAGTGGATCAGCCACGAGCTCAAAGCGGCGGGCTGCACGGTCGATGAGGACAGCTTTGTCGCCTCGACGCCGGTGGGTGAGATTCCCATGACCAACCTCATCGCCAGGATTCCCGGCGCGCGCCCCGAAATCGTGATGGTCACGGGCCACTACGACACGATGCGCCTGGAGGGCGGGCGATTTGTGGGCGCGAACGACGGCGGGTCAAGCGCCGCATTCCTCATCGAGCTGGGCCGGCAATTGTGCCGGCGCAAGAATCCCGTAACCTACTGGCTGGTGTGGTTCGACGGCGAGGAAGCCCTCGTCAATTGGTCGTCGACCGACAGCGTGTACGGGAGCCGCCACTTGGCCCAGAAATTGACCGCCTCGGGCGAGCTGAGCCGCATCCAGGCGATGATCCTGGTCGACATGATCGCCGACGCCAAGCTGGATATCTATCGCGACGCCAATTCCACCGTCTGGCTCACCGACCTGATCTTCAAGACGGCGCATCGTCTTGGCTATAGCAAGCAGTTCCTGGATGAGCCGCGAGGGTACGCGGACGACCACATCCCGTTCGTCAACGCCGGGGTGGCGGCGGCGGACATCCTCGATCTTGATTACGGTCCGCGCGACTCGAACCACCCGAACGGCGCCTACTGGCATACACCGCAGGACACCGTCGACAAGTGCAGCGCCGCGAGTCTGAACGTCGTCGGGCGGGTAGTCGCGGCGACGCTCGAAGCGCTCGAGCAGCGGTTTCAGTCGAAACGTTAATCTCCGCAGTTAATGCAACGGTTCAAGGTCAAATCCGGGAAATCCAGCTATGACGTGGTGGTAGGCCGCGGCGCGTGGCGCGCGCTCCGTACGCCGCTCGACGCGCCTCCCTCCTCCGTCTTCGTGGTCACCGAGCGGGGACTCTGGCATCGCTGGGGCCGGCGCTTTGAGCGTGAGAGCGGACTCCGCGGACTCGCGCGCTCCCGCACGATTTTCGTGCCGCCGGGCGAATCCTCGAAAAGCATCCGGATGGTCGAAAGCGTGGCGGGTGGCTTGCTCGAGCGGGGCGCTGACCGCCAGAGTCTGCTGGTCGCGTTCGGCGGCGGCGTCATTGGCGATCTGGGCGGCTTCGTGGCGTCCACGTACATGCGCGGCATCGGCTGCGTCCAGGTGCCGACCACGGTGGTGGCGCAGGTGGACAGCGCGGTGGGCGGCAAGACGGCAGTCAACGTGGGCGCGATGAAGAATCTGGTGGGGACGTTCCACCCGCCGCGCCTCGTCGCCGCGGACCCTGCCGTCCTCGCGTCACTCAGCCCGCGCGCCTTTCGCTCGGGGCTCTACGAAGTGGTGAAGCACGCCATCCTCGACGGCCCCGGCTTCTTTCGCGAGCTCGAGCGCCGAATCGGCTCGCTCGGCGCGGACGATACCCGGCCGGTCGAGCGAATCGTGGCCCGAGCGGTGAAGGTCAAGGTCGACGTGGTGAGCCGCGACGAGCGTGAAGCCGGACTGCGGCGCGTCCTCAACCTGGGTCATACGTTTGGGCATGCGTTCGAGGAGGCGACGGGCTACCGAAGATTCCTGCACGGCGAAGCGGTGGGCTGGGGACTGCTCGCCGCCACGCGGCTGGCCGCTCGCCTGGGATTGCTCGAAGCGAGCGAGGCGCAAAGGATCACGGACCTCGTGAGCCTGGTGGGTCCGCTGCCCCCGATCCGCGATCTCGATGCGAATGCGGTGCTCGGTCTCCTGCCGCGCGACAAGAAGGCCGTCGCGGGCCGGATCCACTGGGTGCTGCCCGAGCGCATCGGCAAAATGAAGATCGTCGCTGACGTGCCGGCGTCCGTGGTACGCGCTGCTTTCCGCGACGTACAAGGGATTTAGCCACTCGTCACTTGTCACTCGTCACTGCTCCTATGGGGAGTCCGCTGGGATCGCCTGACGACCGCGCCGGCACGGGACGCGCGGTCCGCGACATGTTTGCCGCCGTCGCGCCGCGCTACGATTTCCTCAACCATTTCCTTTCGCTTGGCCGCGATATCACTTGGCGGCGTTCGACGGCACGTTCTCTCGTCGACGCGCTTGCCCAGCCCGGCTCCGTCGCACTCGATGTCTGCTGTGGGACTGGCGACCTGGCTCTCGCGCTCGCGCGTGTCGCGTCCGGCACGGTGATCGGGACGGACTTCTGTCATCCCATGCTCGAACGCGCCTCCGAGAAGGCAAAAGCGCCGCACCAGGCGCCGTACTTCCTCGCGGCGGACACTTTAACCCTGCCGTTCGCGGACGAATCGTTCGACGTGGTAGCGAGCGCCTTCGGGTTCCGCAATCTGGCGAACTACGCGCACGGGCTCGCGGAGATGCGCCGCGTGCTCAAGCCCGGCGGACGCGTGGCCATCCTCGAGTTCTCGCGCGTGCGCTGGCCCCTGTTCGGGCCGCTCTTCCGCTTCTACTTCCGCCGCGTCCTGCCGCGGCTGGGGACGCTGGTTTCGGGCGTCCAAGGGCCGTATCAATACCTGCCTGACTCGGTCGCCCAGTTCCCTGATCAAGAGGCACTCGCGGCGCGAATGCGTGAAGCAGGCTTCACCAAAGTCTGCTATCGTAACTTCTCCGGCGGGATCGCCGCGCTGCATCTGGGGGAGAGATCGTGAGACTCCGAGCGCACGCACTGGCACCTAAGCAGCGGCTCGCCACAGCCGTCATCGCGGCGACGCTGGCCGCTGTCCTCTCGGGTTGCTCGCCCCGTCACGCGGCGTGGCTCGACCTCCCGCTCCCCACGCTCTCGAACGACTTCGAGCCCCTGCGCACTCGATTCAACAAGGACGCGGGCAAAGTGCGCGTGCTGATGCTTCTTGATCCGACGTGAGGCCTGTGTCAACGGGGGGCCTCCGTGATGCAAACCCAAGTTTTCCTGAACGTCTCAAGTTCCGACGTGCGCGGCTACGTCGTCTGGATGCCCGTGACGAGTTTCGGCAAATGGGAGGCGGCAGCGCACGAGCAGGCCTGGCGGATTCCTGACAAGCGCATCACGCGTTACTACGATGCTGAGTCGCATCTGGGCAACGTCTACGCGCCGTTGCTTCACTTGACGGGCTCGGGTCCGGCATGGGACGTCTACATGGTGTTCGGCCCGGAGGCGCGCTGGAACGCCCAGCCGCCTGCTCCGTCGTTCTGGATGCATCAGCTCCCGGCGCGCCGCGCCCCGGCGGAGCAGTTACTTGATCCCGACAGAATGACGCACGCCATCCAGGAGCTGCTGGGGACAGAAAAGAAGGCGGCCGAGCTCGAGGACGGTCAGGACGCTCGCCTTCGCGGCAGTCGAGTGACCGCCGGTTTTGAGTCTTTCGGGAGTTCGACGCCTCGGAACAGCTCGCCGCGAAGCATCACATTGTGATATGCACGAAGACTTCTCCACCGACTGGACTTCGACCACGCTGCGCGTCCGGTACGCCGAAACCGACCAGATGGGCATCGTGTATTACGCCAACTACTTCGTCTGGTTCGAGCTCGGCCGCACCGACTTCTGCCGGCAGCACGGCTTCGCCTATCGCGAGATGGAGCAGCAGGACGGCCTCTACATCATGGTAGCGGAGACGCGCTGCCGCTACAAGGCGCCGGCGCGCTACGACGACGAGATCCTGGTGCGCACCTGCCTGCGCGCTGTCCGCAAGCGCGTCCTGGTGTTTGACTATGAAGTCTACCGACAGGCGGGCGACGAGTTGCTGGCCGAGGGCGAGACGGTACACGTCATCACCGACCGCGAAGGGCATCCGCGCGCGCTGCCGGAGAAGTATCGCGAGCTTTTCCTGGCTGGACTCAAAGACTCACGACTGCGGACTCACTGACTCACCTATGCCCCGCACGCTGCGACTCACCGGCCACGATCTGACGTTCGATGACTTCTATGACGTGGTGCTGCGCGCGCGCCGGGTGACGCTCGACCCTCGCGCGGCGCGCGCCATGATACGCTCCCGCCGCCTGGTCGAGCGGATGATTGCGCGGAAGCGGGTGGTCTACGGCGTGACCACCGGCGTGGGGAGCCTTTCGACCGAGCACATCGATCCCGACCAGGCGCGGCAGTTACAGTTGAATGTGGTGCGCAGCCATGCCTCGGGCGTCGGCGAGCCGATGAGTGTCGAGGAGACGCGCGGGCTGATGCTGCTGCGCGCCATGGGTCTGGCGCGCGGAGTCTCGGGCGTGCGGCCGGCCGTCGCCCAATTGCTTTGCGAGTTCCTGAATCGTGGCGTACATCCGATTGTCCCCTCGCGCGGCTCAGTGGGCGCAAGCGGCGATCTCGCGCCCCTGGCACACGTCGCGCTGGCGCTGTTGGGCGAGGGCGAGGTGAGGGTGGGCGGGGGACGAGGTCGCGGGCGGAGCATGAGCGCGAGTCGGGCCATGCGGAACCTGCGGTTGAAGCCGTTGACGCTCGAAGCCAAAGAGGGCATCTCGCTCGTCAACGGCACGCAGGGGATGCTGGCCCTCGGGCTGCTTGCCTTGCGGCAGGCTGAAATCCTCGTGGATACGGCGGACGTGGCGGGGGCGCTCTCACTCGACGCGCTGCGCGGTTCGCCCGCGGCTTTCGATGAGCGGCTACAGCGTGCGCGTCCGCATCCCGGACAGCTCGTAACGGCGCGGAACCTCGCGCGGCTCAATCGCGGCAGCGCTATCCGCGAATCGCATCGCGACTGCCCGCGCGTCCAGGACGCCTACAGCTTGCGCTGCATGCCGCAGGTACACGGCGCGGTGCGCGATTCGCTCGCACACGTCCGGCGGGTGCTCGCGATCGAACTCAACGCCGTGACGGATAATCCTCTGGTGTTCGTGCGTGAGGGCGATGTGATTTCGGGCGGCAACTTCCACGGGCAGCCGCTGGCGACGGCGCTGGATCTCGCGGCGATTGCGCTCGCGCAACTGGGGGGAATCAGCGAGCGGCGCATCGACCGCATGGTGAATCCCCTGACCTCGGACCTGCCGGCGTTCCTCGCGCGCTCGCCGGGGATCGAGTCGGGATTCATGCTGGCGCAAGTGACGGCCGCGGCGCTCGCTTCGGAGAACAAGGTACTGGCGCATCCCGCCTCTGTCGATTCGATTCCCACGTCAGGCAACAAGGAAGACTACGTGAGCATGGGGATGACCGCCGCGCTTAAGCTCAAGCCCGTGCTCGCGAACGTGGCGGCGATACTGAGTATCGAGCTGCTGGCGGCGTGTCGCGCGCTCGATCTGCTGTCGCCGCTCAAGTCAGGACGCCTGGCGGAAAAGGCGCGGGCGATGGTGCGCCGCGCGGCGCCCGCTGCGGACGTGGATCGTACGCTCGCGCCGGATATCGCGCGCGTTCGGGAGCTGGTCGAGAAGGGCGACTTCGCCGAGATCCTTCGCTAGCGCTCAGGACAAGACGCGCCGCGACTGATTTTCGGGCCAAGTCGCTCGCGCCGGCGTGGACCCGTCGCCAGGATTGGTTGGCACGAAGGTATCTTACTTTTGATAATTCCCTCCGATGCGAGTTCCCTCTTGACAAACAAGGGGATCACCTAAAAAATATAAATATCGTTACTATGCGGGAAGTTCTTGCTGGCCTCATTGCCGGCGCCTCGAGGGTGCAGGGGGAGCCGCGCCTTGGCGAGGAGCCTCACGGCGGCCCGGTTGAGGAACGCTTGCTATCCTGGGGAGGTGCCTATGAATTCATCTCGTCTTGTTTCTCGGTTCAAAACGGCGCTGCTGCTGGCGATCATCCTGGGCTTGGCTCCGCCGGGGAGCCTCCGGGCACAGGTTGAGTACACGGTGACGGACTTAGGAACGCTGGGAGGGCCGGCGGACATCAGTACGGTGACCGCCGTGAACGACTTTGGGCAAGTCGTCGGCTATTCAACCGTGAACAACGACTTTTCGAATGTGCACGGTTTTCTTTGGGACAACGGCGTGATGACGGACCTCGGTCCGTTGGGCTTCGGGCGTCCGACAGGAATCAACGACCTCCATCAAGTGATTCTTTACAAGGATTTCGGCGTGGGGACTTTCGCGCAGGCATTCGTCTGGCAGCGCGGAACCATAACGCCACTGCCCACACTGGGAGGCACATTCAGTTACGCCGCGGGAATCAATAACCGCGGCCAAATTGCGGGAAGCGCGTCGCCAGCCGGCGACGCCACATCCCAGGCCACCGTGTGGTTCTTTCCCTTGCCGGCGAGCCGCTTCAAGCTGTCCGTCACAGCGCTCGGTCCGAACACCATCGGCGGCACCGACAGTGAGGCAAACGGTATCAGCGACAACGGCCACATCGTGGGCTCGGCCGACCTCGGCGCCATCGATCCCGTGACGGGCTTCTCGATATCTCACGCCGTGAGTTGGGTGAACGACCAGATGATGGACTTGGGCACGCTGGGGGGACCTATCAGCTACGCCTTCGGCGTCAATAACAGCAATCAAATCACCGGTTGGTCCGAGACCGCCACCCTGGATCCGGCCTCCGGACTGCCGGTGGTCCACAGCTTCATTGTGCAGAACGGCGTCATGACGGACCTAGGGACCACGAATCCCCATCAGGTACTAACCTTTCTGGCCAACGGCATCAATCGGCAGGGTCAAGTGGTTGGTGACATCGCCCTTCAGTACCTGAATTACCCGTTCACCTACACACTGAGTGGAGGGTTTCTCTGGCAGAACGGGACCATGATCGACTTGGACCTGCACATTCCCAATCCGCCCGCCTACCTGAGTTCCATCCAAGGCATCAACTCGCGAGGGCAGATCGTGGGCGCGGCTAACATCACGCCGGAGCAAATCCACGCCGTGCTGCTCACCCCTTTGCCCGGCACCGCAGTGAGTCCGGCGACGGCGAATCCGCGTCCGCAGGGGATGCACCGAGCCGCGGCGGCAAACGGGCGCCAATTGATAAGGAGTCGGACACCCGAAGGCAGGACCGTGTTCGTTGTGAAGTGATGATCGCGCGCACGGTAGGCAGTGATGTCCGGCTTTGAAGACGGAGTCACGCCCTTACGAAACGTGGTGGATAGCACGCCATCCGTGTTGCAGGTCCCGACACGGGATCCGCTCAATCCAGCCGCGAGCCGGCCGCCATTTGCTGCCGCTACCAGCCGCAGTGTAACATCGACGGCGCGACTATCAACCGCGCCTCATGCCGTCTATTTCCGCCACCATTATCGCCCGCAACGAAGCCAAGAACATCGCCCGCGCCATCCGCTCGTTGGCGGTCGCGGACGAGGTGGTGGTCGTGGACTCGGGCTCGGTCGATGGGACGCGTGAGATCGCGATAGGGTTGGGGGCTCGCGTGGTCGAGCATGCTTGGCCGGGGTTTGCGGCACAGAAGAATTTCGCGATCGAGCAGGCACGTCACGCCTGGGTGCTGAGCCTCGACGCCGACGAAGAGCTGGACGAGGACGCCCAAACCGCGGTCCGCCTCTGGAAGGCGTCCGAGCCTCGGGCGACCGGCTATCGCTTCCGGCGGCGCGCCCGGTATCTCGGCCGTTGGATTCTGCACTCCGGCTGGTATCCCGACTACAAGGTGCGGTTTTTTGACCGGCGCCGCGGAGGCTGGCGGGGTGACTACGTCCACGAGTCGGTCGAGGTCACGGGGCCAATCGAAACGCTGGACGGCGAGATTCTGCATTACACGTGCGATACGCTCGAGGAGCATCGACAGCGCATCGAGTTCTACACCGACCTTGCGGCGCGCGAGATGATCGACCGCGGAGAGCGCGTTGGCGCGCTGCGGCGGATGCTCATGCCGCCCTGGGTGTTCGTCAACACTTATTTCCTGCGACTGGGAGTCCTTGATGGGATGCAAGGCTTTTGGATTGCCTGGATGGCGGCGCGCTACGTGCGCCGGAAGTATGCGAAGCGGGTTGAATTGAGCGGGGCGCGGGGAAGAGATTCTTCGCTCCGCTCAGAATGACACGATTCGAGACTATTTGAATGAAGATCGTGCACCTGGACACCGGGCGGGAATTGCGCGGCGGGCAGCGTCAGCTCCTGTTGCTCGCCGAAGGATTACGCCGGCGCGGCCACGAACAAGTGATCGTTGGCGCCGAGTCGAGCGCGCTCGAAGCGCTGGCGCGCGACGCGGGATTCCGAGTCCTGGCGCTTCCCGCCCATGACATTGGCTACGTGTTCGGCGCGCTTCTGCTCAAACAGTTTCTCGCCGCCGAGCCTTACGAGGTGATCCACGCACACGACGGCCGCGGCCAGACGATCGCCTGGATTGCCACACTGGGCACTCAAGTAGGGCGCGTGGCGAGCCGCCGCGTGACGTTTTTGCCCGGAGGCTTGTCGGCGCACCTCCGGCTGCATCGGCTCAAATACACGCTCACCTGCCATCGCGTCATCGCCATCTCGAACTATGTGCGCGGCCTACTCGTCAATTCCGGCGTGCCCGGGTCGAGAATCGAGGTTGTCCCCGACGGCATTGAGGTTCCTTCGGAGCTGCCCGGACCCAAAGTGCGTGCCCGCGCCCGCGCCCAGTGGGGATTGAGCGACCAGGATTTCGTGATCGGCCATGCCGGCGCGTTCACGCCGGAAAAGGGCCAGGACATTGCCATCGAGGCCATGACTGTGCTCAAGGATCGCCTCCCGAAAGCCAGGCTGCTTCTGGTGGGACCGGTGGGCGTGGAAGGCTTGCGGCTGCTCAGCCCCTTGCTCGATCGCGCCGGCAAGATCGTTCGCCTGCTCGGGTACGTCGACGACTTAACGGAGTTCTTTGCGGCGCTCGATCTCTACATCATGCCGTCGCGCGCCGAAGGACTCGGGTCTTCAGCGCTGCTCGCCATGGCGCACGGACTGCCGGTGGTCGCAAGCCGCGTCGGGGGACTGCCGGAAGTGGTCGAGGAAGGACGCACCGGCTGGCTGGTCGCGCCGGACGCGGGAGGCGAGGTTTCCGACGAGGCGCTGGCCGAAGCGATCGTCGCAGGAGCGTCCGACCGCGAACGCCTCGCCGCGCTGGGCGTTCAAGCGCGCGAGCGGGCTCGCTCGTTTGCGAGTGATATAATGGTCACGCGCACGGAAGCCCTCTATCAACGGCTGCTGGCTGAATGATTCCTTACATCGTGGTGGCGATTCTGGGTCTGGTCTTCGGCAGCTTCCTCAACGTTTGCATCCACCGCCTTCCGCGCTACGAGTCGATCGTCACCCCGCGCTCGCGCTGCCCGCGCTGCCATCACCTGATCCGCTGGTACGACAACGTGCCGGTGCTGAGTTATCTTGTGCTGCGCGGCCGGTGCCGGGACTGCCGCGCGCCGATCTCACCGGCGTATCCTCTGGTGGAACTGCTGACGGCGGGCGTACTCGTGGCGGGGCTCGAGCGCTACGGCCTGACGCCGGAACTCGTGAAATACGCCGTCCTCGGGATGCTGCTGGTCGTCGTGACTTTCACCGACCTCTTCGCCCGCAAGATTCCCCACGCGGTGACGCTCTTCGGCATCGCGGCGGGCCTGCTTCTGAGCTTCGTTGTCCCGGTCGATGACCGCCTGCTCGAATTCGTACTGGCCCGCTTCGGGTTTTATCCAGGGGAGACGCTTTCTTCGGTACTCGGCGCGGTCTCGGGAGCGGTATTCGGCGGTGGATTGTTCTACGTGGTCGCGGAGGTATTCGCCCGCCTGCGGCACAAGCAGGGTCTGGGATTCGGTGACGTGATGCTGATGGGCATGATCGGGACGTTTCTAGGGGTTCCGCTGACTTACCTGACAATCTTGCTGGGCTCGCTCCTGGGCAGCGTCATCGCACTCGCGCTCTATGCGTCCAGCGCGCGCTTCCGGCACGACTACCGTTGGCCGTACGGGACGTTCCTCGCCGCGGCGGGAATCTATGCGAGTTGGGGCGGCAGCGCTCTCATCGACGCCTACCTTCACTGGTCGCGCTTCTGAAAGTTAAGGAAACCACCCCTAGCCGGCGCGCTTCCCCCATCGCTGCCAGATGAGACTCAGCTTGGGAACGTCATGCTGGGTGCCGCCCCAATGGCTGGAGGATTCGCGGCGGATAGTCTCGAGCACATGCTCGGGGATAGAGAGAAACGCTTGCACGACCTTCGGGTCAAACTGGCGCCCCGACTCGAAGATAATCTCGGCGCGCGCCACCTCGAAGGGCAGGGCTTTCCGGTAGGGTCGGTCAGAGGTCATGGCGTCGAGTGTATCGGCGACGGCAAAGATCCGTCCTCCCAGAGGAATGGCCTCTCCTTTGAGGCCCCGCGGGTAGCCCATACCGTCGAAGCGCTCGTGGTGGTTGAGCACGATCTCCGCCGCGGGCGCCATGAACTTGGAGCGCCGGACCAGGTCGTAGCCGATCTCAACGTGCGCGTGCATCACCCCCCGCTCCTGCGGGGTCAGTTCGGCGGGTTTGAGCAGAATGGCGTCCGGAATACCGATCTTGCCGATATCGTGCAGGAAAGACCCTTGGACAATCTCGTCGAGCAGGGGCTTGGGACAACCCATCACCTTGGCGATTTCGAGCGCGTAGCGTGTGACGCGCAGCGCGTGGCCTGCCGTCTCATCATCGCGGGCGTCGAGGGCGGCGCCCAGCATTTCGATCATCTCGTCGTGAGTCTGCTCGACCCGTTCAATTGCCGAGTGCAACTCTTGGGTGCGCTCCGCGATCTCGCGCTCGAGGTTCTGGCGCCGGGTCTTGAGGTCGAGTTCAAGCCGCTTAATCTGCATGGCGCGCTTGACGCTCGAAACAACGGACTCCAGGTGCAGCGGCTTCACGAGATAGTCCGTCGCGCCCTGCTTCATCGCCTCCACGCCTGTGTGGACGTCGTCGTCCACGGTGACCACCAGGAACGCCGTTTCGGGGTGCTCCTGCCGGGCTCTCTCGAGCATGGAAAGGCCCGAAATGCCCGGCATCCTGAGATCGGTGATGACCACGTCGAACTTCTCCCGGTCGATCGCCTCGAGCCCTTCCTCACCGTTCAAGCATCCGAGACATTGGAATCCGGCGCGGTATAGTACCTCGCTCAGCAGATCGCATACGCCCGGCTCGTCATCGACAATCAATACTCGCCCTCGCTCCGTGCGCACGTCCATTCCCATCGTCATCCCCGGCGCCGGAAGAGTCGAGATTTCCTGTACTAGCATGCCCAGAGGTCCTCCCTGTGGTGGAAGCCTCGCATCACGTGCTCGAGCTTCACACGCAGGAGTCATCGGCGGACTCGCTTGTGGTGCTGAAGAGAATGTTGGACTTAGAAGGAGTACGGAAGGTGCATTACTCTAGTACTAGTGGCCTGTCAAAGAGAGATCGTTAGTACGAGTAGCCGAGTGAGCGCCTGAATGTCTGCAATAGGTCTCATCGCGCATACTACCGGCGGCTCTGGGACACGCCACTAGAAGCGCTGCGGACTGCCCTTTGTACCCGGTATTCGGCCGCCCAAGAATGCGGCTTATTCCAGCATCTTGATCAGGTTGCGGAAGAGCTTCAGGCCGTCCTGAGAGTAATGGGCAGGCAGGGAAGCGCGCTCGGGATGGGGCATCAGGCCGAGGACTAGTCCCGTCGCGTCGGTAATGCCCGCAACAGCTTCGGGCGAGCCGCTCGGGTTTTCAGGATGGTGCATGGTCGGGTGGCCGCTCGAATCCGCGTAGCGCAGTACGACTCTGGCAGGGTCGTCGGAGCCGGCGCGACAGAAGAGTGGACGCCCTTCGCCGTGCGCGGTCGGCATTTCGAGGACCTGCCCCGCCAGACCTTCGGTCCAGGGCGATTTGTCTGATGTGACCACGAGGCGAATCTTACGATCCTCAAACTTCGCCGACTGGTTCTCGAGCAGGGCCATCGCACGCTGGCCGGGCGTGCGGCCGGGAAGAATCCCCGCCTCAGCCAGGACCTGAAATCCGTTGCAGACGCCGAGCAGGGGTTTTTGCGCCGTCAGGAAGTCCACCAACTGATCGCGAAGCTGCGCGACGAGGACGGTGGCGAAGATGCGTCCCGCGCCGAGGTGGTCGCCATAGGCGAACCCGCCCGGAATGACGGCGGCCTGGTACTGGTCGAGCCGGGTACGGCCCTCCACAAGGTCGCGCAGCAGCACGAGCTCGGTGCGCCCGCCGGCCAGATCGATGGCCGCTGCCGTCTCCTCGTGACAGTTGGTACCCGGCGCGTAGAGGATGGCGGTAGTGGCTGGGTTCATTCGACCGCCTCACGAAAAGTCCTGCTCCAGCCTTCGGCGAGCGCGGAGACGTCGGCCTGCCAGAAGACTCCGGCGTCTTCCCCGAGGACGATTCTCGGTTCCGACAAAACCTCTCCCAAGACGTGATGCGCGATGCCGCTGAGGGCGACGGCGTCGAATTTGTCCGCGACTTCGATCAGCGCCGCGCCGATGAATTCTCCAAACAGGAGCCCGTCGAGGCGCAGCCCAAGGTCGGCGCGCATCGTTCCGCAATCGACGCGCGCGCCCAATCCTGAGCCCTCGCTGGCCTCGAAGAGCCGCAGCGCCAGCCCGCCCTCGGCAATCGCCGAGCCTGAAACGTAGCGCCTCTCCCGATGCAGCGCGAGCAGCGCATCCCATCGCTGGCGGATGGAAGTCGCATTGCCGGGATCAAACAACCGATTACCGCGATCTCCATAGCAGTCAGCGTAGACGGTACCGCCGAATACGCCCGGCTCGGTCTCCCCGACCAGGACCAGCTTGTTGCCGGCGCGCTTGAATTCCTTGGTCACTACGCGCGTCACATCGGGCAGGCGGCCGAGGACGGCGACCGCGAGCGTGGGCGGCACCTCGATCGTGCGAGGCGCTTCACCCGCGCGCCCGGGCGAGGCGAACGTGCCGGAGCTCGAGTCTTTGCCGGAGATGAACGGGACGCCGATCGCGGCGGAGAACTCGGCAATCGTCTCGACCATCCGCCTCAGGTCCCAGGCGACCTCGGGGCGCACACGTGGCGTATAGAAGTTGTCGCAGAGCGCCATCTCGCGGTAGTCGGCTCCGGCGACCACGGCCTTGGTGATGGCCTCGATGATCATGAGCTTCGCCATGCGCGCCGGGTTGACTTCCCCGTAAAAGGGATTGACCGCCACGGTCGTGATCACGCCGTAAGATTTGCCGTAGAGCGGCGCTGCGACATAGATGTTGGTGGGCATGCGGTGGTGCTTGCCGCCATAAGGACCCACGGCCGTCCGGCCCTGCACGGTGGTATCGAAGCGCGTGCCCGCCGCACTCTGGTCGGCGCAATGGTAATGAGAGAGGACACGCGTGAAGGCGGCGGTCCAATCATCGCGCGTGCGCGGTTCAGGGATATCGCTGACGGTGAGATCCCGTTGGGGCGGTTCCTCGGTCATCGGGTCGATCGGGCAGGCTCCCCATAGGAACGGCATCTCCAGGTTCGCGACGGGCTCGCCGCGCCACGCGGCCTCGAGTCGGCCCGAGTCGGTAAAGCGCCCGACCTCGGAATGCGCGACTTCATAGCGATCGAGGATTGCCTGCGCCTCGGCGAGCTTCGCCGGCGGAACCGCCATCAGCATGCGCTCCTGGGACTCGGAAAGCAGGATTTCCCAGGCCGTCAGGCTCTTGTCTTTGAGCGGCACGAAGTCGAGGTTGAGCGCGACGCCGGTCCCAGCGCCGATTTCACCGGCCGCGCAAGAAAGTCCTCCGGCGCCAAGGTCAGTGAGGGTGCGGATACAGCCGGAATCGCGCAGGGTGGGGATGGCGGAAGCGAAGCGGCGCTCAGTAATGGGATGTCCGATCTGCACGGCGGCGGATTCCTTCTCGAGCGTCTCGCCCGTCATGCCCGTGGAGCTCGCCGTCGCCCCGTGGATGCCGTCGCGTCCCGTCTCGCCGCCGATGAGCAAGGCGACATCGCCGGGCTGAGGCTCATCCTTCAGCGCGTATTGCCTGGGAATCAGCCCGATGGAATGGCCGAGGGCCAGGCACTTGGCATAGCCCGGGTGGATGCGGTAGACGGGATGCATCATCGGGATGCCCATCGGGTTGCAGTAATAGGACGTGGCGCGAATCGACTCGGTCACAATCAACCGGGGATGCAGCGCCCCCGCTGGCACGCCCTCCTCAACGAGACGCGGGTCCATAGTACCCATGATCGTCGTCCCACCGATGGGATACGCGCCTTTGCCGAACCCCAGCGTGTCGCGGATCACCCCACCGTGCTTGGTGGCGACACCGCCGAAGGGCGCGATGGAACTCGGGAAGTTGTGCGTCTCCCCCTTGATGGTCACCACCCATCCTTCATAGAACTCCATGCCGCCCGCATTGTCCTTGAAGACGGAGACGACGAGCGGATGATGAATCTTCTCGGTGGCGGCGGCCAGGCGCTTGAGCAGCCCAAGGCTTTTCCAGGTGGTGTGGTAACAGTGGTCGCTCCAGGTCTGCGCCAGGATTTCAATTTCGGCGTCAGTATGCGGTCTCCCTTGCTCGAGCTCGTGCGCCTGGATGACCTTCATCTGCGAAAGCGGCGCGTACCACGACCGTTCCTTCGAGAGAGTCCGGAGCGCGTCATCCGTGAGACCGGCGAGCGAGATGGTTCGCACAGGGTCGGGATTCCCGGACGGGCGCAACGTTCGAACCGCTTCCCCCGGATCGCGCACGCGCTCGACCACTTTGTTGTAGAGAAAACGGGCGGCGGCCTCGCGCGCCTCGGATTCGTCCAGGCCCACAAACTGGTAGCGCTTGGAGAGCCGCGCGAACTCGAGCCCGTCCTCGCCCAGCGCCCTCGCCCCCGCCAGAATCGACGGCGTCTCGGGATCGGTCACGGCCGGGCGGTAGGCGATCTCGACGATGGGTCCGCGTGTGGGATCGAGTTGCGAGTGGCTAGAACTCGTCTGATAAAGTGGATTCACCAGCAACGGCAACAGCCGCTCGACCGAGACCCGGCCCTCCAGCCAATAGACGCGTTCGATGGCCAGGTTGGCGAGCGATGCGTGTCCGTGGCGGCGAAAAAACGCCAGCCAGCTCCGCGCTTCCGCGTCATCCTTGGACAACGTGTAGACGCTTCGGACAGCCATCCGCTGGCGACCTCCGTTGTAGTCGACCGCAATCGGGCGCGCGGCTCGTCGATCGATGACTGGATTGGAGATTCTGGTAGATCGGTCGAGATTCTTTCAAGTTCTATCTTATCACGAATGGCGCCCGCGGCAAGTCCGGCCGCCAATCGCTCATCCTCGGGCGTGAAGCTGCCGATTACACGTTGTAGTTGTGGAACGGCGCCGGGAAAGGTCCCTGTGTTGAGAGAGGCTCGGATGACGGGTGGGAAGGTGGAGCTATGACGCATCCGCGGTTGTCAGGAATCCTCGTGGCAATTTTGGCTGCGGGAACGACGCTCACTCGTGCCCAGGAACAGGCCGCGTCTAAGCCGGCGTCAGCCAAACCAGCATTGCAAGAGCAGACGATCGCTCCGCCGTCGCTCGGCGAGCTGGCGCGCAAGCTCAGAGCGGAACGCGTCAACGAGTCGAAGCCGGCCAAGGTGTTCACCAACGCCGACCTGCCCACCACCGGCGGGATCAGCGTGGTCGGATCGCCTCGGAGCAGTATGGCTGGGCAACCCGGCATGGAGCCGATGGCCGAGCTGGGAGCTGGGCAGGCTGAGTCCGAACACGACGAAGCGTATTACGTCCGCAAGATGGGCAAGCGCAAAGCCAAGCTGAATATGCACCGGCGCGAGCTCGCCGTCCTCCAGCAGAAGCTCAATCTGGCGGGGCCGCAGTTTTACGCGGACCCGAACAAGGAGCTGATGCAGCAGTATTCCCGCTCCGACATCAACAAGCTGACGGCGGAGGTCGACGCCAAGCAGCAGCAGATTGCGGACGACGAGCGGGCCATCACCGACTTGCGCCAGCAGCTCGAGCGCGAGGGTGGCGACCCGGGCTGGCTGCGAGCTGGCGCGCGCGCGGCGGGTCAGGCCGGAACCGAAGAGTCGGCCCCGAGCCCTCCGTCACCGAGCGCGAAGGAAACGACTGGGACGCGCGAGTACTGGCAGGCGCGGTTCAAGGCGGCGCGCGCGCGGCTCAGGAACGCCGAAGAAGAGCAGCAACTCGAGGAAGACGAGTTGTCGCTGCTCGAGACGCGTCAGATTACCGAGCCGGCCGGCCAGACCCAGCTCGCGCCTCAGGTCTCGGCCAAGCAAACTGAGGTCGAGCAGAAGCGGGCCGCCACCACCCAAGCGAAGGCCGCGCTCGACGCGCTGGAGAAGGAGTTCGGCGGAAGCGGCGCACCGGAGGAGTGGATCAAGGAGATTGAGTGAATCGAGTGATTGAGTTTTACCACACTAAATTAGGAGGCAAAAGATGAGGAGAATTCTAGTAATACTTTTTCTAGCATCGGCGATTTCCGGTTACGCTAAAGGCCCAACTCCCAGAATCATCACCACTGCGACTCTAGCCAATAGTGACGGGTCAGCAAGGCTTTACTGGATTGAGCTTAGACTCAGGAATGAAACGCAGATTACTTACACCATTAACTCCAATCAGGTAAGCACTTATTTCTGCGTTACGGGAAATCCTGGAAGCTATGTAGCTCAAAGTGGTCCTCTAAAGACTTCAGCAGATCCAATAACCGGAATCGCATTTCCAGTAATCGCTAGGGGAACAGTTGATGCGGAATATTATGTAGATACTTACGATCCTACCGAGGACCTTGTTTGTCCAGCTGGACAAAAGCTAGTTCTATCGTGTGTGACTTATCACAAGCCGACTGTAGTAGATATGACGAACGGAGTAATCGGAAATCTTCCCGACGCGATAGTGAATGTAGTTCCAGAACTCTCTTCTCAAGATCCAGCAGGCTGTAATTAAACGGCGAAAACCGGCGGAATAGGAACCAAGAAAACCGGCTGCGCACCAGCTCGCTTTGCTCATGATAAACTACCTGCCTTAACCCCACCCAGTGGTTGGCAGGAGGGTATGATGGGCAGTGAAACTTCCTCGCCGGAGAAAATCGACCGGCGGTCGTTTCTGAACCGTGCGGCGACGATTGCCGGTGCGGCAACGCTCGCAGGCACAGCCTCGACGGCACTCTCCTATGGACGTATTATCGGCGCCAACGAACGCATCTCGCTCGGACACATCGGCATTGGCGGCCGCGGCGGCGAGCTTGACTGGATCGCGTCGCGGCTCAAGAGTTCGCACAACGTCGAGATGACGGCAGTCTGCGACCTGTGGAAAGCGAATCGCGAGAAGGCCGTCTACCGGAACAAGACGTATTACGGCCGCGAACCGCGCGCCTTTCAGCAGCCCGAGGAGCTCCTGGCGCACAAGGACGTGGACGCGGTGCTGATTTCGACGCCCGAGCATTCACACTCGCCGCTGCTCAAGTTGGCGGCGGAGGCGGGCAAGGACGCCTACGTCGAGAAACCGATGGGCAACGTGCTCGAAGAGGCCAAGGCAGCGCGTGATGCCGTGCTCGAGCGCAACCTGATCGTGCAGGTGGGTACACAGCATCGCAGTGAACTCTATCCTCGCGCCGCCCACGATCTGGTCCAGACCGGAGTGCTCGGCGACGTCAGCAAGGTGGAGATCGTCTGGAACTTTCACGGTCCGCGCTGGCGCGGCCGGCCGGAAGTGAAGCAGATCCGCGAGGAAGACACCGACTGGCGCAAGTGGCTGATGACCAAACCTTATCGCCCGTTCGATCCACAGATGTACTTCGAGTTCCGGCTTTACAAAGAGTTCTCAAGCGGCATCGCTGATCAGTGGCTGAGCCACGGCATCGACCTCGTACACTGGTTCATGAACGACGATTTTCCGCACTCCGTCATCGCCCACGGCGGCATCTTCGCCTGGCCCGATGGCCGCCAGAATCCCGACACGTTCGAAGCGCTGCTCGAGTATCCCAAGAGCTTCATGGCGAGCTACTCGACCAGCTTCGGCAACGATGCGCCCAGCTTCACGCGCTACATGGGCAAGAAGGCCACGCTCTTCAACATTGGGGGCGAGGGCAGCCCGCGCTACCAGCTCGTCGAGGAGAAGGGCAACCACGAGGACAATCCCAACGTCGATACGCAGCGCGCCAGCCGCTACGTCACGTTGCCGGGAGATACCAAGCTTCCGCCGATGGGGATGGGCGACACCGACCTGCACCACATGACCAACTGGTTCGAGTGCCTGCGCAGCCGGGAGCAACCTCATGCGACCGTGCGCAACGGATTCGCCCATTCTGTCGCCTGCATCATGGCTGCGCATGCTTATTGGGAGGGAAAGAAGCTCTACTACGATCCCGTCGCCGAGGTGATCCTCGATCATCCGCCGGCGGCCGCGTGATGCGACCGGGCAGGGCGCCGCACCACAGCCGGCGTAAGTGCGGAGGTCGTTGGCGGGGCAGACCGCCAAAGCGGCACGGCATGAATGGCTTCGTTTTGGGGTGCTTTGGAGGAAGATTTGTTGGTCCTAAAGGACTTAAGTGGGTTCGTTCCTAAGAAAAACATTCTCCGCGCTTCCCCTCCTTGCCACCGCCCGGCACCTCGACCGGCGACTGGCCGAGGCGCTAGAGACGGCCCGTTGGGGGGGAGGCCGTGCCGGGCGGAAACCGCTAAAACTCGGAACGGACAAGCTGCTCCCCGATCCTGTCGAAGGCCGGTGTGAGGTCGCTGATTTCGTCCTGTAACAGCCGAAACGCCGCTTGCGCCGCCGCCAAGTCCCCGGCTCGTGCTGCCGTTTCCAGCTTGGTCGCGATATCTGAAGCCGGTTTTGCCGCCAAGTCCTGCAAGGATTCCCGGAGGCCGCGCGCCCCTGCTTCCACCACCGGGAGGTTCCCCACGTTATCCCTTAGGGAGCTGTCGATCGAGGCGAGCGAGTGCGGATACGAGATTAGGAACTTTCTTACGAGTTCGATGAAGAAGTCGACATCGTTCCCGACCGACCAGAGAAAAGTGGCGTGGTCCCAATTACCCCGTTGATGCGCGAGGGTTGACGAACCGCCCCCGTTCTGCCTTCCCAGGTCGTGATGTTGCTCCAAGACCTGCTGTGTTTGTGTTTGCATGCCATGCACCCCTCGTTGCCCTTTCTGCCTCGTGGCAGGCCCGCTTTTCCGCTGCTGGCGAGGCACTGCTTCAGTTAACGGACTGCCCGGCGCTGTTCATTACCCCCTTCGGGTATGACAAGCGGTACCCTTGCATAATCGACCTTTGCGCCCCAAGTCACAATCGGGCCGAATTTGCGAATCACGAAATTAGAGCCCCTAGGGGAAGCTAAGGGTTTCAGGGGATTGGGAAAACGCCGCGGTTCTGCCACTATTGCGAGCGAGTGGATTACCTGTGATAACCGAGACGTACATACTGGCTTATGGTCTGCTTGACCTCAAGATGCCGAAAGGGTAAACTGAGTTAATTTCTTGTTACGGCGAAACACCTTTGGCTCGCTGGAAAGGCGTCATGAGCGGGTCGCTCGGAGCAAGGATCGTTCTAGCTCTTAAGCTGCATTCGGCAAGCCTGCGGATCTCTGCGAACTGCCACCCGGCAGTTTTCCGGCACTCCATTGCCGCTTTCCCGATCGCCGTGGGCCTGGTCTGCCTGCTCTGGGCGCTCGCGTACCTTCCGGTGCCTGGCGGCTCAGGCTGGGGAGACCGGGCGGCGAAGCCCTGGCGCGAGAACGAGGAATCCCTCCGCCAAATCTTCGACAACCTCGATGACATTCTCTGGATCATCACGCCGGGCGACCCACATTCGCTTTACGTCAGTGCCGCCTATGAAAAGGTAACCGGGTGCACGAAGCAGAGTCTTTATGAGGACCCGAACGCTTTTCTTGAGATAGTTCATCCCGATGATCGAGAACCAGCCAAACAAGTTCTCGCTGCCCAGTTGCGAGGCGAGACAGAGTCGGCGCATGAGTTCCGCATCGTGCGCCCGGATGGGGTAGTGCGCTGGCTGTCGTCCAAAGCCATCCCCGTGCGCACCAGGGCAGGGGAGATCTGCCGCGTCGTGGGCATCACCGAAGACATCACGGAGCGCCGGCAGGCGGAAGAGAATTTGCGCCTGAGCCAGGCGCAGCTTCGGCTGATGGACGTGGTCAAGGACGTCGGAATTGTGGTACTCGACGCCAAGGGCGCGGTGGTCAGTTGGAGCCCAAGCGAGGAGCATCTTAAGGGTTACAAGGCGGAGGAGGTTCTCGGACGCCACTTCTCGATGTTTTACCCGAAGGAGGATATCGAGCGGGGCAAGCTCGAGCAGGAACTTCAGCGAGCGGCCATCGAAGGACGAACTGAAGACGAGGGTTGGCGCCTGCGCAAGGACGGCTCGCGGTTTTGGGCCAGCGCGGTCACAGTGCCTTTGCGCGACAGGGATGGCAACCTGCAGGGTTTTGGGCGGGTGACGCACGACATCACGGAGCGCCGGCTGGTGGAAGAAGCGCTGCGTGAGAGCGAGAGGCGCTATCGCCTGCTGTTCGAGCGCAACCTCGCAGGGGTCTGTCTCACTGCTCCGGATGGCCGCATCGTCGCTTGCAACGACGCCTTCACGCAGATCTTTGGTTACGCGTCGCGCGCTGACGTCTTGAGGCGCACCGTCTGGGATCTGTATTTTGACTCTTCCGAGCGCGACAAGGTGCGCGCCGAGTTGACGGAAGCGGGAAGCTTCTCGGGTGTCGAATTCCGCGCCCAGCGCAAGGATGGCAGCGCGGTCTGGCTTTTGGGAAGCATGGCTCTGATTCCCAATGAGGACGGCACGCAGTACCTCACCCAGGGAACGATCATCGATATTACGCGCCGTAAAGAAGCGGAGTTCTTCAACCAGGCGCTGCTCAGAATCAGCGAAAAGCTGAACGCGACTCTCGACGTCGACGATCTCCTGAATAGCCTGGTCGTCGAGGCCATCGATCTCGCCCATGCGGAAGGAGGTTGCTCGGGTTTGCGCAATGCCGAGGGCCTGGTTTGCCGAACTCTACGGCAGGGGTCCGAAACCGTGGCCGTCGATTATTGTTGGCCGCCGGGGCAGGGTTCTGCGGGATGGGTGCTCGCGAACAAAACGCCGCACGTCTCGAACGACGCCGCGAAGGATCCTCAAGTGGCGTGTGAACCGATTGACCGGTTCAACATTCGATCGCTCCTCACGACCCCGCTGCTCGATTCGAAGGACGAGGTTATCGGCTTCTTTGAAGTCCTCAACAAGAAAGGGGATCGCGGATTCACGCCCGTTGACCAGCGGAAGCTGCTGGCGGTTGCGCAGGTCGCCTCGGTAGCCATCCAGAAAGCCCTGGCCTACCACAAGGTCCAGCAAACGGAGAAGAAGCTGCATCAGCTCTCCGGCCGGCTTCTCACCTCACAGGACGAGGAACGAAGCCGCATTGCCCGCGAACTACATGACAGCACCGCACAGAGTCTGGCGGCCCTGGTCATCAATCTGAGCCGTTTGGAGGATTCGACGGCGGAGATGGATCGCAAAATGCGTGACTTGGTCGCCGACAGCCTGGCCTTGGCCGAGCAAGGGGCCCGGGAGGTTCGGACCCTCTCATACCTTTTGCACCCGCCGCTGCTCGACGATATCGGCCTGGGCGCGGCTTTGAAGCAATATGTGAACGGCTTCGTCCAGCGCACCGGAATGCGTATCGAGTTGGACGTCTCCGAGCGTGTGGGCGTGCTACCCCGACCGGTTGCTACCGCCCTCTTCCGGATCGTGCAGGAGAGCCTGACCAACATCCACCGGCACTCCGAAAGCCTCACAGCCAGCATCCGGCTGTCCCGTGCCGACGGCGAACTCATGCTGGAGGTTTGCGATCAAGGCCGCGGCATCCCGGCCGGAGCGATCGATAGCACCCGAAGCGGCGTTCGCGGGCTGGGTGTCGGAATCACCGGCATGCAGGAACGGGTCCAGCAACTGGGGGGAAGCTTGGCGATCAAGTCGCGGGCAGGGGGTACGACGGTCAAAGCCATTCTTCCCCTGCCTAAGGACGGTTGATGAAAAACGTTCGCATCCTCGTGGCGGACGACCATGAGATCGTGCGGCAAGGCTTGCGAGCGATGCTGGAAGGGCAGCCGGGATGGGAAGTAGTGGGAGAGGCCACGACGGGGCGCGAAGCGGTGCAACGCGTGAAGGACCTGAAGCCGGACATCGTCGTCCTGGATATCGCCATGCCGGAGCTCAACGGCCTCGACGCCACCCGCCAGATCCTTAAGGCTGCGCCCACTACCGAAGTCCTAATTCTGACCATGCACGACTCCGAGCAGGTCGTGCGCGAGGTGCTCGACGCTGGGGCGCGCGGCTACGTCCTGAAGTCGGACGCGGGCCGCGAGCTGGTCAGCGCCGTCGAAGCGATGATCGCGCATCGGTCGGCGTTCACCTCCAAAGTGGCCAACCTCGTTCTCGAAGGCTATTTGACCAAAGACGACGGCGAGGCGGAAGCTCGAAGCGCCAGCCGTTTGACGTCGCGTGAGCGGGAAATTGTCCAGCTCCTCGCTGAAGGGAAGAGCAACAAGGAGGTGGCGGGCCTGCTCTCCATCAGCGTCAAGACCGTTGAGGCCCACCGTTCCAATATCATGCACAAGCTGGGGTTCCATTCACTGAGCGACATCATCCACTACGCGGTGCGCAACAAGATCGTCGAGCCTTGATTCTCCTGTACAGGTGTTTAAGCGGGCTGCGGCGTGGGAGTCTGGCGGCTTCAAACCAGCGGGTCGCCATTCTCGTCTACCGGATCTCGTAGCACCTGGCTGAGGGCCGCCGCAAACGCACGGCACACGGGCTCCAAGGTCCGCTTCACCTCGAGCGGCCCCTCAAAGCGAAACCCTTCGTCCTCTGAGCTGCTCAGTGGAGGCAGGCGGTCCCCCTCAACTTGATTGAAGAACTCGGTGGCGCTTCGCCATGTGAAGGTCACGTCAGGCGACTTGGCGGGCCGGCGGTCAAACGTTAGCCTGCCCCGCTCGAAGAACACCGTCCACGCAAAATCCCAGTCTTCGAGCGTCCATAGTGTGGCGAGTCGCAATTCGCGAAAGTGCTGCCTGGCAGTGCGATCTCGCCCGGCAAGCACCCAGGCGCGCTGGATCAGGCGCCGGGCGGCGCGGCGGGACAAGGGCAGGGAGTTCGAAGTCGAGGACGGTTCAAGCATGGGACCTACCCACCGAGCTTCGACGGTCGAGTCTGACGGAGAACTTGCCGAACCGCCGCGTCAATCAGCTCAGCGGACGGGACCAATTCATCGGCCAGACCTAAGGTCAGGGCTTGGGTGGCTGGGATCGGCTCCCCGGTAAGGAGCATCCGCAGAGCTTCGGCGCGCCCCACGAGACGTGGCAAGCGCTGCGTTCCGCCCCAGCCGGTCATCAGCCCGAGTGCCGGTCCGGGGTGGCTGAAAGTTGCGCCGTAAGCTGCTACCCGCGCACCACAGGCGAGCGCCAGATCCAATCCTCCTCCCATGCAGAACCCTCGGATAGCTGCGACGACGGGCAGCGGGCACTGCTCAATCGTCGCGAATAGCTCCTGTCCGATCTCGGCGAACCGGCGCGCCGCGACTCCATCAAGCGCCGCGATTTCGTGGAGATCGGCTCCGGCGGCGAAGGACCAGGCGTTCGACGCGATCACGACTCCGCCAAAGCAGCCGGCCTGGCGAACGGCCTCGAGGCGTTGGCTGAGTTGTCTGAGGAGCGTCCGCGTCAGCCGCGGAGGGCTCGGGTCGTCGTCAAAGGTCAAGATCGCGGCCGAGTTTCGACTTTGGATTTCCACGGGACACCGAGCCGTAGCGAGGGTGAATGGCCGGGCGCAGGAGGAACGACAACTGGTCCTCACACTTTTCGTGCAACGTGGGCGCGGATGAATTCCACAATCTCCTGGGTCGAGGCCCCCGGCTGGAAGACAGCCGCCACTCCTGCTTGCTTCAGCGCGGGGATGTCCTCGTCGGGAATAATGCCGCCCACCACCACCAGGACATCGTCCATATCCTGGGCGCGTAGCAGTTCAGCGATCCGCGGCAGGATGGTGTTATGCGCCCCGGAAAGAATGGAAATCCCGATGGCGTCCACGTCTTCCTCGAGCGCCGCGGTGACAATCTGCTCGGGAGTCTGGCGCAGGCCCGTGTAGATCACTTCCATCCCGGCGTCACGCAGGGCACGGGCGACGATCTTGGCGCCGCGGTCGTGTCCATCGAGTCCGGGCTTGGCAACGAGTACGCGGATGTGACGGTCCATGGCTCAGTATTTTGTCAGCGTTCTTTCTGACCCTGTTTGGGCGGTGTTGGACCGATGATTTTCATGACGTCGTCCGGTTTTGATATTACCGGGCCGGGCTTGTATGGAACCTTGGGCTGCGGAGGCTCCGCAGGGCTTGGTCCTCTCGGCGCGGAATACCCGTCTTTACCCTTCGACTCCTCACCCATAGACCCTCCTTGATTTAGATGCAGCTTATGGCTTTGTTCCCGACGCTGGTGATCTCACGTCTGGCGGCGGGGTCGTGGTTGTCACTGCAGTATCAAGCCCAACAACAATCGCCACTGCGGTGGCGAGAAGAAACACAAGAGCCAGCAAAGATACCCAAACCGCCCGCTTGGCATTCTGCTGCTTGACTTGAAGCTGGAGCTCATTCAGTTCCGTTGCTTCAAGCAAGGTCGGAAGAAAAGCGCTCTTTGTATTCTGGACCTCTTCGTTAGTCCAGCCGATCAAATCTCGGAACTTGATCCCCGTGTAAAAGTGCCGCATGCGAAACGCCTGGAACGAGAAGTAGAGCGCCAGAGCTACAGAGCCCGCAACAAGCGCCAGACCTATATCTTGACATCGATCGCATCATGGTGCCGTGCTTGCTGTTCAATCTTACTCAGGCCAGCAGCAAAAACGAAGTCAAGGCTGAGCAACGGCTGCGCGGGAGGGATTTTATTGTCCGGCACTTTGAATCACCTATATGTGCCCTTGCTCACCGGAACGCCGGTTCTTCGTACGTTCCAAACACGCGACGCAGGACGTCGCACATCTCGCCCAGAGTTGCGTAGGCGCGCACGCCTTCGAGGAGATAAGGCATCAGGTTCTGGTCAGTCACAGCGGCGCTCCCTAGCGCCTCGAGCGTCGCAGCGACGCGCGCGTTGTCTCGACGCTGCTTGAGTGCAGACAGTTTCTGCCGCTGGTGGCGGGCCGCATTCTCGTCGATAACCAGCAGCGGGATAGGACACTTCTCTTCGGTGACGAACTCGTTGACCCCGACCACGATTTTCCGTTTGCGCTCGAGCGCCTGCTGATAGGCGTAGGCGGCATCGTGGATCTCCTGCTGCGGGAAGCCGCGCTCGATGGCTGCAACCATGCCGCCCAGCGCGTCGATCCTGTCGAAGTACTCGTAGCAGGCGCGCTCCGTCTCGAGGGTGAGTTTCTCGACGAAGTAGGACCCGCCGAGCGGGTCGGCGGTGTTGACTACGCCGCTTTCGTGCGCGATCACCTGCTGCGTGCGCAGCGCCAGGGTCACGGCCTCCTGAGTGGGCAACGCCCAAGCCTCGTCGAGCGAATTCGTGTGCAGCGACTGCGTCCCGCCCAGCACGCCGGCGAGGGCTTGGAGCGTGGTGCGGATGACGTTGTTGTAGGGCTGCCGCGCGGTCAGCGAACATCCTGCGGTCTGGGTGTGGAACCGGCACAGCCAGGATCGTGGGTTTTGGGCTCCGAAGCGCTCGCGCATGACGCGCGCCCACACCTTGCGCGCCGCGCGGTACTTCGCCACCTCCTCGAAGAGGTCGTTGTGAGCGTTGAAGAAGAAGCTCAGGCGGGGCGCAAACTCGTCGACCGCGAGCCCAGCGCGCCGCACCCATTCCACGTACTCGATGCCGTCGCGCAGGGTGAAGGCCAACTCCTGCACGGCCGTCGAGCCTGCCTCGCGGATGTGGTACCCGCTGATGGAGATGGGATTCCAGCGCGGCACTTCACGTGCGCCGAACACAATGGTATCCACCACCAGGCGCATCGAGGGCTGCGGCGGAAAGATGTACTCTTTTTGCGCGATGTACTCCTTCAGGATGTCGTTCTGCGTGGTCCCGGAGATCCTCTTCCAGCCGGCGCCTGACTTCTCAGCCGCCACCAGGTACATCGCCCAGATGATGGCGGCGGGCGAGTTGATAGTCATCGAGGTTGAGACTTCCTCGAGAGGCAGTCCGGCCAGCAGCGTTTCCATATCGGCTAGCGAGGAGACAGCGACGCCGCACTTCCCGACCTCGCCTTCAGCGAGCGCATGGTCGCTGTCGTAGCCCATGAGCGTGGGCAGGTCGAAGGCGATGCTCAGCCCGGTTTGGCCTTGCTTCAGCAAGTAGTGGAGCCGCCGGTTGGTGTCCTCGGGAGTGGCAAAGCCTGAGAACTGGCGGATGGTCCACAGCTTGCCACGATACATCGTCTGATGGATACCGCGCGTGAAGGGATACTCGCCGGGATCGCCGAGGTCGTGCGCGTAGTCGAAGCCCGTGAGATCGGCCGGAGTATAAACGCCTTCGACTGGAACGCCGGAAAGGGTTGTGAAGGGCGACTCGCGCTCGGGAGACTTCTCGAGGGCAGGCTTCAGCGTCTGGTCCTTCCAGCGCGACACCGCTTCTTCGGAAGGTTCGATTGTAGGGATTGACCCGGGCTTGCGGCGATCGTGAGTACCCACAAGCAAATTCTAGGAGAAAAAGGGCAAGGGTGCAAACGCGACTTCGGCGTACGGTCGCGGCGCCCGCCTTGCCTGTCCGCCCCGGAATCTATTGCCCCGGCGTACCCGGGATGTTGGGAACGCCCTTGACCTGTCCGCTCTTCGCTTCGGCCAGGACGATGTGGTACTTGTCGAGCAGCGTCGCCGTCGTCGATCCATAGGTGACCAGTGCCTGGGCGTAGGTGGCCCGCGCCTTCACCTCGTTGCCTTCGGCGTTCGTAAGGTCCCGCTGGGTTTGAATCACGTTGAAGACCGTCGACTCGCCGAGTTGGAACTTCTTGCGCTCGGCGTCGAGCGTCTCCTGTTGCAGGATCCGGGCTTTCACGGCCGCTTCGATCTGCGCTTTCGCCTGAGTGACGGCGATTTCGGCGTTGCGTACGTCCTGTTCCACCTGGTTCACTTGCCGCTGGAGCGTCGAGCGCTGCTGGCGTTCCTGCAGAAGCGCCGTGGCTGCGTCAGCCTGGGCGGTGCGATTGCGAATGGGAACGACAAAGTTGAACCCGAAAGAGTAATCGGGGAACCGGCCGTGCAGGATCTGGGTGAGCGCCTGCGAAACGCCTCCCGGAATCAGGCAGGGCACGGGTGGAGCATTGGGCGTCGGGGACGCACAGAGTTGCTGATTGCCGGAGAGTCCCGTCGGGGCGTAAGTCGCGAAGGCGTCGAGTGTGGGCAGCAGCCGGTTGCGAACTGACTGCACGGTGATCTCGGTGTTGCGCATGTTCAGTTGGGCCTGTTCGATCTCCGGGCGGTTCCTCTGCGCCAGTTTGAGCGCCTCGTCAAGTGGCGGGATGTCTCCGGTCTGGGGCTCCGGGAGCTTGTCCGTGACGTCAACGCTGACTGCCGCGAGCTCGGGATCCACATGCTTGGAGAGCGCGGTCTTCAGCTTTTCCTGATCCTCTTTGTAGGTTGTCTGGGCCACCACCAGGTTCTGCTGGTCCGTCGCCACCTCGGACTCAGCCCGTACGACTTCGATGGGGGCGAGCGTTCCGATCTCCACCTGCCGCTTGTTGTCGCTGAGGAACTTGTCGGCGTAGACCACGGCTTGTTCAGCCACGCGCACCTGCTCCTTGTCGGAGAGCAACGTGTAATAGAGATTGAGAACCTGCGACACAGTGGTGATCACCTGCTGGCGGAACGTGCTGTCCGCAACCTTCAGGTCGTTTTTGGCGATGCGGAAGTTGGCAGCGTTGGCGCGATAGCCGAAACCCTGCAGAAGGTGCTGGTTGAGTCCAATCGTCAGGCCCACCGGCACCTCGGGATTGAACAGGGAGTTCTCCGCCGACGTGGACTGGCGGAAACCGCCCGCTCCGATGGTATAGCTGGTACCGGTAAAGAAGCCCTGACCCATGAAGACGTTGTAGCCTGTGTTCTGAGTGATGACCTCAGGGACGCCGCTCACGACGATGTTACCGAGCGGTGTGGTGCGATGGTCCCACCCAAAACTGAAGCCGGCGAAGGGGTCGCAACAGCCGTTCGAGCCGGTGTTGATGGCGCCGCCGCCGCCCGAGAATCCGCCGGCCCCACCCGCACCTCCCGTGCCGCCGCCGCCACTGCTGCCGCCGATCGCGCCCGCAAACAGGGCGCTCGAGACCGCCGCTCCAGTAACGCCGCGCGCCGCGCCGCCGCCTTTGGTACGCAGGTAGTCAGCTCGGGCCAGAGGCAACTGGTAACGGGCGACGTCGATGTCGAGATTGTTTTCGAGCGCCAGGTCGATGGCGTCATCCAGAGAAAGCTCCAGCTTGCCGTCGCGGATGAGCGTGTGCAGCCGCTGGGAATTGCTCAGCGAGGTCTGCGGTACTGAAGGCGCACTATAAGGGGCGAGAACGTTGGGAAAGGCGCCGTGACTCTGGAAGTCGACGCTCGTCCCGACGGCGGGTTCCGTGGACCGTGTCGAGCTCGCCGCGGGAGCCGATTCGCTTGAGGGCGCGGCAGGCGGGTTTTGTTGGGCGACCACGGCTCGCGCGCCCATCAGGCCTGCGGCCAGGACCACGGCCAACCATCGTGAATACTTGAGATTCATGGGATGTCTGTCTCCGTAAGGGTTGAGATTCCGGCTCATTTCCGAGTACAGATATGATTACGAAACACTTAGACGCGGAGTTTCATAGAAAGTTTAACGCACCTCCGCCAGGATTTGTGCCGCCTTTCGCATTCTCAACGTTCGCTGTGCCCGAAGCGCCATGACTTACCCACTGTGCAGGTCGCAATGAGCATCGAAGCAGTTGCCAAGTCCTCACTTTCGTTAGGCCCTCGACAATGTTATACGCAATCGAGGGAGGCATGTTCCATGCCAGTAACCCTGACAGCGTTAAGTCCTTGAATCGTTGAAAGTAAATTTGTAGGAGTGCCTCAGCTTCTCGCGGTGTGGCACGACCGCGATGTCCGGTTACAGGACACTAGTGTCCGAATTTGAACAATCGCCATGACGAGCGAGTTCTCATTTTGATAAGGGACCCTGACCATGATAAAAGACCGCTGAAAGCTGAGCGCTGAAAGCTGAACGCTAGAGATCATGCGCAACATCTGCTTGGTGATCGCCTACGACGGCACAGACTTCCACGGCTGGCAGCGTCAGCCCAGTCTGCCCACCGTGCAGGCGCTCCTTGAGACGATGCTTACCCGATTGCTCGGCGAAAGCCAGGATCCGGTCGCGGTGCATGCTTCGGGCCGCACGGACGCGGGCGTCCACGCCTCGTGCCAGGTCGCGAACTTCAAGACCACGAGCCCCATCCCTTGCGCCAATTTGCTCACCGCGCTCAACGATTTACTTCCGCCCACCGTGCGAGTGCGTGACGTCCGCGACGTTCGCGAGTCGTTTCATGCTCGCTACGACGTGCGCGCGAAGACTTATCGTTACCGCATACACCTCGGGCCCATCTGTCCGCCGTTCCTCGCGCGCTACGTCTATCACTACCCGTACCCGCTCGATCCGCGGCGCATCGCCTACAGCGCGAAATTCCTCGCGGGTGAGCACGACTTCACATCGTTTGCGGCCGTACCGGCCCATGCCGGCGATGACGAGGCGCACGACGGCGCCCCCTCGATGGTTCGCACGATTTTCAACTGGCGCCTCATCCTGCGGCCGCGCACCCGGCTGCTCATCTACGAAGTCAGGGGCAGCGGGTTCCTTCACCATATGGTCCGCAATATCGTAGGTACGCTGATCGAGGCGGGGCGGGGAAAGTTCGCACCCGAGGACGTCAGGCGCATCCTTGCAGCTCGCGACCGCACTCAAGCCGGGCCGACCGCGCCCGCACACGGTTTGTGCCTGGTCAAGGTGGAATACGAATCCGCCTAGGCGGTTCATCGCGACGGGAATCACTGAAGCTTTCCTGACTGGATCCACTGGGCGATGTCCGCGATGAATTGTTCTGAGACATGACCTGGCGTATTGTAATCGGCGGGCGTACCGGGACCGTTGCCGGGCGACGTCGAAGGCATGAAGAGGTGGTAGAGCCCAGGATAGAGCCTGAACGCGACGTGCGGATTTCCCGCCAGCGCTTTCTTCCAACCATTGAAGTCCTCAAGTGTCGACTGGTAGTCGCGCTCTCCCTGCAACACCAGAATGGGAATCTTGAGTCCGGCCGCCACTTGCGCCGGATGATAGGCCCTGAGGTCGAGCCAGTATGAGCCCGGCGTCGGGCTGCCGAGGACCTCGATAATCGCGGTGGGCTTGAGCGTAGGACTTTCGATCTCCCGCGCCGCCTGCTCGACTGCCGCGATCTGGGCTTTCTCGGCGTCCGTGAGTTGGCCTTTGAGGCTCGCAATGTACTTGATCTGGTCGACGATCACGCGGCTGAGCGGCCGAGTCCCTCCCGCCATCAGGATGATTCCCGCCACTCGCGGGTCCTCGCTGGCGATACGCGGCGCGAGCGTCCCGCCCAGACTGTGCCCCAGCACGAAGATCCGGTGCGGGTCGACTTCGCGCCGAGCCGCGAGCACCGTGACTGCGGCCTGAGCGTCGTCAATGGTTTCTTCCTGCACCGTGATGCTCGCTGGGTTCTGGATCATTTGGGCGGCGTATTCCTTGGTGCGCTTCACGTACCGCAGCACCACAATGCCGCGGCTCGCGAGTCCCCAAGCGAGGTCTTTGAACGGCTTGTTGGGGCCGATGGTCTCGTCCTCGTCTTGCGGGCCCGAGCCGTGCACGAGCGCGATCGCGGGAAAGGGTCCCGCGCCAGTCGGGGTGGTGAGGATCCCCGGCAGTTGCCACTGTCCGCCGCCGACTGTCACCTGTTGTTCATGAAAAGCGCTGGGCTTGGCGTAAACGGGCGCGCTCCAGGTACTTTCGGGCGGCTCCGACGGTCCCGAGGACTTGGATTGCCCGCTCGAGGATCTCGGCAGGAAGAACAGCCCGGCGACGTGGCCGCTCGAGTCGAGTACCACCTTGACGTCCAGCGTGGCGTGCTCGAACTCCGAGGTCACGAAAACGATGTGGTAGCCTTGCTGTTCCGTCAGGCGCGTGCCCGTGATGCGCTGGAACGCTCCCGACTGGCCGAGCACTTGATCCCACACGGTCGAGAGTTTCTCGCGCGGTAACGCCTCGGCCATGCGGGCGTCGAATTGCGCCTCCACTTTATCGAATTGGCGGCTCGAGAGCTCGACGGTCAGTGTCTTGCCCAACGCCTCGAAGTCCTGGGCCGGAGCCTGTGCCCGCGTCAGGGCGGGGATGAGCAGGGCCAGCAGAGGATAGAGAAAGGCCGTGAGCCGCCTCGCACTCGGATTAAGGCCCGACCTGAAGCCTTGCGACCCCACGGCAGAGTTCGTCCTCTCGGCAGCTTGAGCCTGTCGAACGGCCATGCGGTCATACTACACCCTAGATTTGGGCTCGCGGAGGTTTGAGTTGGGATAAGCTACTCGGCGGCGATTCGAAGGAGCGCATCCATGGCGACGGTTGCAGCCGGGCAATCGACGGTGACTCGACCCAAGATTCAGTCGCTGAATCCCTCGACCGGGGAACTACTGGCGGAGTTCGATCCTGCCACCGACGCCGAGGTCGAGCAGGCGGTGGCGCGGGCGCGCCAGGCAGCGCAGCCCTGGAGACAACTTGGCGTCGGCCAGCGCGCGAGCTACCTCGCGCGTCTGAAAGACATCCTGTACGCGCGGCGCGAATCCGTCGCAACACTCGTCACCCGCGAAGCGGGGAAGCCCGGAATCGAGTCGTTGCTGGCGGAGGTCACCGTAGTCCTCGACACGCTCGGATACTTCGCCCGGCATGCTGCCGAGTTCCTGGCGTCCGAGCGCGTGCCGCACCACAACCTGGCGGTCAAGTTCAAGCGCGGGCTCCTCGAGTACGAACCTTACGGCGTCATCGGAATCATCTCGCCCGCGAACTACCCTTTCAGTATTCCCTTGAACCAGATGATCCCGGCGCTGGTGGCGGGGAATACAGTCGTGCTCAAGCCTTCGGAGTTCACTCCGCAGATTGGGCTCGCGATTCGCGATCTGTTCGAGGCCACCCGACTGCCCGCCGGCGTCGCCAGCGTCATCCTGGGCGACGGACTCACCGGCCGCGCGCTCGCCGAAGCGCGCATCGACAAGCTGATTTTCACCGGCAGTGTGGCGACCGGGAAGCGCGTTCAGGCCGCGGCGGCCGAGCGGCTCCTGCCCACGGTGCTCGAGCTCGGCGGCAAGGACGCCATGATTGTCTGCGCGGACGCCGATCTCGAGCAGGCGTCGAGCGGAGCGGTCTGGGGTGCGTTCACCAACGCCGGACAGGCATGCCTTTCGATCGAGCGCGCTTACGTCGCGCGGGAAGTCGCCGACCGGTTCACCGCACTCTGCGTCAGCAAAGCCAGGCAACTGCGCGTGGGGCCGGGGGATGATCCCTCGAACGACATCGGCCCCCTGATCCGCGAGCGGCAAGTGCGCGTCGTGGAAGAGCAGATCGCTGAAGCCGTGGCGGACGGAGCCGAAGTGCTGTGCGGCGGACACCGCGCCTCGCGACCCGGCTTTTTCTACGAGCCCACGGTGGTCGGCCGCGTCAACCAGAGTATGCGGCTGATGCGCGAGGAGACCTTCGGGCCTGTGCTGCCCATCATGGCTGTTGCGGACGAAGCACAAGCCGTCGCGCTCGCCAATGATTCGGAGTTTGGGCTGTCGGCCAGCGTCTGGACGCGCGATCTCGATCGCGGCGCACGCCTGGCGCGCGAGTTACAGGCCGGCGCGGTCATGGTGAATGATTGTGTCAGCTACTTCGGGGTCTGCGAAGCTCCGCACGGCGGCGTGAAATCGAGCGGCATGGGCCGCACCCACTCGCGTCTTGGACTTATGGAAATGGTTCGCGTAAAATACATTGACGTCGACTTGGTTCCCAGGCTGCCGAAGCTTTGGTGGTTTGGGTACGATTCCAAGGCCAGCCGCTTGATGCAGGGCTTCGCTGATTTTCTCTTCGCACCGGGCCTGCTCGGTCGCGCTCGCGGCCTCGGGAGGATTATTGCTAATCTGGGCAAGCGCTACGTGTGAACTGCAAACGCGAATCACGCGCGACTAGGAGGAGCTATGGCTGGCGTCAAGCTGACTGTGATCTATCCCCGTCCTAAGGATGTCGAAGCGTTCGAGAAACGATACCAGGAAGAGCACGTGCCCATGGCGGTTGAGAAGCTGGTGGGCAAGACCAAATTTGTGGCGACCAAGGTGACGAAGTCCCCCCAGGGCACGCCTCCCTTCTACCGGATCGCTGAGATTCACTTCCCGTCGCTCGCGGCGCTGGAAGCCTGTCTGGCGTCGCCGGGGGGAAAGGAGACCGCGGCTCACGCGTTCGAGATCTCAACCGGAGGCAGCCCGATTCTTCTGGTGGGCGAGGAACAGACGTTCACCTTCTAGTGGGCGGAGGCGATAACTAGTGGGCGAAACCGAAGTCAAGATCAAAGAAAAAAAGCCGGGTCAGCGGGCCTGCGACGAGAAGAGCGAGAAGGGCGAACTCTGCGTCGGGCACCTCAAGCGGTGGTACACGCCGGACGAGGAAACGCTGAAGCAGGTCGGCGAGGGCGTTGAGCTTTACCGCTGTGAGCGCTGCCACACGCTTTATCGCCCGGCGGCCGAGGATCATTCGAGCGCGGGCCGCCGCTACGAGCTGCAGCGGGTGAACATCCTCGGCGCGTTCCGCCGCAAGCCTGCCGCAAAGTGATCCTCCATCACCCATGAGCTCGAACAACCTCATCTACGACTGGAACCGCGTCGACGGCCCGGAATGCTGGCCTTCCGCTCGGCCCATGCTCAACGACGAGACCTTGCGCGACGGCTTGCAGTCGCCCTCGGTGCTCGATCCACCCATCGAGAAGAAGATCCAGATCCTGCACCTGATGGAAGAGCTGGGGATCGACGCGCTGAACCTGGGCCTGCCGGGCGCCGGGCCGCGCGCCAAGGCTGACGTGCTGCGTCTCGCGAAGGAGATTGTTGCCGCGAAGCTCCAAATCAAGGCGAACTGTGCGGCGCGGACCATCGAGTCCGACATTACACCCATTGCCGACGTCGCGCAGGCGTCGGGCCTCGAGATTGAAGCCGCGACGTTCCTGGGCTCGAGCCCCATCCGGCAATACACCGAGGACTGGACGCTCGACTTCCTTCTCGAGACCACGGAGCGCGCCGTCAAGTTCGTGCGCCGCCTCGGACTCCCGGCCATGTACGTCACCGAGGACACGACGCGCGCGCGCCCGGAGGTGATCAAGAAGCTGTACACCACGGCCATCGAGTGTGGGGCTCGCGCCATCGTGGTGTGCGACACGGTCGGACACGTGACGCCGCGCGGCGTTCAGGCGCTCCTCCGTTTCGTGCGCGAGGAGGTCATCAAGCCCGCGAGGGAGAGCGTCCGTCTCGACTGGCACGGACACTCTGACCGCGGACTCGCGGTCGCGAACTCACTCGCCGCCTTCGCGGCGGGCGCCGATTGTGTTCATGGGGCGGCGCTCGGTATCGGCGAGCGCGTCGGCAATACGCCCATGGACCAGATGCTCGTCAACCTCAAGCTCATGAACGCGCCGGGCTGGGGGGTCCGCGACCTGCGCAAGCTGCGGGAGTACTGCGCCGTGGTCTCGGACGCCGTGGGCGTGCCGATTCCGCCCAACTATCCGGTGGTGGGCTCAGACGCCTTTCGCACGGCCACCGGAGTCCACGCGGCGGCCGTCATCAAGGCTTATCGCAAGCACGACGTCGAACTGGCCAACCAGGTCTATTCCGGCGTACCTTCGCACTGGTTCGGCATGGACCAGAAGATTGAGATCGGCCCGATGAGCGGCAAGTCCAACGTGGTCTTCTGGCTCGAAAGGCACGGCCTTCAGCCTTCTGACGAGCTGGTGGAGAAGATCTTCGTCCGCGCCAAGCATGCGGACCGCGTACTGACCGAGGCGGAATTGCTCGAGCTCTGCGGGCAACTGGCGAGGTAGCGTCGCTTTCAGGGTTCGGCGATTTCGCAACAGCCCGTAGCGCCGCCATGATTTGACTCTTATTCAGCCTTTCCGGACGCCGACGAGCGCAAGTCCTTGTTACTCGTCACTCTTCTCACTGCCTTTATGAGCAAACGCGCGCGGGCGGAACTGTTGTTGCTCCTCACGACCTTCATCTGGGGCGCGACGTTTGTCGTGGTCAAAGGCGCGCTCTCGAACGCCTCCCCGCTGCCCTTTCTCACGATCCGCTTCGGGCTGGCGGGGATCCTATTGCTTGCGGTGCTGGCGCGCGGGCATATCGGTCGAGAGGCGTTCGGGCCCGGGCTGGTGCTGGGGGTGCTTCTCTTTGGAGGCTACGCTTTTCAGACTTTCGCGCAGGAATTCACCACGCCGTCGAAGTGCGCCTTCATCACCGGATTCAGCGTCATCCTGGTTCCCGTGATTATGCTGCTGCGGGGCCATCCGATGCGGCCGGCGAACGCGGCGGGAGCTGTCCTCGGCCTCCTGGGTTTGTACTTCCTTGTGCTGCCTACCAACCTCGCCGCCGTGAATCGCGGCGACGTCCTGACGTTGTTTGGCGCGATCAGCTTTGCCTTCCACATCGTGTTGGTGGGCCACTACACGCAACGTTATTCGTTCCGCCACCTGGTGCCGGTGCAGATTCTGGCCGTGTCGGCCCTTGCACTCCTGGCCGTTCCGCTCGACCCTTTTCGCAAGCTCCACTGGACGCTGGGCCTGGTGGGCGCCTTCGTGGTGACGGCGGTTTTCGCCACGGGGTTCGCCTTCTCGGTGCAGAACTGGGCGCAGCAGTACGCCCCGCCCGCGCACACGGCGCTGATCTTCGCGATGGAGCCGGTGTTCGCCGCGCTGGTCTCCTGGCGGGTGATGGGCGAACACCTGGGTGGCAAGGTGCTGCTCGGGTCGGGTCTGATCCTGGCCGGCATGGTGATCTCGGAAACCTGGGGCGGCGCGCCCTCACCGGTCGAGGGCTGAATCGCGCCGTACGGTGGAACACTCGACGGCAGCTTGCAGCGCCAAGATGAGTTCTGTTGTATACTAAGCTGGGGCGCGCTTCCGCGGGAGCGCGCGGAGCGAGGTCCGCGCATGATGATGAAGGGAAGGTGGCAATTGCCGGCGTTGGTGGTCGCCGCGACGCTGGGGGTGGGAATCCTGATTGGCACGCTGATCGAGAGCGGGGTTCGCGCCGCCAAGCCATTCAACGGCGCTCCCGACGCGCGGACGTTGCCCGTACCGTCGCCCGCCGAGTTGTCGAACTCCTTCGCGCGTATCGCCGAGACAATTGAGCCTGCGGTGGTCAACATCAACACGGAATCGACAGTGCACATCAGCCGCCGCCGGAACAGCAGTCCCGACGACGCTCCCTTTGACGATTTCTTCGACCGCCTGTTCCGGCCCGATGGGCCACAGGGCGATTCCGGCGGTTCGGCCTTCCGCCAGCAAAGCCTCGGCTCCGGCGTGATCCTCGACAAGAATGGCTACATCATGACCAACTACCACGTGGTCATGCGTGAGACGGAAGACAAGCCGGTAGACCGCATCCGGGTGTTCCTCCACGACGACGACAATCCCAAAGGGTATGTGGCGAAGATCGTCGGCGCCGACAAGCCCACCGACCTTGCGGTGATCAAGATTGATACCGGGAAGCCCCTCGCGATGGCGTCGTTTGGCGATTCGGATTCAATGCGCGTCGGCGACTGGGTGCTCGCAGTGGGTAGCCCCTTTGGTCTGGACGCGACCGTGACGGCGGGCATCATCAGCGCCAAGGGACGCAACAGCCGCAGCGAGATCGAACCGGGCCCGGAAGGCCAGTTCAAGCGCTTCATTCAGACGGATGCGGCGATCAATCCCGGGAACAGCGGCGGTCCGCTGGTGAATCTGGCCGGACAAGTGATCGGCATCAACACCGCGATCGCGACGCGCCACGGCACCTCGGATGGAGTCGGGTTTGCCATGCCCGCGAACACGGCGCGCACGGTCTACAACGCCATCATCTCGAGCGGCTCCGTTCACCGCGGCGCCATCGGCGTCACGTTCTCGAGCCAGCCCAACCCGGCCAAGCTGCGGAGCTTCGGCGCCGAGCACGGTGTGGTCATCGAGAGCGTCGAACCGGGCACGCCCGCCGAGCGCGCCGGTCTGAAACTGGGCGACGTTATCGTGGCCATCGACGGCAAGCGCGTCTCAAGTGGCGATGATCTGGTCGACGTGGTGGCCAATTCGGACATCGGCCGCAAGCTCAAGATCGATTTCCTGCGCGACCGCAGACCCATGTCGGCGACAGTCGCGGTCGCGGATCGCAACCAGATAGTCGGCGACCTCCGCAGCGCTCAGTTGCAGCCGGGTGAGCCGCCGCCGGGCGATACGGAGAGCGCCGGTGTGCTGGGCGTCACGGTGCGCGCCTTGACCCACGAGCAGACGCAGAAACTCGCTGACCGGCTCCACCTCGGCACGCCGCAGGTCCCCGCGATCATCGTGCCGGGCGGCGTCCGTGTAACCGACGTCAAGCCGGAGAGCTTTGCCGAAGAACTGGGTTTGCAGCCGGGTGACGTGGTGCTCGAGGTCAACCGTAAACGCGTCGCCTCGGTCGACGATTTTAACCAGTTGCAATCGCAATTGAAGCGCGGCTCCGACGTGCTGCTGCTGGTGGCACGGCCGACGGGCGGGACGTACACCACGCTGTTCCTGGCCGATCGGCTGTAGTAATTCCAATAGGAGGGGGAACCCCCCGGAGTTAGGAGGCCGGGGACGCGGGCTGTGGCCCGCTGAGAAATTTGGGAATGTATCTTCGCACAACCCGCTTCTGGGTGGCGCTGCTGGTCGCAGCGTCCTGTTCGGTGCCCGCTACGCTGATGGCGGCGCATAAACGCCACCCGGCTTCAGCGGCCTCGAAGTCGAAGCAGCACGCAACGTCTTCCTCTTCTACGGCCCACTCGGAGGCGAAGACCCGCAGTACGGGAACTTCATCGCGCGCCGCCAGTTTAAGGTCGTCGAATTCGCGAGCGCGCGGACGCCGAAGCCGCGTGAAGCCGAAGCCCATGTGGGCGCGCCAGCACCTCGAGCCGCAGCGAGTCCAGGAAATCCAAAAGGCGCTCATCAGCGCCGGGTATCTGCAAGGTGAGCCGACAGGCGCCTGGGACGATGCGACGCGCGCCGCGATGCGGCGTTACCAGACGGCAAGCGGCTTCCCGGCGACCGGGCTCCCGGAAGCGAAGTCGCTGATGAAGCTCGGCCTCGGGCCTCATCCTCTGCCTTCTGACGTGGCCAGTGCGAGTACGGCGGCGACCAGCCTCGATCCTTCTTCCAAGGCCGCACCCCCGGCCGACCCACGAACCCAGCCCTAGCGTCGTGTGGTGAAGGCTGCCCAGTGTCATCCTGAGCGGAGCGAAGGAGGCCGAGTGTGAGGGGAATCGCAAGCACGCTCGGCCGCGCGTCATCACGCACTCGTTGACTATAATAATCCGACTACCACTCCCCCCTCGCCCCTTGCGAGAGAGGGGTAGGGGGTGAGGGGAGGCAGAGCGTCGATGAACCGTGACGCGCTCGAGAAGGCTCGCCGGTTGCGCCGGGACGAAACCAAAGCTGGCCGGGGTAGCGCAGAGTTGTTTTGTAACTCTGCGATTCGTTGCTGATCGTGAGAGAAAAGCCGCAGACTTTGGGAAACAAGTCCTGCGCTACGCTTGCTCCAAGACGCGGAGCTAGAAAACAACTCCGCGCTACCCGTACTCCCGGAGGGTTCGACGCGAACGTCGAAGGAGCAATCGCCTCGATCGACCCCTCACCCCCTTGCCCCTCCCCCGCAAGGGGGGAGGGGAGGAGGATTCCCAAGGACGTCAGGAGGGAGAAGGATCGCCAAGGACGTCGGGCGAGGATAAGGTTGCCGGGAAGGCCCAAAAGAAGATAGGCTAGGCATAGGCTAGAACGATCGCCTGGCGGTTCGGGCGGTGGGAGACACGGCCGACGTCCAAAACCAACGGCTCGGCGTTAAGCTTGGCCCCAAGGTGCACGCCACTTCTGCCGCTGGCCCTTTCCACCGAAAAAACCGCCTCAAAACTGCCTCTTTGGCACGGGCAAGAAACCGGTGACAAAAAGTGTCAATCTGGGACTTTTGAACGTCCGAAATGCGACTATCCTGTTCACTAAAGTCGACTTACAGGAGAATCGGAAGTTGACAAATTTTGTCAACTCGAGTAGCGCCGGTCGCGAGCACACGATCACGTGTTTTCAACGGGTTACAAACCTCATTGCGCCAAAATGAGACAAATGAGACGCGTGAGACTGTAGGGCGTCATTGTGGCGTCGAGACCTGTTTGTGCTACCGAGGAGCCGGCGATGAATCGCAGAGATTTCATGGGCAGCGCGCTCGCAGGGATTGCAGCCACCCAACTTCCGAATCAAGCTGACTTGGGCGCCTCCGCGACCTCACTGCCCCGTGCACAGTGGCTTAAGAACGGGCTTATCGACGCCGGCGGTTCGCATGAACCTTTTATTTTCGTCGTTCGACGCGGCGGCGAGCGGCGCGACGCCCGGGAAATCTACGAGCACACCCAAAGTGAGCAGGTGATTCGCCGGCTCAAAGAACAGGGTGTCGAGGTTTTTCACACGCATCTCTACAAAGGATTCGGCATGGCGGCGGAGAAACCAGCAATGGAAGACGCCAAACGCGCCGCCGAAATTGCCCACCACTACGGAATGAGGGTGGACACTTACATCCAGTGGAACACGATGATGTACGAAACCTTCTTTGCCGAGGAGCCTCGGGCCAAGGACTGGATCCAGCGAGACATCGCGGGCCAGCCCATCTTGCTGACTTACGGCTACCAGCAATCATTTCGCTACCGCCCATGTTTTGCCAACCAGGAATACCTGGATTACCTGAAAAAGGTCGTTCGCTATGCGGTGGAAGAATCCAAGACGGACTTCATCCACTTTGACAACTTTGATCTGAACCCCGAGCCCGACTCGTGCCACTGTCCAGCCTGCGTACAAGGTTTTCGGAGCTTCCTCAAGAGCAAGTATTCTCCCGAGAAGCGTCGCGAGCGGTTCGGCTTTGAGGATGTGGATTTTGTCAATCCGCCGCAGTGGAACCGCGAGAACCGCCCGGAGAGAATGGAAATCATCTATGACCCTGCCATCCAGGAGTGGATCGACTACCGCTGCCAGCTCATGGCCGACGCTCTGCGCCAGATGTCTCTCTACGCCAAATCTCTGAACCGGGAGGTTGCAATCGAGGTCAACCCTCACGGCATTACAGGCGCGAACCGGGCCTGGGAGGCGGGTATCGATCATGCTCGCATTCTCAAGTGGACCGAAGCTTTTTGGACGGAGGAGGAAGACCCGTCCAGCTACTTGCCAGATGGCCGGCTGGTCTCAAAGATTCGCAGCTACAAACTCGCCAGGGCCTTCAGTAATGTTCTACTGGCCTACATCTCCGATAACCCGGTGGCAATGGCGGAATGCCTGGCGTTCAATCAGACCATTGGCTATGCCGGCGAAGATCCGATCCCTCCTGAGATGCTGAGGTACCTGGGCTTCTACCGCAGGAATCGTGATCTCTTCCTGGGGACGCGCGATGTGGCGACCGTTGCCGTTCTGCGCTCGTATCCTTCCATCACTTACCACAACGCACGGGCGCAATTGGGCGCGGTGCTCGTGGAGCAGGCTCTCATACAAGGCAGGGTGCCCTTTGACTTGGTGTTTGACGAACACTTGAACGACCTTTCCAGGTACAAGACGCTGATTCTTCCGGATTCCGAATGTCTCTCCGACCGGCAATTGGGTCTGATCCGGCGCTTTGTAGAGAACGGCGGAGGCCTCGTGGCGACGGGGCCGGCGGGATTGTACGATGAGTGGCGCCGGCTTAGGGTTGAGCCGGGCTTGCGCGGGCTGGCGGATAGCCCGGCGCCCGCGGAGGCTTATGAGGAGAGCCCGCGTGAGCTCGCCATCGCCGCTCAGCCGCCGGTCCGTAAGCAATCCGGACGCGGTCGCGTGGTTTATATTCCCCGCGTGGAGTTTGACGGCCCTTTGCCGGAAACGGAACCTTACTTCGTGATCAGCAATCGTTTTTGGAAGCTCCCGAAGAACTGGCAAGAGATTGTTGACTCGGTCCGGTGGGCGGCGTCGGACGAGATTTCCTTGAAGGTCAGCGGGCCGGATTATCTCGTAGCCAACCTCGTCGAACAGAGCGATAAGCGGCGGCGGGTGGTGCACCTGGTGAACTACGACGCCAGAAATGCGCCGTCGATTCACTCCATCGAGGTGGAGTGCCACATGCCCAGCGGAGCGTCGGCAAAACGGGTGAGCTTGTACTCCGTCGACGCGGACGCGCCCAGCGTGCTCGATTTCACCGCGCGAGCGCCGGCGGTGGTTTTCACCGTCCCCGAGGTTAGGACGTATGCCGTGGTCACTCTGAGCTGGTGACGGCAGTGTCCGCAGATTCGGCCCGGGCCGAGCGTCCCAGCAATTCGCACCGATAAAGGGTATGGATCGCAGGAAATTTCTCGAGACTGTCGTCGTGAGCGCCGCGACATCCCCCCTGCTCGGGAGGCCACCGGCGCCGCAACAGCCGACTGCCAGCCGGGACACGAACCCCAGGGTACGGCAAAACTTCAACGCCGGTTGGCTCTTTCAGCGGCAATCCAAAGGCGCTGGCGAACTGGGATCGTTCGACCGCCGGAATGGCGAGGCTGCCGAAGTTGAGCCTCGTTTTCGGGAGGCCTTCAAAGCCCAATACGATGACTCCGGGTGGCAGCCCATCGAACTGCCTCACACCTGGAATGCCCATGACGCGACCGACGCGAAGCCCGGGTATTGGCGAGGCATAGGGTGGTACCGGAAACACTTCAAGCTGGACGGAGGTTTCTCAGGGAAGAGGGTGTTCTTGGAGTTCGAAGGGGTCAACAGCGTTTCCGAGTTTTGGCTGAACGTGGAAAGAATTGGCGAGCACAAGGGCGGCTATACGAGCTTCGAGTTTGATGTCACCCGACGCGTTCGGTTCGGCGCCGAGGATAACGTCCTCACCGTGAAGGTTGATAACCTGTATCATGCGACGGTTCCTCCCACGGTCAAAACGGATTACACCTTCTATGGCGGAATTTATCGCGACGCGTGGCTCCGCCTTTGCGAGCCAACCTATGTTGCCGAGGTCATCTGGACCACACCTGCCGTAAGCCAGCAATCAGCCGAGGTTCAACTCGAATCGAGGATCGTCAACAAAACCTCGCAGACGAGGGAGCTTACTGTCGTCCATGAGATCCTCGACCCACATCACCGGTCGATTAAGACGATCTCCTCCCCTGTTCGCGTGACCCCTGGCGGCACGGCGGCAATCACTCAGCGCACTGGTTCGTTGGACAATCCTTTGCTTTGGGCTCCCGATAGCCCCAATCTGTATCGAATCAAAACAAGCCTCCGGGAGGGGGAAATCCTTGTCGATTTGGTGGAGAACCCTTTAGGATTTCGCAGCTTCAAGTTTGATCCGCAGCAGGGATTTCTCTTGAACGGAACACGAGTGCAGATTCAGGGCACCAATTGGCATCAGTGTTATCCCGGCATGGGGAATGCTCTTCCCAACTCCCGACACGTCAAAGACATGGAACTGATTCGAGGGATGGGCGCCAACTTCTGGCGGACTTCCCATTATCCCCATGACCCCGCCACGATCGAGGCATCCGACCGTTTGGGGCTAATGGTGTGGGAAGAGCTGCCGATCAACAAGGAGATTGGGAACCCGGACGAGTACATTGCCAATGTGCTGAACATGGCCGAGGAAATGATCCGACGAGATCGCAACAATCCGTCGGTCACTGTTTGGGGAATAGCCGGGGAGATCAACGCCCCTGAAAGAGTCTCCAGGCGCTTAGTGGAAGCTGTGGCTACGAAGTATCGCCAGCTTGATCCAACGCGTCCGGTAGCCATGCACGAGCCGCGCGGCGATGAGATTGAAACCCTCGTCGATGTCGTGGGCCTCGGCGCCAGTGCAGAAACGGACGAGAAGCACCGCCGCCATCCCCGCCGGAGGTACATGGTCTCGGAGTACGCCGTCGCGACCATGGGACGAGGCATCTATGGCATGGGGCCGGAAAGCGAAGATCTGGCCTGCGTAAAGCACGAGGAATACTTGCGCCGGCTCTACGCGCGCCCCTGGATGGCCGGGGGCCTGATCTGGCATCAGTTCGACTACGAAGGTGAGAACTACGACACGGTCATCCCCCACGTGGTCGCGTTCGGCATGACAGACGTGTGGAGGGTTCCCAAGGATGTCTACTCGTTCTACCAAAGCCAGTGGAGCGCGACACCTCTGGTCCACATCGTGGGCCATTGGACTTGGCCGGGAGATGAAGGCAAGACCAAATCCGTCAAGGTCTACAGCAACCTTGAAGAAGTCGAACTGTTCCTGAACGGAGCGTCTCTCGGCGCGATAAGAGACTCAAAGGACTCGGGATTGCCTCACCCGCCTCGAACTTGGCGAGTGCCTTTTCAGCCGGGGACTCTCACGGCCGTGGCGCGAAGCCGATCGGTGAAAATCAGTGACGAACGAAGGACAGCGGGCCCACCGCACCACATCGCGCTCGAGTCCGACGCACCGCAGTTGAGAGGGGGCGATCGCGAAAGCTTGGCGTATATCACCGCCCGGGTCGTGGATGAACAACAGACTGTAGTTCCAACCGCCTATCACCCCATTACGTTCACTGCCTATGGCCCAGGCGAGTTGTTGCCGCAGACCTGGCTGGGGCAGGGGACGGGGCTGACCTGGAACGCTATCGCTGGACAGACTCGGATCGCGTTCCGGGCCGATGACCGCACGGGTCACTCCATTATCAGCGCCTATTCTCCGGGCCTGGGAATGGGCCGCATCAAGTTGGAAGTGGCCAGGCCGGGCCAGCCCGACGAAATGGAGTACCAAGAGCGATTTGACGACGATGAGCCATAACCAGGCATCGCGCCGCGCATAACTATCAGAAATCGCCACTCCTGCGTCTAGGTTCCGTCGTGGATGAGTCTTTGTCCAACACGGCTTCGGCGCAATGGCCTGCCAACGCTTGACAAAGACTGGCCCTTATTCAACACTGGTTACGCGGTAGGTTTTCTTCCTCCATGCTCAAACCCATTACCAGCGGGAGCTTGCGGACTCGGCTCTCGGAGTGGCTTTTTGATGCGATTCTGCGGGGAGATCTAGCGCCGGGCGAAAGAATCGTCGAAGGGAGGCTCGCGCGCCAATTGGAAGTAGCCCAGACGACGTTGCGTGAAGCCCTTCAACAGCTGGAGCACCAGGGCCTGGTGACGAAATCGGAGCGCCGGGGAAATTTCGTCACGCGACTGACCGTGGAGGACATGGAAGACATTTATGTTGTGCGTCGGGAACTCGAGCCAATTGCCGCCGGCCTCGCGCATCAGAGGATGACTTCCGAGGATCACCGGCATCTCGCTCACCTGCTCGACGAGATGCGCCGGGCCAGCGAGCAAAAGGACTACCAGCGGCTCCTCAAACTGGACATGTCGTTTCACCAGTTCATTTGGCGACTCTCGGGAAACCGCTCCCTGGAAAAGGCGCTGAATGCGGTCTGTCCCCCGCTGTTTGCGAACTATATGATCCGCATCTCCTCCGGCAAGCTGTACGATTTCGAGAAGGACCATAAAGAACATGCTGCTCTGCTGCTGGCGTTGAAAAGCGGTGGACCTGACGAAGTCAGGAACGCTTTTCGCGCCATGGTCGAGACCTTCGGCATTCAGGATGTGGAGTATCTGCGATCGTCCGAAAACAAGCGACAAACTGTGGCGCTGGAAAAGAAGCACAAGGTGGCGCATCGAAGGCAGGCAAGGTGAAGGCGGAGTGAGTTCCTCGACCAGACAATAGCGCTCTCTCCAGCGAAGTCCTGTTTGATGCCCTTGCGATCCTGTCTTCTATCATATCAGTGCGCGAGGCTTGGCTTGAAAAGCGCCTGCCTCCATCTTCCTCTTTCGCAAAGGCGTTGTTGATGAATCGTCGCAAGTTCTTGCAACTGGTTTCCGCGACTTGCGCGGCAAGGGCCCTGGGAAGGGTCCGCGTCCCTCCGGTATCGGTCCATGCTGCAAGAACGCCTTCCGCGAATGTTTCTTATGTTGAGGTGAGCCGTGAAGCGGGTTTGAACTTCCAAAATGTTTTCGGTGATGTGGCGAGGAAACGGTATCTTCTCGAAACCACGGGTTGCGGTGTCGCTTGGATCGACTACGATCGCGACGGCTTCCCCGATCTGTTTCTGGTGAATGGAACCAGGCTGGAGGGTTTCCCGTCAGGACAGGCGCCCACCAACCGGTTGTTCCATAACAACAGGAATGGCACCTTTACCGACGTGACGGCGAAGACCGGGCTGGTCCACTCAGGCTGGGGCCAGGGCGTGTGCGTCGGCGACTATAACAATGACGGATGGGACGATCTCTTCGTCACTTGCTACGGGAAGAATCTTCTTTACCACAATAACGGGGATGGAACGTTCACGGAAGCCGCCGGGCCCGCCGGAGTCGCGGGTGATCCCTGGCGTTGGAATACTGGATGTACATTCCTCGATTATGATCGTGATGGGCATCTCGACCTGTTTGTCGCCAACTATGTCGACCAGGGGAAGGATTTTCGACTGCTTCCTCAACCGGGGTCGGGGCAGTTCTGTCAATACAAAGGCATTCCCATGGCGTGCGGGCCTCGCGGGCTCCCGACGGGGAGGAATTTCCTTTACCACAACAACGGCGACGGGACGTTTCGTGACGTCAGCGAGAAGTCGGGAGTCAACCTTTCACCCGAAAAACACTACGCCCTGGGCGCGATCAGTCTCGATTACGATAACGATGGTTGGCCCGATCTCTATGTGGCCTGCGATTCCGCCGCGAGCATTCTTTACCACAACAATCACAACGGAACGTTCAGCGATCGAGCGTTTGTAGCCGGCGTGGCGTACAGTGGCGACGGCGAGGCGCAGGCCGGGATGGGTGTTGCCGCCGGCGACTACGACCAGGACGGATACTTCGACCTCGCGAAGACCAATTTCTCCGACGACACGCCCGACCTTTATCACAACAACGGCGACGGCACCTTCAGTGATGCGACGTTCGCGGCGGGACTGGGCTCTCATCCCAATTACCTGGGATGGGGGATCGGCTTCATCGATTTCGACAACGACGGCTGGCTCGATCTTTTCATGGCCAATGGGCATCTCGACCGCGTCATTGACGAATACCATATCGACTCCGCCTATGCCGAGCCCAAACTTCTTTACCACAACGAAGCCGGGCCGGAAAGCACAAGAAGATTTCGAGACGTCTCCCATTCCACAGGGTCCGGCATCCAACTGCTCAGCTCGAGCCGTGGAGTCGCTTTCGCCGACTACGACAACGACGGCGACCTTGATATCGCCATCAACAACATGAACGGGCCAGCCTATTTGCTGCGCAACGAGGGCGGCCAGCATAACCATTGGATCAAGATCAAGACGCTCGGTGTGAAATCGAATCGCAATGGAATCGGGACCCGGGTGGAGGTTCGGGCCGGCACGCTGCGCCAGATCGACGAGGTTCGCAGCGGGGGCAGCTACGTTTCGCAGAACGAGTTGCGTTTACACTTTGGATTGGGAGAGCGCGCGGAGGCCGAGGAAGTCGTCCTCCGCTGGCCGAGCGGTCAAGTCGACCGCCTGCGCCAGGTCCGGGCAGACCGAACCCTCACTGTCCAGGAAGGCAAAGGGATCGTCGACGGCTGACGTGCGCGTCTCGATCTGAGGTGTGTCTCGCTTCCGCCCGATGCAACCGCCTCACTGATAGTGAACGACGATGTTCATTTTTCCGGACCTGTGTGGAAGGCGTACCAGTTCCTTGGCCGCGTCAAATTGTGTCCAGGGCTTGCCGTCGATCTCGACGGCGCGCAACGGCCGGGCGTCAGGGTTGCGCACCACGAGCCACGCTTCCCGGTAGGGATTGCGTGCGGGCAGCTCGACGGTCGCTGTCGCCCGGTCCTGCGCCCCCTCGATTTCATAGCTGACAGGTCCGTAGTAGGTCGCCAGATTGTGGACTGCGATCCTCTGGCCGGGGGCTAGCCAACGGCGTGGAGTTCCGCTGGCCAGCCAGAGGGAATCGCCCTGTTCCAGCACCAGCGTATCCCGAACGCGGTTCACGAACCGGGCCTCGTCCGGAACCTTGTAGAAGGGTCCGGCGCCGTGTATCCACTGATGGTATTCCTCCGTAAATGCATTCACATCAGGGTAGTGGCAGGCCACGAAATCATTGTAGAGGTTACGGATCTCCGCCGGAATCTCGTGCCTTCGTAGGTAGGCCAGGACGGGGTTCTGGAGATTCGCCTGGAACACCATGCCCCCGCGGCTGAACCAGTACCGGTCGTCGACCCAACCGTGAACGTTCAACCCCAACGAACTGGACAGCGTGGCGTTGTCTTCCCAGTCATCCAAGACCCAGTGCGCCACGGGTTCCTCGGCGCCGAAAATATTCAGAGTAAGATGAATCATCGGGCCGTACAGGATCTCGCGGGTCTCCGAAAGACGATAGATGGGCAGGACCTTCTGCGGATAGCGGGAATAGAACGCCACGCGAATCGGTCCATAAAGCCGGATCCGCTCGTAAGGCCGCGGACCAAACCAGGGGATGTAAGTGTTATCGCGCAACCGAACCACGGGAGCCGCTTGGGCGGCACGAAGGATGGCGTCCCGCAAATCCTGCCGGTAGGCGGCAGCTTCCTGGGCATAATGCGACGCCGAAGGATCACGGACATCGGCGAGCGCGCCCGCCAGCTCCGCCATTCCCGCCGCCGCGAAGTCGTTGACGGCGAACCAATGTCCCCAGTCGGAGTTGTCCTCCAGGTGGCCGGCGGGCAACAGGCCGTACTCGGGGATCTTTTCGCCTCCATCCAGAACACGGGTCAGCGCACGTTGCGCGATAATCCAGTCGGCGGCCCGCTTCATGCTCGGAGCGGTTTGGTTAAGCCAGGCCTTGTCGCGGGAATAGAAATAATGCTCCGCCAGCGCCCACAACACCGCACCGTGATCGAGGTTGTATTGGGAAGCCGTGTAATCGTAGGCGGCGTTGACTCTCGCCCCGTGGTAGACGGCCTTCTGGTCGCCGGTGAACGTGCCGTCGAATTTTGCGGAACCCTGCAGCGCTACGAGCGTCTTCAAATACCTCGCGGCAGACTGGTGGTCGCCCAACGCGTCCAGCATGACGCATTGGAACGCCGCCTCGTCGGCGTAAACCTGGTAGTAATAGCTGGCGGCGGGAACCATGTAGAGCCCGCTCTCCGGATCCTTGGTGGCGCTGATATGGATATGCGCGATCACCGCTTTGGCGAAGCTGTCGAAACGCGCCTCCGGGACGTCGAAGGGGATCACGTGGTCGACGATCGTCCGCCAGTACTTCATCACGCGACTGCGTTCCTGCTCGTAATCCAGTTCCGCAAGCCGCGCTTGCTCGGCGGAACTGAGCCGCGGAATAAAAGGCAGCCGGATGAAAACGGTCTGCTCTTCCTTCCCACCTAGAGGAATCTCGACGTGAATACCGTTGAGCGCTTCATTTCCATCGGGGACGGTCGCCAGTCCGACCTTCGCCGCCTCAGGCCAGCGAAACAAGGCCCGCACCAGTTGGTTATCTCCGGCCAGCAATTCGTTGTTCTGGTACGCGACCTTCTCGGCGGGCGAGGTCGCCAGCCAGACGTTCGCCGTAGCGCCGGAATCGCCCGGATTGCGCACCTCGAGCTTCAGCATCAGCACCGCGGGCGTCTCTTCGCTGCGCTCGGAATCGTCGGGATCGAGAGGTCCCGAAAGGAGCGTGGCGTAGCCTTCCTCCGTATACTCAATGCCGTCGGTCGTCCACTTGGCCGTCGTGATGGGAAGATCGTCGTTGAGAACGGAGAGGGTCGAATCCTTCCAGCCTGGACGGTAATCCGGTGAAGCGCCCGTGCCGATCCGCCACGCGATGCGGTCACCCTGCCACTCGAGCTTCTCGAGCTCCCTCCCTTTGGCCTTGGTGCCTTGCTTACTGATGTGGACGTTTCCATCCCATTCCAAGGCGAATTTCTGCCAGCTCGCATCGGCGGCCAAGGGCAAATACAGCCGCTCGCCTTCGCGCTCGGTTGGATCGAGGGCGGGGATTTCCCTCCTGGCGCGTTCGTAGGTTTGCTCGGGCTCTCTCGCCAGCTTCTCGCGAATCTTCTCGCCTTTCTTCACGATTCCCGGTGAAAACGGCTTTGGTTCGGAGGCCAGCGTCACGTAGACATGGTCGTCGGGAACGTAAACAGGGGCCTTCTGAACGTCCCCGGTCGCGAATGAGAACGTTCGACCGGCGGATTGGAACGTCACGATCGAGGCATCGTTCGAGCCGGGCAGAGAAGGCTCGGTGACAACCAGCCCCAGGATCAGCCCCTTGGCCGTCCCACTTGTCCCGCTCGTGCGCACGAGGAAGTGGTTCGCTTCCGCCCGGTCGCCCGGCCCGGCGTTCCACACTCGAACGTTCGTGAGGCGCGCGTTATAGAGTCTGAGGTTGCCTTCCCAGGTGTGCGCGGCCGTCTCTCCGGCGCCCAATTGCAGCCGAACCTCCATGCGTCGCTCAGTCGACCCGCTGAACACCTCGACCTTTTCGATGGAAGGCTCGGAGTGGAATACCAGCCGGACTTTCAGAGTTCGGCGGTAAGTCAGGCCAGGGAGATTCTTGGCCAGCGGATTCTCGCTTTCCGCGAGCGGCGCGAAAGTGTAGCTGCAGGTCTCTTCCCGGCAATCGCGCCGGGTCACAGCATTCAACCACTTGCCTTGCCATGGATCATCGACTGGATCCTCCATGCTCGGCATGTGAGGAGGAGAATAGGGCCAGTTGCGAAACCAGTATTGCACCTCCGCCGGCGACGCAGGAGCGCTCTTGCGAAAGCGCACCCGAAGTTGGTCGACGTCGCGCTCTTCGGCCCATTGCAGGCCGTAGATGTAGCGCCCGTCGCTGGCCTTTTCCGCCGCCGTTCTCGCTCGCCTCGCCTCCTGATAATCGAACTCCACTTGAGAGGTGTGCCGGTCCGCCGCGCAACATCGCCGCGCAAAAGGCGCGATATCAAAGGGCTCGGCCGAGCGAATCAGCGGTGGCGCGAGAAAAATGAGGATCAGGCTCCACCACGGTGCGAGACGCGACACCCTCATGAGTCCACCTCCCATCAAGCGACGCGGTACCGGGCCACTACATCAAGATTCACTTCGATTCCCAATCCCGGCTTGTCCGGAACCTGGACGTAGCCCTTGCCGACGCAGATCGGTTCGGCGAGCAAGAGCTTGCGGAGGGGCGAATCGGCCATCGTATATTCCAGCAATTCGGTGTTCGGCAGCGCTGCGATCAGGTGCAGGCAGGCCGCCAGCAGGATTCCCGTCTTAAAGGCGTGGGGAACCAAGTCGATGTTGGCGTCCTGGGCGATAACGCCGATCTTCCGCGTCTCGGTGAGACCGCCGGCGCGCGAGATATCCGGCTGCACGACGTCGATGCCGCACTCCTCAATCAGTTTCCGGAAAGCCCTTCGGCCACTTTCGGCTTCTCCAGCGGCGATGTCGATCGAAACCGCGGAGGCCAGGCGTTTATACCCTTCATAGTCGTCAGGGGGAAGAGGTTCTTCCATCCAGCGCAGATGGTATTTCTCGAGGCGACCCGCCATCCGAATGGCCTGTTTGACGCTGTAGGCCTGCCCGATGTCGACCATCAGGTCCGCCTTGCCGGCGCCGGTACGCGCCGCCGCGAGAAGTTCGACGTCACGGCCTTCATCCTGTCCCAGCGGTCCCCAGCCGAATTTCATAGCGGTGAAACCTTGCTCGACGAAGCAGCGGGCGAGCTGTTCCGCCTCGGCAGGTGTTTCCGGCATCAGGACGCTGGCGTAAGCGCGCGCTTTATCCCGGTAACTTCCGCCGAGCAGTTTGTGGACGGGCTTGCCGGCGGCCTTCCCCAGGATGTCCCAGAGCGCCATGTCAACCCCGCTCATCGTGTGGATGACCACTGCCTGCCGGCCAAAATATATCGTCTTGCGATACATCCGCTCCCAGAGCTGCTCGATATCAAAGGGGTCCTGGCCCACCAGGATTTCGCGCAGCCCTCTCGCGATCGCATGCGAAGTGGGTGCTTCGATCACGGCCCTTCCGACCTCAGGCGAAGTGTCCACCTCTCCCCAGCCGTACAGCCCTTCATCGGTTTCAATCCGGATCAGGAGATCATCCTGGGTCCCGTCACAAGCTTCGGTCACTTGCGGCAAACGCAGGACAATCGGCTCAACTTGGGTTATTCGCATAAGACCTCATCATGGGCGGATGAGCGTCGCGACAGCTTCACTCTTTAATCCACCCAGGCTGGATTAGACCAAGCCGACGCTCCCTTCTCACCCACCGCCCTCACCCGGTAGGTCACGTGTCCCGCGGGAACTCGTGCGTCAGAATACTTCTCCGTTTCAGGCTTGAGAGTCACCACCTCGATCCAAGGACCATAGGCGACCGAACGTTGCACTTCGACCCGCCGAGCATGGCCGTAGGTTTTCCACTCGAGTCCCACTCCACTGTGATCTCGCGCCGCGCGAAGCTCCGCCGGAGCCTCCGGGACAACGGGCCAGTCGAGATACGAGGCATCGGCCACCGCGACGACGCTGTCCTTCAGGGGAATGCCGAGCACCCCCTGGCTTTTCCACCGCAACGAGGTCACGGAGCCCGTGCGAACATCAATCAGGATGGGATTCGGCAGGCTCTTCTCAGGCACCCTCAAGCTCACTGGAATTGGAACGGAGCTGTCGGCCGCTTCACTCTGCACGGCCAGCCATACGGCGTAAATGAGTTGGTGCGTTTTCCGGTCGCGAAAGGCGTAAGCCTGAAGCTGGCCATGCTGGTACGCGGTGGGGACATCGGCCACCGAGAATTCCGCCATCGGATCAATGGCCGTCTGGCCGAACAGCGCCGAAACAACCGAGAAGGACTTGTACGCTTCGCGCGGCTGAAAGGCATCGGGTTTCCGGGTGTCACCGTGAAGAACCCCGTAAAGGTCGTCCTCGTTCCCATCGGTACCGGGAATAAAGGTCCACATTGCTCCTCGGACGTGCTGCGCCAGAGTATACAAGTAGAAGCGAGGGACGTAACGAGCCTGCACTGATTCATTGCAGTCTTTCCATAGGGGCGAGACGTTCCACTCGTTGTCCCAGAACTCCACCTGGTGGCGAATGCCGGGAACATGCATGATTTGCTCCCGGAAATAGGCCGCGTGTTCCGCCAAGTCCATCTCCTCGGGCATGTGATTCGAGCCGAACCCCGGGTAGGTGTGGTATGCGACGATATCCACCTTAGGAGCGGCTGCGGCGAGCGCCGTCCGCACGAAGAGCAAATCAGGGCTCGCGGTTCCGCCTGTAATAACTTTCGCCTCTGGGTCCGTATCGTGGACGGCGTCAGCGAAGCGCGCAAGCAGACGTCCGTAGGCACGTGCTTTCTCGACGAGCTGTTCTTTATTCTTCGTCTGAGGCTGCCAATAGCCAATGTTCTCTTCGTTCCAGAGTTCCCAGTACTTCACCACGCCTTTATAGCGATTCACCATGAAATGCACGTACCGGATGAAGGCGGCCATCTGCTCGTCGGTGGCGGGAGGAATGAAGATCGGGTTCGGGGGCTCGTCGTTCTGTCCGATCCCGGGCCGAGGTAGGATGACTCGGCGAGGCCGCGAGGCGGGGCTGCCCTCATAAAGCGGATTCGAGTACTGCAGCTCAATCTCGATACTGACGCCGTTGTCGGCGAGCGAGCGGATCGCCTCATCCAGGTCTTCGGTGACTGCGTAGTGCCCGGGCGTTTGTTCGATCCAATCCCAGCTCGTCCTCTCCGAAGAGTTCTCGTATTGGCCGATGCGAAGCCATTTCACACCGGAATCAAACATGCGCGTCCACCAGCGCGTGCTCCAGGGCAGACGCGGCTCGCGCGGCAAGGAGACGTTCATTCCGAACCCGTCCGCGAGCTGGGTAGACCGCCGCGGCGGGACTTGGGTTGGAACCTGGGGCTCTGCCGCCTGGGTTCCAGCGGGCAGCGCGGCACAGAGTACTCCCACGAGCGCCAGAGGAGTCAGGATTCGCCTTAGCATCCGACGATCTCTCCTTCCGGCGTGATCGACCGGATCCGCGCCACGCTCTCCGCAACGGAGAATACTACTGAGGTCCGAATCTCCTCACCGGGTGCGAATTTGGGGCACGTCCCGTCCCTGACAGCTCGCGCAATTTCGTAAGGGAATCCGGTGGAGGGCTCCATTACCGCCACGCTCAAATTCCGCCAGCCGCCGAAGGAACCGAACAGCCAGCAACTGCGAAATACCTTGGGATCGAAGGCTACGCCGCACGCCAGTCCTGTCTGCGTGTCGGTCAGTCCGCACCAACCTTCGGAAAACTTATGCCCATAGAAGAAATGTGTCCGCTGCTCCGAAGGCGATGGGATCTTTCGAAGGTCTACGGTTCCATGCGGCATCGGAACAGCGGGCCAAGTGAAGTCCAAGGGAGCGCCGTCGAGCGTTCCCAGAAACGAGGGTTCCAGTCTCACCTTCATGGGCGGATAAGCCAGTTCATGGTGCTCCGAGACCACCAGAGCGATGTGGAGATTCCAAAGGATGGGAAGTGTTGCCTGGGAACAGTTCCTGAGGACGTAGCTGGCGTAAAGGCGGTGGTCGCCCGGACACAGGGAAAACGTCTTCTCAATGGCGACATCGCTGATCGGAGTCCGGCAAGAAAATTTAGCGAAGGCTTTGGCGCCATCCTCGCCTACCCTCGAGTCCCATTCGGCGGCCCACACTTCTCCGTGGTCAGGGTAAGCGTCGCCGACAATGTTTTCCGGGATGTTGTTGGGGAACAACTCGTCCCATCCGCCGCACCAGGCGTTGTCATATCCCGCCCCGAAAGGCAGGCGCGCGGGCTTAATTCGCGGGTGACTCCAGATCAGGCCGATGTCCCGCGGCTTGTAAACGAGCTGCTGGATCCGCGCCCCCACCTCGGGCAGAATAACGGCGCGCAGAAACTCGTTCTCCAGGATGACGGCGCGTAAACCGTGGAAGTGCCAGTCTGCATCGACCCGGACCTTTCGCAATGCTCCTCCAACGTCAAGCCGAGACTATTCCCGAAGCAGGGAGGCAAGTGCGCCGATGCGCGGTTAATGTCCGGTTTCGCGAGACCCTCAAACCCTCAGACCGGCGGAGTAACCTCGGGAAGTGGGGACCACTTGACGGTCGAACGTCGGGCCTTTTATACTGCGTTGCAATCGATTATCGATATACCTTAGCGACCGCCACACTGTCAAGAGCCGTGGAGACTCGTATCCCAAGGGACGGCGTCCCGATCGTGCAAGCGGCGGAATCGAATCGTTGCGTCGCAACTCCGGCTGCGTGGGTTACAGTTACTTTGCCTGGAGATTCGGCGGACGGGCGCGGGTCCAGCAGTCAAGAAGCTCAGAGCCCTAGGTCTTTGACACGACATCCGGGAGAAACAACCCATGATCGAAGCTCGAAGAGAAAAGCTCGTCGCGGCGATGAAGGAAACTCAAGCCGATCATGTGCTGCTAACGTCGCTCGCCAGCCTTCGTTACTTCACGGGTTACACGGCAGGGATTGAGACCGGACCTTCTCCCTTTTCTCCGCTCATGGGGGCATTCGTGTGGCTCGCCGGCGAGCCCCCGCACCTTTTCCTTGCTGATATGGAATCTTCCGAAAGTGTCTCCCCGGCTGTCGAGGTTACGCCTTTCGAGAGTTACACGGTCGAAAAACCGCTGGCCGCGGCCGAGGACCTGACTGCGAAGCTTCTCACCTGCCTTGAGAAGCTGCCGGCGAGTCGAATCGGAATCGAAAGCGAGGATTTGCCCGCCGGAATCTTCGAGCGCCTGCGCTCGGCCTGTCCCCAGATCGAGTTTCATGACATCACTTCATCCCTGGGAAGACTTCGCATGGTCAAGGATGACGATGAGATTGCACTGCTCCGTGAGGCACTTGGCCTGTGCGACTTGGGTCAAGAAGTCACCAAGAAGCTCGCCCGGCGCGGCATGACAGAGGTCGAGCTCTTCGCGGAGGTGCGCAAAGGCATGGAGATCAAAGCCGGCGCCCGGCTGCCGCTGCTGGCCGACCTGGTTTCCGGTCCACGAACGGCGCAGATCGGCGGACCTCCTTCGTCCCGCGTCATTCAAGAGGGTGACTTGATTATCTCGGATCTGGTGCCTCGGCACCGGGGATACTGGGGGGACACCTGCAACACTTGCGCCGTTGGAGAACCCACGGCGGAGCAGCGTAGAATCTTTAGTGGAATTGCCGCCGCACTGGCTGAGGGGATCGACAAGGTTCGCCCTGGGATGCGCGCCTGTGATCTCGACGCCGACCTTCGCAAGCGTGTCTTGCGACTGGGCGGCGGGTATCCTCATCACAGCGGCCATGGCCTGGGAGTCACGTGGCACGAGGAGCCGCGCATCGTGCCTTACAATCCTCTCGCCTTGCAACCGGGGATGGTGATTGCACTCGAGCCGGGGATCTACTTCAAGGACCGGTTCGGGCTGAGGCTGGAACACACCATTCTCGTAACCGGGAAAGGCGCCGAGATTCTCTCGAAGTTCAAGCATACTCTATGAGTGGATCGCTGGGGCTCGATCGGTTGCTGGAAAGACCCGGGGCCGCGCTGGAGCGCCCTCAGTTTGAGATATCAACAGTATCCCGGCCTGGGCCGGCGAGTGGGGCCATCCGAGGAGAGGAGCATCATGGGACGCCTGGCGGGAAAAGCCGCAATTGTGACAGGAGCGGCCAGCGGCATCGGGCGGGCAACCGCCCAGCTTTTTGCGCGCGAGGGAGCGCGCGTCGCCATCCTCGACCGCAGCGGCGCGGCGGCGCGGGAAACGGCCGATGACCTCCGGCAGACTGGCGCAGACGCCCTAGCCTGGGAGATCGACCTTGCCCAGGGATCTGCCGCCGAGGCAACAATCGCTGCGGTGGCAGAGCGGATGGGGAGTATCGATATTCTGGTGAACAACGCTGCCACTTACGTTTTGCGAGATTTCTATCGGATGACACGCGAAGAATGGCAGACGGTGCTGGACACGAACCTTACGGCTTACTTCCTTTGCGCCCGCGCCGCGGCACGCGAAATGCGCAAGCACGGCGGCAGCATCGTCAACGTCTGCTCCGTTCATCGGATCATCAGCGAGCCGAACTCCGGGGCCTATGCCGCTTCCAAGGGAGGCGTGGCACAGTTGACGCGCAACCTGGCCATCGAGTTCGCTCCTGACAACATCGTGGTCAACTCTATCAGCCCCGGCTTCATTCGTACTCCCATGTCCATCGTGAACGGAGTCGATGAAACCACCACGCCAAGCTTCTTGAACTATTACGTGAAGTCAGGGCGAATCCCGTTGCGGCGCGCCGGACTGCCGGAGGAGGTGGCAGCAGCAGCGCTCTTCCTGGCCTCGCGCGAATGCGGATACCTGACCGGCGCCGATCTCGTGGTGGATGGAGGCTTAACGATCACTCTTTAAGGCGCTCCACATTCTCCTGACCACCCCGGTCCCCAAACGTGAAATGCCGGCGCTCATCCTCCGTGGTACTTCGAGTCTTTTCGATCAAATCGTTTTGTCCGTTTGGGACGGCGCTTCCTGAGACAGCAGAATCGCCGCGGCCAACGCCAGGACGATTCCTGCGAGCTGTGGACGAGTCAACGATTCGTGCAGGAACGTGATCGCCAGAATGATCGTGAGAAGAGGATAGAGATAGCAGAGTGGGATGACGATCGACGCCTTTCCACCCTTCTCCAAAGCTGCAAAACTCGTATAGGCCCCGAGGCTGTTCAACGTCCCGCCCATTACGGCCAGCCAGAAGTCTTTCGGCGTGACGTGCCAGTGCACCGACACCTTGGGCAGAACGACCACGGCCAGCGCAATCATGGCCACGCCGAACCAAAGAAAGGAAAGTTCAGTGGAAATGGCGTTGGTGGAGAGTTTCTGCGTGACCCCGGTGATTCCCCAGAAAACCAGGGCGACCATCGCGAAGACCACCCACAGTGGGATGTGCATCAAACCTCAACAGCGCGTCGGGGTCGGTGATCTAAAATCGAATCGGAGGCGATCCGAGTCGCGCAATTCCAAAACCCGCCCTTACAGACTCAATAAATAGATGGCGACCATGGCCAGCGCGAGTCCGGCCTTCTGGTAGCCACTGGCTCTCTCCTTGAGAATGAAGTAGCCCAGGATAACTGTGACCAGCGGCGAGAGCGAAGTCGCCGGAACAACGACCGCGGCCTTTCCGCCTTCGCTGAAAGCCATAAAAAAGGCGATGTTACCGGTACCGCCCAGCACTCCCGTGAGGAACGCATAGGAGATTCCGCGTTTCCGGTTGACGCCTCCGGAGAGTCTGCCGGAAAAAAGCACGATCGCCATGACCGGCACCACACCGATGGCGAAAAGCACCTGATTGGTGTAGGCGTCGATGTCCGCAGAAATAACCTTCGTGAGCGCGCCCCAGACACCCCACAGCACGATGGTTAAAAGCGAAAAGACCAGCCAAGCAGGGAATCGCTTCCGAGCGGCCTGGACAGGTCGAGCAAACTTGACGGGGTCGATGCGGCCTCCAGTTATTTCACTGCCGAATTTTCCAGTTGGCCGAGCAGCTTCGAAACTGGAACGTTATCGGGCCGTAGCTGATGAGCGCGTTCGAGCGATTTCTTGGCGGCCGAGTTATCGTGCAGCATATAAAGCGCCGTACCTTCCATGGCAAGCGCCTCAAAGAAGTCCGGGCGCAAGCGCAGCGCCGTTTCCAGATAGCGGCGGGCCCGAGCGTAGTCCTTCATCTGGAAATATGTGTAGCCGAGATTATAGTTTACTTCGGGCGATTCAGGATCGAGCTCGAGGGCGCGCTCGAAGAGTTCACGAGCATCGTTGTACAGGTGGAATTCTCCAAACAGCATGCCGGCTGCGACCTGCTTGTCGATATCATCGGTTTGAGCGGCGCCACTGCAGTTGCTCCAAGCCTGTTCGGCCTTACCGGATTCGAGCAGGGCGCGGCAGGCGGAAAGGTCTCGCTGACCCTTGGCATAGTAGGCGTGCAGCTCCTCGGACTTCCTGAACTCCCGTTCGGCATCCCGCGTCTTTCCGGTCCTTTGATAAGCCCGCGCCAGAAGGTTGTGAGCGCGGAAATCCCGCGGATTGAATTCCACTTGCCGCTCGAGATAATGGATAGCCTCCTCGGGCTCCCCCTTTCTCAGGTATGCCTGGCCGAGGTAATAAAGCTCATCCTGGAGCGGTTCTGTCCGGGACAACCCCTTGAAAGCCTGGATCGCCGTGTCAAGATTGCCGTCGATCAGGTCCAACCGCCCACAGTAATAAGTGACCCAGGCTTTGCGGTAACCGCTGTTCTTCAGTTTGTCGAACTGCTGCCGCGAGTCTGCGAATCGCCGTTCGTTGAAATCAGCGACCGCGAGGTAATAGCGGGCTTCGACCAGCCGAGGGTTGAGGGTCAGGGCCTGCTGAAATTCTTGGGCCGCTTCCGAGTAGCGCTGCATGTCAAACAACCGCAGACCCGCGCCCAGGTGAGCCCGGTCATCCTCAAGAGCACCCGATAGCCGCGCCCCCAGACACACCGTGGCTCCCAACAGGATCGTAGCTCTCAAGACAGTCACGATTCAGCCTTCAGACCTAAGGGCGATTGGTCGCCGCCCGACAACCCGACCGTCTTCTCACGCCGGCTTACTGCAACGCCTGGACAAGACGGTTCTCAACCTGCTGTGCCTGTTCCTTCTCCTCCTGCTCACGATTCAGGCTGTTGAACCGCGACTGGGCCTGCTGCGCGGCGGCGGGATTCCCCTGTTTGAAGTAAATCTGCGCGATGAGGTAATAGGGCGGTGCATAGGTCGGGTCGAGCCGCGTGGCGGTTTCAAGGTCGGCGAGGCCGCGAGCCAGGTCCCCCGTTTCAAACGCGATCTTGCCGCGTTGGAAGTAAGCCGGGGCAAAGCTGGGATTGCGCGCCAGCGCCTCGTTCAACGAATGTTTCGCCGCCGGCGCGTTGCCCATCTTGTCGAGGCGCAAGAGCACGAGAGCGTGCAGGAAGTAGATGTAGAAGTCTGCCTGCGGCGCGCTCAAGCGCTCTTCCAGCACCTGCCTTGCCTCCGGCAGCTTTCCCGAAATGTACAGGAGGAACCCGAGCGCTTCCCGAGCCGCGTCTGCTTGCGGATTCAGCGCCAGAACCTTCTGGAAACTCTGAACGGCGTCGGGATACTTCCCAAGGCGGAAATACGTCAGGCCCAAACCTGTCTCCACTGCGGCCGAATCGCTCACCAATTGAGAACAGGCCTGGAGGATTTCCAGGGCCTTCCAGAAATCCTGGAACCGGGAGAAGAAGAGTCCGGCATCCACGCAAAGACTCTCGTTGTCCGGCTGCAGCCCCAGGGCCTCGCGAAACTCCGTCGCGGCGTCGGAGTCGTGGTGAAGCGCCGCGTCGACTTTGGCGCGTAGGTAATGATAATCCGCGCTATCCGAGGCTCGCGCATGCTCAAGGCGGCGAAGGACATCGAGCGACTTCGAAGAGTTTCCCAGCCGGTAGTAAGCGAAGGCGAGATCGAACAAGCCATCATACTCGGAAGGGCGTAAGGCGACAGCGCGCTCGAAGGCCTCGACAGCGGTATCCAGGCGATTGGCTTCGCCGAAGCGCGACCCAGCTTGGATAAGGTCATCGTAGTCTGCGGTTTTAAGGAGTGAATCCAGCGTCGTCCGGGCCTCCGAGTCGCGATGCTGGTCCAGGCAGGCGGCCACCAGTTCCGTGGCAATGGCAGGATTGCGCGGTGCGAGCGAACGCGCCTTTTCAAGCTCGGCAATCGCCTGCTCGCCGTGGACGCTCTCACGCAACAGACGGCCCAGCGAATAGAGCATCCGGGGATCATTTTGGGAAAGCACGGAAATCCGCTTCGCGAGCGCGAGGGCTTCGTCAGTCTTCTTCAGCGTGAACTTGACCTTGCACAACAGAAGCAGGGTGTCCGGCTCTCGGGAGTTTCCAAGTTTGACCGCTCTCTCGAGAGCCTCTTCGGCCAGCGGGTATTTCTCCTGGCGCTCGTAAACCACACCGAGAAGATGCTCGACTTGGTAGGAGGTATGGTCGGCTTCCTCCGCTTGCAGAAGTTCCTTTTCCGCCTCAGGGAATTTCGCTTGCTGAATCAGTTCGAGCGCGCGGGACAGCAGCGGGCCCGGCGTCTGCTGCCCACACGATGGCATCGAGAAAGGCCCCAGGGTCAGCAGCACGAGGAGAGTAAGGCGGATGGACCCAAAACGCATGCAGCAATTTCCTTATCCTCCTATTAAACCAGAATGCCGGAACAAAGGAACGGCTTCTTCCTCACCAGTAAAACTTCAAGCCGAATTCCATCGACCGAGGATCGGTTTGAACGTTGGTGATCTTGCCAAACTGGCAGCCGAAGACGTGAACCGCGTCCGTGCTTCCGTCTGGATTGGGCGGCAAGCACCAGTTGGTATTCGGGATTCCGAGGTTCTGATGGTTGAAGGCGTTAAAGAGCTCCCAACGGAATTGGAAATATTTGGATTCGTTGACGTGGAAATCCTTCGCCAGCGTCATATCAGCGTTCCAGAATCCCGGCGCGCGCCCCGTTGGAGGACGGAGGCCAATGTTCCCGAAGGTCCACCAGGGATCGAACGCGTTATAATCGAACGGTGTGCCATCGGGATTCAAGCCTGTTGAGACTTCCTGAATCACCGTAGGGTCCGAACCGAAGACGGGGCCGAAGGCGCTGGGATTGAACCACTGGTTCTCCTGCTGCGCTCGGGTCTTGCTGTTGCGTCCCTGCGAGGGATCCCCGATAAGGTTTGGACGGCAACTCAAGCCGTTGCACGGTCCACTAAACACCAGGGGCACGCCGCTTTGCAAATTCCAGTTCTGGACCAATTTCCAACCGCCCATAACTCGGCTAGCCCATTCATTTCCGCCCAGGAACGCCCGGCCTCTGCCCAACGGCAAATCGTAGCTGACGGCGAAGTTAAGGATTTGAGGGATGTCGTCGGGAGCCAGCGCGGTATAGCGGAAGCGGTTGTCGGGGTCGTCGGCGACGGCGTCGATGCGTGCCGCTCCGGAATCTGCGCCTGGAACGAAGGACGTGCGGCCTACGGAGCGCCCCAGGGTGGTGGGCACGGCGCTGTTCCCCAGAAGACTCCCGGTATTGGGGCTCTGGAGGTTTTTCTGGATAGTATAGGCGATCAGGAAATTGACCCCGTGCGAGTAACGTTTCTCGAGTTTAAGCTGGAAGGAGTTATAGCGATTAAACCCGTCCGGGTTCGTGTTGATCGGCACGCCGGTGTACTGCGGATAAGGCCGCATGGTGATCCAGGCGGGACATTGGGTCCCGCAGCCGTACAAAGCCCCAATCGCTGGATCGGTGGGCACCGGAGAGTTGATCAGATTGCGCAACTTCTCCCGCACGGCTGTGGGCACGTAGTCATAATTGCGGTACTCGTCCCCGTAAAGATGCAGGCCATGGGTGCCCACATAGCCGACACTCAACGCCATGGCCCCTGGAAGTTCCCGTTCAATGAAGAGACTCCATTGTTCGACGTAGGGATCTTTGCTTCCATTCAGGAATCCGCCTCCAGCCCCCGACCCAAGAAACTGCGCGTCGCTCTTCTTGAGGCTGTCCAACGGCGGCAAAGTAAGATTGGGCGCTCCACCGCTCAGTTGAAATGCGGGGCGTCGCCCGGTGAAGTCGCCGTTGTAGGGCACGTATTGGGCAAACCCAGGGGCGCTGATCCCGCCGTTTTGGGTCCCGAAGGCCACGCTGATGCCATTGCTGTAGATCAGCCCAAAGCCTCCACGAATCACCGTCTTGTGATTCGACCAGGGCGACCAGGAGAACGCGAGGCGAGGCGCGAAGTCTCCCTTATGGGCAGGGAAAACAGTGGAACTCGGGTGCCGGGGCGTAGCGAAATAGTCGATCCTTCCCGGATAGGCAATCTGAGGGTTGGTACCGCTGAAGTTGAAATTAGCCAGGTCGTTGTAACGCTCGCGGAACCAGCCAAAGATGTCGTAACGCAACCCGATGTTCAAAGTGAAGCTGGGTGTGACCCGGAAATCGTCCTGGCCGTAAAATCCCCAATAATCGTTGGTCTGATAGGGCGCGTGATATGTTCCGGTGCCACTGCCCGTGTCGACCGCACCGAGAAGGAATTGTGCCAGGCCGCTGCCTCCCTGACCGGTGACAGGATCGCTGGTAAGCCCTCCACCGAAACCCAGGTTATAGCCCCAAGCTGCGAGGTTCCAATTATTGTCGCGGCGGAACATCAAGCCGCCTTTCAGAGTATGCCGGCCGAGGATCTTGGTGACGTTGTCGGTGAAGGTGTAAGCCTGCACACCCTGAATGGCGTTCTGCCACTGTTGCGGGCCGAATCCGCCGATGTCTCCGATCCCGATACCGGGCACCACTTGGAAAGGAGGATACAGGACGAAGTTAAGCCCCTGAACGCGCTTGAGGACATCGGAGTTGTCGACCACGCTGTCCGGATTCGGGGTCGCAATCTGATTCTGGCGGCTGAACATCACCCGGGCTTCATTGACGAGGGTGGGCGAAAGAGCGGACGTAAGACCCAAGGTGAAAATCTGATTGATCGTGCGGTAAGGTTGCGCCCCCGCGATCCCCGTCTGAGTCTGCGCCGTGGGACCATTCCAGGGATAACGGTAGTTGGCGCAATAACTTGGATTAAAGAGCCATTCTGCAAAAAGCTTGTGCCGCTCGCCTATGTTGTGATCGATCTTCACGGAAAGGTTGTGAGTGGTCTGGCTGCTCCCTACCGGCCCCAGAAAGTTGTTGCATGTGATCCCGCAACCGCTTGGCCCCTGCTGAAGCGGATCGACAAAGTTAGGATTGGGATAGCTGGAGAGATAGAATTGCGCTAGAGGGTCGATGAGGTTCGAGGGGATTACCGGCGTGCTGAAAGCCGTGCGATGGAACTGACCGTTCTGGTCAGGTCCGCTCGTGGTGTACGGATTGTAGAGGCAGTTGGTGGCTCCATTGACGCCGCAGACCGCCGCGAACCGCGGGTCGCCGGTGAAATCTCCCTGCTTCTCCCTGGGCAGAGGAACCGTGAGAATGGTCGGCCTATTCTCGTGAAGCATGGAGACATCCCAGGAGACGAAGAAGAACGTGCGGTTCTTTCCGTTGTAGACGTGGGGAACATCGACCGGACCGCCCAGCGTGCCCCCGAAATTATTGAAGTTCACGCCCGGCTCCAGGAAGGGCCGGCCGCTGGCGTCCCGGCGGCTAAAAGGGTTCGTCGCGTTGAAATACGAATTGCGGTTGAATTCGTAAAGGTCGCCGTGAACCTGATTGGTCCCCGACTTCAGCACCACATTGACGACGGCGCCGCTGGTTCGCCCCCACTCCGCCGCCAAGCCGTTGTCCACCAGATTGAACTCCGCTACCGCATCCGGGGAGGGATTCACGACGACGTTTTCGGCGCCCAATGCGGCGTTCAGGCTGCCGTCCAAATACCACGCATTCGCGCCGCCCTGGCTGCCGTTGGCGCTGATGCCTGAACCCACCAGATGCAGCGGGTCAGGGAAGCCTCCAAATTGGCTGTTGAAGCCGAACAGCGCGCCCGACGGGCCGGTGGATTGCGTGATTCCCGGTATGAGCTGCACCAGCCCCTGAATGTCGCGACCGTCCAGCGGAATCGACTGAATATAGCTCTGCTGGATGTCGGTGGTGAAGTTGGAGGGAGCAGCCTCAACCAAGGGCGCGGCAGCGCTCACTTGAATCTGCTGGGAGGTCGAGCCCACCCGCAGTTGGGTATCAACCGTGGTGGTATCTCCGGCTACCACCGCCACGTTGGCAGTCTGGGTGGCTGCGAACCCTGGAGCGGTGACGCGGACCGAATACTTACCGGGAACCAGCTCGGGAGCCAGGAAGAATCCCGCGGAATTCGTCGTGAGCTTAACCTCAGTGTTCCGGTCGACATTCCGGACCACCACGGCGGCTCCCGGGACCACCGAACCCTGGGGATCGGTTACCGTTCCCTGGATGGCCCCGCGATCCAGCGATGCAAATCCATAGGTGGCGAACAGAAGCGTCCCGGCCGCCACCGCAAAGAACCTCTTACGAAAACTCTTGGATATCATGGCAATCTCCTCGGGCGGAACCCAGGCCAAATCCCGATTCTTCCGCCGGCGCACATCCGCTCCGGACTCAACAACATCCCCGATGTAGGAAAGGCGCAGCTCTCCTGAGAACGATGATTTCGTTGGATGACCAGTCGGCTGCATGGCCGAAAGACAGTGGGTTCCGTTTGTTATCGCCTCGATCTACCCGACCCGACGCGCGAAGCGAACTAGAACAAGCATTCTGGACGAGGGCTCCGAACTCGACCTGCGTTCGAAAAACTGCTCAATCGATAATCGGTCAGCCGATTCTGGTCTCGCCCTGTTGACGTTGTCAAGGATTTTTTGTCTCTGTCGGCCCCCATTGCAATTCCTCGGGCCTAATGAAGGGATTAGGGTTTGATAAGCCCGAATAGATCGCTCGCGGTGTATGAGTTCCCATGGCCGCAACAATCCGCAACACAGACGCAACTTGGAATCAGACGGTTTCAAGGAAGTGCTTCCAAATGAATGGCTGGGAGGCAGGGATTCGAACCCCGATACGCAGATCCAGAGTCTGCAGTCCTACCGTTAGACGACCTCCCAACAGCGGCATTTCTAGAAGTAACCGCCTTGCAGCCCGCTTGTCAAGCAGTTGCTTAGACGCGAAGTTCAAAAGAGCCGGAACATTATTTCGACCATCAGGCGGACCGGCACCGGGGCGCCGTTGCGGTAACCCGGCTTGAATCTCCAGGTGCGCACTGTCTCGACCGCCTTCTCGTCAAGGCCCATGCCGAGAGGCTTCGCGATGCGCACGTGTGACACGTTGCCGCGCGCATCCACCACAATCCACAGGTCGACGATGCCCTGGTATTTGGCCTTGCGCGCCGTCTCGGAATAAGCCGGCTCGGGCCGATATAGAGGAATGGGGGCGCTCACCCCGCTTCCGACGCCGTAAGGACCGCCACAGCAACCAGCGTCTGGGCCAGGTCCATAGCCCCGACCCTTGCCGGGCCCTACCCCGCCGTCGCTGCCCTCACCGATCCCACCGTCAGTTCCCGGGCCGTTCGAGTACGGGCCAATGACGCCGTGCGGATCACCCCATGGGCCGAGCATCGACATCTCGGGCAGCGCCATCTTGGACGGGCCAAGCAAGTTAGGTTGTACCGGCATCACCGGCTTGAGGTTAGGAATCGTCGCGGAAGGAGGCGCGAGCGGTGTCTCACTGAATCTCGGGATTGGACCCCGCGAAGCCGGCGTAGGCGACCGCTGTCCGCCCCCGCCGCCACCTCCCGTCCTCAGTGCGTTCCCGGCCAGACGGGGCAGATAGATGGAGACCCTTTCCCACGAGCTGGCGGGGCGATTGAGGGTCGAAGACTGCGGCAGGCGCTTGCCGGTGAAGGGCAGAATCAGCGCCGTCAGGACCAGCGCGTGAACCATTACCGAATTCATCCAGGACGCGGCATGCGGCCGGTAATCGCGCCAAACGTGGGCAAATTCGAGAGAGCGGGGCGTGAGTGGAAGAGTCATCGTCGTGCCTCCTTGCGTGACTCTTCACCGAGATGTCGAGACGCGCGTCGCAGTTGCTTTGGCGAGATGTAAAGAAACGCGTGCGTCGGTCAGCCAGACGCAGAATGGACTAGGCGGCCGAGGACGAAGCTCGCGCTTCGCTAGTGGGTAGCTGACCACGTGCGGCATGAGTCTCCTCCTCGGTTGAGAAGGGAGAAAGGGGTGTGTCGGACCCCGAGCTCTGGACCCCAAACCGGGGGGTGTCTCACGCGTCTCATTTGTCTCATTTCTGCGGAATGAGGTTTGTAACCCTATGAAAACACGGGATCGCGTTCTCGCAACCTGCCTGGCTCGAGTTGACAAAATTTGTCACTTGCCTCGGTTATCGTAACCCACGCCGAATGAACAGGATGGCCGCGTTCTACTCCTTCGTCAGGGCGCGATTGACAATTTTTGGCACCGGCTTTGCGGCTGGCAAACCCCCGCGACCGCGAGCGCGAAAAGCGCGTTCCAAGCGCCACTCCGCCCGGATTTCGCGAGATCCGAGAGCGTGTTCCAACCGGGCCGGCCGTGTTCCAGAAGACAGACGCTAGCCTACATGTATATCAGCACCCTGCGGAAGATCATCGAGGCGATGGGCGGTGAACTGGAAATCCGCGCCATTCTTCCGAATGGCGTTGTGAGAATAAACCAGTTTGAGGATATTGCCAGATTTGTTTTTGAGCGTAGGTGATGAAGTATGCGGTTTGCTGCAAAACGCTATCGTGAGCGACTTGGCGAACTTTTAGGCCAAACCGAACACCTTCTCGCTCGGCCCACGCCTGCCGAATCAATTCGTGCCATTCTCGGCCTAGCGACACGGTAGCCCATTGAGCGGCAGCTAGTTTTGACTTCACGGCTCCGCTTTGAAGTGTATGAAGCATCCTGCAGCAGGTAAGTACAGCAAACGACTGACCAAATCGGGTGTTAAACCACCCGAGTGGCTTGCCGATTTCCGCGACAAAGCGAGACCTCAGTTTTTCAATCAAGCCTATCATTTCGCTATGTAACACTTCACTTGACACCAGCTGCAAGAGTGGTTTGGGATCAGGCCCCTCCAGGTTGATCGCACGCTCGCGCAGAATCCACCGAACATGCCACTGATTGTCATGAACGGAACGCTCCAACAACGTACTTCCGTTGTCAACGAACCAAAGCGGCTGAAGCCCAACCAAGTCAGTCCGAGTAAGCAGGGTTCTAGTTATGTAGGAACCTTCCAGGTGCTGGGCCGGATAGCACCCGAAATTATGAATTTCGAGATGCAACGCTTGAAGTAACGAGAGCTCCGCATCCGCGAGCTCTTCTTCGGTAACAATCAAGAAATCGACGTCACTGTCGAGGTCAAAGTCCCCCGTCGCGAGTGAGCCTATGAGATACGCACCGACGAAGTTGCGCTTGAGCACATTCTGAACGCCAACGACGAATTTCTTTAGAACACAATGAAGCTCAGGGTACGGCTTGCTGGGGATTCTTTTCACAGCCTGTGCGGTCATTGTGTTGGCTTCCGCGTCGCCCCAGTCAGGTCACCGTGCATCTCAGGGTGTGGCCCTTGCAGGTATTGATCGAGCCTTTTCTTCTGATCTTCGTTCAGGACCTGGCGGATGCTCTTATCGGCCGCGTACCGACGTGGCCTCACATTACGTAAGCGCTCTTCCCGCGACATGTTTTTGTTCTGCATGAGTTTCTCCGTGAAATCGTGCAGCTCTTGCATGATGGGTTTTATTTTGGCCTGCTGAGCTGGGGTTAGATCAAGCTTCTCCGTTAGCACCTTAAGCTGCTCCTCGACACTTGGCAGGCCATTGTGCTCGGCACCCGCAACGCCTTTGGCAGGACTACCGGCGCCAGCGGTGTGCTGCTGCGCGACGGTGCTCAGAGCGAAGATCAAAATGGTTCCGATAACGAGTAACTGACTGCGATTCATCAGCCATCTCCTTTGTGAGCCCAGTTTGTAATATCATTCGCAACGTAGCGGTCAGGCGTCGTCAAGTCAAGGGCGCGATCCCAGGTTGTTGAACAAAGGGGCCCTCATTGTCCAGGAATCAGCACTCCAGGCCGGAGGAACAGGGCGGGCCAGGAAAACGACGGCAAAAGCGGCCTCGCAAGCCCGACCAGCGCGTTCGGCGCACGCACGAGCGGCTTGGCATTGCTCTTGTGGAGTTGATCAAGGAGAAGCCGATTGACGCCGTGACGGTGCAAGAAGTTCTGGATCGCGCGTCGGTCGGTCGTTCCACCTTCTATCTTCACTTCCGGGACAAGAATGACCTGCTCCTCAACCAGTTGGAGAAGTTCCTGGAAAGGATGACCACGTCCCTTAGTACTCGCATGGAAGAGTCGCATCGCGTTGTCCCTGTGGCCGAGCTGTTTGCGCACATCGGCAACCAGAAGAAGCTCTATCGCGCGCTGGCCGACTCCAACCGTTTGAACGATTTCTTCGATCTGGCACAAGGCTACTTTGCCCGCGGGATTGAAAAGCGGCTCATCGAATCTGGGCGGCTTCCGAATCTTCCTCAGCGCGAACTGGATGCTCGCGCCTCCGCATTGGCCGGGAGCTTACTGTCGCTGCTGCGATGGTGGCTTGATCGCGGCGCCCAAGAACCACCAGGTGACATGGACAAACTGTTCCACCGGATTGTGTGGAATGGGCTTCAGTAGCGCAGACCGCCGCGGTTGCGGTCTGCGCCTTTTCGTGGGTGTACGATCGATCAAATTCGGGTGCTCGGGTCGGAGGGCATTCAAAGTCTGCCGCTACCGCGCCCCATGTTTCACGTCTTGACGTTCAGAGCCTTGCTGTATATCATGGTATATATCCACGGAGAGGAAGGATTGATCGTGCGACAAAAAGCTAAAGTTTTTACCAATGGCCGCAGCCAGGCGGTACGCCTGCCGGCCGCGTTTCGCTTCGACACCAAGGAAGTTTTCATCGACCGTAACCCGCGCACCGGAGACGTGATTCTGTCCCGCAAGCCTGCGAACTGGGGCGAAGTGTTCGCCGCGCTCGACCGTGCCGGCGTGCCCGAGGACCTTCTCGCCGGCCGCGACCGGAGCCTGCCCCAGGAGCGAGAGACGGTATGATTTACCTGCTCGACACGAACACCGTGAGCTATATCGTCAAGGGCCAGTCCCGGCGCGCCCGCCGCAAGCTCGAACGGGTGAGCGTCGATCACGACGTTTGCATCTCCGTGATGACCGAGGCGGAGATCCGCTTCGGCCTCGCCCGTGGCAAGCTCTCGGCGGCCACGGAGGCCGCCGTTGAGCTGTTCCTGTCCAAGATTGACATCCTGGCTTGGGACTCCGCCGTGGCGCGAGCTTACGCGAAGGCCCGCGCCACGCTGGAACGAATCGGCAGGCTGCTGGCGAACATGGATCTGCTGATTGCCGCCCATGCTGCCGCCGTGGGCGCCGTGCTGGTGACGAACGACCGCACCCTGCGAGAGTGCTCGAAGCATATCGACGTGAGGCAGACGGTCAATTGGGCCGACGATGTGGGGGTGAAACCCTGAGTCCCCATCGGCCGATCGTTTTCGCGGCGAACCGTTTGAAGAGCGAGTAGCGAGTAGCGCAGACCGCCGGAGTTGCGGTCTGCGGCTTTTCGTGGGGTGTGCGATCGATCAAATTCGCGTGCGCGGGTCGGAGGGCACTCTCACGCGATCGATGATCCAACCGCAGTGGCGTTTGAGCAGCCGCACCGTAATGGAGAAACATGTATTCGAAAGAAAGGGACGCCGCAGCTTCGACACGGCGCTAGAATACGACACGGCGAGGATGATGGTTAGCGAAAAGACGCGGACCGCAAAGCCGGCGGTCCGCGCTACTTCTACTTTCCCGTCCGGCGACTCACCCACTTGACTTGCGAATAAAGGCCGTGCTACTTTGCGGATGCTGGTGCCCTCGTGCACACAGCAAATCGGCGGCACCGTCCGCTCAAAACAAGAAGGAGTACTGCCATGGGCAAACAGGTCCATCGCATTCTAGCGTACGAATCTCGCAAGGTTTCTCACCCAGTCTTCAACCGAATCAGCAAGTATTGGCTCACCGTCAAGGCGAGGGATTTTCCGCCGGGTATCAGTGCTGCAGCGAATGCCCGCGAGCCCGTCGGTCTGAACCGTCTCGTGTATCGTGATGTTCGGGCGAGCCTCGAGGGTCAAGAGGCCATTCCGGGCAGCTTTGATCTGATGAACAAAGGAATCACGATTCTCGCCCTAAGTGCCCGCCTTGTTGACAAAGATAAGCAGATTTTCGAGATTGTTGTTGACGATCAAGTTGGAGGTATCGTCGATGGAGCGCATACCGCGAAAATAATTGAGAATTGCAATGCCGAAGGGACTACGCATCCCGAGCAATACGTTGAAGTGTTCGTCCGAACCGGAGTTGAAGATGAGCTGATTACTGACATCGCCCGCGGCCTCAATACGGGCATGCAAGTCGCTCCGAAATCCATCTACAATATCGACGGTGTCTTTGATTGGCTTAAGGCGGAGGTAAAAGGCAAGCCATATGAAGATATGATCTCTTGGCGCGAGTCGGACAGCGCCAGCTATGATGTTCGTGACCTGATCAGCATCCTAGAAATGTTCAACATCTTTGATTTTCCGAATGATGGAGGGAAACATCCCATATCCGCGTACGAAAAATGGAGTATCCCGCTCGAGAAATTCGCGAGCGACTACGAGGAAAATCACAAGAAATTGAAGAGCAGTAAGTATTATCGTCTTCGACCCCTCCTACATGATGCGCTCACACTTTACGACCACATTCGTCACGATTTTCGAGACATTCACAACGAATCGGGCGGCAGTGCCGGAAAGATGCACATCGTCGAAGAGGCATCGAATGACCGCACGTTAGAGTTCCCGTTCGCGGGATTGCCTCCGAACAAGTATCGGCTCACAAAGGGGGCCTCTTATCCGATGCTGGCTGCTTTCCGCAATATGGTCGAGATAGATTCCTTCGGAAATGCTGCATGGCATGGTGGCTTTAAGGCGGTGCTCCGTTTGTGGAGCGAATCGGGACAAGAACTTGTCGAGGAAACTTACAACGCCACTAGGGAAATAGGACGTATGCCGGACCAACTTGGCAAGAACCGTAAACACTGGGACAACCTGCATATGAAGCTTCAGTTGCGCTTGCTGCGTGCGCAACTGGTCGCGCAACGGGCAAGAAAGGCTTAGAATTCCACTCGCAAGTGGTGGCGGGGAGCGGGTAGCGCAGACCGCCGGGGTTGCGGTCTGCGGCTTTTCGTTGGGTGTACGATCGATCAAATTCGCATGCGGGGGTCGGAGGGCACTCTCACGCGGTCGATGGTCAACCCGCAGCGGGTAGCGCAGAGGTACGCGGTGTTTGCGTTCCTCTGCGGCTCTTTGTCCATCCAGGGGATTTCATGTTTGGATGTTAAGAACCGCAGAGGAAGCCCAACTGCGGCTACCTCTGCGCTACCCGGTATCGAACCAGAAGAGGCCACGCTTGCGGAGGGTAAAGGTTACGCTGAGCGCAGCTAAACGAGGTGCGAGAGTTGGAGGTGTACGTCAAAAGGCCCGTCCTGGTGAAATCTGCCTCCGCATTCATCGACGAGAAGATCAAGGAACTTGGGGACTGGCGCGGGAAGACGGTCGTCCCCCAAAGATGAATGTTAAGAACCGGCGAAGCAGTGCCGTCACGGTTCCTGCGGTTTCCCCAGCCAGCGCAATAATCCATCAAAGACTTTGGCAAAAGCTTCGGGTGGAAGAGCTCCGAGGCGGTGGAGAGCGCGAACCGTGGGGAACGTCGTTACACCCTGGACGAGAAAAGCGCCCGGCTTCAAAAAGGAAACAGATGTGGCTATTTCGAAGGCCGAACCGCGCAGGCTGGTGGTGTGCGGAATGACCGTAATGAGTGCGCGGTCTTGGTCTCCAAACGCCCGGCTGACTACCAGGGCGGGACGAGTTTTCCCCGCCATGCCGAAATCGATCAGCCAGACCTCACCGCGGCGCGGGGTGGCCGTCCTCTTCCTCAAGGGACTCGAACAGGGCGGCGGAGGCAGCGTCGATTTCCTCGTCTTCCAACGGTCCGGAATCGAAAGGCAGGGAACGGCGCAGCACCTCTTGCGTAAAGGCGCGCTTCTCTTCCACGGGGAGATGTTCGAAGGCGTCCAGCAGCGCTTCGGTATCTCTGCTCATGAACACATCATACCAGCCCAGGGGCGGGACGAAAAAGAAGTCTTTTGCGCAGGCCGACGGTCGTTGACCGGCGCGCACGAACCCAATCCTCCCTATCCCCGACACGAAGCGGGACAGAGAAAGAGCGCCAAGTACGCCTTTCCAGAGCGGGTAAAGCAACGGCAGAATCACGTGTATTCAGTTGTATTAGGAGTGCATCATGGCGACCGCCCCGGTCGTGACCGTACGCTTGGAACCCGAGCTGCGGGAACGCCTGGACCGTTTGGCGAAGGCGCGCCGCCGCTGAAGCGGTAACCAAATGCCCTGTTTAACGGCTTGGTGGTTCTGGAAGGACGAGCGGGCTCCCGGAGACTGGGCGCGATTGGACGTTCTGAAACGCGAATAGAGCCGGCATTCGCAGCGCAACAGTTTCGCTTCGCAGAAGATTTGCGGCTTGTTTCCATCTGTAGCGGCGCCTTTGACCCGCCGGCCAATCGACGTTGAAAGAACGCCCCTACAGACGATACTGATTAGAGGAAAAAATGCAGGCAGGACTAACGCAGTGGGGGCCTCAAAACAGCCGGAAGCTGACCTCGACCATGACCTTGACGGGAACAGGAGTCCCGCTACGCATCGCCGGCTTGAACTTCCAGGTGCGCACGGTCTCGACCGCTTTCTCGTCCAGTCCCAGGCCGAGTGGCTTCACCACGCGGGCATCCGTGACATTACCCTGGGCATCGACCACAATCCACAGCACGACTGTGCCTTGGTACTTGGCCTTGCGCGCTTCCTCCGAATAGGGCGGTTCGGGCTTGTAGATGGGGATGGGCGCGCTGACGTTCCCACCTACGGTGTAAGCTCCTCCACCTGTTCCACCACCTGAACCAGGTCCGAGTCCGCCACCGCTGCCCGAGCCGATTCCCGTACCTTCTCCGCTGCCGATTCCACCGCCGGTGCCCGGCCCGTTCGAGGGCGGACCTGGAACGCCCTTGGGATCACCCCAGGGCAGGTTGGTCGCCATTTCGGGGAGCTTCAATTCCGGTGGACCCAGCAGACTCGGTTGCACCGGCATCTTCGGCGTCAGATTGGGGATCTTGGCCATGGGCGGCGCAAGCTGCACCTTGCTGAACTTGGGAATGGAGCCTTTGGAAGCCGGCGTCGGCGACCGATCCCCGCCCCCACCGCCACCGCCTGCTTTCTTGGCATCCGCAGGCAATTCAGGCATGTAGGGAGAAATATCCACGATCTTCGTCACCGTAGGAGCGGCCTTTGCCGGCTCGAGCAGACGTGCGATGTAGATGGGCAGAACCATCGCTGCCAGCACCACCCCGTGGACCAGCACGGAATTGACCCACGACGCCTGCTGCATCCTATAATCCCGCCACATATCCGGCGGGTACGCCTGCTTTTTGTAGAGCAGCACGGCGAACACGCGGCCCACGGCGATTCCACCGATCAGCCCCAGGACCACTCCCAGGTCACGCTTGAGGATCCAGCCGGCAACCGCGGCGACTAGTGCGACGCCCACCGCCACCAGCGCGCGCTTCTTTTCCTGCGCCCGGTTGTAAATGTCGACTGGATGAGTGCTCTTTTCGAGTCCTGCTTTGATGATGTTGGGGATATCGCGATACCAGGCCCGCATCTCGGTGATGGGCAGCGTCGCTTCGCCCCGGTAATACTTGGGCGGCACCGTGACCTTGGGCTCGCGCAGAACGCGGCGAATCTGCCGGAAAAGCGAGACGAGGATAAACGGGGTATCGAACTGGGTGAGCTGATATTTCGGCTCGGGTGGCCGACCCGCGGCCGTAGGGGTTTCTAGCCCGGTCTGCGAATTACTCATGTCCTCGCCGATTCCGACCTCGAGATAGCTGGGTGGCATCCGTTCTGCTTTCTGATCTGCTTAGGGCCGGCTCAGAAGCTCGGAACCAAGCAGACTGCCGAGACTGGGCTCGCTTGTACACCCCTTCCTCCGAAAAGATGTCAGCCGACCCAACCGAGTTGCCCAACTCGAGCGTATATTTTCGCCCCTACCGCCACTCGGTCCACCCGAAGTCTATTCTAGCATACCCTGAGTCGTTTAGACGGGAGACCAAGCCTCAATCGGCGAGAGCCTTGCGAAACTCCTCTGCCGTAACGTCTATCTCCCGAAGGATTTCCCGAATCAGAGGACGGGCGAGGTCTCTACCCGCGTGGTTGGGAAGCGGCGTGGTCCTGCCGTCTGGGTGACGGTAAAAGACGTGACCTCCTTTCTGCTGCACAGCTTGGAAACCCAGGTGGAGGAGCACTCGCTCCATCTGTCGAAAACCAACCACCGGCAGACGGCTCAAGGGCTGATCTCGACCTGCTGGAGTCCGACGAAGCGCGGCAGATCATCGGGCTTCCCCTTATACTCTTCGAGACAGAGTTCCACGACCTCTTTGAGGTTGGAGTTGAGTTCGTCCAGGCTTGCGCCTTGGGTGTGAGCGCCTGGGAGACCAGGGACTATACCAACGTAGAGCTTGGTTTCCGGGTCCCATTCGACATAGGCAGAAAAGGTTCTCATCGCAGCCACCTCGCTCTGCTTTTATAGCACAGCCAGGCAGCGAGCGGCGTTAAACTGTGAACTGGAGACCCGCCTTTGATCCTCCCTCGCAGAGACCGTGACCAGAGACCGTTCCTGTCTTCCCTAAGAGTTCCTCTACCACCAAACTGAGCTACTCGCGCATATTATCTACATCGATTATTCTGGCGAAGACTCCAATTCAAATTGCACCACCACCGGATGGTGTCCTAACTTGCGGCGTAGAGGCGGGCTTTAGCCCGGCATTTGCCAGCCTGAAGGCCGCCGCTACATCGCAAATTAGGACACCACCCACCACCGGGAAACAGTCTCGATCGACACCGTTTCGATTATAATGGAGGGACGAACGCGTGGGCCTGAAGCGCACCGTCAGATTGCACCCACACGGAGGATGAATGCAGGAGACGCTCGATCTCAAGAGCACGCTGAACTTGCCGCAGACCAAGTTTCCCATGCGGGCCAACCTGCCCGAGAACGAGCCGAAATGGCTTGCCAAGTGGGCGGAATCGAAGCTCTACGCGCAGATCCGCGAATCGCGCCGCTCCGCGCCGCTCTTCACCCTGCATGACGGTCCTCCTTACGCCAACGGCCGCATCCATCTGGGCACCGCCTTGAACAAACTGCTTAAGGACTTCGTGGTGAAGTCAAAGACGCAGGCGGGATTCAACGCACCCTATCTTCCCGGCTGGGACTGCCACGGGCTACCCATCGAAATCAACGTGGACCGCGAGTTGGGCGCGCGCAAAGCGGCGATGTCGGCCGTCCAGATCCGGCAGGCGTGCCGCCGCTACGCGGAGAAGTTCGTGGGCTTGCAGCGCGCCGACTTCCAGCGGCTGGGCATTTTTGGCGAGTGGGATAAGCCCTACCTGACCATGGACCGCGAGTACGAGGCCACCATCGCCGAGGCGTTCCTCACCTTCCTCGAGAAAGGCTACGTCTACCGCGGGCGCAAGTCGATCTACTGGTGCATCGTCGATAAGACGGCGCTCGCGGAAGCGGAAGTGGAATACGAAGACCATCGCAGCCGTTCGATCTACGTCAAGTACGCGATGGTCTCGGACCCCGGCGCGCTCGACCCGAAACTCGCCGGCCGCAAAGTCTCGGTGATCATCTGGACCACCACGCCCTGGACGCTTCCCGCCAGCATGGCCGTCGCGTTTCATCCCAGCTTCGAATACGTGGTGGTCGAGGTGGCCGGGACGGACGAGGCCTATCTCGTCGAGAGCCGCCGGCTCAGTCCGGTCTTCGGCGAAACAGGACTCGAAGCGGGCGAAATCCTGGCGCGGATTCCCGGTGCGAAGCTCGAGCACATCGAGTTGCAGCATCCGTTCCTAAAACGCAAGGTGCCCGGCGTGCTCGCGGACTACGTCACGGCGGAGGACGGTACAGGCGCCGTGCACACCGCGCCGGGGCACGGGCGCGAAGACTACCAGACCGGCATCAAGTATGGCCTGGATATCTATTGTCCAGTGGACGAGGAAGGCAAGTTCACCGAAGGACTGCCGGAGTATCGCGGCAAGAAAGTGTTCGACGCGAATGAGCCGATCATCGAATTGCTGAAGTCCCGTGGGACGCTGGTGGGCGAGCCGGGCTGGCTGACGCACTCCTATCCGCACTGCTGGCGCTGCCACAACCCCATCATCTTCCGCGCCAGCGACCAGTGGTTCATCAGCATCGATCACCAGAACATGCGCCAGCGCGCGCTCGACGAGGTGAAGCGCGTCCGCTGGTCGCCCGACTGGGGCGAGCAGCGCATGGCCAATATGATTGCGACGCGCCCCGACTGGTGCATCTCGCGCCAGCGCGTCTGGGGCGTCCCCATCACCGTCTTTTACTGCGACGTCTGCGGGAAGCCGCTGCTGGATGCCAACCTGGCGCGGCCGGCGGTTGCACTGTTCCGCAAGGAAGGCGCGGACTCCTGGTATACCCACCCGGTCGAGGACCTCGCGAGTCCTGAGGCGAAGTGCGCGGAATGCGGTGGAACGCGGCTGCGCCGGGAGCGCGACATTGTCGACGTGTGGTTTGAGTCGGGCACGAGCCACGTCGCCGTGCTCGGCCATCGCCCCGACTTGCCGTGGCCATCGGACGTTTATCTCGAGGGTGGCGACCAGTTCCGCGGCTGGTTCCAGAGTTCGCTGCTGGTGGCGCTGGGAACGCACGGCGCGGCGCCGTATCGCCAGGTGGTCACACCCGGCTGGGTGCTCGACGCCGAGGGCCGCGCCATGTCGAAGTCGCTCGGCACCGGCATCGATCCCAACGAAGTCATCAAAACGCACGGGGCGGAGATTCTGCGCTTGTGGGCGGCATCGGTCGACTTCCGCGAGGACGTCGTCATGTCGGCGGACATCCTGACGCGGCTCTCCGAGGCCTATTTCAAGTTGCGCAACACCTTCCGCTATTGCCTATCGAACCTGTACGACTTCGACCCGGAGAAGGATTCGGTCGCAGGCGATCAACTGGAAGAGATCGACGCCTGGGCTCTCGTCGAGACCTCGGAGATGCTCGAAGCGGTGAAGGCCGCCTACGAAGAGTACTCTTTTCACAAGGTCTATCGCGCCCTCTACGACTTCGCGACCGTTGGCCTGAGCGCTTTTTATTTCGACATCCTCAAGGACCGCCTGTACACCGCCCCGGCGCGCTCGGTGCGGCGTCGCGCGGCGCAGACGGCGCTTTATCGCATCACCGACGCTTTGCTGCGAGCCGTCGCCCCGCTAATGTGCTTCACCGCGGAGGAGGCGTGGTCGCACCTGCCGGCGCCCGAGCGGCGCGAATCGAGCGTCCATCTCGCGACCTTCGTGGATCCGGAGTCGCTCACCGACGGCATCCCCGAGCACGTTTTCGCTCAGGTCGAGAACTGGCCGCAGCTCATCATCGTCCGCAACGAAGTGCTGAAGGCGCTTGAAGCGGCTCGGCAGGAGAAGCGGATCCGCGGATCGCTCGAGGCCAAGGTGCTCCTCGCCGCCCCGGCAAGCTTGGCGCGCCTGCTCGAGGATTATCGCGCGCAGCTCCCCTCGATCTTCATCGTTTCGCAGGTCGAGATGAAGGGACAACTGGCGCACGGGTTGACGGAGACGGCGGTGCCCGGCCTCAAAGTGAAGATCGAGAAAGCGGCAGGACGCAAGTGCGCGCGCTGCTGGAACTATTCCGAGCGGGTGGGTGACGACCTGCGATACCCTGAAGTCTGCGAGCGTTGCTCGGCGGCGCTCGGGGAGATCGAGAACGGGGGATAGGTGGAAGAGTTTATGTCGGAGGCGCTGGCCGTCCGGGTCAGGAACATCTCGCGCGTCATCTACGTCGCCATCGCGCTGCTCGTCTTCATCGGCGATCAAGCGACCAAGTCGATGGTCGAGTCCTCGATCCCCGAGCGCGAGGTCATTCCGGTCATTCCGGGTTTCTTCAATCTCACGCACGTGCGCAACGGCGGCGCCGCCTTCGGGCTGTTCGCCGACTCGCCCGCGCCCTGGAAGACGGCCCTGCTCGTGGTGATTTCCGTCGCGCTCCTGGTGAGTGTGGTCTGGGTCGTGTGGAGGAGCCGCCGGCTGCATTGGGAAGCGGGTGTAGGACTTTCGCTCGTGCTGGGCGGTGCGCTCAGCAACCTGCTCGACCGCATCCGCATGGGACGTGTCGTGGATTTTCTCGATTTCTATCTCAAGACCTATCACTGGTACACCTTCAACCTGGCTGACGCCGCCATCGTGGTGGGCGCGAGCTTTCTCGTTCTGCAAGTGGTCATCACCGAATAAATGTCTGAGACTCGCGAGTTCGTGGTGCCCGCTGAGGACGCAGGCCGCCGGCTCGACGTGTTCCTGGCGCGCCAACTGCCCGAGTGGAGTCGCAGCCAGCTCCAGCGTCAGATCCGCTCGGGCCAGGTCACCATCGGATCGCGTGCCGCCTACAAGGCGGGCGAGGAAGTATCGGCCGGCGACCGTATCACGCTGCGCGCCTCGCGTCAGGAACTGCGCGCCGAAGCGGAAGCGCTGCCGCTCGAAATCGTCTATGAGGACGACGATCTCGCGGTGGTCAACAAGCCCTCCGGCATGGCGGTACATGCAGGCGCGGGAGTGAAGTCCGGCACACTGGTCAATGCGTTGCTCTATCACATCCAGAAGCTGTCAGGGGCGGGAGGCGAGTTGCGGCCGGGGATCGTCCATCGGCTGGATAAGATGACCTCGGGACTGGTGATCGTCGCCAAGAACGACTTCGCCCACCGCGAGCTCGCCTCCCAGTTCAAAGAGCGCGAGATTTCGAAGACCTATGTCGCGCTCGTCCACGGGCGCGTGTCTTCCGAACGCGGCGAGATTACGAAATCCGTGGGGCGCGACCCGGTACACCGCGTGCGCATGAAGCCGGGCGGCATCGGCGCACGTGAGGCTGTCACCCGCTACCGCGTGCTGCGCCGCTTCGCTCACTTCACACTCGTCGAAGCGCAGCCGCTCACCGGGCGCACTCATCAGATCCGCGTCCACCTGGCGTCCATCGGACACCCCGTCGTCGGCGATACGCTTTATCGCGCCCCGGCGCGCATCCGCAGCGCGGGCAGGGAAGAGCCGACATTGAAACGCAATTTCCTGCACGCCGCGGCGATCCAGTTCAGGCATCCGCGCACCGGCCAGTCGACACGCTTCGAGGCGCCGCTGCCCGCGGAGTTACGCGATTTCCTAGGGTTGATCGAGCGCGCCAATTAGCATGGCGTAACTAAAACGCGTGCAGCGTGTCATCCTGAGCGAAGCGAAGGATCTCGCTCTGGTTCGCACTGCGAGATTCTTCGTCGCTCCGCTCCTCAGAATGACACTCCCCGCGACGCGTCCTCTTGGTAACGGGCTGGAGGTCGCTACTCCGACTTCGGCTGGCGCTTCACGCGGCGCAAGACTTCGCCGTCAGGATGGCTTTTGTAAAACGGGTCGAGAGGATAACAGCCCGAGACGAGGCCGTTACGCGGACCCGTCGTACAGTCGCTGAAGGTGCGGCAAAGCATCTTTGTGCGCAAAGGACGCCCCTCGAGCACGTCGCGGGCGAACTCAGGGTAGGGAAGCATTATCCGGCCGAGACCTACAAAGTCCACCTTGGCATTGCGCACGTTGTACTGAGCGACGTGCGGCAGCCACTCCTGCAGATAGCTGTAGCCCGATCCGACCACGATGAGGTCAGGCGCGTACGCCTTGAGCGCCGCTGTGGCCGAGATCTGCCGCGCCACTCCGACCAGCGGGTCTTCGGGAGGGTCGTAGCCATCCGAAGGCGGAAACAACGCTGGACGCTGGATGTGCGGTGAGTAGTACGGGCTGCCAGCGGAGACGCATACCAGCCGGACGTCGAGCGATAGCAGCAGGTCGAGGAATGCAAAGGCTTCGTTTAACTTGACGTTAGCGCGGCCAACTGCAATCGGAGCGCTTGCGTCAACTCCAAAAGCATAAGGGTATTCGCCCACGTAGGACGCCGGCACGCCCGCTCCATCTTCAGCGCGCCGGAACGGGACATCGTCGAACACGCTGACCCGCACCCCGATTCCGAGCCGTGGCGCGCGGGCTCGAATCCCGGCGACTACCTCGCGAAGAAAGCGCGTCCGGTTCTCGAAGCTTCCACCATAAGGGCTGGGGCGATCCACGGCACTCAGGAATTCGTGGCCGAGGTAACCGTGACAGTGCTTGATGTCGACGAAGTCAAACCCCATGTCCGCAGCGCGAACGGCCGCGGCGACGAAATCATCAATCAGGCGCGCAATCTCGCTGTCGGTCAAGCAACGATGTTCTGAGCCGATTCCAAATCGCACGTCGAGCAACGGATGGTGGTAGAGAATGACGGGCTCGAGCCTGGTCTTCTGGTTGGGACGCGAGAAGCGGCCCGAATGAGTCACTTGCAGTCCCACCAGCAGGTCATCGGTCCTGCCGAAGGAACGCTGGTGCTCTTCCACTAGCGCGATGCGCAGGGCGGCGATGGACGCCTGGGTGCCGTCGGTCAAGACGAGTTGATTGGGATTGGCACGGCCGTCGTGCCGGACGGCGACCGCCTCGCCGCCCCAAATCAGCTTGGCGCCGCTTTGGCCGAAGCGCCGCCAGCGGCGGAACGTGAGTTCGCTCGGCTCGCCCGCCGTCGTGCCGTCCCAACCTTCCATCGGGAGGACCGAGAACCGGTTGCCGATGGTTCGTCCTTCACAGACCAACGGGCGCGCGAGCGGAGCATCCACGCCGGTTTCCACGACTTCATCGAAATCGAGCGGGAGGCCCAGGGTGGCGAGGTAGCGGCGAAAGCTCGCAGCCGATTTGAGCGACGCGAGGCGTGCGTAGGGGACAGCCGCACTCATGCGGACACCAAGCGGTCGAGCCGCGCCGCGATGTCTTCGAGCACCGCGACGTCGCTCGCGGGCCGCGTTGGCGATTGCGGGTGCGGCGCGTCCGAGCTCGTCATGCCCCGGAGCTTCAAAAACTGAGCGGCGGAATGCCGGTAAGCGGGGACGGGCGGACGGAACGCGAAGGCGCCGAGATACTGGAGCAGATCGTTCAGGGCAAAGAACCCGGGATCGTGCGCCGCCCACAGGCGATCGCGCCGCGCGAAGGCGTCAGGCGAGAAGCTCGCGAGACCCAGCAGGTAGTCGCTGCCGTAGATCACCATGTCGATCGCGAGGTCGTTGCCAGTGTAGACCTTGAACTCCGGACGCAACCGGTCGCGCCGCTCGAGTCTTTGCCATTCCAGCCGGCGGTCGAGCGACGAGTGCTTGAGCCCCCGAATCTGCGGGATTTCCATCAGGCGCTCGAAAACCTCGAGCGAATAGATTTGGCCGAACGGCGCAAACATCTCCCCCAATTCGAAGGCGAGGACGCCACCCGATTCGCCGGGCTTCGCTTCTGCCGCCACGGCGCGATAGACATCGACTACCTGAGCGGGCGTGAGCTTCTTGAGCGCCGTCGCTTGAAACAGGATCGGCGTACCGCCCGCGGACTGGATCAGCTCGATCTCGCGAACGTAGGCCCGAACGATGTCTCGAACTGCGGCGTGTTCGTCAAGAGCGTTTTCGATGAAAGCGCCGCCGACGAATGGCCGGCCGGCCGCGATGCTTTGGGTCGCTCGCAGAACCTCCCACCGTTCATCCTGCGAGAGCAGATGGACGTAGCCGGTGTCCATGTTCACGGCGGGAGCGAGGCCGGCGTCGAGTGTCGTCTTCAGCAGCCGCTCGAAACCGGGCCAGTCTGGCGCGCCCGCCGGGGTATAAGGCAGCAGCAGCGCCGCGATCCCTTCGATCTGCCGGCCGGGTGAGATTCGCCGCATGCACTTGTCGAGGAGGAGAGTTTCCATGCGCCTTCCAATTCCAGTTGGAGCAATTATTATATGCGACTTCCTGCACGATTTTGGCAACTGACGTTCGGTTCGTCGTCGCGCTACAATTTCTTCCGGATTCACGGTAGACTAGGTGTTGCTCGGGCACGGCGGCGACGCATTGCCGGTCGGAGCAAATAACGACAATGACATAATCTGGAGGTAGGCGTGCCCCTCTCTCAGTTAGGGCCAAAGTTGAAAGAATGCTCGGTTCTTGTTTCGGTCGTAACCCTGAGTCCCCAACAGAAAACGCGAGTCGAACAATTAGTCAAGGAGTTGGAAACTATCTTAAAAAATCTCCCGTCGAACGAGTAGCCTCTCGACGGACAACCTCTAATGCCAAACTGCTGTTGTTATCGATGACGCAATGATCCCCATCCAAGAATTCGCGGCTGGCCTGGCGGCGATTCCGGAAGAACAGTTCACGCATCAAGACGTACTCGACTACCTGCGCGAGCACCCCGTGGATATCGCGAGCCTGGCGCCTTATCTCTACTTTTCCGAGGAACATTACACGCGCAATCTGATCCACCGGACGCCGCTGTTCGAGCTCATCGCCATCTGTTGGGAATCGGGCCAGCGGAGCGCCATCCACAACCATCGCGACCAGCGTTGCTGGATGGCCATGGCGTACGGGAAGGTTCAAGTACAGAACTTCCGGCTGGTGCGCAAGGACGCGGCCGCAGGATTCTGCGAACTCGAGCCCAGCACTCATTTCGTGATCGACGTGAAAAGTCCGCAGGAGGTCGATCCCGAAGAGCCCATCCACCAGGTGGTAAATGCGGGCTCCTTCGGCTGTCGCGCGGTGACTTTGCACGTCTATTCCAGGCCGTTTGACACCTGCGAGGTATACGACCTGAAGGCCAAGCATTACGAGGACGTCCGCCTGGTCAACACCAGCGAGTTTGGCGTCCTCAAGTCGGAGATGGCGGTCGAGAAAGTCGCCCTCTAACCGGGCTTACTGAGTTTTGCATAGTTGAGGGATAAATCCCCTCACCCCCGGCCCCTCCCCCGCGAGGGGGGAGGGGAGACAAAGGTTGGATTCATGCCCTCTCCCCTCGCGGGAGAGGGTGGCGCATAGCGCCGGGTGAGGGGTGCGTGGATCACTTTGTTCTGTAACACTGTATAATCGTTGTCTTGCAGATCAGATTGCCGGGAAATAGCTCGCCGGTCGGGGCATTGCCGGGTGCCGACGACGGAGCATCATATCCTCAGAAAAAGGAGAGCCACATGAAGCGACTGACCATCGGAACGCTCACGCTCGCGGCGCTTTGCGCTTGCGCCGTCATCGCGACGGCCCAACGTAATCCGCGCGGCAACGCCAAGCTCACGCTGAACGGCCAGGAAGTCACGGTCGACTACGGCCGCCCGTCCCTGAAAGGCCGCAAAGTCGAAGATATGCTCGGCCAGGTGAAACCTGGGGGCGTATGGAGGCTGGGCGCTGACCAGTCGACCACGTTCACGACCGGCACCGACTTGGTCTTCGGCGAAGTCACGGTACCCAAAGGGACCTACAGCCTTTGGGCACGCAAAGAGGCTGACGGCAGTTGGAAGCTGGTCTTCAATACCCAACACGGCCAGTGGGGAACCAACCACGATGCCTCCAAGGACGCCGACGCCGTTCCGCTGACCGAAACGAAGGCGAGTTCGCCGACCGAGCAGGTGACCATCAACCTGACCGAGGCGGGTGGCGGCGGCCGGATGACCATCGAGTGGGGCGACATGCAACTCGCCGCTGACTTCAAGGCGAAGTAAGCCCATCTTCCGTCGATCTCAGCAGGAAACCGGCGGCCCTCGGTTCTCACGCATGAGACCGGCCGCCGGTTTCCCAGCGGCATGATGCGAACCTACCGAAACATCCAGCGGCGCCAAGTTGCGCTCGCGGGCTTATGGCTGCTCTCAGGCGCCGTACTTGCCGTTCGATTCGCCACCGCCCAAACACCCGCTGAGCCTGCCGAACGTCAGGTGTCTTGGAAGCAAGTCGTTCCGAACATCCTCCACGACCAGAAACCCATCTGGCTATTCCCCGTGCACGCGGTTCAAGGTCAGCACTGGAAACCGGCGCTGGCCGTCGTTTTGACGACGGCAGGCCTCGTGGCTCTCGATCCGCACGATACGCCGTACTTTCACCGCACCGCGAGCTTCAGCAGCTTCAACCGCGCGCTGACCGGGCGCAACACGACAATCGGCATGACGGCAGTTCCCGGCGCCTTTTACCTCGTGGCGCTCGCCCGCCACCATCACGACGATCAGTCGAGCGCACTGCTGGCGGGTGAGGCGGCTGCGGACTCGGAATTGCTGGCGCTGGTCATGAAGGACGTCGATCGGCGGGTTCGCCCGACCGACATCCCGCCCGGCAGCGATTTCTCGCACACCTGGTTCAAGTCCCACGGTACTCTGCTCAACGGAGAGAACGCCGCATTTCCCTCCGGCCACGTTATCGGGGCGTTCGCGCTGGCGACAGTCTTCGCCGAGCGCTACGGTCCAAGGCGCAACGAACAGGGCACGTCTCGCCGGCGCTGGGTACCCTGGGTGGCCTACGGACTCGCGAGCCTGGTAGGATTCTCGCGCATCACGCAGCAATCGCACTTTCCCTCGGACGTCTTCGCGGGCGCGGCGCTGGGATACTTCATCGCGCACGGCGTGGTGCTGCAACACTAGCGCCGGGCTCTTAGGCTTGACCTTCGCGCCGTGTACCCTTGGTTCCGCGATGGGCTTTGAGCGAATCATTCTGATCGTACTCGACAGCGTGGGCATCGGCGCGATGCCCGACGCCGCCGCCTACGGTGACGTAGGCCGCGATACGCTGGGGCACATCGCGGAGCGCCACGGCCTTCGCCTGCCCAACCTGACCCGCCTGGGGCTCGCCAACATCCGCCCGCTTGCCGGACTCAGTCCCGCAGCCCATCCTGAAGGCGCATATGGCAAGGCGACCCTGCTTTCCCCCGGAAAGGATACGACCGCAGGACACTGGGAAATGGCCGGTATCATCCTCGACCGCCCGTTTCCAACCTATCCCCATGGCTTCCCGCGCGAGCTGATGGAGAAGTTCGAGCAGGCGATAGGCCGCAAGACTCTGGGCAATTATCCCGCCTCAGGGACGGAGATCATCAAGCAACTGGGCGAAGAGCACGTCAAAACGGGCCAGCCTATCGTTTATACCTCCGGTGACAGCGTCTTTCAGGTGGCCGCGCACGAGGACGTTATCCCGATTGAGGAGCTTTACCGGATTTGCCGGATCGCGCGCGAATTGCTTCAGGGAGAACACCGCGTGGGACGCGTGATCGCGCGTCCCTTCGTGGGCAAACCGGGCGCGTTCGTGCGGACGGAGCGGCGTCACGACTACGCCGTCGAGCCGCCGCGTCCCATGCTGCTCGACGTGCTTCAGCAGGCGGGGCTCGAGGTCATCGGGGTAGGGAAGATTCCCGATATCTTCCTGAATCGCGGCATTACGCACCCGCTCGCTGGACACAACAATCGCGAGGCGCTCGAAAGCACCCTCGCCGCCGTTGCCGACGCATGGCGCGGACTGACGTTTACCAACCTGGTCGACTTCGACATGCTCTACGGCCATCGGCTCGACATTGCAGGCTATGCGCGCGCCCTCGAGGAAGTTGACGCCTTCCTGCCCAAGCTGCTGGGCGCACTCCGGCCCGACGACTTGCTAATCCTCACGGCGGACCACGGCTGCGATCCGCTCGGCCCGAGTACCGACCACTCGCGCGAGTACGTCCCGGTTCTCGCCACAGGACCGCGCGTCAGGCACGGCGTGAATTTGGGCACACGCTCGACTCTCGCCGACATCGGGCAGACGGTCGCCCAAAACTTCGGCATCGAGATCCCACACGGCGTGAGCTTCCTCAAAGAGATACTTGGGGATTCGCGTTAGCGGCTAGCTGTTCTACTGCCCGGAGGCGACGACGGCGGACTGACCGGCCTTGGGCGCGAAGTAGCCCGTGCGGGTGCGGACCAGAAGCTTTCCGCGGCCCTGCGCCAGGGCGTCGACGCGCACCGAGCGGAAGGTCCCGTCCTTCGCGGCGTTGGTTGGATAGTAGGCGAGGGTGTACTGATTGCGGATATCGTGAGCGATCTGCACGCAGGTCTGCTCGACCTCGCTCAGCGACTTGGGGAAGTAGGCCTGGCCGCCGGTGATTTCGGCGAGCTCCTTCAGGACCTTGGCGGCGTGCTTGGCTCCCCCGCTATGTACTTTGAAAAGTCCGCCCGGCTGCTCGTCACCCAGGAGCCCAATGCAATAGATGACGGCATTGGACTTCTGCGCCCGGCGCACCAACTCCTCGAGCGAGTACCGGCTGGCGTTATCCTCGCCGTCGGTGATCACCAGCAGCGTTTTCTTGTCGCGATTGCCCAGCTTCAGGTGGTCGAGGGCGGCGTTGACGGCGTCGTAGAGGGCGGTGCCGCCCCGCGAGTCGATCTTGTCAAGCGCCCCTTTCAGGTCTTCGAGGTTGGAGGCAAAATCGCCCGGTGTATCGAGGTAATACACATCGTTGAAATTTACCACGAACACCTGGTCCTGGACGTTCGACGTCTTGACGAAGGTGAGCGACGCGGCATTCACCGCCGGGCGCTTCTCGCGCATACTGCCGCTGTCGTCGATAACAATCCCCATGGTGACCGGGATGTCGGCGTGAGAGAAGACCGAGAGTTTCTGCGGCACTCCGTCCTCGAAGACCTGGAAGGCGTCCTTGCCGAGGTCATCGATGGAGCGGCCGCGCTTATCGAGTACCGTCGCGTGCAACACCACCAGGTTGACGTCGACGTTGATCTTGTACTCGCCGTTGCCCTTCTGTTGAGGAGCAGGCGTACCCGAATTGGAAGGCTGGGGCGTGGACTGTTGCGCGGCAGGCGCAGCGGCATCAGCAGGCGCGGCGAACGCCGACACCACTAGGAAAGCAATCGCCAGTGCTAGCCCAAGACCTCCAGGCCACACGAGCCGACTTGCAGAGCGGCGGGGCTTCTGAGGGTCACTGAGTGGGCGCATAGTACCCGGTACGGGCATAGACTTGAAGGGGCGGCAACCCTCGGGGAGGAGAAAGCTTGACCTTGATCCGGCGCCAGCGTCCGTCGCGCACGAGGTTCGAGGGTTTGTAGCCGAGAACGTATTGGTTGCGTAGTTCAACGGAAATCTTCTCCATGATATCGGGGAGTTCGTTGGGATCTTCGACGCTGAACATCCGGCCGCCTGAGACCTGCGCCAGGTCGGCCAGCAGTCCTGGCCCGCCGGCTTCTTCCGGTGTCCGCCCGCGCGAGGCGAGAGGCTCGAAAATCCCCACTGCGTAAATCTCGACATCCGCCTCTTTGACCGCCTTCTTGACGTCCCTTTCGGTGTAGCGGCTGTGATTGTCACCGCCGTCCGAGATCACCAGCAAGGCCTTGCGGTCGGTAGTGCCCTTCTTCATTTCAGCCAGGCCCAGATAAATCGCGTCGAGCAGGGCCGTCTTGCCGCCCGCCTTCACGGTGATCAGCCGGTCTTCCAGGTTGTCGAACTTCGACGTAAAGGCCGAGATCAGGTTCGGCCGCTCGTTGAAGTTGATGAGCATAAACTCATCCTGCGGATTAGATGTCTTAAAGAATTGTAGCGCTGCCTCCTTCGACTTCTCAATTTTGTCGGACATCGAGCCGCTCGAGTCGAAAATCATGCCGACGGAGATAGGCGCGTCCTCGGTGGAGAAAGCGACAATCTTCTGGGATACCTTTTCGTCGAACACCTCGAAGTTCGACTGATCCAGGCCGGTGACGATCCGATCGTAGGGGTCGGTGACGGTCACGTTGACCACCACCATGTTGACGTCCACCTGGATGGGCGTGGTGTGGATGGGCCGCCGCGTGATGCTGATCTCCGCGCCTTTGTCGGCTGGAGCCGGGTCCGCCTTCGACCCCGCCGGGGGATCCACCTTTTCGCCCGCGGCGGACTTGACCTTTTCGCCCGTAGACTGTGGGGTTGATTTTTCGTCCTTGACGGCGCCCCCGAGGCTCGCCACCGGGCCCGCCGCGGCATCCGTCGAGCCGCCTTGCGCGAGGATCAAAGCTGGGGTTAAAAGCGAGGCGAGGCATGCCACGGAACTATTCAGGGCGGGAAGGGGATCGAGTGCGCTCCAAGCAGCGATACCTGCCAAAGCAGCAGTCCCTATCGCAAGCGAGAAGGCTTTGCGCTGGACACGACCTGGCATCGCAGCCTCTTTCCGGACCAACTATAACAACTATCTGCCTCCTGCCGACCCGCCCCCGGACCCGTGCGGCGGTGCAGAACTAAACGGATACTAACACAATTCGGCAGTCAAGGCCAACTGGGGTAGATACCTTGTTCAACCGGTAAGCCGTTGCCCAGAGAGCGAGCCTGTAGGGTTGCCAATTCCGTTCTGCGTGATACTCTTTCGCTGTGCTCGTCCTGGACATCGGCTGCGGCAAGAAGAAGCAGGAGCCCGGCGCCGTGGGAGTCGACCGCGAATCGGGCTCCGCCGCGGACATCCTCGCGGAACTCACTCATTTCCCTTGGCCGCTGGCTGACCGGTGCACCAACCGCATCTATCTCTCACATTTTCTCGAACATCAGCCCGACATCCTGCGCGCCATGGCGGAGGTGCGCCGCATCGCGAAGCCCGGCGCTCAGGTTATCGTAGTCACGCCGCATTACAGCTCGCCCGATTCCTACACCGACCCCACCCACCTGCATCACCTGGGCTTTCATACCTTCGATTACTTCGCGCGCGACGGCTTCGAGAACTTCACTTATGGGACTTATGGGGCGGGTGGATTCCGCATCGTCGAGCGGCGGCTGACCTTTGGCGGCAACCTGCTGCTCGACAATCTTGGACGCCTGCTGGCCGCGGCCTCCATCGACTTCTACGAAAAGCACTTTGCGTGGATTTTCCCCGCGCGCAACCTAGTGTGCCGGCTCGAAGTTATCAAATAGCCGTTGTCAGGGCGGATGATGTCCCGGGGCATGCTTGACAAGCGACGGGCGTTCACTTTAGGATGCTTGATCTGCGGCGAACGATGCGCTGGCGGCTTTCGAAGCGTTCCGCGCGAGGTCATCGCAAGGTGAGCTCCTTGAGTTCCTCGAAGAGACGTCTCCTGCTCTGCTTGTTGCTTCTCGTCACGCTGTCCTTTGCGGTGCGGGAAGTACCGGAACTCCTTTCTCTCCAAGATGACGTCTCGAATGACGGAGAAGTCGTCGAGGCCCACTTCCCGAGCCACGCGATGGCACGGGCCAACGACCAACACCAGCCCGCACCGCCTCGGCTCTTATCCTCAGCCGACCCGCGCAGGGTCGTGACTCCTGCCCCGATCCTCCCACTCCACCGGGAGGCGGGAAGAAATCTTCTCTACTTGATCTCCCTCCAACGTGAGTAGCCGTCCCGAAATTTTCATCCGCAGAACCTGACACCAATTCGCTCTTACGAGAAGCTCACACTTCTGAGGAGGATCCGATGCCGCCTGTCGCTCTTGACCTGTTCCGCGGCCGTTTCCGGGGTGAAATCATTCAGCCGAATGATGCCGCTTACGACGCTGCGCGCCAAGTGTACAACGCGATGATCGACAAGCAGCCGCGCTTCATCGCGCGCTGCGCTGACGTCGCTGACGTCATCGCCGCAGTGGAGTTTGGCCGTAAGAACCAACTGCTCGTGGCGGTTCGCGGCGGCGGCCACAACGGCGGCGGACTGGGAATCTGCGACGGCGGGCTGGTGATCGACTTGTCGGCTATGAGAGGCGTCCACGTTTACCCAGAGACGCGCACCGTGCGCGTGGCGGGAGGCTCGACCTGGGGCGACGTGGACCATGCCACCCACGTCTTCGGCCTGGCGACGCCCAGTGGCATCATCTCGACCACCGGCGTGGGAGGATTGACGCTGGGTGGCGGCATTGGCTACCTCACCCGCAAGTACGGCCTGACTATCGACAATCTGCTGGCCGTGGACATGGTCCTGGCCGACGGCCGCTTCGTCACGGCCAACGCGGAGGAGAATCCCGATCTTTTTTGGGCGGTCCGGGGCGGCGGCGGTAACTTCGGCGCGGTCACCTCGTTTCTGTTCCGCCTGCATCCCGTCAGGATGGTGCAGGCCGGCCCCACGCTGTGGCCGCTGGAACAGGCTATCGAGGTGATGCGCGCCTACCGCCGCTTCATCGTCAGAGCGCCCGAGGATGTCAACGGTTTCTTCGCTTTTCTCACGGTGCCGCCGGCGCCGATGTTTCCTGAGCCTCTGCATGGCAGGAAAGTGTGCGGCGTCGTCTGGTACTCGACGGCCTCGGCGGCAGCTACGGAAAGGGCGCTCAAGCCGATGCGCACGCTGGGCAAACCCCTTTTCGACCATGTGGGCGAGTTCCCTCATCCGGCCGTGCAGAGCCTGTTCGATGCTCTGTACACGCCGGGGCTCCAGTGGTACTGGCGGGCGGACTTCGTCAAGGAGCTGAGTGAAGAAGCGATTGCGCTGCACCTCAAGTACGCCTCGCAACTGCCCACCATGCACTCGACCATGCACCTTTATCCCATCAACGGGGCGGCGCAACGCGTCGGCCGGAAAGACACCGCGTTTAGCTTCCGCGACGCCGTGTGGGCGGAAGTCATCGTCGGCGTCGACCCTGACCCGGCGAACAACGACAAGCTCATCGCCTGGACGAAGGAATACTGGGAGGCGCTGCACCCCTACTCGGCGGGCGGCGCCTACGTCAATTTCATGATGGATGAAGGCCAGGATCGCATCAAGGCGACGTACCGCGACAACTACGATCGCCTGGCGGCCGTGAAGAAGAAATATGACCCGACGAACTTCTTCCGGGTGAACCAGAACATTCATCCTGCCGCTTGAGCTTCTACCTCCCCCATCCTCGGGAGGATAGAGGGTGAAGGGTGGCCGGAGGGCGCTCCCCGGCCACCTCACACTTGGGGGTCGGAGCTTTTGGCTCCGACATGAGCCGACGGCTTGGAACGAGGGCTTTCAGCCCCTGAAGCTCCGGGGCCCAAAAAGGGCAACCATATATCTGACTGACCTGGGGGTTTCGATTGGTATGAATTGGAGTTAAGTTGCTAAGTTGAAGAAAATAGAGAAGACAATGAGTCATGCCAGAAACCATAGAAAAGAAAGCATTTAAGGTTGGAGGCCGCCATCCCGACGATGAATCCTTGCCGGTAGGAAGCGTGGATAAGGACGGGAACCCTACATCATGGGAGCCAACACTTTGGTTTGGCCCTAGGGGGGCAGAAGGTTATCGGGGCCATCGAAATATAGGAGGTCGGCTGACCGGTACAAACAGTTGGCTCCGCATGAAAGGCAAGGAATGGGAGCCAGTGGTTACGGTATGAAATTCTATTTCCTCAGGGCCGGGAGCACCAACGTGACCCAAAGCAATCTTGGTCTCGCATGTCTTGCAGACGACTCCGTAATACGCGGTCACGAGAGGTATCATAACATCGCTGGGGCGTGACACGCGCCAAAGAGTTTTCAATCTGAGACACTACCTAGCTTCTTCGCTGGCGTCGGTATCTGCCTCCAGTTGATGCACCGTTTCATCAAAGAGATTGTATCCCAGAGCTTCGGCCTCGCTTTGAAGCCTATGGAGACGTACCGCTGTTCCAAGACCTATTGAGAAGCCCTCGACACTCGCCTCTGAGAGCCTGTCGTGTGCCTGGCGGTATGGAAGCACAAGGTGGTCAATCGGTCTAATGCTAAGTGTTGCCATCTTTATTCCTTTCTTGTTCAAGTATCACATCTGAGCTAGAGCTCATCAGATTTTAGCTGGCCGTTCCTGTTTTGCTGCACGCCAGAATCTGTCAACCTCTTCCCTTAGCTGAGAAATCCTGTCAGCTTCTTCTTGTTCGGCATCGCTATACTTCCGCTTCGATATGGGGCTAGGAACGCGACAGAATGGGCATACGCCTCTGGAGTTTTGGTGCTCTCTGCCACATTTGCGACAGGTCATTTTGCCTCCTATTACGATTGCTAAAGATAGATAACTGTAAAGTGGTTTATGAGGTAACAGTTATAAGGGGCCGCGCAATCCGAAAATAGCACACGGGTAGTGCCTGACGCAACATAAAAATCATATCATCCGTGCCGATTGGGCAGACAGTCCGAGCACGAGCCTGCTATTGTACGCTGGCAGCACATCAAAGGTCAGTCATATATATGAATACCCTAACCCGGCATAGCCGGAACCAAACAGGGAAGTTGGACCGATTTCCAATTGCCCTCAAAGCCGCATAAACACGGGCCGAAACTGAGGTGGTCGAAAATATTCTGCCAGAAAATGTCAGAATCCAACTCCAAAGGTACTAAAAGGCCCCTTATTGGAGCCTCGGCAATTGTCGGACCTGAAGATCCAACCTCCTTCACGAATTCACTCGAAGCAACTTAGGGAGACCACCCGAATTTTCTCCGTTGACAACGGCGCCGCGCCGTCAGATAATTGGTCGTACCGATACTTTCCGCAAGGCTCACTCGGTACAAAAAGAACTTTTCTCCGGCGCCCTTCAGACGGGCAGAATTCTCGCAAGTTAACCGCGTGTTCGAGGGCGCATTCCTGTATCCATTGCAGCGCAACCGCCGAGTGGACAACTTATTTCATGGAGGCGTATGGGTGCCAAATATATCTTTGTGACCGGAGGTGTGGTCAGTTCGCTCGGCAAGGGGCTGGCTTCCGCGTCCATCGGCTGCCTGCTCGAGGCGCGGGGGTTGAAAGTATCGCTGCTCAAGTTTGATCCTTATTTGAACGTCGATCCCGGTACCATGAGCCCGTTTCAGCACGGCGAAGTCTTCGTCACCGATGACGGCGCTGAGACCGATCTCGACCTCGGACACTACGAGCGCTTCACGCACGCGCGCATGGGCCGCCTGAACAACTGCACGGCCGGCCGCATCTATGAGAGCATTATCGCCAAGGAGCGGCGTGGCGACTATCTGGGCAAGACGGTGCAGGTGATTCCGCACGTCACCAACGAAATCAAGGACGCCATCCGCAAAGTCTCCTCCGAAGTCGACGTTGCCATCGTGGAAGTGGGGGGCACCGTGGGCGACATCGAGTCGCTGCCCTTTCTTGAAGCTATCCGCCAGATGCGCCAGGAGCTGGGACGCGACAACGTGGTGTTCGTCCACCTGACGCTGGTACCGTTCATCGGCGCCTCAGGCGAGCTCAAGACCAAGCCGACGCAGCATTCGGTGAAGGAGCTGCGCGAAATCGGCATCCAGCCTGATATCCTGCTCTGCCGCACGGACCGCTATCTTTCCCCCGAGCTCAAGGCCAAGATCGCGCTTTTCTGCAGTGTTTCGGAAGAAGCGGTGATTACCGCCAAGGATGTGGAGCACATCTACGAGGTGCCGCTGGTGCTGGCGGGTGAGGGCCTCGACACGCAAATCCTCAAGTGCCTGCGGCTGGAGGCGGGCGAACGCCACATGCAGCCCTGGAGCGAACTGGTTGAACGCATCCACCACCTCGAAGGCGAGGCCGCGATCGGCATCGTCGGCAAGTACGTCGAATACCAGGACTCCTACAAAAGCCTGAACGAAGCGCTGTTCCATGGCGGGCTGGCGAACCACGTCAAAGCGAACGTCGTCTGGGTCGAGGCGGAGGGACTCGAAGGGGAGAACTGGCAGCAGCAACTCGAAAGCTTTGACGCGATTCTGGTGCCGGGCGGCTTCGGCAAGCGCGGTATCCCAGGCATGTTGCGAGCTATCGAGTTCGCCCGCACGCGCAAGGTCCCTTACTTCGGCATTTGCCTCGGGATGCAGTGCGCGGTCATTGAGTATGCGCGCAACGCCTGCGGACTCGCTGACGCCAACAGTTCCGAGTTCGATTCCAACACCTCGCACCGCGTTATCTATAAGCTGCGCGAACTGCGCGGCGTCGACGAGCTGGGCGGGACGATGCGCCTCGGCGCGTGGACGGCGCGATTGAAAGCCGGATCGTTCGCGGCGCAGGCTTACGGCAAGCTCGAAATCTCCGAACGTCATCGGCATCGCTACGAGTTCAACCGCGAGTACGAGGAAACACTGGTGGCGCACGGCCTTCAGATCACCGGCGATACGCCGGACGGGACGTACGTCGAAATCGTCGAGATTCACGACGGCCACCCGTGGTTCCTGGGCTGCCAGTTTCATCCTGAGTTCAAGTCGCGCCCACTCGAGCCGCATCCGCTGTTCAAGGCGTTCATTGGCGCGGCCTGCGAGTATCGGAAACGGCGCCCGCGAGCGAGTGGTGAGCCGGCGCATGCCGAGGCCGCGGGTGTTGAGTCTTGATTCGAGGGAGTCTCGAATTCGACTTCCACCTCTCAACTCTTGTTGTTCCCGACGTTGTGAACTCGGAAATACAATCTCGAGGAACGAACCGAAGAAGTGGCTTAGAATCAACAAAACGTCAAAAAACGAACCTAAGATCCTTCTAACGTACAGATACAGCAATAGTTATCGGAAAACGTTGTCTGTAACTTATTGAAACTGAAAGGCAGCACTCTGCGAATTCTGCCATGATTCACACCGTTCGCGTCGGCAAGCTCACCCTCGGCCAAGGACGCCCGCTGTTCCTGATTGCCGGCCCGTGTGTCATCGAAAGCGAGGGGCACGCGCTGAAGATGGCCGAGCGCCTGGCTGCGGCGGCGCGGTCGCTTGGCGTCCCCTACATCTTCAAGGCGTCTTATGACAAGGCCAATCGCACGTCGAAAGGGTCCTATCGCGGACCCGGGCTCGAGCGCGGACTCGCGATTCTGGCGCGCATCAAGCGCGAGCTCGGCGTCCCCTTGCTCACCGACGTCCACGAGGCGAGCCAAGTCCCACCGGCCGCCGAGGTCTGCGACATCATCCAGATCCCCGCTTTTCTTTGTCGCCAAACTGACCTGCTGGTGGCGGCTGGGCGCTCGGGCGCCGTGGTCAACATCAAGAAGGGGCAGTTCCTCTCGCCCTGGGACATGCGCCACGTCATCGACAAGGTGGCGACCGGCGGCAGCCTGAGGATGCTGATTACCGAGCGCGGCAGCTCTTTCGGCTATAACAACCTGGTAGTGGACATGCGCGGCATCGCCATCATGCGCGAGTGGGGATTTCCAGTCATCCTGGACGTGACACACTCCCTCCAGCTTCCGGGCGGCGAAGGAACGCGCAGCGGCGGTCAGCCGGAGTACGTCGAGCCGCTGGCGCGCGCCGGAGTCGCCGCCGGCGCGGACGGCATCTTCCTGGAAGTGCATGACAATCCGTCGCGCGCCCTATCCGACGGCGCGAATGCACTCCCGCTCAAGCGCTTCAAACCGCTCGTCGAGCGATTGCGCGATCTGGGGAAGTTCGTGCGCCGGCTGGACTGAGTCAGCCTTTTGCAAAGTGCGGTGCGAGGTGTCTCGCCGCACACTGGAGTCGCGCTCGGCGCGCGGGCAGCCCGCGGACCTCAGGGAATCGCCGCCACCAGCTTCTTGGCCAGCGCGACGATGGTGAGTGTCGGGTTCACCGCCAGCGGTCCCGGAATAATCGAGGCGTCCAGGACGTACAGTCCATCGTAGAAACCCTGAGGTCCGGGACTGAGATTGTAGACGCGGCCTTGCGAGTCGACGACACCGTCGGTCGAGTTGTTGGACATGCGGCATCCGCCTAGGGGATGCACCGTGACGACCTTACGGACTCCCAATCCATCCCACAGCGGAAACGGCGCGTAGGCTCCTCCCATCGCTTGGGCCATCTGCCTCATCACGGCCTCGATGGCCTTGAACACCGGCTGCTGGGCGAGTGGCCCGCCGAGGAAGCGGAGCCGGAGCTGGCCGTTGCCGTCCAGGTCGAAAGTGCCGGCCGCGTCGTCCGTGCCCATACAGTTGAAGAAGAACACGTCGGCCAGCATTTCGTCTTCGGTGCGGAAGCGCCCCGGATCGGTCGGGTCGGGTAGCTGTGGCAGGAAGGGCAGCAGGTCGGGCAGGGAAGCGGAAGTCCACATACCCTTGAGGGCCTGGGTGAACGGATCGCTCTGGGCGGCGTTGTCGAGCACGTTCAGCGCGGCGCGGGTAACGGCCGCGAACATCGAAGGCACGGCGCCGTCTTCCAGGTTGAGATACAGCCGGCGGTTGTTCACGACCGCCTGGGTGCGGACGTGCGACGTGTTGATGGGTCCGCGCGTGGGGAAGACCGGATACACAGCGCTGGCGCGAGGCAGGATCACGAAGCCCGCAAAGTCGCCGTTCGAAGAGAAACCCTTGCCCAGTGCCTGGCTGAGTGCGAGCTGGCCGCCGAAAGCCTTCGACGATCGCAGCATCAGTTCGGTCGAGCCCAGACACCCGGCCGCGACGATCACCTGCGGAGCGCTGGCCGAGTGCGGCGAACCGTCACGCAGGTCGTTGTACGAAACCTGGTAGCCGCCGCCCGCCAGAGAGCGGAGGGTCTGGACTTCGGCCAGACTGCGCAGCGTCACCACCGGGTTGGGTACGTCCAGCAGCTTCTTCAGGATCGTCTTGTTCAGCGTGTGTCGCGCCGCCGGCAAACATCCCAGAAAGCAACGTCCCTGGCGCTCGCAGAAAGTCCCGTTGATCGCGGCATCGGTCTTGCCCTGGGTGTCCGGGTCGATGATCCCGTCGTAATCGATGATGGAAAGGTCGAGTGGCTTCCAGGTGTAGCCGAGCTGGTGCGCGGCGACGCGCAGCGCCCGGCTCTTGCCGAGATATAAGAACTCGTGGTCGGCGTCCAGATTGGCAGGATCGAGATTGAGGCCCGGCGGAAGCGGAACCTTGGTCACAACCTTGTGGAGCTTGCCGCGGTTGGCGCTCATCCAGGCTCGGGCATCATCATAGTCCGGGGGCTGAAGCTGGACGGGCCAGCCCTGCATCACCGGGTATTGCTGGGCTGCCGCATCCCACTCGGGCTCGAGCGTGACGTTGGAATAGATGAGCGAGCCACCGCCCACCCCGCTCGCTGTCACGATGTCGATCTCGTCGAACATGTTGTAGCGATAGAGCGGACGCGGCGTTGGTCCTCCACCGAAGAGTCTGTTGAAAAAGTTGCCGACGTCACGCAACCCTTCGATGGCCGCGGAGTTGGTACGCACCACGGAAAGAAAATTCAGGATCCCGTTGCTGTTGTTGGGGCGCGGCCAGTACTGAAGCGGCTGCTCCGAGTTGCGGTCCTGGCTTCGCTGCAAGATGTACGGGGAAATGGGCCGCTCGGGCGTGAACCACCACAGACCGCGTTCGAGCATCAACACGCGCTTGCCGCGTTGGGCAATCTCCGTCGCCGCAACCGTGGCGCCGAACCCGGTGCCGATGATGATCACGTCTGCATCGAAAGCCATGTCCTCCTCCTTGTCCACATCGTGGGGCCGGCCTTGGTCAGGCCGTGATGGTGTAAGGCGGGTTGAACTCCGGGGCCCCGGCGTGCCGCCCGGCGATCCAACGCAGCACGTAGGCTTGCTTGGGATCGGTGAGGGTGTGGGAGACGGCATTCACGACCACTTCCAGCAGGAAGTGCGCGCCGAGGTCCTTGTAGTAGTCGATGTCGGGCTCGATCATCACGCAGTTCAGTCCGTCGATCAGCTTGGTTTGGCCTTCATGGAACGTCAGTTGGACGTTGGCCTCGCCGAACTGGATCTGCTTCCAACTGCTGGTTGCCGAAGGGTGAAAGATCCACGGGTCGATCTCGGGTGCAAACTCGCCCTGCTGGGTGGCAATCTTGATCTGGTCAATCAGTGCCGGATCAGCCCAGCCAAAGAAGCGGTCCTGGGCAAAGGTGTTGTCCCAGATTACCTCCTTGATGTAGTCGAGCGGGGTGCCGCCCGGAAGGTTAATCGCCGCCATGGCCGTCGCGAGATTGAAGAACGAGGCCAGCGCGGCGGGCCGGTTCTCCATAAGTTGGGTGTAGCGGTCCTGGGCCACCTGGTCGTCGGTCGCACCGTGGGCGAGCAGTGCGGCGAATTCGGGTTGGCTTTGCTTCAGGGACGGCCAGCGCGCGTCATGGAAGTTGAAGGTCCCGTCCTTGGGCGACAGCATGAGATCGACGTGTTGCAGGGTATTGGGCGCAATCTTGACCGGCGTGAATCCAGCCTGCACGTGGCCGTCGGACGAAACGACCACGGTGTAGTTGTCGCCAAAGTTGTTGTAGAACGGGAGTCCCTGAAACAGAATGCTCGAAGTCCTGTAGAAGTCGCTCGTAATCTCGTTTTGGTTGCCGTCGTTGACGCGGACAAGCAGTTGAGTGCCTGGCGCGAGGAGTTGCCGTGTGCCATCGAAGACGTTGACGATCAGGCTCCCGGTGTTTGGGTTGGGATCCACTGCCGGTGCCACGGAAGAGGTTGTTGCCATGGCTCGCCTCGACTCTGGAATGGCTTAGCATCATAGCCTGGGTATTGTTCCTGTCAATGCCTGAGTTGAGCGTTCAGACTAATCCGATCGCCCCCCAATGTGAGGCGCCTTCCGAATGCGGAATCTTGGGCGTTCACCCAGTGTCAGGCACGGCCTGGGGTGCGAACTATGGTATCCTAAACCCCTGGCTATGAGCCTGGAAACGGCGCGTAAGGTACTTGAAATCGAGGCACATGCGCTGGCCGAGCTCGTCGGCCGCCTGGACGAGCGCTTTGTCCGCGCCGTCGATACACTCTTCGCTTGCAAGGGCCGCGTGGTCGTCACCGGCATGGGCAAGTCGGGACTGATCGGGCAGAAGATCTCGGCCACGCTTTCGAGCACGGGTACGCCGTCGTTCTTCCTGCATCCCGCGGAGGCTTTGCACGGCGACCTCGGCAGTCTCGTCCGCAACGACGTGCTGGTGGCGCTCTCTTATAGCGGCGAGACCGAGGAACTGCTGCGGCTGCTCGATACGGTGAAGCGCCTCGGAATTCCGCTCATCACGCTGACCGGCAGTCCAGCGTCGACGCTCGGGCAGTCGAGTGACGTGGTGATCGACGTGGGCATCCGCGAGGAAGCCTGCCCGCTGGGACTTGCACCTACTGCCTCAACCACGGCCATGCTTGCCATGGGCGATGCGCTGGCCATTGCTTTGCTCGAGCGGCGCGGCTTCACCGAAGACGATTACGCGGCGCTGCATCCTGCGGGACGCTTGGGCGTCAAGCTGCGGCGCGTCGAGCACCTCATGCACACCGGTGACAGCCTGCCCAGTGTTCGGCCCGCGACCCCGCTCGCCGACGTCATCTACGAGATCAGCCGCAAGGGACTGGGACACGCCGCCGTCGTCGAGGACGGGAACAACCGGCTGGTCGGAATTATCTCGGACGGCGACCTGCGACGCTTCTTCCAGAAGCAAGGCAACCGCGCGCTCAGTTTGACGGCGGCGGACTGCATGTCGCCGAAGCCCGTCACCATCGCGCGCCAGGAACTCGCGACGCGCGCCTTGAATCTGATGGAAACGCGCAAGATCACGTCACTGATGGTGGTTGATGCGGAAGGCCGGCTCGAGGGCGTCCTGCATCTGCACGACTTGTGGACGACGCAAATGTTTTGAGAACAGTGACAAGGGAACAGTGATGAGTGACGAGACAAGAGGGACATCGTAGTCAGCCGGATTTATGCGCACCTCAGCCCCAGAACTTCGACGCCGCGCGCGCCAGATCAAGCTGCTGCTGATGGACGTGGACGGCGTCATGACCGACGGCCGCATCTACTACCTGCCGCAGGCCGCGGACGACCGGCTCATCGAGACCAAGGGTTTTCACTCGCGCGACGGGCTGGGGATCCGCCTGGCACACGAGGCGGGACTGAAAACCGGCGTCATCTCGGGCCGGACTTCGCCTATCGTCGAGCATCGCGTCCGCGAGCTCGGAATCCACTACGCCGAGCTTGATACCCTCGAGAAGCTTGGCGCTTACGAAAGGATTCTCTTCGCGGCTGAGCTTCGCGACGAGGACGTGTGCTACATCGGCGACGACGTGGTTGACCTGCCGGTGCTGAAGCGCGTGGGCCTGGCGGTGGGCGTCGCTGACGGCCATCCGTTCCTGCGCCGCTATCTCCACTATCGGACGCGTTGTCTGGGCGGCGCGGGCGCGGTGCGCGAGACCATCGAGCTGATCCTCGCCGCCCAGAACAAACTGAACGCCGCCTTCAAACCCTTCCTGCGTTAGTCGAATCACGCCAGATTTTTTGTCCGCTTCCGAACGCGCAAGTCCTGTAAGCGAACACCCAAGCGTTGCCGAGAACGTCCCCGACCAGCAGCTAAGTATTATCGTTTCAATTGGATAGCTCCAAAACCTAAAACGGCACTGAAGCTGCTTTAGGACGACCGGTGCGGTGTACGAAGCCCAGGTATTCCCCCTTCGTTGACCCGCCGAACCTCGAGTGACTTGTTAGCTCCAGAGGTCTCCATGTCGACCCTGATACAGGATCTGCGCTACGGCATTCGGATGCTGACGAAGAATCCGGGCTTCACTACCGCTGCCGTGCTGACGTTGGCGCTGGGCATCGGCGCCAACACGGCAATCTTCAGCGTCGTGAACGCCACGCTGTTTCGAGACTTGCCCTTTCGAGATTCCCAGCGGATCGTCGTGGTTGGGCAGGAGTGGATGGGTGGGTACGGTGATTTTTCGCCCGCCGACTTTCTCGATGTCGAGGACGAGAACCGCATCTTCGATCGGATGGCCGTGTATCGAAGTTCAAGCTCGAACCTCAGCGCTGGCGAGAAACCCGAACACGTGACCAGCGTTGCCGTCACGACCGATTTCTTCCGGTTGCTCGGCGTCGAGCCCGTCCTCGGCAGAGCATTCTTGCCGGAAGACAGCGGGCACGCCGGGAATCGGGCGGCGATATTGAGTTACAGCCTCTGGCAAAGGTACTTCGGGAAAAGTCCTACGGTGCTGGGTGAAAAAGTAGTCCTAAACGCAGAGCTATTTACCGTGGTTGGCGTGATGCCGCGCAGCTTCGGATTCCCTGACGGAGCTGATCTCTGGGTTGCGCCGCGTTATGCCGTACCCGAGCATCCGCTGCGGCCGAACGTTGATCCGGCCACCCTCCGCGGTTCGCACTACTTTGAACACATCATTGCCCACCTTCGCCCGGGAGTGACGATGGAACAAGCGCAGGTAAACCTCGCGGTCGTTTTCCAGAATATTGTTCGGGCGCATCCCGACTCTGATCTCCGCGGCGCGAAGCCCTGGATCCAGCCCTTGCAGGAGGACGAAGTGGGCGACGTCCGGCCTGCGCTCCTGGTGCTCCTGGGTGCGGCGGGACTGGTGCTCATGATTGCCTGCGCGAACGTGGCCATCCTGACCCTGGCGCGAGGAGTGGCCCGCCGCAAGGAAATCGCCGTCCGCGAAGCGCTCGGGGCCAGCCATGCGAAGGTGGTTCGCCAGTTACTCACCGAGTCCGTGCTGCTGGCGCTCATCGGTGGCGGCCTCGGAGTTCTCGTGGCGTTGTGGGGCTTTGCGCCGCTCGCCGCCCTCGTGCTCCCTGAGTCGCCAGGTTTTGTCCGTCCCACCATTGATCTGCCCGCGCTTGGCTTCACGTTGCTGGTATCCGTTTTCGCTGGAGTCGCCTTCGGCTTGGCTCCGGCGCTTGCGGATGGCCGTGCGGAGCTTACCGAGACGCTCAAGGAAGGTGGCCGGGCCTCGGTATACGGGGCCTCCGGCCGGCATCGCGGCCAGGAGATCCTCGTCGTCGCGGAGACGGCTCTGGCCCTGATGCTCCTAGTCGGCGCAGGGCTTCTCCTGAGAAGTTTCATCCGGCTTCTTGGCGTGGACGAAGGCTTTGACGCAGGCCACGTGCTCACCATGCAGATTTTTCTGCCGCAGGCCCGGTATCTTCAGCCCGCTCAGCGCGACAACTTCGCCAAGCAAGTCCTCGCGAACATTAAAGGCTTGCCGGGTGCGTCCTTCGCCTGCATTGTCCATCGTCTTCCGCTCATTCCGGGAGACAGCACCCGAAGCATCCAAATCGAGGGACGCAGCTATTCCCCAGACGTACCTGCCGAGAGCGTGGAGCCGAACTACTCCGTCATCACTCCGGACTTCTTGAGCGTGCTGCGCATTCCGCTGCTCGCAGGACGCAACTTCACGGAAACGGATAATGCCACCTCGCCTCCCGTGTTCATCATCAATCGCACCATGGCCAGGACCTTCTGGCCGGGCCAGGACGCGGTGGGCAAGCGGCTGAGGTTCGGCCCCGATCAGAAGTGGGGTGAGGTGGTGGGCGTGGTGGGCGATGTCCGGCAGCATCAACTCGGAGAGGCGCCGGCCCCCATGATGTACGCGCCATACGCTCAGGACCCCTTCCCGTTTATGGACATCGCGGTACGCACCGCCTCCGAGCCCGCCAGTCTCGCGTCCTCTGTCGCGCGCGCGATTCAAAACGTGGACAAGGATGAGGCGGTGTACAACGTGAGGACCCTGGACGAAGTGGTCTCGCGATCGATCTCGCGCCGGCGGTTTAATACTCTGCTCCTCGGCTTGTTGGCTTCACTCGCCTTGCTGCTTACGGCCATTGGCATTTTCGGAGTGATTTCGTTTGCCGTCACCCAGCGGACGCACGAAATCGGCGTACGCATGGCGCTGGGGGCCGAGCGGTATGACGTGCTACGACTCGTGGTGCGACAGGGACTCCTGCTGGCGCTAACGGGAGTCGCGATCGGTCTGGTCGCGGCCTGGGGCCTGACGCGGCTGATGGCCGCCTTGCTCTACGGCGTGCGCCCCACCGACCCTGCGACTTTCCTTCTCGTGTCGCTGCTGCTCGTGGGCGTCGCGATGCTGGCGTGCTACCTGCCGGCGCGTCGGGCGACGAAGGTGGACCCTATGGTAGCGCTGCGGTACGAATGAAATTCTGAATGTTGAATAATGTTGAATATGTCGAATTATGAATTCTGAATATTCTGAATTGGCAAGAGGCGGAACGATCGATGGAGCTGTCATTCTGAGCGGAGCGAAGAATCTGCTTTTGTTCAAACGCAGAGCGAGATGGTTCGCTTCGCGCACCATGACATGACTGGGCTAGTTTGTTCTAATTCAACATTCATAATATTCATAATTCAGAACTCTTCGGGGCGCGAGGTGATTCGATGGCGACAGTCCTCCAGGACCTGCGATACGGCGTGCGCGTGCTCGCAAGAAACCCGGGTTTCACAGCGGTCGCGATCCTGGCCCTCGCGCTCGGCATCGGCGCCAACACCGCGATTTTCAGCGTGGTGAACGCCGTCCTGCTGCGCCCGCTGCCTTATCCTGACTCTGACCGGCTCGTGACTCTCTGGGGAACGAAGAAGTCAGCCGGTTTCGCGGGCCCGATCACCATCTGCGAGCCCGACTACCCGGAGTGGCGCGACCAGAACCGCGTCTTCGACGCTATGGCCGGATTCCGCTGGCAGACTGCCAACCTGACCGGCGCCGCCGAGCCTGCCCGGCTGATTGGCTTTGCGGTCACTTCGAGCTTCTTCCCGCTGATGGGCGCGCGTCCCGCCTTGGGACGAGCTTTCTCGCCAGACGAGGAGCGGGCCGGACACGACAACGTGGTTCTGCTCAGCCATTCGCTGTGGCAAAACCACTTTGGTTCGGACCCGTCAGTGGTCGGCAAGCCGGTCACTCTCGATGACCGGATCCTGACCGTCGCCGGCGTGATGCCCGAAGGGTTCGCGTTTCCCAACCAAGCCGATTACTGGACGCCCGCCGTGCTGGCGACCGATTGTCACAACACGACGATGCGGGTCATCGCGCGGCTGAAGCCGGGCGTGAAGATCGAGCGGGCTCGCGAAGACGTGGCGGTGATCGCCCAGCGCCTTGGCCAAGACCGCCACCGCCCGGACCCTGGATGGACTTGGACCTTGGTACGGCTTCAGGATGAGATGAGCTCCGACCTACGGCCCTCGCTATTCCTCCTGCTCGGTGCGGTGGGAGTGGTGCTGCTCATCGCCTGCGCCAACGTTGCCAACCTGCTCTTGGCGCGCGCCTCGACCCGCCAGCGGGAGATCGCCATCCGCAGCGCGCTGGGCGCCAGCCGCGCTCGCGTCATCCGCCAGATGCTGACGGAGAGCCTGTTGCTCGCGCTGGCCGGCGGCGCGCTCGGTTTAATGGCCGCCGGTTGGAGCCGCGACTTGCTGGTTTCGCTCCTGCCGCACAACCTGGCCGGTCCCGGGCTAATCAACCGGATCGTCGCCGTCCGCCTCGACGGATGGGTGCTGGGCTTCACGCTGCTCATCTCAGTCGTGACCGGACTCATCTTCGGACTTGCGCCTGCCCTTGAGGCTTCCAATCTCGGCGTCGGCGAAGCCCTGAAGGAAGGCGCGCGCAGCTCGAGCGGTCTGGGGCGGGGACGCCTGCGTAACACGCTGGTGGTCGCCGAAATGGCGCTGGCGCTGGTGTTGCTGGTCGGCGCGGGACTCCTGATGCGGAGTTTCGCACGGCTGACGAGCGTCGATCCGGGGTTCAGCGCCGTGCACCTCCTCAGCATGAATGTGGAGCTGCCCGACTCCCGCTATCAGACAGCTGGCCAAATGATCGCCTTTGAGCGCCAGGCGCTCGCTCGCCTCGCCTCGCTGCCAGGAGTCGAGCATGCGGGCGCGGTCTTCGGACTGCCCTTTGGGGAGACGCTCATCAGTGGCGACATCTCGGTCGAGGGTCAGCCATCCGCAAGGGCTGGAGCTCGCAAGCTGGTGGTCAGCAGTGATTATTTCCAGACCCTGGGCATGCCGCTCGTCAAAGGCCGTTTCTTCAACGATCACGACACTGAAAACTCGCCGCAGGTGCTCATCATCAGCCAAAGCGTGGCCAACCACCTCTGGCCGCACGACGACCCCATCGGCCGCCACATCGATCCGTCGGGCAACACGACCAGCAATTGGTATACGGTCGTGGGCGTGGTGGGCGATGTAAAGCAGCGCAGTCTGGACGAAACGCTGAACCCGGTCATCTACACGCCCTATGCGCAGTCGCCGATTCCATTCATGATGCAGGACATCACCTTCGTCGTGCGGACCGCCCCCGACCCGGCGGCCTTGATCGGCCCGGCCCGGCGCGCGATTGACGAGGTGGACCCGAACCTGCCGGTATTCGACGCCGCGACCATGAGTCAACTGGTGTCGCAAACGGTCGATGAGCCGCGCTTCAACACGTTCCTGCTCGGCGTCTTCGCCACCTTGGCGGTGCTGCTGGCTATGGTCGGGATCTACGGCGTCATGTCGTACGCTACTTCGCAGCGCACCCACGAAATCGGCATTCGGATGGCGCTCGGAGCGGAACGCGAGGACGTCCTGAAGCTGGTCGTGGGGCAGGGAATCCGGCTCACGCTGGCGGGGGTGGGTATCGGGCTCGCGGGGGCGTTCGCGTTGACGCGGCTGCTCGCGAAGTTCCTCTACGGCGTCGGTCCCCTCGACCTTGCGACGTTCGCTGGCGCGGCAGTCCTCATCACCGCGGTCGCCCTGCTCGCCGCCTACATCCCGGCGCGCCGCGCCACCCGGGTGGATCCGATGGTGGCGCTACGGTACGAGTGAATTATGAATTGTAAACGCTGCATTGTGAATTGGGAAGAAGCGGAACAATCGATGGAGCTGTCGTACTGAGCGGGGCGAAGAATCTGCTTTTGTTCAGTCGCCGAGCGAGGGGTTCGCTTCGCTCACCATGACATGACTGGGCTAGTTGTTCTAATTCAGCACTCAGAATTTATACTTCAGAATTCCTACAGCGGGTGAGGTGATTCGATGGCGACACTGCTCCAAGACCTCCGTTACGGAATTCGGATGCTGGCGAAGAATCCGACCTTCACGGCGATGGCGCTGGTGACGCTGGCTCTGGGGATCGGCGCCAATACGGCCATTTTCCAACTCCTCGACGCCGTCCGGCTTCGCACCCTCCCGGTTAAGAACCCGCAACAACTCGTGATCATCGACCTGAAGGACGAGATCGGCAAGAGAGGAAGCCAGTATAGCTGGTATGCGGCGCTGACCAATCCTATCTGGGAGCGGATTCGAGACCGGCAGGAGGTCTTCTCCGGCGCCTTTGCGTGGGCTAACAACGACTTCGACCTCGGCCAGACAGGCCAGACGCGCTCCGTCCGCGGCATGTGGGTGAGCGGCGACTTCTTCCGCGTCCTGGGCGTCCAGCCGGTGGTGGGTCGCGTGTTCAACGCGGCGGACGACCGGCGGGGTTGCGGCTTGCCGGGCGCGGTCGTCAGCTATGCCTTCTGGCAGCGCGAGCTCGGCGGGGACGTCTCGGCGGTCGGCCGGAAGCTCACGCTCGACTACCACGCGGTGGAGATCATCGGCGTAACGCCCCCCAGCTTCTTCGGCTTGGAAATCGGGCATGCGTACGATGTCGCGCTGCCCATCTGTTCGCAGGCAGTGCTGGGTGGCGAATCCAACCTGCTCGACGCCGGCACGATCTGGTGGCTGACGGTGATGGGCCGGTTGAAGCCCGGCGAGTCGATCGCGCGAGCCAATGCTCAGCTTGAGACGATCTCGCCGGGCATCTTCGAAGCCACGCTGCCTAAGGACTATCCACCGGAGAACATCAAGGACTACCTGAAGTTCCGCTTGACGGCGACTGCGGCGAACGGTGGAGTTTCCTGGTTGCGCGACCAGTACGGCGACCCGCTGACCCTGCTACTCGGGATCGCCGGACTGGTGCTGTTGATCGCCTGCGCCAACCTCGCCAGCCTGCTCCTGGCGCGAGCTACAGCGCGCGAGCGGGAAATCGCGGTGCGCTTCGCTTTGGGCGCGTCACGCGGACGGATCATCCGCCAACTGATGGTGGAAGGCCTGATGCTCGCCGCGGCCGGTGGAAGCTTGGGCCTGCTCATGGCGGGGACGCTGAGCCAATTCCTCGTTTCGTTGCTGAGCACGCAAGGGGACTCGTTGTTCGTCGATCTCACCCTTAACTGGAGCGTGCTTGGCTTCACCGCGGCGACCACTGCCCTGACCTGCGTCCTTTTCGGGCTCACTCCGGCGCTTCGAGCTACGCGTGTTGCGCCCGGCGAGGCGATGAAGGCGGCGGGACGAGGTCTCACCTCCAGTCGCGATCGCTTTGACGTCCGGCGGGCGCTGGCTGCGTCGCAAGTGAGCCTGTCTCTGGTGCTGCTCGCGGGCGCGCTGTTGTTCACGCGCAGCTTGTATAAGCTGCTCTCGCAGAACATGGGCTTTCGCGAGGACGGAATCCTGGTCACTGAGGTGGATCTGACGCGCATGAGCCTTCCGGTCGAGCGGCGGCTGGAGTTCAAACGGCAGCTGCTCGAGCGGCTGCGCGCCGTTCCTGGGGTGGACGCCGTGGCGGAGGCAGGCATCATTCCCCTGAGCGGCAGCGGTACCGACAATGTGGTGTGGCGGGAAGGCTCGGACCGCGGCCACGGAAGCGACTCGAACTTTGGTTGGATCAGCCGCGACTATTTCAAGGCGCTGGGCATGACGCTCTTGGCCGGCCGCGATTTTGATGACCGCGATTCGCCGGAGTCCCCCAAGGTTGCGATCGTGAACGAAGCATTCGGGCGCCTGCTGGGTCTCGGCGCCAATCCCGTGGGTTCGCGGTTCCGGCGGGAGACCACGCCCAGCGAGCCAGAGGCCAGCTTCGAGATCGTCGGCTTGGTCAAGGACTCGAAGTATCGCGACATCCGCAAGAGCTTCCTCCCCATCGCCTTTCTCTGCACGAGCCAGACGGCTAAGCCCGGTCCTTACGATCAGATCATCGTTCGGTCGAGCCGCCCAACCGCTGACCTCAGCGGCCGCGTGAGGAGCGCCCTTGCCGAAGCCAGCCCGCTAATCGACACGGACTTTTGGACCCTGCGGACCATGATCCACGACAAAGCGCTGCCCGAGCGGCTGATGGCCACACTCTCGGGTCTCTTCGGGTTGCTCGCGGCGCTGCTCACGTCCGTCGGGTTGTACGGCGTGATGTCGTACCTGGTGGTCAGCCGGACGAGCGAGATCGGCATCCGCATGGCGCTGGGCGCCGATCGTCGGGAGATCATGAAGATGGTACTCGGTCAGGCGGGAACGCTGGTCGGATCGGGACTCGCAGTGGGAATCGGTTTGGCGCTGGCCGCAGCCAGGACGGCGCGTTCGTTGCTTTTCGAGTTGCGGCCGGACGATCCGCTCGCCTTCACGCTGGCCGCGGTGTTGCTGGCAGTAGTCGCCGCCGCAGCCTGCTACTGGCCGGCGCTGCGCGCTTCACGGCTCGATCCGATGGTGGCGCTAAGATACGAATGAATTCTGAATGTCGAATTATGTCGAATTGTGAATTCTGAATTGGCAAGAGACGGAACTATCGAGACACGAGTGATCGGTCATTGATCCTAACCTGGGAGGAGGGGGTCGGTTACCATGGCAAAGATTGAGCGGGTTCGTGAAGTTCCTACGCGGCTGCTCGATGCCGACTATTTGAGGGAGCGCGCCGAGGCTGGATGGAAGCTGGTGGCCATCGAATGGCAGCGTCCGGTCGAGGGCGGGGAAGCCGAAGCGCGCGGCCTTGTCGAGGAGATACCGTTTGGGCTCAGGGTAGCGGACGATTGCTCGCGTCTCGAAGAGGATCCCACCGAGAAGGAGATCCTCATGCTGATGATGGACCTGATTGTGGACGACTTCTCATTGTCGAAAGTGGCGGAGGAGTTGAATCGTCGCCGGTTCCGCACCCGCCAGGGAGCGCCGTGGAGTCCGGCATCGGTATTCAACATGCTGCCGCGCCTGATTGAGGTTGGGCCGCGGATCTTTTCGAGCGAGGAGTGGGCAGAGCGGCGCAGGCGGCTGTTCCGCATGTCCGACGGCTCGCCGTCGAACGATCGCCGGATCATGTGACCCGAAGACTGAGGCTGGAGGCCGCGAGGTAAGCTCATGGGAACTTTGATTCAGGATTTGCGCTACGGCTTGCGGATGCTGGTGAGGAATCCCGGCTTTACCGCGGTCGCGGTCATGGCACTGGCGCTGGGGATTGGCGCGAACACGGCGATCTTCAGCGTGGTCAACACCGTCCTGCTGAAGCCGCTGCCTTACGCCGAGCCCGACCGGCTCATGCGCGTGGAATCGATGAGCACCCGCGGCGCACCGGTGCCGAGCGACCTGTCTTACCCGGACTTCTTCGACTTCCGGGCGCGCAATCATACCTTCGAACATCTGGTGACCGGGCGCGATACCAATCTGACGCTGACCGGCTACGGAATGCCCGTCCAGCTTGACGGCGAGATCGTGACCTGGGACTTGTTTCCGACACTGGGAATTCAGCCGGAGCTGGGCCGCGGATTCCTGTCGTCCGAGGAAGCGGCGGGTACCAGCGTGGCGGTATTGAGCCACAAACTGTGGCAGACGCAGTTCGGCGGCGATCGCGGCATCGTGGGCCGCACGATTACTCTCAACCGGAAGCCCTACAGGGTGGTGGGGGTGGCTCCCGCCGGCTTCGCCTACCCGGTGAGCGAACCCAACGTCCAGTTCTGGACCACCATCGCGGACGACCAGGGCATGCTCGCGCAGCGCGGCGCGCATATGCTCGAAGCGCTGGGACGTCTCAAGCCCGGTGTCCGCATCGAGCAGGCGCGCGCCGATCTCGACGTGATCGCGCAGGCGATGGCCAAACAGTATCCTGACACGAATACCAATCACGCCCGCGCCTCAGTCCGGCCGGAGCTTGCAACCTTGGTCGGTGAGTCGCGCGCACCCTTGTTGATCTTGCTGGGTGCGGTCGGCCTGGTCCTGCTGATCGCGTGCGCCAACATCGCCAACCTGCTGCTGGCGCGTACCGCCAGCCGCGAACCTGAAATGGCCGTGCGTGCGGCGATCGGAGCCAGCCGTGGGCGCGTGGTGCGGCAACTGCTCACCGAGAGTCTCTTGCTGGCGATCCTGGGCGGCGCCGCCGGCACGCTTCTCGCCGAGTATGCCCTTGATGAGGTGCTGCCTCTCGGAGGACAGAGCATTCCGCGCTTGGCGCAGACCAGCATCGACGGGCGCGTCCTGGGATTCTCGCTGCTGCTGGCTTTCGTAACCAGCGTGCTGTTCGGACTCGCGCCTGCTCTGCACGCCTCCAAGATTGACCTCGCTTCCTCGCTGAAAGAACGGACTTCTGGTGGCGCGGCCGAGCACCATCGGGTTCGTGGCGCGCTGGTCATCGCCCAGGTGACGCTGGGATTGGTTCTGGTGACCGCCGCCGGACTGTTGATGGCAAGTTTCCTGCACCTCGAGCACAGCGATCCGGGCCTGAATCCCGACCACGTCCTGACCTTTTGGTTCAGCCTGCCGGAGTCTCAGTACAATCGCGATCAACAAGTCGTGTTCTACGATCAGTTGCTGGAACGCATGCGCGCTGTGCCGGGCGTGCGATCCGCGGCGGGCGTGTGGCCGTTGCCGTTCGGAGGCGACGACGCCGAGGTCTCCTTCCATATTGAAGAACGTCCCGCCGTGCAAACCAAGCGTCCGTTCGCCCGCATGGCCTTTGCCACACCGGGCTATTTTCAGACGGCGGGTATCCCTCTGCTCAAGGGCCGTTATTTCAATGAGAATGACGACGCCAAGGCTGCGCCCGTGCTGATTGTCAACAAGGCCTTCTCCGACAAGTTCTTTCCCGGAGAAGACGTGATCGGCAAGCGTATGGCGTCGGGCGCCGCGGCTCCCGGCCAGCACGGGGAAATTGTACGGGAGATTGTGGGAGTGGTCGGCAGCGCCAAGCTGTTCGCGATGGACGCGGAGCCGGAGCCCATCTACTACTTTCCTTACAAGCAGCTTACCTGGCAGCCGCCGGTCATGATGCTGCGCACCGCCGTGCCGCCCCGGACCTTGGAGTCCGCGGTGCGCGCGCAGATGGCGGCTCTTGACCCGCTGGTGCCGGTGTTTCAAGTGAGGACCATGGACGAGCTGCTGTCTACCGAAGTGACCGAACCGCGCTTCCACACGCTGCTGCTCGGTTGCTTCGCGGGAATCGCGCTGCTCCTGACCATGGTCGGGCTGTACGGTGTGATGGCTTATTCGGTGACGCGGCGTACGCGCGAAATCGGCGTGAGGATCGCGCTGGGCGCCAGCCGCTCGATGGTTCTGCGAATGGTGCTGAAGCAAGCGCTTGTGCTGCTCGTGGCTGGCCTGGCACTGGGACTGGCAGCATCGCTGGCGGCGGACCGCCTGCTCTCGAGCATGCTGTTTGGAATCCCGGCCCTTAATCCGCTGGTCCTGGGGCTCTCGGGACTACTGGTGGCGCTGACGGGCTTCGTCGCCGCCTACTTGCCGGCGCATCGCGCGGCGAAGGTGGATCCGATGACGGCGCTACGGTACGAATGAATTCTGAATGCTGAATTGTGAATTCTGAATTGGGAGCAGGGGGAGCAGTCGATGAACTGACATTCCGAGCGCAGCGAGGAATCTGCTTTCCCCCGGGGGTAGTGTGCGACGGTTTGCATCGCTCACCATAAGGCGCCTGGGCTTGTTTTTTAATTCAGCATTCAGAATTCAGCATTCATAATTTCGAGGTACTCCAGACATGACGACCTTGATCCAGGACCTGCGATACGGCTTGCGGATACTGGCGAGGAATCCCGGCTTTACGGCGGTGGCCGTCGTGACGCTGGCCCTGGGCATCGGCGCCAACACGGCAATCTTCAGCGTCGTGAACACGGTGCTGTTGCGCCCGTTGCCTTACAAGGACGCCGACCGGTTGGTGATGGTGTGGAGCTACAACCGCAGGCGAGGCTTTAACACCGACCAGGTCTCGCCCCTCGACTTCGCCGATTGGCGGGCCCAGAACCATGTGTTTGAAACCATTGCGGCGTCCACGGACATCACATACACCTTGACCGGCGCGGGCGAGCCGTCGCTCATCATTGCCTATTCGTTTTCCGCCGACTATTTCCGCACGCTCGGAGTCATGCCCCTTGTCGGCCGGACCTTCGTCCCTGAGGAGGAACAGCCGGGCAAGAACCACGTGGCAGTATTGAGCTATCCGTTCTGGCAGAGCCGCTTCGGCGCCAACCGGAGCATTATCGGAAGAACGATCACGCTCGACGGCGCGCCCTACACCGTTATCGGGGTCATGCCACCCGGCTTTCAGTATCCTCCGGTCACGGAGCTCTGGACTCCTCTGACCGTTATACCTGAGGCCGCGAATGACCGCGCCTTTCGCTACCTGCGCGTGATTGGCCGCCTCAAGCCCGGTGTCACCCGCTCGCAGGCCGAAACGGAGATGAATACCATTGCGCATCGCCTGGCGCTGGAATACCCCAAGACGAACCAGGACGACGACGCGACCAATATCATCAGCCTCCGCCTGACGATTAGCGGAGATATCCGCCCGGCGCTGCTCGTCCTCATGTGTGCCGTCGGCCTGGTACTCCTCATCGCCTGTGCCAACGTCGCCAACCTGCTCTTGGCGAGAGCGGCGGCCCGCGAAAGGGAAGTGGCCGTCCGCGCCGCGCTGGGCGCCAGCCGCTCCCGGCTCGTACGCCAGTTCCTCACCGAGAGCGCTCTCGTGGGACTCATCGGCGGCGCGCTCGGACTCCTGGTGGCGTTCTGGTGTACAGGAGTTCTGGTGACCATGTTTCCGCCCACCATCTTCAACATCAGCGTCCCGCACCTGGATAAGATTCCGATTGACGGCTGGGTGCTGGGCTTCGCGCTTGCTGTTTCAGTGCTCACGGGTGTGATCTTCGGCTTGGTTCCCGCGCTGCAAGCCGGCGGCCTGGACCTCAATCAATCCTTGAAGGAGGCGGGGCGCAGCCTGGCCGGGAGCACCCGAAGCCATCGCTTTCGCGGCACCCTCGTGGTGTCAGAAGTGGCGTTATCTTTGGTCCTGCTCGCGGCCGCCGGTCTCGCCCTTCGCAGCTTTGTCTATCTGCTCGGAGGCGATCTGGGTTTCAACCCGCAAAACGTCCTGACCCTGCGCGTCATGCTGCCGGATTTCAGGTATAAGCAAAATCTCACGGACGCCCAACGGCGCGCGTTCAGTGACCAGGCTATCGAGCGCCTCAAGGCGCTCCCCGGCGTGAAAGCGGCGGGCGGCGTGACCTTTCTTCCTCTTAGCGGCTGGTGGGGCGAGCGCTCCCTTTCACTGGAAGGGCAACCGATACCTAAGAACGAGCGGCCTATCGCAGCGTGGAGCTCGGTGACTCCCGACTATTTCCGTGCTATGGCTATCCCGCTGCTCGAAGGCCGCTACTTCACCGATCATGACACGCAGAACTCAGTCCCGGCCGCCATCATCAGCAAGAGCCTCGCCCGGCGCCTTGCGCCTAATCAGGATCCGCTCGGCAAACGGCTCGATGTCGACGGCGTGGAGCATCCCGTTGAGGTGGTCGGTGTGGTCGGGGACGTCCATCAGTTGGGGATAACCTCTGACATCACGTCGGAGATTTACTTCCCGTTCTCTCAGCTAACTGCGCCGCTCATCTGCTTTGCCCTCCGAACATCCTCCGACCCGACCAGCCTGGCCAAATCCGCCGAGCGCGCTATCTGGGACGTAGACAAGGACCAGTCCGTAGGGTACAGCATGAGCCTCGAACAACTGGCATCAGAATCGCTCGCCCCCGAGCGGGTAGTAATGCTGCTGCTGGGCGCGTTTGCCGGTGTAGCCCTGATTCTGGCGGCGGTGGGACTCTACGGCGTGATTTCCTATGCCGCCGCACAGCGCACGCATGAGATCGGCATCCGCATGGCGCTCGGTGCGGAAGTCCCGGACGTTCTAAAGCTGGTAGTCGTGCAAGGACTCAAGCTTACCGGACTGGGCCTGGTCATCGGTCTTGCGGCGTCCCTCGCCTTGACCCGCTTGATGGCGAGCCTGCTGTACGGCGTGCGTCCCACGGATTCCTTGACCTTCTCGGGAGCCGTGCTTTTGCTGGCTGCGGTCGCGACACTGGCGAGCTATATTCCGGCGCGCCGCGCCACGAAAGTGGATCCGATGGTGGCGCTGCGCCATGAGTAAATTATGAATTCTGAATAATTCTGAATTCTGATTATTCTGATTCTGAAAACAAAACCACGGAGCCAAAGTACACTCGACCGCTCGGCGTCTCGGTCCCAATTCAGAATTCAGCATTCACAGTGGTAGGATTCCCTTAGAGGGACTCGTTCATGCGGAGGCTTGTTCGACACCGATGCGCGAAGGTGTGGTTGCCGCTCGCGGCATTGGAGCTTGCGGCAGGGACTCTCGCTTGCTCGCGCCTCGCCGGGCAGAACAGCGGCCCCGAGCGTGACGCCTGGCAGCATCCCGAGCAAGTGATGGACGCACTGGGCGTGAAGCCCGGCAGCGCGGTCGCCGACGTCGGATGCGGGCGCGGCTACTTTACTTTCCACTTGGCAAGTCGCGTAGGACCCAACGGCAAGGTCTACGCCGAAGACCTCCAAGACGACAAGATCGCCGAAATTCGCCGGCAGGCAAAGGAGAAAGGCCTCACTCAAATCGAAGCGATCGCCGGCACGCCGGACGATCCCCACCTGCCCACTGGTGCGCTCGACGCGGTCCTCATCGTCGACGCGTACCATGAAATGCACGAGTACGACGCCATGCTCGCGGCGATTTATCGCGCCCTGAAGCCCGGCGGCATGCTGACCTTGATCGACGGCAAAGCCGAGCCCGGCAAATCCCGCGAGGACTATTACTCGCGTCATCGGATGCCCGAGGAGATCGAGCGACAGGACGCAGAGCGCAACGGTTTCCGGTTACTCCGCCAGGAACCGGGGTTTGCGCGTCCCGAGCCACGGAAGGAGTACTACTTCCTGATCTTCCAGAAGCCCCTGTCGTAAGGCGCCGAGCCGTCATCAACTCCCTCTGGTTAGTTCAACTTACGATCCTCTCACGCCGCGACGTGTGACTCTCATCCTTTTCTGCTAGAATGACTCCCGATGGCTTCGAACGGTTTTGTCCACCTACATCTTCATACGGATTACAGCTTGCTGGATGGCGCCTGCGACATTTCCCGGCTCGTGGACCGCGCTGTCGAGCTGAAGCATCCCGCCGTGGCGGTCACCGACCACGGCAACTTGTTCGCCGCGGTGAAGTTCTACGGCGAGGCCATCAAGCACGGACTCAAGCCCATTATCGGCTGTGAGGCCTACGTCGCCGGAACCAATCGCTTCGACCGCTCGACCGACTCTGACCGTCCCAACCACCTCGTGCTGCTCTGTGAGAATGATACGGGATACCGCAATCTGGTCAAGCTGGCCTCGGCGGCGTACACGGAGGGGTTCTACTACAAACCGCGTATCGACAAAGACCTGCTCGCGCGCCACTCCGAGGGCCTGATCGGACTCTCCGCTTGCCTGCGCGGCGAGGTGGCTGCAGCGCTTTCCGCCGACCGCCATGACGCGGCTCGCCAGGCGGCTTACGATCTGCGCGACATCTTCGGCAAAGGCAACTTCTACCTTGAGATCCAGGACCACGGAATCGCCGACCAGCAGCGCATCAACCCCCAGCTCGTCAAGCTGTCGCGGGAAACGGGTGTACCGCTCGTCGCGACCAACGACTGCCACTATCTGACCCAGGCGGACGCCCGCGCCCAGGACGTGCTCGTCTGCATCCAGACCGGGAAGACGGTCAACGACTCGACGCGCATGAAGTTCGCGACCAACGAGTTCTTCTTCAAGTCCTCGGAGGAGATGCTTCGGCTCTTCGGCGAGATTCCCGAAGCGCTGGCGCGCACGGTGGAGATCGCCGCGCGCTGCAACGTCCACCTGGAAAAGAAGCAGCACGTCTTCCCGCACTTCGAGGTGCCGGCGGCCGAGACGCTTGAGAGCTTCTTCGAAAAGATCACGCGCGAAGGATTCGCGCGGCGGCGCGAGAAGCTTGAGCGGCTCCAAGCCGCAGGACGTCTGCGCCATCCGCTCGAGGCTTACGGAGAGCGCCTGGACCGCGAAATCGAGCTCGTCAAGCAGATGCGCTTTGCGGGTTATTTCCTGATCGTCTGGGACTTCATCCGGTTCGCGCGCGAACAGTGCATTCCCGTCGGCCCGGGTCGAGGATCGGCGGCGGGCAGCCTGGTTTCCTACGCTCTGCACGTGACCGACATCGATCCCTTGCAGTACGACCTGCTCTTCGAGCGCTTCCTCAATCCCCAGCGCATCAGCTTCCCCGACATCGACATCGATTTCTGCATGCGACGGCGCGGCGAAGTAATCAATTACGTCACGGAGAAGTACGGGCGCGAGAACGTCAGCCAGATCATCACCTTCGGCACGATGGGCGCGAAAGCGGTCATCCGCGACGCCGGCCGCGCGCTCGACATGCCCTTCAACGAGGTTGATCGCATCGCCAAGCTGGTGCCCAACGTCCTCAGCATCACGCTGAAGGACGCCCAGGCTCAGTCGCCGGAACTGAAGCAACTGAAAGAATGCGAGCCGCGCGTGGCCGAACTGCTCGAGGTCGCGGGACGGCTCGAGGGCTTGGCGCGCCACGCCTCGACCCACGCCGCGGGCGTCGTCATCTCGCCTCAACCGCTCACCGAGATCGTGCCGCTTTACAAGAGCAACAAGGATGAAATCACCACGCAGTACTCGATGGATGATCTCGAGAGCATCGGGCTGCTCAAGATGGACTTCCTGGGTCTTACCACGCTGACCGTCATCGACGACTGCCTGAAGCTCATCGAGCAGACGCGCGGCGAACACCTCGATTTCTCAACTCAGCCGCTCGATGATGCCGCGACCTACGAACTGCTCGGGAAGGGGCTGACGGCCGGCATCTTCCAGTTTGAAAGCCGTGGCATGACGGACATCCTGCGGCGCGCCAAGCCCAACCGCCTCGCCGACCTGATCGCCTTGAACGCCCTCTATCGCCCCGGCCCCATGGGCATGATCGACGACTTCGTAGCCCGCAAGATGGGCCGCAAGCGCGTGGTCTACGACCTGCCGCAACTGAAGGACATCCTGGAAGAAACCTACGGCGTCATCGTCTACCAGGAACAGGTGATGCAGATCGCGGCGAGCGTCGCCGGATTCACCCTGGGGGAAGCGGATATCCTGCGGCGCGCCATGGGGAAGAAGAAGCCCGAAGAAATGGTGGCGATGCGGGAGAAGTTCATCAGCGGGGCGCGCAAGAACGGCGTGCCGGCCGCCAAGGCGGAAAAGCTCTTTGAGCTGGTCAAGGAGTTTGCCGGCTACGGATTCAACAAGTCCCATTCGGCGGCCTACGCCTTCGTCGCCTACCAGACCGCCTACCTCAAGGCTCACTACCCGGTGGAATTCATGTCGGCGATGCTGACGGCGGAAATCGGCAACCAGGACAAGCTCATGTTCTACTTGAACGAGTGCCGCGACATGGGCATCAACATTCTGCCGCCCGACGTGAATTCCAGCCAGCACGCCTTTACTCCCGACGGTGCGAGCATTCGATTCGGCTTGACGGCCATCAAGAACGTGGGTGAAGCGGCCATCCAGTCTGTGGAGGCGGCGCGGGCGCGCCTCGGGCGATTCGACAGCATCTTCCAGTTTTGCGAGAATGTCGACCTGCGCCTGCTCAATAAGCGAGTAATCGAAAGTCTCATCAAAGCTGGAGCTTTCGACTCGCTAGGTGCCCGGCGCGCCCAGATGATGGCCGTCCTCGATCGCGCCATGGAACTCGGAGCGCGCAGGCAGCGTGAGACCGAGAGCGGCCAGCACGGCTTGTTCATCGGTGAGAGCTCACCGCTGCCGCCTCCGCCCGAAGCGCTGCCCGACGTGCCCGACTGGTCCGAGGCGGAACGCCTGGCGGGCGAGAAGGAAGTCCTGGGCTTCTACGTGACCGGGCATCCGCTCGAAAAGTATCGCGCCAGGATGGCAGCGCTCACCCGGTACGACAGCGTGTCGCTCGGGGAAATCGACCATGAGTCCCCGGTGACGCTCGCCGGCATTCTCACCAACCTTCGTGTGCGGCCCAGCAAGAAGGGTGACCTCTGGGCGAGCGGCGTCCTCGAAGACCTGCGAGGATCGGTCGAATTGCTGGTCTTCCCGCAGGCACTGCAGCAACTGCAAGGCGTGCTCAAGCCGGATACCGCGCTGGTGATCAAAGGGCGTGTGCGGCACGAAGAGAATTCGCCACTCAAAGTGGTGGTTAGCGAGGCGCGCCCGCTGGACGCCGCCTCGAACGGCGGGAAGCCGGAACTCGTGATCCGCTTGAATCTCGCGGCGTCGGACGCCGGCTCGACCGAGCATCTGGTCAAACAGCTCGAAGCGCTGCTGGTCCGGCATCCGGGCTCGAACCCGGTCGTCTTCGAACTGACGAGTCCCGGCGATTTCCGGGCGCGCTTGCGGCCGCGCCATTCCGCAGCGGTGAACGCCGATCCGGAACTGCTCGCACGTCTCAAGGAACTTTGCGGGGAGGCGGCCGTTTCATTGGAGAAGACGCAGGGCTGAGCCCACGCCTCGGTCTGTCGGTTTGCTAAGGGTTTCACCTGCTGACGCGCGCGCGCCCACGATAACCCGATGGGTCCCACGGAAAGCCAACTCGAGATGGCGAAAGAAATCGAGCGGCAGATTGCCGAGCTCGAGACCGCCTCGGACTCCGAAGCCACGCGCGAAGAGATTGAGCGCCTGCGCAACCAAGTGGAAGCGCTACGCCGCCAGATCACCGGGGAGCGAAACGAGCGAAACGATCCTTGGGCGCGCGTACTGCTGGCGCGACATCCTCAGCGGCCTTACACGCTCGACTATCTCCAGTCGCTTTTCACCGACTTCACGGAACTGCACGGCGACCGGCGCTTCGCCGACGATCCCGCCCTGGTGGCTGGCTTCGCGCGCTTCGAGGGGCGTCCGGTTATGGTAATGGGACACCAAAAGGGACGCGACACCAAGCAGAAGCTCATGCGCAACTTTGGTATGACGAATCCCGAAGGCTACCGCAAGGCGCTGCGGCTGATGCAACTGGCGGCCAAGTTCAAGCTGCCCGTGATCACTCTGGTCGACACGCCGGGCGCCTACCCCGGCATCGGGGCAGAGGAACGCGGCCAGGCCGAGGCGATCGCCTATAACTTGAAAGAGATTCCCAAGCTCGCCGTGCCCATCGTGGTGGTGATCCACGGTGAGGGTGGCAGCGGTGGCGCGCTCGCTATCGCCGTCGGCGATACAGTCCTGATGCTCGAGAACGCCGTGTACTCGGTCATCAGCCCGGAAAGCTGCTCTTCGATTTTGTGGCGCGACTGGGACCACAAACAGGAGGCGGCACGGCTCCTCAAGCTGACCGCCGAGGACCTCCACCGGCTGGGTATCGTCGACGGCGTGGTTCCTGAACCGCCGGGCGGCGCGCACCACGATTCCGAGCACGCGGCGGAACTGCTACGCCCCGTCCTGCGCGACGCCCTGCAGGAATTGACGGCGCTGGCCAGCGACGCGCTTCTCCGCCGCCGTCATGAACGGCTGCGAAAGCTCGCGACCTTCGTCGACGGGGCTTGATCGCGAACCGCACGTTCTCCTGATTCTCCGAATGCCGAAGCTCGACGACAGACTCACAGTTTTCCCTCGACTGCCATTCCTTCCCGTGAAGGTGCCATGAGAATTGTCAGCGTCGTAGGCGCCCGGCCCAATTTCATGAAGATCGCTCCGCTGGTGAGCGAACTAGGCGCCGTCTCCGACGTCGAGCGTATCCTCGTCCACTCCGGACAGCACTACGACGATCAGCTCTCGGCGTCGTTCTTCCGCGACCTGGGTTTGCCTGAGCCTGACATTAACCTGCAGGTCGGCTCGGGGAGCCACGCGTTTCAGACCGCGGAGATTATGAAGCGGCTCGAACCGGTGCTGCTCGATCTGAAGCCCGACCTGGTGGTGGTCGTGGGTGACGTCAATTCGACGCTGGCCGCGGCGATCACCGCCGCCAAGCTCAATATCAAGCTGGCGCACATCGAAGCGGGGCTGCGCAGCTTTGATATGACGATGCCCGAGGAAATCAACCGCAAGCTGACCGACGCCCTCGCCGACCTGCTTTTCGTCACCGAAGAGAGCGGAGTGCGGAACCTGCGGCGCGAAGGCGTCGCCGAAGATCGCATCCACCTGGTGGGCAACGTGATGATCGACTCGCTGCTTCGGCACCGGAAGCTCGCCGAGCGCTCGGCGATCCTCGACGAGCTCTGCCTGCGCCTGAACGGCGGCGCGACGCGGCCGTACGGCCTCATGACCCTGCATCGCCCGTCAAACGTGGATGATCCCAAAGTTCTGGGCGGCATTCTCCAGGCCGTCGACAGCGTCGCCGAGACCTTGCCAATATTTTTCCCCGTCCATCCGCGGACTCGCCAGCGCATGGAAGCCTTCGGGCTGGGGCAGTATTTCAACGAACGCAACGCGCATCACGCCGGCCTCGTCCCCTTCCGGTCGCTCGGCTACCTTGAATTCCTGTGTCTGATGGACCACGCCTGCCTGGTGCTCACCGACTCGGGCGGGGTGCAGGAGGAGACGACCGCGCTCGGCGTCCCCTGCCTGACGTTGCGTGAGAATACCGAGCGGCCGGCAACCATCGAGCAGGGGACAAACCAACTGGTGGGCTCCGACCCCGCCCGCCTGATCGCTGCCGCTCGGAAGGTCCTGGCGGGCGAACGCCAGCCGGGAACTCTCCCACCCTTGTGGGACGGACGGGCCGCGCCCAGAATCGTCGAGATTATTCTTGAGCGTTTTGGTGTTCACCGGTAAAGTCTTCGTCAACCCGATGCTGCGCGAGCTCCACATCCAGAACTACGCCGTCATTGAGGACCTCTCGCTCGAGTTCCACGCCGGACTCAACCTGCTGTCGGGCGAGACGGGCTCAGGCAAGTCGATTTTGGTCGACGCCTTCTCGCTGGCGCTAGGCGGCCGAGCGTCGCCCGAGATCATCCGCACGGGCGCGGAGCGCGCGAGCGTCACGGCGGTTTTCGGTGCGGACAGAGAGCCGCGAGAGAACGGGTCACAAGGCCGCAATCGACGCAAGGCCAGCGCCTTCCCCTGGACCGCTTGGTTCAACGAGAACGATCTGGAGGGCGGGGAAGAGCCGGAGGTTATCCTGCGCCGCGAAATTCACTCGAGCGGCCGAAGCCGGCTGCTGGTGAACGACCAGGCGGTGACGGCGGCGGCGGTGCGAAGCCTGGCGCGCGAACTCGTTGAGGTTCACAGCCAGGGCGAGCATGTAGCGCTGTTCTGGCGCGAAGCGCAACTCGAGCTTCTCGACCAGTTCGCGGGGCTCGAGGCCACGGTCGAGGAAATCGGGAAGTTTTTCGACAATCAAAGCCGGCTCGAGCGCGAACTCGAGAGTCTCAGCCAAAGCGAGCAGGAGCGGCTGAGGGCTATCGATCTTCTGAGCTTCCAGGCCAAGGAAATCGAGCAGGCGCGGCTCGAACCCGGCGAGGACGTGCGGCTTGAGGATGAGAAGCGCATTCTCAGCAACCTCGAAAAGATCCGCGCTGCTGCCTCGACGGCTTTCGCCCAGCTCTATGAGGACGAAGGCTCGGCGTGCTCGAGGTTGGGCGTGGTCGAGCGAGCGCTCGACGAACTACGCCGGTACGACTCGGCCTTTGACTCCTACAACGAGCCGCTCTCGGGTGCCCGCGCCGCTCTCGACGACTTGGCGCGCGCGCTGCGCGACTACCTTAGCAAACTCGATGCCAACCCCCGGCGCCTGGACGAGATTGAAGACCGCCTGGCGCTTTTCGACCGGCTCAAACGGAAGTACGGCCCGACGCTGGAAGAGATTCTCGCCTACGGCAGGCAAACCCGGGAGCAGCTTGCGGGCCTCGAACACGCTGACCAGCGCCGCGCCCAAATGGGCGAAGAGGTTCGCCAGGCGACCGTGGAGTACGATCGCGCCGCTCAGGCGCTGTCGAGCGAGCGACACACGGCCGCCCGAAAGTTCGAGCAGCGGGTGCGCGAGGAGCTGGCCCAGGTCGGGATGGAGAAGACCCGGTTCGAAGTCCACTTCGCAAGCGGCGCGCGCGGATTGTGCGGGATCGACGAAATCGAGTTGCGCATCTCACCCAATCCCGGCGAGGAGACTCGGCCGCTCGAGAAGATCGCCTCGGGCGGCGAGCTTTCGCGCCTCATGCTGGCGCTCAAGACGGTCAGCGGAATCGGCCGCTCAGCCAGTTCGGCCAACTCGGGACGATCCGCCGGGGCGGTGGCGTGGCCCGTGCCGACCTTCATTTTCGACGAGGTGGACGCCGGAATCGGCGGGCGCGTCGCGGAGTCTGTCGGCCAGCGGCTGAAGCGCTTGGCGCGCGATACCCAGGTGCTCTGCGTGACTCATCTTCCGCAGATCGCGTGTTTCGCCGATCACCATTATTATGTGGAGAAGTTCGAGCGCGGCGGACGTACGCTGACCGCGGTGAGGTATCTCGGCACGCCGAAGGAGCGCGCGGCGGAGCTGGCCCGCATGCTCTCGGGCAGCCAGATTACGGACGCGGTCCTGAAGCACGCCGCTGCTATGATCAAGCAGGCTGCGGCAATGACCTAGCGGGCTGCATCGGAGGACGCCGGCGAGCCGCCATCACTCAGGCTAGCAACGCCGGCGGGTTCAAGCTATACTGACGTTTGGAGTAAGGACCGTTCATGGGGATCGACCTCGTTCAAATCTCACCTCCAGAATCAACTCCGCCTTCAGAATCTCTAATGCATCACATCCTGTCCGAGTCGCAGGTTACGCCCGCGTCCGCAGTCACTCCAGGTTCCGGCAAGACCTTCTACATTGAAACCTTTGGCTGTCAGATGAACGTCCACGACTCGGAGAAAGTCGCGGGCGTGCTGATGGCCCGAGGTTATCGGCTGGTGGCGAGCCACGAGGAAGCGGATCTGGTGTTTTACAACACTTGCAGTATCCGCGAGAAGGCGGCGCAAAAGGTCTTCTCGCGCCTGGGGGCGTTCAAGAAAGGACGCGTTGCCGGCCCGAAGGTCATCGGGGTACTGGGCTGCGTCGCACAGCAGGAAGGGGAACGCTTCTTCGAGCGCGCGCCTCAAGTGAACTTAGTCTGCGGGTCCGCGAGTTACTCGAGGCTTCCCGAGTTGTTGTCCGAGATCGAAGCGGGCGGACGGCGCGTCACTGGGCTTTCACTCGATACCGACGAGTGTTTTGAGACCGAGGTGACACGCCGCGACAATCCTTATCGCGCCTACCTCACCATCATCGAAGGGTGCGACAAGGATTGTGCCTACTGCGTAGTCCCCATGACGCGCGGGCCGGAGCGCAGCCGCCCCAGCGACAAGATCCTGGAAGAGTGCCGCCGTCTCGCGGAGGAGGGCTACACGGAGATTCAGTTCCTCGGCCAGAACGTTAATTCCTATTGCGACCCAGCTCCTGAGCAGCTGAGCTTTGCCGGACTGCTCGCCCGGACGGCATCGCTCGAGGGCGTCCACCGGGTGCGCTTCACCACCTCCCATCCGCGAGACTTCACCCCGGACATCGTCGAGGCCATCGACAGCCATCCGGCGCTCTGCGACCACGTCCACCTGCCCGTGCAGTCGGGTTCGAGCCGGGTGCTCGCCCACATGCTCCGGGGGTACACGCGCGACGAGTATCTCGAAAAAATTGATTGCATCCGCCGCGCGAAGCGTGCTATTAGCATTTCGACGGACGTCATTGTCGGGTTCTGTGACGAAACACGCGAAGACTTCGAGAAGACACTCTCGCTGCTCGATGAGGTCGGCTACGATCAGATTTTTTCCTTCAAGTATTCCCCGCGGCCCGGGACGGCAGCGGGCGGCTGGGCAGACGCAGTCTCGGAAGCCGAAAAAGGCGAGCGGCTGGCCGAGTTGCAAGAGCGGCAGCGGCAGATCCAGTTGCGGCAGAACCAGCGCCTGGTGGGATCCGAGTTCGAAGTCCTGGTGGAGGGCTTTCAGACGCGACTCGGGCAGGCGGTGGGGCGTACGACCAGCAATCACGTCATCAACTTTCCCGGCGAGCCGGACTGGGTCGGGAGTTACAGGACAGTGAGGGTAACGGCTGCCGGACCCAACAGCTTGGTGGGCATTCGGACCGACGTGGCTTGAGAAGGCGGTCCCGCGGTCGGGGGTTGGGGTTGGACGAAGGGGAGCAAGGAACGAGGGGGTTCGCATGGAAGTCGAGATGAAGATTCGAGGCCTGATGATGGACCCCGTCACCAACATGCCCATCGTCATCTTGAAAGACATCAATGGCGCCTCAGTATTGCCCATTTGGGTGGGAATCTACGAGGCCAACGCCATCGCCCTCGAGATCGAAAAGGTGGCGACACCCCGTCCCATGACCCACGACCTGATCAAGAACGTGCTGCTGGGGCTGGATACCCACGTTCACAAGGTGGTGGTGACGGAGCTGCGCGATGATACGTTCTACGCCGTCATCTGGCTGGAGCGCGACGGCCAGACGATCTCGATAGACTCTCGCCCGTCCGATGCCCTGGCGCTGGCGCTACGGACGGATTGTCCGATTTTCGTGGAGGACGAAGTTCTGAAGAGCTCGAAGATTTCGAGCGCCGCCTCCGACAAAGTGAGCAACGAAGAGTTGCGCAAATGGCTCGAAAACCTTGGCGACGAGGACATGGGTCGTTACAAAATGTGAAGTTGCCCCGCGACCGGACTTCCGTCCGCACGGACGGCCCCGCGACGCGAGGGTTCCTGCCTAGGCCGGAGATCTGAGTGGCCACGGTCATTGCGATAGCAAACCAGAAGGGCGGGGTCGGAAAGACCACTACAGCCATCAATCTTGCTGCCGCTTTCGCACGTAAGAAGAAGCGGACCCTCCTCATCGATCTTGACCCGCAGGCCAACAGCACCCTGACCTTCCTCCCGCTTGAAGAAGTCACCCATTCGATTTACGAGGTGCTGGCCGACCACCAGATGCAGCTCTCGGAAGTGGTAAAACCCACCAAGTTCTCGAACCTCTGCGTGGCGCCCGCCAAGATCGCGCTCGCCAAGCTCGAAGCCAACCTGGTGGGGCAGTTCGACGCGCCCTTCCGCCTGAAGGACGCGCTCGCGCCCAGCCGCGACAGCTTCGACATGATCGTGATCGACACGCCGCCCGCCCTGGGGATCATCACCGTCAACGCCCTGGTCGCCGCCAACTACCTGCTGGTGCCCATCCAGGCCGCCTATTACGCCCTCGAAGGCACTGACGACTTCCTCGAGACCTTCGAGCGCATCCGGGCGCGGCCCAATCCCGAGCTACAGCTCGTGGGAGTGGCCTTGACGCTGTTCGACAAGCGCACCAACCTGGCTCGCGACATCCACAAGCAGGTGCGCTCCGTCTTCGGCGACAAGGTCTTCAAAACGGTAATTGGCAAGAACGTGCGCCTGGAGGAAAGCCCGGCTTATAAGGAGACCATCTTCAGCTTTGCCCCCGACTCCCCTGGAGCCGACGACTACGAACGCTTAGCGCGGGAGGTACTGCAACGTGTCAGTTAGACGCCCCGGCCTGCCCATGGTTGTGAAGATGCGGCACGACGCGCATTACGTAGAAGAGATGATCTCGCGCAGCGGCGCCGCCATCGGCAGAATGATCCCTGTCGAAGAGGTGCAGCCCAACGCCGAGCAGCCGCGCAAGGATCACGGCGACCTCACCGGGCTTACCGAATCGGTGCGCGAACACGGCGTACTCGAGCCGTTGCTGGTGCGCCACGTTCCCGAGTCGGGCAAGTACATGATCATCTCGGGCGAGCGCCGCTATCATGCCGCCTGCCGCGCGGGGCTGCGCGAAGTTCCGTGCATCGAAAAGGACGTGGGCGACGCTGAGACGCTGGAGCTCGCACTCATCGAGAACCTGCAGCGCAAGGACTTGACGCCGTTCGAGGAGGCCGATGGCGTCCAGGCGTTGGGCGAGCGCTTCGGCCTGACGCACGAGGAAATCGCCCAGAAGATCTCGAAGGGCCGGTCGTCGATCACCGAGCTGCTGACGCTTCACTCGATTCCCGACGAGATCAAAGCGACCTGCATCGCCGCGGGCGTCTTCTCAAAGTCGCAACTCCTCCAGGTCGCGCGCCAGCCGAGCGAGGCCAGGATGCGCGACCTCATCCGGCGGTTCGCCGCGGGACTGGTGAATCGCGACGAGGCGCGCGCCGAACGCCAGCCCGACAAGCGTCCGCGTAACGCCATCTTTCGCTTCGTTTCTCCCGCCAAGGACTTCAAGCTGGTCCTCAAGTTTCGCCGCAGCAGCGTCCCGCGCGCCGAGGTGATCCAGGCGCTGCGCCGCATCCTGGAGACGCTGGAGAGCAGTGACGAGTGACGAGCGGGTGCAATCCGCGTGCTGTAGCGCCGAGCTTGAGCCCGGCACCGCCGAAAATGCCGACCTGAAGGTCGGCGCTACGAATTCTATTCATTCCTATCATTAATCGCTTGTCACCCGTTAATCGCCACTCGTCACTATTCGTCTATGGCACGCTACGTCGCGGCGGGAAGCGCCACGACGTGCTCGGGCAGGTCGGCGCCGTTTACGTAGGGAAGGGAAGTGTTGCAGGTGAATTGTTTGACCTCGGCTCGTTTCCCGGGGCAATCCCGACCGATTTGCCGGCGCGAGTCATTGGCGAGGTTTATCGGCTCCCAAAGTTGAAGCCGGCCCTCAAGGCCCTCGACGAGTACGAAGGGGTCGGACCGGGTGCGGTGGCCGCCAGCCTGTTTCGACGCGAGCTCGCCGAAGTGGCACTCGAGAACGGCGAGCGTCTGAGCGCGTGGATTTACTGGCTGGATCACGCGCCGCGCCGCGCGCGTCGGATCGAGTCGGGCGATTACGCCGGGCCAAGGAGGAGTTGACGCAGAATGTCGGACTTGCTGGATGTGCTCGTAGTGGGCGGTGGACCGACGGGACTGGCTTGCGGCATCGAAGCGGTCCGCGCCGGCCTGACACTCCTGATTCTCGAGAAGGGGTGCCTGGTCAACTCGCTCTACAGCTATCCCGCCAACATGACCTTCTTCACCACGCGCGAACGCCTGGAGATCGGCGACATCCCCTTCAGTAGCGTCAACGTGAAACCCACGCGCGCCGAAGCCCTCGAGTATTACCGGGGCGCGGCGAGTTTCTACAAGCTACCCATTCAATTCGAGGCGCGGGTGACCTCGATTGACCGCGCCGACGGCGTCTTTGAGGTGCGCTCGGAAAGAAGCTCGGGGAAGCGTCGCACGTACACGGCTCGAAAGGTCATCGTCGCCACCGGCTACTACGACCTGCCGAATTTCATGGGCATCCCCGGCGAAGACCTGCCGAAGGTGTCGCACTACGCGCTCGAGGGTCATGCCTTCTATGGACGCAAAGTCGTGGTGATCGGCGGAGCGAACTCCGCCGCGGTGACGGCGCTCGACCTCTACCGCCACGGCGCCGAGGCGACGGTGATACATCGCCAACCGGAGCTGAGCCGCCACATCAAGTACTGGATCAAGCCCGACATCGAGAATCGCATCAAGGAAGGCTCGATCAAAGCGTTGCTTTCTTCCGAGGTCAAGGAGATTGGCGACGACTGGATCTGCGTCAAGAACGCGGCAGGCGAGACGGTGCGCCTCGAGAACGATTTTGTCTTCGCGCTGACGGGCTACCATCCTGACGTCGACTTGTTGCGGAGTGCCGGCGTCGAGGTCGACCCGAAGAGCTATCGTCCGGCTTGCAATCCGAAGACGCTGGAGAGCAATGTGCTGGGTTTGTATCTGGCGGGCGTGGTGATTTCCGGGCGGCACACCAACGAGATCTTCATCGAGAACGGACGCTTCCACGGCAAGCAGATTATCGCGGATATCGTGACGCCGGCGGGATCCGAGCCTTGAGGGTTACGAAGAGCAGGTCGGGCAGACCATTACGCTTGACGGGTGGGCGACTTTCTTGGCCGTGGTGGCGCGGCTGAGGACGAAACTCAGTTCGGTTCCTGAGGGAACCACAATATCCTTGTGGCGCTTGAGGACGTTGCGGATGACCGCCGCCCCCGCGCCGATGGCTGCACCCTCGAGGGCTCCCGCGCCGCCGTCCGCGATGGCGCCGATCCCCGCTCCAGCACCCGCGCCGATACCGGTTTCCTCTGCCGTTCGCTTCTTGCTCTTTCCTTGACCTTCGAGCGTGCCTTCGTCATCCTTCACTTTGACGCCCGGCCCGCCTTGGGCGTCTTCGAGCGAGGCGGAGATCGAATACGTCGTACCGTCGGGCGTCCGGATGGTCTCCGGCGTGAGCCGGATTTCCGCGATGCCCTTGGCGCGGCCCGGCTTCTTGACCATCGAGACGCGGCCTTCGACCGTGCTCCCCGAGGGGATCACTTCCTCGCCGCGCACAAAAACGGGCTCGCTCACGTCGGCGGTAAACCGGTCGCCCGTCTCGTTGGCCTTGGAGCTTAAGGTGTTGTCAAGTTGAACGCGAATCGTCGTCCCAGCAGGCAACGTGATGGCATCATCGGCGGCGAGGAGGAGGGCAGGGAACGCGGCTGCGGCCAACATGCCTACGACCGTCATCGCAGCAGCTCGCTTCATGTTTTTTCCTGAGCCTTCCGGGCATTCTGCCGAGCTGGCGGGCGCGCCGCGGGCGATGCCGGGACTATTGCGCGGCGGAAGCGTTCGTAGCGGCAGGCGGCGCCTGCTCTCCGCTCGCCGTGCGGTTGACGATGAACGTCAAATCGCTTCCCTCGATCAGAATCACGTCCTTTTCCTTCTTGAAGAGGGTATAGATCAAAACGGTGCCCGCGCCGATCCCCGCACCGGCGAGCACATCGGTACCCATCCCGGGTCCGCCGCAGTTCCCATAGTAGTCACAGTCGATGGTATGCGCCATGCCTACCGAGGCCCCGGCGCCCGCACCCAGCGCCCCTCCAAGGGCGGCATTCTTGGCGGCATCCTTCTTGCTCTTGCCGCAGCCTTTGATGGTGCCCTCTTCGTCGGTTCCGGTCTTGGCGCACGGCCCGACCTGCCCGTCGTCGAGCCCCGCGTTGAGGTTGTACTTGATGTCGTCGGGAGTGACCACGTGGTCGATCACGATGCGCATTTCCGCCTTGCCCTTGATACGGCCGGGAGCCTTGATGAAAGCCACGTGGCCGTCCACTAGACTGCCGGCGGGGACAATCTCTTTGCCGTCGGCCGTGATCGGCTGCGTCACCTGGCCCGTAAAGGGGTCGCCCGTCTTGTTAGTCTTGGAGGTCAGCGTGGTGGTCAGGCGGATGTGGAGCAAGCTGCCAGCGGGTACTTTCAGGGCTGCAGTCGGGGCGGGGGCTGGAGCCTGGTCAGCCCGCGCACTAAATGCCGGCAGAACAGCAGCGGCCAGCAGACCGGTGAGCGTCATCCTGAGGCTTCGCTTTAACATCGTCTTCCTCCCGAGCACGGATACGGCTCCACGGTGTCTGAGAAACACCCGTCCTCTGAACACAGGGTACACGTTGTTTCCCGGCTTTACAAGCACACGTCGCGGCTTGGCTGACACCACCGTCTTGGATTCCTATTAAGAGGCTGCGGTTGTATGTGTTGGAAGCCGCATTCATCTCTTCAACCGACGCTTATGCGGCACCTCTCCCAACGAGTCTGTGTGAAGTCTCCTTGCCGACCCGCCGTAGCGGCCGCCTTTAGGCGGGCACGTAGAGGCCGCCTTTAGGCGGGGAGGTAGCGGGCAAGTAGAGGCCGCCTTTAGGCGGGCAAGTAGCGGGCAAGTAGAGGCCGCCTTTAGGCAGGCAAACTGCGCGCCTTTCGATGCCGCCCTGAAGGGCGCCTCTACGATCTGTACTGTTGTCGGACCCGGTCGAGCAGGCTTACGCTGATGAAACCGAGAGGCTGCTCAAGCCCGGTCGAGCTGCAAGAAAGCGCGCAGAGAGGGGTCCGAGCGGACCTTCCAGATGTGGCCGTCGATCCAATAATGCAGCAGGCCGGGAGCGGCAAAGAAGGAGAAGATAACCTCATTGCGGGTACCGACGTTCATCAGGCCGACTTCCGTCTTGAGGACGAAGCGCGGCACCACGTCGAAGACGATGGCGTATAGCGCCGCGGCGCCCACGTAGAAGAGCCAGCGGCTGTTCACCAGCGTCGCCAGGCCGTGCTTTCGCGCCTGACCGGCCTCGCGCCCGTACTTATTCTGGTTGTAGAACCACACCAGCCGGTGATACTGCACGTTGTGGAAGATGGTGGCGGCGGCGTAAACGCCCAGCAGCGGCATGTGGCTGCGGAACAACAGGTAGTTGATGGGAATGGCGGCGGCAAACAGCGTGAGCTTGGGCCAATTGAGCGGCAAGCCCCTGCGCCACTTGGTGAACTGGCGGGCGACGTAGACCACGGTGATGAGCAGCAGTCCAAACAGCAGCGCGTCTTCAATGATCGCCGCCGGACGCGGCAGAATGGGGAAGGGAAGCAGCTCCGCCGCCTCCTTGTCGTGAAACGGATAGGTAATGAACGGGTAGTAGAACGCTACGGTGAAGAAGAGCTTGTCGAGCCGCGTGTCGACACGGTCGAAGTCGCGGTTCTTCTTCTTGTACATCATCATGAAGCCGTAATGCTGGCGATAGATGTGGAAGTAGCCCCAGAGTTCTGTTGCCAGTTCGAGCCAGTCGCCCAGGCCGAGCAGGATCATGACGGGGCCGATGGCCAGGAAGAACGCCAGGCTGCCCCATAGCCAGCGTCCGCGACGCGCGCGTTCCTCAGCGTCGAAGTAAGTACGCGAGATAGTAGCGAAGCCGTGCGTCTCGTCAAAGACGATGGCCCAGATGGCCACCAGCAGCAGCATCGGCACATGCGCGAACTTCCACAGCGCCCAGAAGGCGTACCCGGTCGCCGCCCCGCCCAGCGTGAACCACAGGAGGTCGGTGCGCTCTGAAACGATCCAGCTCGCCGGGCGCGCGGCCGCCGGTACTTCCATCGCCGTGGTTGCCATCTCCGATTCTTCCCCCTTAGGTCTGGTCCCTTAGGTCGGCCTCAGTACTTGGATGTTGAAATGCGCTTCCGGGTTCTCGAATCCGAGCGGTCGAGGCTCCTATTTTCACTGAAAAGAGGCCGGCTCGCAAGCCACAGACCTGTGCAGGTACCACCTGTGCTGGAGTCCGGGGTCTTAGTCCGGAGTTCGGAGTCCGGAGTCCAAAGCCCCGAGCTGGGTTCAGGCATTCAGTTGATACAATCGATTCGTGTTCGAACTCCGGAACGTCAAAGATGCAGGAGACGAGAAAATGAGCTCAATGACACGGCGACAGGTGTTAAGGCACGCGGGCCAAGCGGCGACCGTTCTGGCAATCGGACTCCCGGGGACAGGCGCCGCGAGCAACAGCCAAGCCGCCTCCCAAACCGGAACGAAGCGTCTGAAGATCATCGTGGCCGGCGGACATCCCGGTGATCCCGAGTACGGCTGCGGCGGAACCATCGCGCGCTACGCGAGGCTGGGTCACGAGGTGGTCCTCCTCTACTTGAACAACGGCGAATGGTCCCGATTGTTGGGCGGGGCAGCCGCTTCCACACGTACTGCCGAAGCCAGCAAAGCGTGCCAGATTCTCAAAGCGCGGCCGGCCTATGCGGGCCAAGTGAACGGCAGAGCTGTCCTCGACTCCTCCCACTTCGACGAGTTCCGGAAAATTCTGGAGGCGGAGCGGCCTGACGCGGTCTTCACCCAGTGGCCGATCGACGCTCACCGTGACCACCGTGCGACGTCGGCGCTCGCCTTCGATGCCTGGCTTCAGATGCACAAGAGTTTTGCGCTCTACTATTACGAAGTATCGAACGGGGAGGACACGCTGCAATTCTCTCCCACCCACTACGTCGACATCACCGCGACCGAACCCACCAAGCGTGCTGCCTGCTATGCCCACGCCTCACAGACTCCCGACAGGTTCTACGCCTTGCAAGACCAGGTCGCGAAGTTTCGCGGTATTGAGAGCGGCTATCAACGAGCGGAAGCTTTTGTTCTTCAGGCGCAGAGCCCTTATGAAGCGCTGCCGGCGTCCGGCGTCTGGAATCTGAAATCTGAAATTGGGAATCTGAAATCGGGAGTGTCGATGGATTTGAAGTGAAACCTCTTGTAGTATTGCCGGCATGAAGAAAACGAAATCGGGCAATCGCAATTCTGCGGCGAAAGGCAGCGGCGCCGCGAGCGGCATTGATGAATATCTCGCCGATGTCCCGGAGCCCGCCCGCAGTACCCTTAGCAAGATGCGCGCGGTGATCCGGTCCGCGGTGCCGGCGGAGGCGACCGAGACCATCAGCTACCGGATGCCTGCGTACAAGTCCAAGAAAGGAGTGCTGGTGTGGTTCGCCGCCTTTTCAGACCACTGCAGTTTGTTCCCCACGGCCTCGGTTATCGAAGCGTTTAAGGACGAACTTAAGGGCTTCTCGACCTCCAAAGGCACCATCCATTTCCCTATCGACAAGCCACTGCCGACTGCCCTCATCAAGAAAATCGTCAAGGCGCGGGTCGCGCAGAGCGAAAGCAAGAAACGGGGCTGACGGGTTGCCATCGAGACCTGATGGTTCCGCAAACCGCGAATCACCAATCCACTCACTGGAAGGAGACTCGTGGACCCGTTGGACGCGTGAAGTCAGAAGAATCGAATTCGACGGCATGATGGGGTACGTCCCGAGCGCCGGGGACTCGATGGTCCTCGAGCTTGGCTGCGGCGATGGCTTTCAGCTCTACCTGCTGCGCGAGCGCTTCGCCCGCGTGTTTGCTATTGACCCGAAGCACGCCCCCGAGCGTGCTGAGAACTTCGCCTTCGCCGCCGCCGAAGAGCTCCCATTTGGCGATTCCACGTTCGATCTCATCGTCTCCAACTGCGTACTTGAGCACCTCAAAGATCGGCCTCGCGGCATTAAAGAAGCCGTGCGCGTTTTGCGGCCCGGCGGGTACATGGCTCACGTCGTTCCATCCCGCTTCTGGAAAGCGGCGAGCCTTCTTCTAAATCCGCTCGGCTATCCACTGCGGGTCATGGAGAAATGGCGGGCCTTGCGCCAGGTCTTACGCGAAAGCCAAGCATCGAGGTCCTCTGAGACTCAGGAAGCAGTGAGGCCGGGATTCGCGCAGGTCTTGGGCCGTTGGATCTACCCGCCCATTCACGGGACGTATACGTCCCATCTGGCAGAGTACCAGTCGTACAGACGAGATCGCTGGCTAGAGATTTTCCGCCATCCTCAACTCGTACTTGTGGCAGACGTCCCGCTCGTCTGTGCAACGCAGTTTGGTTTCCTTCGCTTCCGGTTCATCCGCTTGCGCAAGTGGCTGGCCCGGCAGGGGTTGAGTAGTTCGCGCGTGTTCGTCATGCGAAAGGTCGCACAGAACTGATCTCGGCACCCGGAGTCTCAAGAATCCTGACCCTCTTGCAACAAATTTTGCGTCTCACGGGTCTCATCTATCTCCTGCGTCTCATCGAGGGAAAGTACACTCAAGCAATTCGCGGTTCGGAGTGCGGAGGTCGGAGTCCCCAAAAGGGGTTGGCAGTTCGGAGTTCGGAGTCATCAAGGGGCGTCAACGAGTCTGGCAGTCTGGAGTCAGAAAAAACCAGTTCGGAGTTCGGGGTTCGGAGTCTTTTAGTCTGAAGTCTCCCAGTCTGGGGTCGGCCACGCTGATCGCTGAAAGCTGAGAGCTGACCGCAGAACGCTGATCTCGAGGAACGAACCGAAGAAGTTATTTAGAATCAGTAAAAGCAGAAATTGGGGAAGGGAATCGCGAGTCGCGAACAGGGAGTCGGCGTCCGGACACCGAACTCCGTACTCCGAACCCCTAACTGGCCTCCCGCGGAGGAACACGTGCCTTTGAGACCAACCGCGTTTAGCGCCGTCTTTCTGATGTTGCTCACTGCCGCGGAACCAACGGCGCCCCGAGATCATCCTTTGCACGCCTCAAGCCCCGACGACCCGCAGCCCTTGGCGAATAAGCTCCAGGTGCGGGTGGCAAGCTTCGACGCGGCAAATCGGCCACTGGCCCAGTTAGCCCTGGCGCTCGCATATGAGTACAAGCTGCCTATGGCCTTTGAGCACGTTGACGAGGACGCGTTGCGAAAGCCGCTCGGAATCCGGCTGCGAGGCTCCAGCCTGCATGACGTGGTCGCCGCCATCGTAGCTTCTTTGCCGGAATATCGTGTCGACCTTTCAGGAGGGTTGGTTGACATTTACACTCCAGCAGGCCGGAGTGACCCCTCCAACTTACTCAATACCGTGATCGAGAGTTTCGATGTGACCGAGCTGGACACCCATTTGGCGGACGCCGAACTGCTCTGTGCCCTGGCCCGGCAACTTCGCCCTGGCTCGGGCTGCGGCGGCAGCGTCGCCGGAGGGCAGTGGGGCTCGCTCAAGATCACTTTGCATACGCAAGGCACTCGAGTTTATGAAATCTTGAATGCCATCGTTGCTCAAAATGGCGGAGCGCTGTGGGTGCCAATACCTCCCCCGCGCAAGCAGTCCTCCGTGATGATGAACCTTTGGTACATCTACCCACTAGATCCGGCTTTTGAGTCGACTGCGTTAAGCCGGCTGAGAAGTACCCTGCCTCAGCAGGCTTCGACGCACCGCTAACTGGGCGGGGACCGAGCAGATTACGTTGGGTTGCACGGGCAGCTCGACCGGATATCCAATCAAAGGGCCAAGTCTTCAAGACCACACTCGTAAATTTTGTGTCTCACGCGTCTCATCCGTCTCACCGAGCCCTTGCGGAGCGTGTAGACTGGAACGCGTGGAAAACAGCGCACGAGCGTCCTGGAATCGCCGGTTCTTCACAGTCGCTGACCCGCCTTGGGGTGGCGGCAGCGGTTGCTGGAGGCCGAGCAAAAGAAAAAAAGATAGTTTATTTTGGGGTGTTGAGGCACGTAAGTTATAGAAAACAATCAAAGTCTCGAGGAACGAACTCAGGAACGAACTGTTTTGGGAAGGGCCGAATCCTGATAATCCACTGATACTAAAGGAGTAAGCTTGTTGAAACGAACTAGGAACGAACTCCCGTCTCGGGGCCTCAAGGGCTAACCCATTGAAAACATGGACGAGCATTTTGGAGTTCGAAGTTCGAGGTTCCGGGTCCGGAGTCCACAAAGGCGCAAAGACACAAAGGGCAAGGCTCTGCCAAGCCGAGGTTGTCAAGCACCGCTGGATCGTGCTAGCTTGGGCACCTCAACTCAGGGATGGGTCAGACCAAGTTCATCAGGCTGATCGGGAGGTGACGCCATGAACCGCCGGGAATTCCTCACTCGGACGGCAGCAGGACTGGGCGCTGCCTATTGGGGCTCGCTCGGCTCGAAGTCGGCCTTCGCGTTGCCGTCGAGCGCGCGATTCAGCGCCACTGACATCGTGACGCTGGGAAACACGGGCATCCGCACCAGCCGCCTCGCCATGGGGACGGGAACCGTCGGCTCCGAACACCACTCGCACCAGACGGCGCTCGGCATCCAGGGACTGGCGAATCTGCTCGAGCACGGCTTCGACCAGGGACTGCGCTTCTTCGACGTGGCGGACTCCTACGGCAGCCATCCTCACGCCGCCGAGGCGTTGAAGCATCTGCCGCGCGAGAAGGTGACCATCCTCACCAAGTCGTGGGCACGCGACGCGGCCGGCATGCGCGCCGACATCGACCGCTTCCGCAAGGAGTTGGGCGTCGACCACATCGACATTCTGCTGATGCACTGCCTGACCGAAGACGACTGGACCACCCGCTTCCGCGGGGTGATGGACGTAATGTCGGAAGCCAAGGAGAAGGGCATCATCCGCGCTCACGGCTGCTCCTGCCACTCGCTCGGGGCGCTCAAGGCCTCCGCCGCGTCGCCGTGGGTCGAGGTGCAGCTCGCTCGCATCAACCCTATCAGCTCGCATATGGACGCCGATCCGCCGACCATCGCCGGGGTCTTGCGCCAGATGCACGATTCCGGCAAGGCGGTGGTCGGCATGAAGATCCTGGGTCAAGGCGATATGCGCGACCGGGCGGACGAGGCGCTCAAGTACGCCCTGTCGCTCGGAGTGCTTAGCGCCTTCACCATCGGCGCCGAGAGTCGGCAGGAGCAGGACGATCTGGTCCACCGGATTGCCGCGGTCAATGTCGTCGCCTGAGGCCAAATTCGAGTAGAACCAAAGACGCGCTCGCAGCATCTAGTAAGGTGTAAGCGCAAAGCTCAAGTGATAGAGTGCAAGGCGAAAGGGACAGGTGGCCATGTTCTACGTCGCGCTGGAGTACCTCAGTTATGTCTTCGTGGTCATAGTGCTCGGCGCGGTTCTGTTCGGCACGTCAGCGCTCATTGTCGTCAGCCAGGAAGGCGCCAAGCATCTCGCGGCGAACTCCCGCAAGGTCGCTGAACGCACCGTTCAGTTGGCGCAGGCTACCATCAAATCAGCCGCAGCAGTCAACTTGTCACGCCTTGGTCGCTGACGCGAATCCTTCCATCCAAGCCAACCCCCGCTCTGTCTGCCAACCGGTGTCGTCCGCGGGGAAGGGGTATCCCCGAAACTGGCGCAAACTCGGCCGGAGGCATGTTTTTATTGACGAGGCATTACGTCTGATAAGATATATTATGTTAACTAAAGGGAAAAGGAATACCCGCAGCGGGCTGAGAAAATTGCCCGGTTCTCGCCGCGGGGCGACCGATCAACGAGCTAGAAATTGGGTTTGATATCGTGCAGCGCGCAGGTCCCCAGGATGCTCACAGGCGAACGCGCGGGAACCAATCCAGTGGTGCCGGAGCCCCACTGGTGAGCGGCGACAGAGGGGCGGTAAGGAGAGGCCGATTAAGGCTGCGTGGAGGACGAGGCGGCTTTCTTGCCTTCCCAAGTACCCTTCTGGGCGGCGTCGGTCGACCACTCTCCTGCGAGTTGGCCCTTCTTGTAGTCGGCGGTCAGCAGATACTTGGTGTCGGGAGTGTCGATGTGGATCTCGAGCTTGTTCTTCTTGAAGCTGGCGGAGGTCAGGTCGGCGGACCCGATGGGTGAGTTGACCGAGCCGGTGACCTCTTCTTCGTTCTGCTGGAGCTCGAGGGTGAACTCCATGTCGCCCTGCGGGCCGCCGTGCGACGTGCATTGCCATGTCCCCGTGAGCGGCGCGGGCTTAGGCTTGCTGTCGGCAGCCAGAACGAGGCTGGTCAAGCCGAGGAGCGCCAGGGAAATCGCGAGGATGAGTGAATTACGCTTCATGGTCGAATCTCCTTGTATTCGTCAAAATGTCTTCAGCCCTGGCACCGGTCGATCGCCGCGGCGCTTTAATTCCCGGTCTTGTCATCCGACGGCGCCGACTTCTTGCCTTCCCACGTCCCCATGGGATTGCCGTCGTGGGTGGTCGCGCCCTTCAACTCGCCGTCCTTCAGCGTTGCCTTGAGGACGTACAAGCCGTCGGCGGTGTCGAGGTGGATTTCCAGAACGTTGTCCTTGAAGGTTGCCGAGGTGATGTCGGTTCCGCCCTCGGGCGAAGAGACCGAGCCGGTGACCGTCTCGCCGTCCTGCTGGAGGTCGAGGGTGAAGGGCGTACTCCCTTCCTGAGTCCCGCCGCCGTGCGACGTGCATTCCCAGGTGCCGCTCAGCGGTCCTCCCTTCGACTTCTGTGCGTCGGTCGCGAACGCCAGGCTCGCGACGACCAAACTGACGACGGCGATAGCTGCCCAACTCAGTATGCGCTTCATGTTGAACTCCTGTTCAGGCGATTTTTCGCGAGTCACTTCCTGCCCAACTGTCCCTTCGATTTTCGACGAACCGAGATTCTACAGCGGATCCGGTCTTACGTCCAGCGCTCGAAGGGGACACGGCGCAGTCCGGCGAATTCCCTGCCTTTAGAACCAGAAATGCCAGGCCGCATCGACCAGCGCGTGAGTCAGCGCCGAGCACGACAACCTTTGTCGCGTGCGATAAGCGTTGCCGTAGAAGATCCCGGCAATCGTGGCCAGTATCGCGTATCGCCAGTTGGGCACTGGCGGATGATGCAGATGGGAGGCGCCGAAAACCACCGAGGCAATGAGCAATCCCCAAAGCCCGCGCCGCTCCGAGGTGAAGCTCCTGGTCAGGAAGTTCTGCAGGATGCCGCGGAACAGCAGCTCCTCGGGAATAGCTATCGAGACGTAGATGCCCAGGAACTGGCCCACAAACTGGGCGAGCAGCGTCCACCCCTCGGGAATCACGAGGCTGTGCGGCGTCCCTGCCCAAGCCACACTGAGCGTCCACGGGCGTACCGCCGGGTGATGAAAGTGGATGAAACCGAGCAGGTAGCCCAGCGGAATGCCGATGATGGCGAAAGCGATGAAGTGGGCGAAGCCGTCCTTGAGGTCGCCCTTGCGAGGAACAAGCCGGTAGCCGACGCCGTCCAAGTGTCGCACCGCCATGAAGGCGTAGCCGCCGACGCAGACGGAGTAAAGCGGCCGGAAGAAGTAGAGGTCCTCGGGCCACATCCAGATGCCACCAAGCCAATGCGCAGCCACGGGCACGGCGAGAACAGCCATCGCAGTGAAATCCCGCCAGCCGACTCGCGTCGCATGGTGCAACCGGTCGGGAAGAACGAGGGCCACCGGCACCGAAATGTAGGCCGTGAGCTTGAGGAGCCCGACAAGCGAAAAAGTTCCCGTGCCCAACGCCAGAATCAAGTAGGGGACGAGAAGCAGCAGCGGCAGAGCCATGGCGACGGCGGCCGAGCCGAGCGCCCATTCGCGGAGTTGCCTGACCAGCCCCGAGTCCGTCAGGGCGACGAAGGTGCCCAGCACCAGCGAGACGCAGACAAGGAATGCTGCCAGCCGCCGGGGATCGATCGGGCTTTGCGCGACGATGATCCACTCCGCGACCCCAGCCAAGGCCAGAAGTCCGACAATGAAAAGCAGGGCTTTCTTCATACCATGATGAAACGCAGCGGGACGCGGCCGGAGCAGGACCGTCGCGAGTTCCCCGACTTCCCTTTTGACACCCTCTTCTGTCGCGGCGGTCTGCGACCGCCGTTCTCGGCGCTCCTTTCCTAGGCAGGCTTTCGAGCGCCGCTACAGAGAAACCGCTGTCCCTAAGGTTTGGCGTCCGCGGACGGCTGCTCAAGGTTGTCCGACCCGAGATCGACGCGGCTCACAGGAATCACGCGCACGTCACCCAGCTTCTTCAAGTCCTTCTCGAAACCCGAGAGGTTGCCCACCAACACGATGAGCGCGCGGTCGGGGTCGAGGTGCTGGCGCGTTGCGTTCCACACTTCCTGAGTCGTCAGCGACCGGATGTGTTCGGGAAACTTGTTCCAGTAGTCGAGCGGCAGGTTGTGGATCATCAAATCGAGGACGTGTTCGGCGATGCCGCCCGAGGTCTCGAACTCGAGCGCCATGTGCCCTGTGAGATAGCCCTCAGTGGCCTCGAGTTCCCAGCCGGAAATTTGATGATCGCGCAGACGCTTCATCTGATCCAGCACCAGTTCAACGCTTTTGACGGTTTCCGGCGTGCGCGTCGATGTCTTCGCCCGCCACGTGCCCGTCGACCGCAGGCAGACGAGGTCGCTCGAGGCGCCGTAGGTCAAACCTCGCTGGCTGCGCAGCGCCTTGAAGAGCCGGTTCGTCGCCGGACCGCCGAGGATCTGGTTGGCCACGGTCAGAGCATAATAGTCCGGACTGGAGCGCGGAACACCCAGGTTGCCGACGCGGATCTCGGTTTGAACGGCGTCCGGCTTGTCGATCACCACGATCTCCCGTGCCGTCGGATTCGCGCCGGGCGCCTGCGCGTCCCCCGCGGGGTCAAAGTGAGGCGAGCCGCCTGGCGCTGAGGGCTTCTCCGCCCCGCCGTCCTTCGCCGGATTCGACCAATCGCCGAAGAATTTCTCCGCCTCGCGAAAGGCCTCGTCTGCCTGGATATCGCCGACTACCGCCAAAATGGCATTGGCGGGAAAGTAGGTGCGGGTGTGGAACTGGCGCAAGTCCTCCGGGGTCACCCGGCGCACGGACCCGAGCGTCCCGTCGACCGGGTGCCCGTAAGGCGTGCCGGCAAATTCGAGTCGCGTAAAGGCGGAGTCGGCCAAGTAAGCGGGATCCTCAAGCATGACCTCGAGCGACGAGAGCGCCTGCTGGCGAATGCGCGCCACTTCGGCGGGCGCAAACGTCGGATGGATGATGATGTCGGCGAGCAGATCGAAACCGAGCGCAGTGTGGTCGACCAGAAGGCTGACTTGGCCCCAGGAGTCGTCCCACTCCGCACCCGTGTCCATCGTGCCGCCCACCTGGTCGATGGCCGCGGCAATCTGCTGCGCCGTGCGATGCGTGGTACCCTCGTCAAGCAGCCCTGCGACCAGCTCCGCGGTGCCCGGGAACTCGGGCGGATCAGCTTCCCCGCCGGCTTTCACTACCAGCCGCAGGGTTACGACCGGCAGCGAGTGCCGCTCGATGACCACCACCTGCAGGCCGTTGGGGAGCGTTTTCACTGCCGGCGCCGGCAGAACCGCGGGCTTGGGCTGCGGCACATCCGGTGGATAGTCGCGCGCGGCGACCGTGACCGCGGTGACCAGGATCGCGCACAAGGTCAGTCCAAGCGCCTCGAAGCAGCGATAGAAGGCGTGCGCGTGAACACGAGCGTCTCCACCGCTGTGCGGTCTCGAGAATAGTCGGTGGCACGCCCTCACCCGGCACTGGCGCGCCACCCTCTCCCCCAAGGGGGCGAGGGTATTTTCATGCTTGGGGTTGTACCCGATCATGTTACCGTCCCGACCCGCGACTTCCCTGCCCCTGAGCTTGTGGGTAAACCTCGACCAGCGTCAGATTCTGCGGCACGAAGTATTTCTTCGCCACGCGCTGAATGTCTTCCGGGGTGACACTGAGGAACCGGTCGAGCTCCGCGTCCAGCAAGTCCGGGTCTTTCAAGATGACCGCGGCGTACCCCAGCTCCTCACCCCGGCTCTGATCGCTCTGCCGGCTGAGGATGAAATCGCGCAGCACTTGGTGCTTCGCCTTATCGAGCTCCTGGGCCGGTACCGGCTGGGTCTTCAGCCGGTCAAGCTCGGCTTCGACCTCGGCTTCGCCTTCGGCGGGCGTGTGTCCGTCGTTCAGGACCGCGAACACGAAAAACAGATTGGGATCCTCAGTAAAGTTCCCCGAGCTTTGCGCCTGCACGGCGATTTGCTTCTCGTAGACCAGGCGGCGGTAAATGCGCGAGCTCTCGCCCTCGGAGAGAATCTTGGACGCCAGGCGCAGCGGATAAGCGTCGGGCACGCCGTCCGCCGGCATGTGGTAGCCCTCGACGAAGGCTGGCAGCGCAACCGCCTGCGTGAGCTTTACGACGCGCTTCGCGGTCTGCGCCGGCTCGACGGGGATCTTCCGGCTGGCGCGGTCGAGTGGGACAGCGCCGCGCTCGAGCGGCCCGAAATATTCCTCCACCAGCGACTGCGCGTGCGACTTCTCGAAGTCGCCGACCACGACCAGCGTCGCATTGTTGGGGACGTAATAGGTGTCGTAGAACGCCCGGATGTCAGCCAGGCTCGCGTGGTCGAGGTCCTCCATGCTGCCGATCGTCATATGGCGGTAGGGATGAGCCGTGAAGGCGTGCTCGTAGAGCGTCTCGACCACCGTCCCGTAAGGCTGGTTATCAAAGCGCTCCCGCCGCTCCTCTTTGACGACTTCGCGCTCCGTCTTGAAGATCGGGTCGGTGATCTGGAGGTTGCGCATGCGGTCCGCTTCGAGCCAGAGCGCCACGGGGAGATAAGAGCTCGGAACCGTTTCCCAGAAAACGGTCGCATCCTCGGTGGTATACGCATTATCGAGGCCGCCCGAGCGAACGATGTAATCGGAGAACATCTCGGGGGCGATGTTTTTCGTCCCCTGAAACATCAAGTGCTCGAAGAGATGCGCGAAGCCGGTGCGGCCGGGAAGTTCGTCCTTCGAGCCCACGTGATACCACACTTCGACGCTGACCACCGGCGCATCGTGCTCCTCGACCAGCAGCGCCTCGAGCCCGTTCGGCAGCAGCACCTTCGTCACCGCGGTGTGCGGCAGCTTGACTTCAGCGGCGAGGTCGACAGCTTGAAGGAAAACGAGAAGGACGGCGGCGAGGAGAGCGAGGATACGGCGAAGCTTGGGCTGGAGAAGAGTGTTGGTCAAACGCGGTGCGTCCCGCGGCCGAATGGCGGCCGAATTCGAAATTCTATCACACCCGCCAGGACGAAAGGCTCGCGGTACGCGGTTCTCATTCGACGAATTTGTTGGCGATCGGGAACCGCCGCCCGATGCCAAACGCCTTGGCCGTCACCTTGAGGGCCGGAGCGGCCTGCTGGCGCTTGTATTCGGCGTTTGCCACACGGCGCGCCGTCTCGCGCACGAGGTCGGCGTCGAGGCCGTGCTTCTCGACGATCTCTTCCACACACAGGTTGTCCTCGATGAGCGCTTTGAGGATGACGTCGAGCACTTCGTACGGCGGCAGGGTGTCCTGATCGGTCTGATTGGCGCGCAGCTCCGCCGAAGGTGGCTTTTCGAGCGAGGCGCGCGGGATGCGTTCGCCGGCGCGATTGGCGTAGCGCGCCAGCTCGTAAACCATGAGCTTCGGCACGTCACCAATCACTGCCAGTCCGCCGGCCATGTCGCCGTAAAGGGTGCAGTAGCCCACCGCCAGCTCCGACTTGTTGCCGGTCGAGAGCACCAGTGACCCGAACTTGTTCGAGAGCGCCATGAGGATGTTGCCGCGGATGCGCGCTTGAATGTTCTCCTCCGTTACGTCGCGCGGCCGGTCCTCAAAGGCGGGATCCAGCGTGGTCAGGTAGCTGTCAAAGATGGAGCCGATAGGGATGACGCGGAAGTCGATGCCCAGGTTGCGCGCCAGCGCTTCCGCGTCGCGCAGACTGCCCGGCGACGAGTACGGCCCAGGCATGCCGACGCCCAGCACGTGCTCCGGACCGAGCGAGTCCGCCGCCAGCGTTGCCACCAGCGAGGAGTCGATGCCGCCGCTCAGTCCCACAATCACCTTCTTGAAGCCGCACTTCGCGACATAGTCGCGCGTGCCGAGGAGCAGCGCCTGATAAATCGCTTCGATCTCCGAAGCGGGCGCGGCGTGGACTTCGCCCTGACCGGCCGTGTCGAACACCACGAGATCTTCCTCGAACGACTTGGCGCGCGTCACCAGCTCGCCTTGCGCGTTGAAGGCCATGCTCGAGCCGTCGAAGAGCAACTGGTCGTTGCCCCCGACCTGATTGACGTAGACCACCGGCATCCGGCGCTCGACGGCGATGGCGCGCAGCATGTCATGGCGCAACTGGATCTTGCCCTGGGAGAAGGGCGAAGAGGCGATATTGACGATCAGCCGGGCGCCTGCGCGCACGGTTTCCTCCACGGGGTCGCGCGTGTAAAGCCGCTTCTTCCAGAAATGCTTGTCGTTCCAGACGTCTTCGCAGATGGTCACGCCCAGGCGCCAGTCCTCCAATTCGTAGAGCGCGGGCGCCGTGCCAGGTTCGAAGTAGCGCGACTCATCGAAGACGTCGTAGAAGGGGAGCAGCATCTTGCGATAGTCGAGCACGCGCCGGCCGCGATGGAGAAGCGCCGCCGCGTCCGACACCGCTTTTCCCTGCTCCGCCTCCGAGCGGCGTACGTACCCGACGAGCGCCGGAATGTCGGGCAGGGCCTGGGCAAGCCGCTCGAGTTCAGCCTCGGAACGCTGGATGAAATTGGGCTTCTCCACCAGGTCGCGCGGCGGATAACCGCAGAGCGCCAGTTCGGGGAAAACCACGACGTCAGCGCGGCGCTCGAGCGCGCAGCGCGCGAACTTCACGATCCGTTCCACATTGCCGGGGAAATCGCCAACCGTGGGATTGATCTGGGCGAGGGCGATTTTCATTCGCCACAATTATAACCGACGTGAGCCCGTGCGGCGGGCGGAAAACCTGCCGACGCGCGGGACTGGGCAGAGGAAAAGAAGGGAGGCCGGCCGCCGGGCCCCAGAGCCAAGGACCGGAACGGAGCAGCGCGGGCCTCGCACCGGACCCACTAACTAGGCTACAAGGCTGGTACTTGAGGTCACACGCTGAACGAACTGCCGCAACCGCACGTGGTTTTGACGTTGGGGTTTTCGAACTTGAAGCCCGAGCCTTCCAGGGTCTCCACGTAATCGATCCTGGTGCCCTTCAGGTACATCAGCGAGGCTTGATCCACGAACACCTTCAGGCCCTCGAACTCAAAGACCTTGTCGATGCCATTGCTCTCGTTCTCAAAGTTCATCTGGTAAGAGAAACCCGAGCAACCGCCGCCCACCACGGAAACACGCAGTCCTTGGGGTTGGGGGTTCTGCTGGGCGATGATTTCCTTGACCTTGGTGACGGCCGTCGATGTCAGATCCAGCGAAGGCATGATTCAACTCCTTCTATGAGTCGCTTAGCGACAGGCGGACAATTGCTCTGCCTGACACATCCAGACTAGCAGATTACCCGGCCTGGTTCAAGGGGTCGCAAAGTGCCCGGTAGTGTTCTAACATTAGGACGACTTTCCTGGTAATGGTCTAACACCATTACCACTACCTCCCCACAGGGTTAATGTCAAGAGCACTTAGGCGCCCTGGCAGACCGGTACCAAGGTTTTGCCGAAACTGATGACCTGAACAGAGCGGCTACTATGAAGAATTGACCGTATGAGAGTAATATTTTCATAGAGAGCCAAGAAGTGTACAATGAAAACGTTGCATTATCAATAAGATAAAGCCATCGAATTTTGGCCAGCCGACTGCTAATACCCCAGCGTCGCTCGCTTTCGAGGTTAAGGGCTTGTCCCCTGGACCAACGTTGATCTCGGAAGAGAGTAACGACCGCGGAACCCCCCTTCCCGCGGAAGCCGAGAGAACCTGGGGCTTGCGCCTTGATGGCCCTGCCGTCGTAGGTGGGTTTTAAGGCATGCCCCAGGGCTCTCCGGATCGTCGTCATCACCTGCTTTCTTAACCCTCCAGGTCATTGAAAGAAGTTGATGACGACTGTTTAGCTTGGGCCGCCGCCCAGCCACTCACCGCGGTTGCCATTTCGCCATCCTGACTCAGAATTCTCGCCTTGATGTTGATCATTGTATAATGACTTGGCGCGAGCGCCTCTCCCGGCATCCAAACAATCTGGGTGTTCGTCAGGACGGACGAACGCTGGTGCCACCAAAGAGACCTGGGGATCCGCTGCGGTTCGATTTCTAAACTAAGGGTCGCGCCATGTCGATGAATCCGCATCGCTTAAGTTGCGCTTTCAAGCTGGCCTGCGGAATCGTTGTGCTAGCCTTCGCGCTGATACCTTGTCGGCTGAACGCCCAGCAGCCCGGCCAGCTTGCACTGTCGACCTTCCCGGCTGACACCCATCAGGTGTCCTTCACCGACCTCGGCCAGCTTCGCACTTCGCCGGACTATCCCCAGCTTCGCGACCGGCTTCTCGGCTCCCAGCTTCGCGACCTGGAACAGTTTCTCCGCCCGGCCGGTGACGACCCGGAGGCCGACACAGACGCCGTGATGCTGGGCTGGCGCGGCGACGTCTCGAACCCTTCGGGATTCTTCGGCCTGGCCACCGGACAATTCCACCCCGGCCAGGTTCTCGACTTCTTCAAGCGCAGCAAGCTTCCCATTGCCACCTACTCGGGTGTGCAACTCTACAGCAATGGTTCGAGCGAGCCTCGCTCCCGCTTCTTCTTCGCTTTCCTTGACGACACGACCGCCATCTTCGGCCGCCTCGATGACCTCAAGACCTTGTTGGATGTGCGCGCCGGATCGCGCCCGGCGCTCGACACCAACGCGTCGTTCGTCAACTGGGAAAGCGAGCTCGACGGCTCCGCTCCGCAGTGGGCGATTTCCACCGGTCGCGCCGCAGCCACCGAGGCGACTCTGTGGCTGAGCGGTGGAGGCAACGTCAAGCCTCCCGCTGACCTCGGCGCGCTCATGACGCCGATCAAGGCCGTCCTCTTCAGCGCCGACATGGTGAGCAGCAGCGATCTCGCGGCTCATATCTCGGTCGTGTGTGACCGGCCTGAAACCGCCACGGCGCTTGCCCAGATCCTCACCATGTGGCGCAATTCCCATCCTGCCGCAGGTAGCGGCACCCCGCCCCAGCTCGCGAATTTCCTCGCCTCGCTCAATATCAGCGCCCAGGGCCCGCGGGTCGAGCTCGACGGTATGGGCTCCGCGACGCTCGTCCAGCAACTGGTCCACTGACCTCAACAGGAGGTCGGAGGTTCGGTTGTCGGACCTACCCTTGCACCCCTCACCCGGCGCTTGCGCGCCGCCCTCTCCCGCAAGGGGCGAGGGCCATGATCCGCGATCCTGGGCTCGCTCTCCCCTCCCCCCTCGCGGGGGAGGGGCAGGGGGTGAGGGGTGCTGCCACTCTGGTTTCGCTCCTCCACTCCTGCATTTCGAACTACAATGGCCGGATGACTCACTCCGCCGTGACCGCTCCTATCGTGACGCTCATCCCTGGCGATGGCATCGGCCCGGAAGTGACCGCGGCCACCCTACGAGTGCTCGAGTCCGCAGGCGCCGCGATCCAGTGGAAGGAGCGCAAAGTCACGGCCATCGTCGGAAGGCGCTCGACCGACTCGCGCGTCGACCCGGTCGTCGAGTCGCTGACGCGGACAGGAATCGGGCTGAAAGGTCCGCTCGCCACGCCGATCGGCGGCGGCCATCAGAGCTTCAACGTGGCGCTGCGCAAAGAGCTCGACCTCTATGCCAATCTCCGGCCCGTCAAGAAACTTCCGGGCATCCGTACGCCCTTTGACGATCTTGACCTCGTGGTGGTGCGCGAGAATACGGAAGACCTTTACGCCGGGCTCGAGCACACGGTTGCGCCGGGTGTGGTCGAGAGTCTGAAGATCATCACCGAGCGCGCCTCGACGCGTATCGCGCGCTTCGCCTTTGAATACGCCTGCAAGGCGGAGCGTAAGAGAATCACCGCTGTCCACAAAGCCAACATCATGAAACTCTCCGACGGCCTGTTTCTCGACTCGATCCGCCGCGTCGCGAAAGAATATCCCGAGGTCGAGTATCGCGAGGTGATCGTCGACAATTGCTGCATGCAGCTCGTGATGCGTCCGCAGCAGTTTGACGTGCTGCTGCTCGAAAACCTCTACGGCGACATCGTCTCTGACCTGTGCGCGGGCTTGGTGGGCGGCCTGGGACTGGTTCCGGGGGCGAACCTCGGCGACCACTGCGCGCTGTTCGAGGCAGTACACGGCACGGCGCCCGACATTGCCGGCCAAGGTACGGCGAATCCCACCGCTTTGATCCTCTCGTCGATTCTGATGCTGCGCCACCTTGGCCAGAACGACGTGGCGGCGCGCCTCGAGCAGGCCATTCATCGCGTGTACCGCGAGGGCCGCAAGCTGACGCGCGACGTGGGCGGCAGTTCTTCGACCGAGGAATTCGTCGCGGCGGTCATCGGCACCCTGTAGGGCCGACGTGAGGTCTGAGGCCATCGCTTATTTTCAATGAGATACCGACGCCGGGAGTTCGTTCCGAGTTCGTTCCTGGCAGCCATCAACCATGATTTCAATAAGATACATCGCCTGGAGAGGTGCTGGGGGGAGTTCGTTCCTCGAGCGATGCTTTAGTTTCTGTAACTTACAAGCCACTGAGGCCAAAATAAACTATCTTTTTTCCCTCCGCTGATCCGCCACGCTCCAGGCAAGATAGGGCCGGGAGATGGTCTCAATAACATCCTCCGGATCTTCTCTCAGGACGTCGTGTTCATCGTTGGCCGCTTTGAACCGCACGTCCACTTTGATATAGGGGCATTCAATTTGTACGTACGTCCGCTGGAACCGATTCGATAGGCCGCCCTCCGTCGTGAAAACCTTGAGGAGATCCTTTCTTCGCATGCCAGGCTTGATCTTGCCAATCTCCCGAAGGAGTTTCGCTATCCAGACTGTTCGCTCTTGCGTCAGAGCTGCGCTCGTCGGAACGGATTCATCCTCAATCTGGGCTGGGCTCTTGGCCCCTTGCGGCAGTAGGCACTCGACGGACGGCTCTGCCACTGTTTCAACAATGGAGCCGCTGGTGGCGCCGTACAGTGCGTACGTGCCGCGGCCCGTCGGCAACCCTGAGCGCACATCGCCTCTTCCCAAAACACAATACGCCAACAAGAACATGCCAGCGATGTTCGGCAACGGTCTCAGCCGAATCTCCCGCCGTTTATGCCGTGATTCCATAAAAGCACCTCCCTACTCCATCAACCAGCCATGCTGACCTTGATATTACGCCTTCCAAATGAGACGGATGAGACGCATGAGACTGAAAATTTAGCGGCCGGCGATTTCGGGATTGCGCCTCCGCCAAGATGATGCCTTTACACGGCCGGACGCTCGCGTTAGTCTTTGCTGCGACTACAACCGCTGGAGTCTAACCATGAAAACATCTCGACCATCACCAGGAGGGCCGATGAAGCGTCGTTCCTTTCTGCAGACGGCGGGTCTGGCGGGCGCTGCTGCGTTGGCGCCAGAATCGCGTCTTCGGGCTTCGGGGGTTTCGGCGCCGATGCCCCCGCCGATGCCCCTCCAGATGAAAATTACGCGCTTCCGCTTCTACCGAAACCCCACTTCCCCGCCCCACTTCAATCAAAGTTTCAACATCGTGACCGTCGAGACTGACCAAGGCATCACGGGGATCGGCGAGGGCGGGTCGAAGGACACGGTCGAGCAGTGCGCCGCGATGATCATCGGCGAAGACCCGTCGCGTATCGATCACCTATGGCAGATGATGTTTCGCGGCTACTTCTATCCCGCCGGGCGCGAGAAACTCGACGCGTTGGGCGCGATCGACCTCGCGTTGTGGGACCTCAAGGGGAAGGCGCTGGGCGTCCCGGTTTACGAGCTGCTGGGCGGCCTCGCGCGCGACCACGTGGAATGCTATTCGACTGGCTTCCCGAGCCATGGCAGCCTCAAGGAGACGGCGCACGCCTGCATCGAAGCGGGCTTTCGCGCTTTCCGTTACGCGACCGCCGACCCGCCAGACGGCGAGCCGTTCAACTCACACCAGATGGTCCGCAAGACCTATGAGGATTGTGTGGAGATTCGCGAGGGCGTGGGCAAAAACGGAGACTGGGCGCTCGACTATCACACGCGGCTCGATTTCCCGGACGCCGTTCGCCTGAGCACGCTGATCGAGCCGCTTGAGCCCTATTTCGCCGAGGACCTCATTCGCTCCGAGAACCCCGAGGTCTACCAGGAGTTGCGCGCGCACGTGAAAGTGCCCATCGCGGTGGGCGAGCAGTTCGGCTCGAAGTGGGACATCAACCGGCTCGTCGAGGGCCAGCTCATCGACTACGCGCGCGTTACGCTGCCGAACGTGGGCGGCATCAGCGAGTACATGAAAATCCAGGCCATGTGCGAGACGCACTACGTCGGCCTGATCCCCCACTTCACCGGGCCGGTCTCGGAGGCAGCGCTCGTCCACGCCTGCTCGGTGTTCTCCGGGCCGGTGCTGATGGAGATGCTGGGCGAGGGGCCGGGCGCCCTGCCGCACCTGCCCGAGCACTACGATTTCCGCCAGGGGAAGATGTGGCCGAACCGGCGGCCGGGACTCGGCGTGACGCTCGATACGAAACCGTTGCAACTTGCGGCGGAGATTACCGAGCGTTCGCGGCCCGTCCCGATGTTCGCACGGCCCGACGGCTCGATTACGAATTGGTAGAATCCAGCCGGCTGGCGTGGGGCGTCCGAGACCATGATGAACATTCAACTCAATGATGTCGAAGTCCGCGTGCTGGGCGCGCTGGTCGAGAAAGAGATCACGACGCCCGACTATTATCCGCTCTCGCTCAATGCCCTGATCAACGCCTGCAACCAGCGCTCGAATCGCGACCCCGTCCTGTCGCTGAGCGAGGGCGACGTGACCGCGGCGCTCGACAGCTTGCACCAGAAGGGGCTGGCCCGCCCGGTGACGAGCTTTGACAGCCGCGTGCCCAAGTACGCGAATCAGCTCGCTGAGGTGTTCAACTTCGACCGTCGCGAAACCGCCGTGCTGTGTGTCCTGCTGCTGCGCGGACCCCAGACTCCCGGTGAGCTGCGCGGACGCACGGAGCGTATGTATGCCTTTGACGGCCTGGCCGCGGTCGAGGCAACCGTGCATCGCTTGACCGAGCGCGAGCCGCCCCTGGTGCGGCAGTTGCCGCGTCAGCCGGGAACGAAGGAGTCACGCTGGACTCATCTGCTGGCGGGCGAGGTGGAAGCATCGACGCCGCCGGCCGCCTCGACTCGAGAGACGCCAGCCCCGGATGAGCGTGTAGTGCGACTCGAAAGTGAAGTGGAGGAGCTAAGAAAGGAAGTCGCTAATCTCAAGCGCGAGCTCAGCGATTTTCGCAAGCAATTTGAACCTGACTAGGTCGCACGGGGATACCGCTCGAGCTGCTCGACCAGCGACCGGTCGCCCAGGCGCTCGGCTTCACGCGCGTGTTGCCACGCCTCGTCGTAGTTTCCACTGACAATATAAATGCGCCCCAGACTCACGTGCGGAGCGGCGTACGCGGGATCGAGCTCGATGGCCCGGAAAAAATTGGACACGGCAGCATCCACCTGACCGCGGAAATAGGCGAGCGTTCCAAGCGCGAAGTGCGCGGGCGCGTTACGCGGGTCACGGACGAGGATCGCTTGCTGCTCGCGGACGGCCGCATCGACGTCGGTATCGAGCGCCGGCTGGATCACGCGGTCTCGCCAGAAAGGCATGGCTATCACGCCGGCTTGAAGGCCTCGAGCGCCTGGTCGACGTCGCCGTGCGTGACCTTTTCGCCGTTGTTCAGGCGCGCCAGAATCCCGTTGATAATCTCCTTGGCCTGATCCTTGCGGTAGTTGCGGATGAAACCGTCGTAGAAGTGCTCGCCCGCCATGGCGCGGTTGATCTCGTGCTCCTTGTTGTGGTCCTGAAGCTCAGTGAAGTAGACCACCTTGTACTGACCCTGGTAGGTGGTCTCTTTGTAAATCTCAAACATGATCTTGTCAGATTCAAAGGACACAGTGCACCTGGCTGGCGCTTACGAGAGTAAGACGACTGCCGGTTCGCGTCAAGGCCCGCGAAAGCGCCGTTCCTGAGAGTTGGGCGTCGGCAAACTCGGGAATGCCTTCGATCAGGCACAGCATGGATCGAACCTCGCCCGCTGAGCCGCGCGCGATGTACAGGAACGTGAGGAGCTCCGGCGTGGTTCCACGCTCGAATCCCTCCGCGATGTTGTTGGAAACTGAAACTCCTCGCCGCAAAAGCGAAGCGCTCACGGGAAGCGCTCACAGAAGGAAGAAGGCCAGGCCAACGAACTCTCTAGCCCTCATCCCTTGTAATCGATCGGATCGCGTTCATCCCCACCGGCGACTCCGCCTCGTAGGGCTCGGGTGGCGGACCCACGATTTCGCTGGCGTCCCACTCGGAGCGCAAGCGCGCTTCGAGTTCGCGAAGCTTCGAGTCGATCTGGCGCTGCTTCTCTTTCACCGCCACCATGTCCTCGCGGTAGCGCTTCAGGAAGTAGCCGATGGTCTCGACGCGGATTTTGATGGATCCGGTGGGCTTGTTCTCGTCGATGTCCTTGAAGGAGAAGTAGGGGGTGCCGGACTTGGTGACGGTCTCCTCGACCACGGTGTAAATGGGCGCGTCGTGGCCGCACTTGAAGCTCGAAAGTTCCAGTGCCACAAGGTTCGGGTGGCGCGCCGTATATTTCGCCGCCCAGACTTTCTGCGACGTGTTCTCGCTATAGCTGTTCTTCCAGACGTCGCGGATGTCCATGGGGTCTTCGATCAAGCCCGCCTTGATGTCGTCGGCAAAGAGCGGACCCAGGATGTCGTCGTCGAGGGGCAGCGACTGCAAGGTGAGCACGGGGTAGCCGATCTTCTGGAATTCCTCGAGGATCTCGTGGTTGACGCCGGGGTCGTTGTGATAGGGGCGGCCCAGCACGACAATGCCGATGCGGTCCTCGGCCTCGAGCTTCTTCAGCACCTCGCGGCCCTGGGCGCGCAGGATGCCATTCATGAACTTGTCTTGGGCCTTCAAGCCTTCGTTGATGGCCCGGACGTGCTCCTCCCACGACAACCCCAGGATGCCCGCGAACTCGTCGTACATCTGCTTGGTGAGCAAGGTCGGCTTGCCCGGATTCACGAACGTATCGAGGAAGAGGATGTTACTTGCCTTGAAAATGTCGCCTTCCTTGGTGAACGCCGCCTTGACCGCCTCGGGCGTGGTCGAGACTGTGGGGCAGGAGCGATGGTCCTGCACGAACTTCAAGTCACTCGGCAGGTCGTCGATCATGGGGCAGAAGATGATGTCGAGCGGCTTCTTCTTGTGATGCACGTAGAGCAGGTTGTGAACGTGTGGGATCCCCACCTTGGACGGGAAGCACGGGTCGATGGCGCCGCGCTTCGCGCCTTCCTTGTAGAGTGACTCGCTCGTGTAGTCAGAATAGACGAGGTTCTCGCTCGGGATGCCCAACGCCTCAAAGTAGGCGCTGAAGATGGGCGAGACCGAGTACATGTTGAGCATGCGCGCGATGCCGATGCGCAGTTCCTTGCGCCGCTTCATCAGCTCCACGCGTTTCTTCTGCTTCGCGGTGAAAGCGTGCTTGGGCAGCGGGTCGGCGACGATGGGCGGGTTGTAAGACTTGAACACCGCCTTGGCCCCGACTTCCGCCAGGTTGGGATTCTCTTTCTTCATAGCGTCGAGACCCTTCTTGATCTCGCGCATGTCGTTCACGTCCTCGACCAGTCCCTTCTCGCAACTGTTGCCGACGATCAGGCGCTTGACGCCCTTGGCGAGGGGAATCTTCGACTTTTTCCACGACTCATCGGCGCTGGCAATCTGCACGTCGATGAACGTCCGCATGCACTTGTTCTTGCAGAAGTAGCAGCGCGTATCCTCGCCGCGGTGGGTGACGTAGGTGATGTTGTTCACCGCCTCGAAGCCGATGAACTCCGTGCGCATGCCACGGCTGTAGAGCCGGCGGGCTTCGATGGCCGCGCCGATGGCTCCCGACTCGCCGCAGTGCTCGTGCACGATGACGTTGGGCTTCTGCCCCTTGTCCTTGAACCGCGACTCGATGAAGTCCACCTGCGCCTTCACGGCCGCGAGGTTGTGCTGCGTCCCGCCCTGCAAGATGAACGTATTGCCGAGCGAAGCGAGATTCGGGATCTGCGAGACGTAGAGCCAGATGTTCTTGGGCAGGACGTTGGCGAGTCCCGCCATGATCTCTTCCGGCTTCCAGCCCTGCCGCTGGAAATCGACAATGTCGGACTGCATGAAGACGGCGCAGCCGTAGCCGAACATGGGCATAGCTTTGGCGCTGAAGGCGAGATCCGCGTACTCCTTCACGTCGTGCCCGAAGCCCACACAGGTTGATTGCAGGAAGTAGCCGTTGCCCGCCGAACACTGGGTGTTCAGCTTGAAGTCCTTAACGCGGCCGTTCTTCAGGATGATCAGCTTGATGTCCTGGCCGCCCACGTCGCAGATGACGTCGGCCTTGGGATAAAAGTGCAGCGCTGCTTCGGTATGCGCCACCGTCTCGACCAGCGCCACGTCGGCGCGCAGCACGTCCTTCAGGATGTCCTTGGCGTAGCCGGTCGAGCCCACGCCCAGCAGTTCCACGGTCGCGCCCTGCTCCTCCACCTGCTTGCGCAGGTTCGAGAACATCTCCATGGTGTCCTCGAGCGGATTGCCCTTGGAGAGCTGGTAGCACTTCACCATCACCTCGCCCTCCGTCGAAAGGAGAACGGCTTTGGTGGAGGTCGAGCCGCCGTCGATACCCATGAAGGCTTTGACGTGCTCGCCGGGCTGGAACGTTCGTGGCACAAATTTCTTCGGCTTGTAGCGGTCCCTGAACCCGACGAGCTCGTCTTCGGTCTTGTACAGGCCGCTGCCACCCCGCTTTTTCTTCTCTTCCAGGCGCCCGACGTTCATGTACCACTCGAGCTTTTCGTAGCCCTGGTAGATACCGATCCCTTCGTCCTCGTCGATCCCGTACCGTACGCAGCCCAGCGCGGCGAAGTATTGCGCGTTGTCGGGCACCTTGATGAGATCCTTGGGGTCGACGGCTTCGGGCAGCGGATAGTTGCGCTCCTCCCAAACTTTCGGGATGTTGTGCTTCCAGCAGTCTCGCATCCCGACGATGTAGGTGTTGGGGCCGCCGAGCAGCAGCACGACGGGACGCAGGGTATTGCCGCGCGTCAGCACCGCCAGATTCTGCTGGATGATGGCTTCAAACAGCGAGGCCATGAGCTCGCTGGGCGGAACGCCGGACTTCTGCAGTCCATTGATGTCCGTCTCAGCAAACACGCCGCACTTCCCTGCCACCGGGTGCAACTTCAACCCGTAGTAGCCCATCTTGCACAATTCATCGGAGGGAATGTGGAGCTTGGCATTGATCTTGTCGATGACCGCGCCCGTGCCTCCGGCGCACTTGTCGTTCATGGAGGGGATTTTCTTCTTGCGCCCCGTCTCCGGGTCTTCCTTGAAGATGATGATCTTGGCGTCCTGGCCGCCCAGCTCGACCACCGAGCCGCATTCGGGATAGAGGTGTTCGACAGCAAGGGATACGGCGTTGACTTCCTGGACGAACTTCGCCCCGATGTGCCCAGCGATCCCGCCCCCGCCCGAGCCGGTGATGAAGACGCGTGTCTCACCCGCCTTGATACCCGTGTCAGCTTCCATGCGCTTCAAGAACTCCAGACACTTCTCGGGCTGCTTGGTGTCGTGGCGTTGGTAGTCCGACCAGACGATGTTCTGGTTCGTGAGGTCAACCACCACCGATTTCACGGTAGTCGACCCAACGTCCAAACCGACCATCAGGTCTTTGGGTCCAGGTATGTTCATACCACCTCTCCAAATGCTGGCCGGGGAAGGGTTCTCAATAGTCCTTCCCCGGCTGTTTCGAATCCGCAATAGGACCGATAGCTGAGAGTGCTATCTGCTGATTCTAAGGCACATTCCGGTTTTGAATGCACTCTCGTCAACCTATGCCCCGTGCCCGGCCTTCTTCGCCATCTGTGCGAAGGCTTCCTTGGCACGCCGGTCCATCTCCTCCGGCGCTACGTTCTCGATGGCTTGGCCCAAGGCCCACGTATGGCCAAAGGGATCCTTAAGTTGGCCATAACGATCGCCCCAAAACTGGTTCGCCAGCGGCATCGTGACGGTCGCGCCGGCGGCCACAGCTTGGTTAAAGTACTTGTCGATGTTCTCCGCGTAAAGATTCAGGACCACGGGACTGCCACCCAGCTCCTCAGGCGACGGACAGCCCGCACCTGGAAATTCGTCGGCCAAGAAGAGCAGCGAATCACCAATCTTCAACGCAGCATGCATCACCTTGCCGTCGGGCGTCTGATGGACGCCTTTCACTTCGGCGCCAAACGCCTTCTTGTAAAACTCAATCGCTTTTGTCCCACCACGCACCGAAAGGTGCGGAGTAAGGCTATGCTGACCTTCTCTTAAAGCCTTCACGGTTCCAGCCATGTTCGACTCCTTTTCCCCCTTGCAAACGTCAGTTGAGGGATGGAAGGCCGCAGCAGACCTCCCTGGGCGACTCGACTACACCGCGACCGTCTCGCGGCGCTCGGCTTTGATGCGCTCGGCGGCGTGCAGCACGAAATTGGCTGCGGTGCCGACGATACCCTTGTGATGCCCATATTTGTACAAAGGCTGCTGCATTTCCGGGTGCTCGCTTGCGAACTCCTGCACTTCCTCAAGCGTCACGCCGGTCTTCTCGAGCACGGCTTTCATTTCATTCTTGGCCCGGACTTTGGCCTCGCCGAGCGCCATCTGGACGCGGCTGTGGGCGTTCACGTCGCCTTCACCCGAGGTCTCGACGGGCAGGAAGATCATGTCCTTGTACTGCGACACCACGGCCGACTGCGCGCCGTCCGACTGGGTCGACGGCATGCAGCCGAAAGGCTTGAGCGAGAGCACCATATGGCAGAGGTCTTTGTTCGAGTAGTAGATATTCTTCGCGACCTCGAGGTGTCCTTCACCGCCGCCGGCGCGTGAGTTGTAGAACGGATGCCCGATGCGCTGCAGCTCGTACTGGTCCGTAAGGTGATGCGCGATGCCGCCGAGGGAGTCAATCAGCTTGTGATACTCGCGCTTGAAGACCGCCTCCGCAAAAGTCAGCGTGGCGAGCTTCTTCTTCGTATCGAAATGGCTTCCCATCACCTTGGGCAGGTTCCACTTGGAGACGTTGTCGGCGATCAGGCTCAACCCGCGCTCGTCCTTAATCTGCTGCTTCGCCTGGTGGATCATGTACATGATCCAGGTGCCGATGGGCTCAACCAGCACCTGCGCGCCTTCCTTCTCCAGGAACTTGAACATGTTGAAGTTCCCGTCACCCTCAGTGGTCTGCGCCCAGAACTCGCCGGTGATCTTGACGATGGGCTTGATGCGCGTGCGGTCGACTTTAATCGAGTTGAAGCGCGCCGCGACTTCCTCGAGCGCCGCGGTGTAATCGTCGCCGTAGAGCTGGTCGAGGAATTTGCCCACCAGCGTAGCGGTGCCGGCCAGCGCCTTGCGTTTGCCGATGAACGAGGTGAGCTTGCCTTCCAGCGTATACGGCTGCTTGCGCCGCATCACCTCGTGCAGCAGGTCCATGCACTCGTCGAGGACGCGGTCGGTCTCACCCGGGTTGATTTCGAAGGGGCGGATCTGGTAAGCGACGTCGTTGATGACGTCCCCGATGTTGAGCGCGTTGAGAATACCCAGGAAAAAGTCGAGGTTCATCTCGAGGCCCGCTTCCGCCTCCGCCTGATTGAGTCCGCCGGACTGCTGGAAAAGCAGGACGCGGAACCCGTCGAACCCCGAGTTGCGCAGCGCCAGGCGATACTCCGCCTCGTACATCCCGAAACGGCACGGCCCGCAGGCGCCCGCCGTGAAGAACACGTAGCGGTCGATAATCTCCCGCTTGTTCATCCCCTTCTCTTCCAGGTTCTGGAGGTACTCGACGAGGTTGCCCACCGTGAAGTAGGTGGGATTGCACTGGCCGTTGTTTCCGTACTCCTTGCCGAGCTGGAAGGCCTTCTTGTTGGGGACGGGGACCGCCTCGCACCGGTAGCCGAGGCTTTCGAGCGCGCCGTGGACGAGCTTCTCGTGCTTCCAGGTCAGGCCGCCGAAGAGGATGGTGGTGCGGTCGCGCTGTGACTTGGTGAAGGGGTTCTCGACCGGACGCTGGAAGTGCTGTGTCTGCTTCCGCTCGAGGCCCGCTTCCTTTTCGAGCCGCTGCCGCTCTTCTTCCAGGCGATGGCGAATCAGTTCTTCTTTGGATCCGATTTGCACCAACCCCACTCCACCATGTCCATTCGACTTGGGAAGTTCGTTAAATGGAACCGTGCTCATAAGTCACCTCGCTTCGGGTCAGACTTAACTTGAAAAGCGCAGGCCGCAGGCTCGCCGCAAACCTACACTAATCCCCTTGCTTCCTTAACACCAAAAAAAATTAGGCGGAACAGCCCCCAACCACATGTACCCAGCCCCGAGCGGAACCGGCGGAGCCAGAAAAAGGCACACCTCACTCAGCCGCGCATTATCTGACCGGACACGGCCTTACGCAAACCCCAATACAGCGAACGGCGAATTTCCCAGTGTCAACTGGCTTAAGTGGCATTCAACTGGGTAACTGCTTGAAATTGCAATCGTTAGCCAAGAAGATCGAGGCCGCGGCAGAGTCTATCACACTGACTCCCAAGGCCCGATTGTCGCCCTCGATAATCTCGATGGCCGCTTTGTTCACCGTGCCACCGGAACCACCGCAGTCGCCGGAACGGCGAGCGATTCTCCTGTCTCCTCCCTGAAGTAACTCGTCAAGCTCGGGTGCCGCAAGCCCTGACGGCGAACGCAATAGATGACCGCGAAGAAGCCGAACGCCCCGAGTACCTGGGCGGCGACGGCGCAGTGCATCCCGACGAACATGCCGTACCGGTCGGCGATCTTGCCGGTCAGGAGCGAAGCCGCCGTGGTCGCGAACAGGTTCACGAACAGGTAGTAGAGGCCCATGGCGGTCGCATGAGCCCGGGGCGGGGTCAGGTCGTGGATAATCGCCGTCACCGGGCCGTGATACCAGGTCATGAAGAAGGTGCCCGCAAAAAGGAGTCCCAGCACTGCCAGCTTGCTCGGCGCGTGCACCGCTCCGAGGATAAACGGGGCGGATACGAGAAAGCCGAGGGCCGGAGCGAGTGCCCTTCCCCAGGGAAACGCCGCCCCCAGTTTGTCAGCCAGGACAGCACCCGTCATGACGCCCAGAATCCCTGCCAGGACCGAGACTGAACCCAGCAGGATCCCGGCCTCGCCCAGGCTGAAACCTTTGTAGCGGCAGACGAAGTCCGTACCCCAGATGACGTACGAGTAGCCCGCAAACGCGATAAACCATCCGCTGACCAGGACCATGATGTAGGCCGGAACGCGCAGCAGGTCAAGGACGGGAACGGGCGGCTCTGTCGACGATCCCGGCGCACGCGCTTCAGACGGAGGCTCAGGGAGTCGGACCACGTTCATCGCCAGCAACAGGCCCGGTACTCCTACAATGAAGAACGCCGGACGCCAACCGACCCACTGGGCCAGGATTCCGCCCAGCGCGAGCCCCAGCGCGCCCCCGATGAACATGCCCAGGTCGAAGATCCCCTGAACGCGAGCGCGGATGCGTCGTGCAAAGCTGGCCGAAATGATGGCGTTCGCCGAGGGCACGTACGCCGCTTCACCTACGCCGACCATAGCCCGCGCCGTGAGCAGGGACCGAAACGAGCCCGCGAGGCCGCTGGCAAAAGTGGCTCCGCTCCAGAACAGGATCCCAAAGCTGATCACCCGCTTGCGCGAAGTGCGGTCCGCCAGGTACCCGAGTCCGAACGATCCCACGGCGTGAACCAGGCTGAAGGCCGCCACCAGCCAGCCGAGCTGGGTGTAACTGACGTGAAACTCGTCCTTTAGCAGCGGAAAGAGCGGATAGATAATCTGACGGTCAATCCAGTTGACGAAATTGATGAGCGTCAGCACCGTCAAAACCCTTATTTGATAAGGGCTGAAGCGCGAGCGGCTCGGCGCTTCTGCCGGCCACGAATTGTTCGTGACATCGCTCATGGTCGCTTTGGGAATCTGCGCGGTGCACGCGCGATTATGAAGGTATCCGTACAGATTGCAAGCGACAAGCTTGGACATCAGGGAAATGTCGCATCTTGGCGCTGCCCTGCAGAAGCACGCACCCACCTGTTGAACCGGTCAGCGGCTTAGGATACTATCCAGTCACCCAAGGTCCAGACTTCGAGGAACAAACTTGAGCACCATCGACTCATCCCGCCCGCTGGGCTCCCCTGCCCCCGCTGTCTCCGACCGCCTGGACGGCTGGAAGGAAATCGCCGCGTATCTCGACCGCGAGGTCAGGACGGTGCAGCGCTGGGAGAAGAGCGAAGGCCTGCCCGTCCATCGCCAGCAGCACGACAAGCTCGGTACCGTTTGGGCAGTCAAGGCGGAATTGGATGACTGGCAGACGCAACGCCAGGCCAAGCCGCCAGACACCGACGAGGAAGAGGAAGGAGAGAAGGAGGGACAGTCCCCCGCGTGGCTCAAGCTCGCTCTGATGACTCTGGGTGTCATCGCGATCGCCGCCGCGGGCTATTGGGTGTACAAGCATCCGCCTTTCGGCCCGAAACAGGAGCGCAAGGTGATGCTTGTTGTCCTGCCCTTCGAGAACACCTCGGGCGATCCCAAACAGGAGTATTTCAGCGACGGGTTGACCGAGGAGATGATCGCGCAACTGGGAAAGCTCAATCCTCAGAGACTGGGCGTCATCGCGCGCACCACCTCGATGACCTACAAGCACACCACCAAGACCGCGTCCGCGATCGGGCGCGAGTTGGGTGCGGATTACATCCTCGAGGGCAGCGTATTCCGGTCGCAGCAGCGCGTGCGGATCACCGGGCAGCTCATCCAGGTGAAGGATCAGACGCACGTCTGGGCGAACACTTACGACAGCGACTTGAGTGATACGCTCGTCTTGCAGAACAACGTGGCGCAAGCCGTCGCCCGCGAAGTGGAGATCAAACTCACCCCGGGGGCACAGGCGCGGCTCGAGCAGCCACGTCCGCTCAATCCCCAGGCGCACGACGCGTATCTCAAGGGCCTGGATTCCTGGAACAGCCGGACCGAGGCAGGCTTCCGGCAGAGCATCGACGACTTCAGCCTGGCGATTGCCAAGGATCCCAACTATGCCCTGGCGTACGTCGGCCTCGCGGACGCTTACGCCTCAACAGGCTTCTACGGCGCACGCCCGCCGCGCGAGGTGTATCCCGAGGCCAAGAAGGCGGCGCTGCGGGCGCTGGAAATCGACGATACGCTGGCGGAAGCGCACGACGCGCTGGGCGACGTGCGTGCCGAATACGACTGGGATTTCCCAGGCGCCGAAAGCGAGTTTCGCGCCGCGATCCAATACAACTCGAGTGACGCGCGAGCGCATGAGGTTTACGCCTTGCTGCTGGCGCGATTGGGACGAACCCGCGAAGCTTTGAATGAAATCCAGCAGGCGAAGCAGATCGACCCCGGGTCGCCCTTTATCCGCACCCATGTGGGCGTCATCTACTACTACGCGCGCCAGTTTGACCAGGCGCTCGCCGCCTGCGAAGAAGCGCGCGACCGCTATCCGTCGTTCGCGCTCGCCCACATGTGGGTCGGCGTCGTAGACATTCAGAAGGGACTCTACGACCCGGGGATCGCCGAGCTCCAGGAATCCTTGAAGCTAGCGCCCGGCAACTCCTATCTCGAGGCCTTGCTCGCCTACGCCGACGCGATGGCGGGCAAGCGCGACGCCGCGCGGGGCATACTCCACGACCTCCAGACGCTCCGCCAGCAGAAGTACGTGTCACCGGCTTACATCGGGCTGATCTATACCGGCCTGAACGATAAGAACTCGGCTTTCGGGTGGGCCGACCTGGCGCTCCAGGAGCGCTCGGTCTGGCTGATCTATCTAAAGGCGGAGCCCATGGTGGATCCGCTGCGCTCCGACGAGCGGTTCCTTAAACTCACCCAAGCCGTCGGGCTAGGATTGTAGCCCTTGCCTCTCTCGGAGTCTGCGTCAAAACGCCCGTTCGTTCTCGAGCGGCTTTGCCGCCCCGCTAGCCGTCGATGCCAGGTTCTGGACCTGGTCCGGACGGAGGCCCGGGCTGGGCTCGGGCGAGCCGGGTTCGAGAGTCGAGGGTTGCGCAGGGGAGAGTTCTGGCGTCGAGGGCGCGGGCGCCGGCAGCGGAGACTGCCGCTCGTACCATAGGGTCTCGCTGGCGCGCTGCCAGAGGCGCGTCCCCAGCCAGACGAGCAATACCGCCTGAGAGAGCAGACACGAAGCGCGAATCGATTCCGGACGCACGTGCCTCACCCAGACCCAGAAAGCGGCGGCCAGAAACACCCAGCCGGCCAGGCTGATGCGGAAGAAGACCCAGAATAGCCGCCAGAAGTGTCCGCGCATCGCCCGTGCGGCACGGCGAAGACCGCGGCGCATGGCGCGTTCGTCCTCTCGGACGGCGTCGACCTGGGCGAGATCAAACCATAGCCTCACTGCCATTAGCAGGAACAGGACGATCACGAGGCCGGCCGCCTCGAACCAGAAACCCGCCATGGGCGGCGCCGCGTCGCGGGCGAGCTTGCCCGAACGATTGATGACAAATTGCGCCGCGAGAAAGATGGGAATCAGCAGGATCAGCGAATAGAGCACTAAGCGGGCGAAACGCCAGAAAAAGGTTCCGCAAGCGCCGAAGAACTCGGCGCGCGTCAGTTTGCGGTCGAGGCGATAGACTTCGAGCACTCCGCCTTCGATGAAAAGCATGAAGACGAAGAACACCACGGCGAAACCGAGGGCAGGCATGCCCGAGCTCAGCGGATGGCTTGGGTCCATGGCGAGACCAGCCAGCGCGGGCAGATCCATGCCATGCACCAACTTGGCAGACTCGAGGCTGTTGTTGAGGATGGCGCCCGTGCGCGACGCCATCGGCAGCGTGCCCGCGAGCGCCAGCAGCAGGTTGACGGCGAAGATCCACCAGAGCACACTCTGGCGCCGCCAAACCAGACCGGCGCCGCCGCGAATGATTCCGATATTCATGCGAGTCACGCGAACCAGGCGAGCAGTTGCGCCATCCCCTGCGTCACGAACAGCCAGTAAGTCGAGAGCTTGCGCGTGGCCCGCGAATCGGGCTTCTCGGTCTTGCTGTCATTGAAGAAGTCGCGATCGAGCAGCACCTTGTGGTCAGGATCAATTTCCGCCGAGATCACGCGTGCCTTCTTCTCATAGGTGTAGCGGATCCAGCGATCGCGGCCGTCCCAGTGTTCGCGCAGGCGCTCGCCGTTCGAGAACTTCACCTCGACCTCGACCGGAAATATGAAGTCGCCTTTGCGATGTACGAGCACGGTATCGCGATAGAGCGTCTGACCCTCCTTTGCAGGCGGCGGCTTCTTCTCATGCCAGTCGATGCGGTCGGAGCGGATGTTGAGCACTTCGTAGTCAAGGATGTTGGTCCCGTAGACGGCCTGGTCGTAATACCAGCGCAGGTTCTGCCCCGAGACTTCTTCAATCGTCTTCAGGAAATCCTCGCCAGTCGGATGAGTAAAACGATAGCGCATGAAGTAGGTGTGCATCGCCCGCCGCATGGTGTCTTCGCCGATTAAACCCTCAAGCGTCAGCAGGACGGTGGCGGTCTTGCCGTAAGTGATTCCGCCGTAGGCGCTGGTGTTCATGTACTTATACGCGAAGCGCGCCATCGGGTCGGTATCCGGCTCGTCCAGATACTCCATGCGCAGGATGCCCGAGTCATCCGCCGTCATCCCGAGCAAGTTGACGGCAGACTGTCCTTGGCCATAGAGCGAATCGAGGATTTTGGCTTCCGCGTAACTGTTGATACCCTCGTCCATCCACGCTTCCTCGAACTCGTTGGTCGCGACCATGCCGTACCAATACTGATGACCGAACTCGTGCTCGGTGACGATTTCGGTCTCGCGAAGCCCGCGCGGCTCCCACCACGCCGAGCCGCCCGTGATGAGCGTGGGATATTCCATGCCGCCGGCTTCGAGCGCGCCGTGCGGCGGGTCGACTACGGTGATGCGGTCGTAAGGATAAGGTCCGTACCAGCGGTCGAAGCGGTCGAGGGTCCCTTTGAGCGAATGCAGGTACCGTCGCGTCTGCCGGAGGTGGCCGGGCGACATCAGCAGATGAATCTTCACCGTGCCGGCGCTGCCCGTCCAAGAATCTTCCACCAAGTGGAAGTTGGGCGAGGCGGTCCAGGAGAAGTCGTGGATGTCCTCGGCGTGCCAGGTCACGGTCTTGGTGCCATCGGGATTGTTGAGGCTCGCGACCGGATCACCCGTCGAGCCCAGAATGTAGTTCGCGGGCACCGTCGTCTTCACATCGAAAGTGCCGAAGTCGGCGAAGAACTCGCTGGTTGAGTGGAACTGATGGCAGTTCCATGCGCCGTGCCACCACACCCCAACTTTGGGAAACCACTGTCCCACCATGAAGAAGTCGCGCTTGTAGCCGGTGCGCTCGAGCACCTCGGGAAGTTGTTCGTGAAAGGCGATCCTGAACTGCACGTCGTCGCCGGGCGGCACCGGCTTGGGGAGCCTCACTTGGAAGACGGTGTGGTCGTCCTTATGGCCGTCGTCCGGCTGGATGAACTCCATCTGGCGAGTCAAGTCGCCTACGCCCACCACTTCGAGCGATTTCACTTCAATGGCTCCGTAGTGCTTGGGATCCCATCCCGACTGCGGGCCTGTCCCGCGCGTGCCACCGAGTCGTACCTCGGTCATGAAGGTGGACTTGGGTTGGAACGCGTTGAGGTAGAGATGAAAGGGGAAAACCGCGAGCGGCTGGCCAGTCAGGTTGTGGTAGGTCAGCGTCTCCGTGGCGGCGATCGACTTGCGAGCGGGGTCGAGCCGCGCGTCGATCTGATAGGCGACCACGTGCACGGAAAGCGGCATGCCCGGGACCGGCGCTTCCTTGAGCGCACTCGCCGCCGGCGCGGCAGTCTGCGCCGACGTCGTGACACGCCACGGCGGAGGCAGGAAGAGGAAGAGCGCGAAGATCACGAGACGATAGCGAGCGATCGCATCAGGAAGGCGGCTCATGTTCCGGCTGGGGAAGCATAAACAATGGAATCCAAATGTCAAGCTGCAAGGCACGCGTCCGCGGCGATCAATTAAGGCAAGCGGCTATCGGGATTGCAGGCGAAGCCAGTGATTCATTCAGCCACGCTCTAAAGATAACGTTTCGTTGACGGACATGGAGCGCTGTGTTACGTTGGCATGAGGGGATAGAAAACCAATGCGTCACCGCAGGAGGAGGTTGGTTGACCGCTGGACTGCTTGTCCTCTACCAAACTGAAGTTTGGCAATTGCTCGCCAACACCGGCCCGGTTCCAAGGGTGATTCTGCTGATTCTGCTGGCTTTTTCAGTACTGTCCTGGGCCGTCATTCTTCACAAGTATCGCAGCTTTAGCCGGGCTCGCCGCGAATCCCAGGAGTTTCTGCGCATTTTCCGCAACAGCAAGAAGCTCTCGGAGATCCGTGCTTCGAGCCAGGCGTTGAAGGCGAGTCCGCTGGCAGAGGTTTTCCTGGGGGGCTACCGCGAGATCGAGAACCAGGTGGTCACTACGGAAAACCCGGGCAAGCCGCACGTGCGCAGCCTCGATGCCATTGGGCGTTCGCTTCAGATCGCTTCTTCGAGCGAGCTGACGCGCATGGAGCGATGGCTCACCTTCCTCGCCACGACGGGCTCCGTGACGCCCTTCATCGGACTGTTCGGAACGGTCTGGGGCATCATTGACGCCTTCTATGCGCTGGGGAACGCCGGCACGGCTACACTGCACAGCGTCGGACCCGGGATCTCCGAAGCGCTCATCACCACCGCGGCGGGATTGTTTGCCGCCGTGCCGGCGGTCATCGGGTACAACCAATTCGTGCAGCGCTTGAAAGAGTTCGGAACACTAATGGACGACTTCGCGCTCGAGTTCATCAATCTGGTAGAGCGCCATTTCGCGTAGGGCTTCCAGGAGGCTGGTCATGGCTTTCACCACACCCAAGGGGCAGACACGGACGTCACTTTCTGAAATCAACGTCACGCCCTTCGTCGACGTCATGCTGGTGCTGCTGGTTATCTTCATGCTGACGGCGCCTATCCTGGAGTCAGGGATCGAAGTCGACCTGCCCAAGACCAAAACCGTCAAGGTCATCTCGCAGGAGAAGTTGGTCATCACCATCGACAAGCGCCAGGAGATCTACCTGGGCAACGATCCCATCAACATTCACGTGCTCGGACAGACCGTCCGGCAGCGTCTCAAGGGCTCGGCCATTACACCGGTGTTCATCCGCTGCGACCAGGCGGCGCCGTTTGGCGCCGTCGCCAAGGTGATGGACGCGCTGAAGCAGGCGAACGTGACCAACCTCAACGTTGTGACCCAGCCTTTGACCACCAAGGGCGAGTCGTAGAGAGGCGGCAGGCGGCCGATGGGTGCGACGGTTTTTCCACTTCTGCCGGACCGACGCGAGAGCTTGCGCGGCAACGTGCTCGCGTCGCTCGCGCTCCACGTCCTCGTGTTCGCGTCGCTGATCCTTTATTCGCACATCGGCCCGCGAATGGGCGACTCCTGGGGCGCGAACGGCGGTGGCGCTGGAGACTCCGTGAAGGTGAATGCGGTCACGTCCTTGCCCGGCATTCCCCTGCCCTCACCCATGATCTCGACGCCCAACACAGTGGCCACGGAGAATCCCGGACTCTACAAGTCCGAGCCTGAGCCAAAGCCCAAGGAGATTCCGCAGGCGGAGGAGATTCCGAAGTTCAAGGACGCCATCAAACCCGAGAAAGTCGAACGGGTCAACAAGCGCATCCAACACAACCTGCCGCCGCCGATTCCCCCGAATGTCGTCCCGTTCGGCGAGGGCGGGCCGCCCGCTCAGAACTACGCCCAGTTCACAACGCGCGGCGGGGGCGACTTCGGCATCGGCTTTGGCCAGGAGAGCTTCGGCGACCGCTATGCCTGGTACGTCACGGCGCTGCGCAATCGCATCAGCAACAACTGGCTGATCTCGACCGTAAGTCCCAATTTGATGAGTGCACCACGGGTCTACGTGACCTTCGACGTTCTGCGCGACGGAACGATCAGCGGCGTCCAGATCACCCAATCGAGTGGGATTCCGGAGGTGGACCGCTCGGCGGTGCGCGCCGTCGTGGCTTCCAGCCCCGTGAATCCCCTGCCCGCCGACTACTCCGGCGGCCGGCTCACGGTGAAATTCTATTTCGATTTCCGACGTTGAGCGCCGGGATTCTGCGCTGGGGCGCAAACCCGGCGATGAGGAGGTTCGTTCAAGAATGAGATTCCCGCAGTTTAGGTTGCTCCTGCCGGCAGTTGCGCTTCCTCTGGCGGGTCTTTTCATCTCGATTGTGGCGGGCCGCAGCCAGACTCAGGACTGGCTGTTAACGGGCATCAACCGCGGCGCGCCCATGGTCAAGCTCGCCGTGACCCAGTTTCCCGCCGCCTCCGCCGACCCGAAGCTGTCGAGCCTCACGCAGGAGTTCAACCAGGTCCTCTCGAACGACCTCAACAACGCCGGCATCTTCGAGCTAATCCCTCGGAGCCTTTACCCCGTCAAGACCCCCGTCGAACCATCCGACGTGGATTTCAAAGCCTGGGGCCAGGCCGGCGCCCAGATGCTGGTGTTCGGCAAGATCGAGTCCCTCAGCGGCAACCTGGTGATGACCGGACGCCTGTATGATGTGCAGAATCCCGCCAATCCCAGCGTGCTCGCCAAACGTTACGTCGCCACCATGAACGAGATCTCGACGCGCGAAGCGGCGCACCGGTTCGCCAACGAGATCATCCAGACGCTGGGCGGCGGCATTCCAGGCATCAATCTCACGCGGATCGCCTTCGTCAGCAATCGCACTGGGCACCCGGAGGTCTGGGTGATGGACTACGATGGCTTCAACCAGCACCCGATCACCAGCTACGGCTCCTACAGCACGACGCCTCGCTGGTCCCCGGATAATACGCGGCTGGCCTTCACCACCTACGTGCTGGGCAATCCGGACATCTTCATCTTCTCGCTCGAGACCAACCGCCGCATTCCCTTCCCGCGCTACAAGGGACTGAATACCACTCCATCGTGGTCGCCGGATGGGAAGAAAATCGCTTTCTGCTCCAGCATGAGCGGCGATCCGGAGATCTATGTCTCGGACACCGACGGCCGTAATCTGCAACGCCTGACGTTTTCACCCGGCGTGGACATTTCTCCCGACTGGAATCCCAAAACCGGCAACGAGATCGCCTTCGTCTCCGATCGCAGCGGCAATCCGCAGATTTACATCATGTCGGCGGACGGCACCAACGTCCGGCGTTTGGTATCGGGAGGTGGCGACGCCAGCGCGCCGGCGTGGTCGCCCAACGGCCTGCTCATGGCCTTCCACTGGCGGTTGAGCGACACGGGAACCTATGACGTCTACGTCATCGAAATCGCCAGCGGGCGTACCATCCAGTTGACCCACGACGCGGGGCGCAACGAGCACCCCACCTGGTCGCCGGACGGACGCCATCTGGTTTTTGAGTCGACGCGCGGGGGCACCCGCCAGATCTGGACGGCGCTCGCTGACGGCACCCATCCCAAGCAACTGACCACGGCGGGCGAAAACTGGAACGCCAACTGGTCCAACTAGGGAACGTAAAGCGAAGAAATGGTTGCGTTTCGATTTTGTTTGGTGGTAGCATAGCGGGAGTTCAGTCAGCGCAAGGCTCGAGACTGAAGCTTGATTGACTCTTGATCGACCCTCGCTGATACCAAGCACCACTCAAGCGCGAGGCCTGCAATCCAAAAATTCATGAGTTCTTCGTCCACCAAGGAGGAGATCAAGATGCCACAGCGAAGGGACCGCCTTGCTCGTCTTGTTTGTATCCTAGTGCTCATTGTTTTGGCGGGCGCTTGCCACCAGAAGAAGAAGAAGCTTGTTGCGCCGCCACCACCACCTCCGCCACCACCGCCTGCGGCCCCGGCGCCAACCTGCACGCTGTCAGCCGAGCCCAGCACGGTGGAGAAGGGCCAATCGGTGACGTTGAGTTGGAGTTCGCAAAACGCCACCGACCTCGACCTACAGCCCGGGCTCGGGAAGCAGCAAGCCCAGGGCTCGACGAGCGTGACCCCTCAGGATTCGACCACCTATACCATGACCGCCACCGGACCGGGTGGTACAGGGAGTTGCGAGGCTCGCGTCACGGTCACCGTTCCGCCGCCTCCGCCGCCTCCGCCGCCTCAAACGGTGTTGAGTGAGGAAGAGGAGTTCGCGAAGAACGTCAAAGACGCCTACTTCGACTTTGACAAGTCCAACATCCGGCCCGACGCCGAGCAGGCGTTGACCGGGGACGCGACCTTCCTCAAGGATCACGCGGGCATCAAGTTCACCATCGAGGGCCACTGCGATGAACGCGGCAGTGAGGAATACAACCTCGGTCTGGGTGATCGGCGCGCCACCTCCGCCAAGAACTACCTCACCAACCTCGGTGTGACGGGAGACCGCATGACCACGATCTCCTTCGGTAAGGACCGGCCGGTTTGCACCGATCACGACGAAGAGTGCTGGCAGCGAAATCGCCGCGCTCACCTGGTGTTCGGTACTGAGTCGAAGCCGTAGGTCCTCGAGAGAGCCGGGGGTCCAACTCGGGCTCCCGGCTCCCATCGCCTCGCGCCCGACGACGCCCTTTCCTGGGCGCGTCGAGCGCCGGGCAAAGAGCACCCCGATGACGGCCCGCGGGAATGGCTCGGCATGTTGCGGCGGCCGCGTTCGACGCGACTCCTGGTCTCCAGAAGCTTCTGGCCCTTGTCGGTTGACCCTAGCGCAAGCTCAAGGTTAAACTGGCAAGGGCCTTATTCTTATAGCGAGGACATCCACTTGAGAAAGCATACGGTGTTTCTTCTGGCGATGACGACTCTCAGTCTGTGGCTGGCGCCTCCCGCCTTCGGCGTCAGCAAAGAGACGATCCGCATGATGGCGCAGTTGGACGATCTGCAGCAGGCGGTGCAGAACATGCAACGGAACATGGACACCCAGACGGCGGTCTTAAAGACCCTCATCGAGCAGACCAGCGACAATGTGACGGCGATGAAGGCCACGATCACCGAGTTGCAAAAGACGAACGGTGAGAATCTGGCCAAGGACCAGAACCGGTTCGATGCCCTGACCAGCCAGGTTCAGGCCCTCAGCGAGAGCCTGGAAGAGGCCAAAGCGCGGCTGGCCAAGCTCGATGACAAAGTCGCCCAGACTCAGAGCATCATCCAGACGCTCAACACGCCGCAGAGTCAGCCGGCCTCCGGCACCGCCGCCGGTGCGCAACCGGCGCCGGGCGCCTCAACGTCAACCCCCGGCCAGACTCCTGCTGCCGGACAGGACTCGCCGCGGCCCCGTGTACCCGACGCCAATTCGCTCTACGAGCAAGGACTGACGTATTACAACAGTGGACAGTACGACCTCGCCATACAGGCGTTCCAGCAGTATCTTCAGTACTATTCCGACACCGACCTGGCTTCCAACGCTCAGTTCTACATCGGAGAGTGCTACTACGGCCAGGGAGATTACAAGAAGGCGATCGAGCAGTATAACCAGTGCGTCGAGCGCTATCCGACGGGAAACAAGCTGGCGGCGGCTCAGCTCAAGAAAGGATACGCGCTGCTCGAGCTTGGACAGACACAGGCTGGAGCGCGCGAGCTGCGCTCGCTGGTGGAGCGTTACCCGAACTCGCGTGAGGCTGAACTCGCGCGCCAGCGGCTGAAGAAGCTGACCGCCGCCTCAGCGTCACGCCGCCGCTAGGAGTGTCTGGAAGTCAGTCCGCCTCAGCGAGAGGCCTCCGGCGCGCCTGAACCGGCGGGCACCCCCTGAGAGCCGACACAAAAGGATTGCCGAGGATTCCTATGAGCTCCATCAACAAAGTCATACTGATTGGACGGCTGGGAAAGGATCCGGAGATCAAGTACACGCCCAGCGGCGCGCCCGTGGCCAAGTTCTCTCTGGCCACCGATGAGGTCTTCAAGGACCGCTCAGGAGAGCAGCAGAAGCGAACCGAGTGGCACAACATTGTCGCCTGGAATAGGCTGGCCGAAATCTGCGGCGAATACCTCACCAAAGGCAAGCAGATCTACATCGAGGGCAGCATTCGGAGCCGCCAGTGGGAAGACCAAAGCGGCAACAAGCGGACGTCCTACGAGATTGTAGCGCGCGAGATGAAAATGCTGGGGTCCAAAGCCGATTCCGAGCGTGCCGCCAGCAGCGCCGCCGCCAGTGCGAGTGCCGGTCCGCGCGAAGCCGAATCGACCCCGCCGCCTGAGCCGCCTCGCGCGGAGACGGAAATCACCGACGAGGATATCCCCTTCTAGACAAGCCCCCACTGCATCGCTGCGTCAAAATGGGCTCTCTAGCCATTAATCGCCATCAACATCGCGAGGGATTCATCTAGCCGAAATCAGGCAGGTACCGGCGGTGCAGTTCCTCCAAGGTCATCGGAGCGCGCCGGATGCGAACGGCCACGGGCGGGCCATCCCGGGGTGTGGAGTGGGTCACGTAAACCGTATCGCCGGCGCGCAGGTCTTTGAACTGCAGAGGATGTCCCTGGTCGTCGACGTAGACCGTCGAGTCACTCACCATCATGAGCTCGGTGACCTCGGTCGGATGTTTGAGGACAAGCTGATGCTTGCTTGCGTCGACGGACGAGATGATGAAGAATTCGTCCGAGCCCGTAGTCTTGGACTGCTCAGCGGCTCGGGCGACGAGCGGCAGGCTGAGCAATAACGCCAGAGCCCAAACCAATGTCCCATAAAGCATTCGCATTTTCATCACAGCCTATTCTCTCCTAGTCCCTATTCATAACGCAGCGCCTCGATCGGATCCAGGCGCGCCGCCTTGCGGGCCGGGTAATATCCGAAGAAGACGCCGACGCCCGCTGAGAAAGCTACAGCCGTCAGAATCGACTCGGGCGGGACGGTCACCGGCCAGCGCAGCATACTCGAAACCACCATCGAGCCAGCAACTCCCAGAACCACTCCCGCCGCTCCACCTATCGAGCTCAGCACCAGGGCTTCACTCAAGAACTGCATCCGCACGTCCTCCTCCGTCGCGCCCACCGCCATGCGTACACCGATCTCCCGCGTGCGTTCAGTCACGGACACCAGCATGATGTTCATGATGCCAATACCACCGACCAGCAGCGACACCGAGGCGATCGAAGCAAGCAGCAGGGTCATGATGCGCCCCGACTGCGCCTGCGCATCCGCCAAGTCGGTGGGGCTGCGGATGATAAAGTCGTCGTCCTCGTCAGGCCGCAGGTGATGACGCTCGCGCAGCAGCGAGCCCATCTGCTGCTCGGCCGGCGCGATGGCTTCCCGCGAGATCGCCGAGCCCATGACGAAGTTGAGCCAGTCGATGCCGGCGATTTTCTTCTGCACGGTCGTGAACGGCATGATCAGCGTGTCGTCTTCGTCGTTGCCGAAGGGCGACTGGCCCTTCGACGCCAGGACGCCGATCACGCGGAACGGGAGATTCTGGACGCGGATGGTCTTGCCTACCGGGTCCTCGTTGGGCGCGAACAGATTCTCAACCACCGTCTGGCCGATCAGGCAGACGTCGGCGGAGGTGTCGACGTCGTGCTGCGTGAAGGCGCCGCCCTGCTCGACAGGCCACCGCCGGACATCAAGATACTCCGGTGCGACGCCGCGGATACGCGTGTACCAGTTCTGGTTACCGTAGACAATCTGGGCGGCCGCGCCCACGCCCGGCGAGATCTTGCCCATCAGCGACACCTGCTGCTGGATCGCCTTGGCATCGCCGAGGGTCAGCGTCTTGGTCGCCGAACTGCCCATGTGGACGCCGTGCTGGTTGACGCTGCCCGCGGCGACGAAAACGATGTTATCGCCGAGGTTGCGCAGCGATTCCTGCACTTGGTTCGAAGCACCCTCACCGATGGCTACCGTGCAGATGACGGCGCCCACCCCAATGACGATGCCCAGCATGGTCAGAATGGTGCGCATCTTGTTGCGCGCCAGAGCTCTCAAGGCAACCCGCAGCACCGCCGTCAGGTCCATCAGCCCTTGACCTCCTCTGACTCCTCTTCCTCGTCTTCACCGATGGCGGGCAGGGTCTCAAGCACTTCGCTAGCCACGGCGCGTTCCTCAACGTGCGTATCCCAGCGTACCTTGCCGTCGCGGAACATGATGATGCGCTTGGCGAAACGCGCGATATCAGGCTCGTGGGTCACCAGCAGAATCGTGAGGTTTCGCTCCTCGTTCAGGCGCTGGAAGATCTCCATGATCTCGACGCTCGTGCGGCTGTCAAGATTTCCAGTCGGCTCGTCGGCGAGGAGGATGGAAGGATTGTTGACGAGCGCCCGCGCGATCGCCACCCGCTGCTGCTGGCCGCCTGAAAGTTGGGCCGGATGGTGTTCCTCCCGGCCTTCCAGACCTACTAGCCTGAGCGACGCACGCGCCCGCTCCAGGCGCTGTTCATGCGGGACGCCGCTGTAGATGAGCGGCAACTCGACGTTCTCGAGCGCCGAGGTCCGGGGCAACAGATTGAAGCCCTGAAACACAAACCCGATCTTGCGGTTGCGAATCGCCGCCAGCTCCTTCTTGGAAAGCTGTGCCACATCCTGTCCGTCGAGCAGGTAGCGTCCCCGCGTGGGCCGGTCGAGGCACCCGATCAGGTTCATAAAGGTCGACTTCCCCGAACCGGACGCGCCCATGATGGCCACGAACTCGCCCGGCACCGCCGTAAGCGAGACCCCGCGCAGAGCATGCACCTGCACTTCGCCCAGGTCGTAGGTGCGGTGGATATTCTCGACCTGGATGACGGGCGTCACGCCCGCAGGAGCGCTTTCCGTTTTCCGCTCGGACTCGAGCATCTCTTCTGGCATCGCCCGTCTACCTCCGCGGTCCGCCGAAGCGCGGTCCGCCTGGCGTCTGCTGTTGGGAAGCATTACGTGACAGCTCCTCGCCGGTGATCAAAGTGTCGCCGGATTGCAGTCCTCCCTCCAGCATCTGCGTGAAGCTGTAATCCGTGATGCCAACCTTCACGGCGATGGGCTTCAGCTTCTTCGTGGGAAGCTGTTCCCAAACTACCTGCCAGCCGCCGAGGTGTGAAGCCGCGGCCGAAGGGGGAATCTGATACTCATGGTAAAGCTGCTCGAGCTGGGTACGCGGCATCTCCGGCGTGTAGCGCAGGGCGGCATTGGGAATCTTGACCGCGTCCGCCACGTGCCCGGTAGGGATCGTGACGTAAGCCGTCTCACCCGGCAGCAGCTTCTCGTCCGGATTCTCGAAGTCGATGACTGTGGAATAAGTCACGACATTCTGCACGGTCGTGGCATTGAGGCGGACGGCGCTCACCCGGCCGTGAAAAGTCTGGGTCGGAAACGCATCCACCTGGAAGGTGACTTCCGTACCGATCTTGATATTTCCCGTATCCGACTCGTCCGTCGCGGCGTACACCTGCATCCGCTTCAAGTCCTGAGCGATCGTGAAAACAATGGGGGCCTGAAGTGAGGCCGCTACGGATTGGCCGACGTCGACGTTGCGCGCTACGATCGTCCCGTCAATGGGCGAGAGGATCGTCGTGTAACGCAGGTTGGTCTCGGCCTGCCGCAGAGCGCCCGACATCGTCTCCACCTGCGCCTGGGCCTGCTGGAGCTGGGCCCTGGTCTGGTTCAACTGAGCGATCGACTGATTGAGCTGGGCCTGCGCCGCCACCACGCCGGCGTCTGCCTGTTGCAGGCCCGACACTGTGAGGTCCTTCTGGTCCTGCGAGATGACACCCTGGCTGGCCAGGTCCGCGATCCGCTTGGTGTTGATGCGGGAATAGTCGGCCGCCGCCTTCAGCTTGGTGACATTAGCCCGATTCGTCTCAATCACCGCCTGCTGTCCCGTGATATTGGCTTCCAGGTTCTTGACGTTGGCTTGGGCATTGGCCAGGTTACCGCGCGCTTGGATGACCTGGGCTTCGTAGATGGCGGGATCGAGCTGCGCCAGCACCTGCCCGGCCCGCACGCGGGAGTTGAAGTCAGCGAAGATATACTTCACCGTGCCGGAAACATACGACCCGACTGGAACCGTAGTGAGCGGGTTGATCGTCCCCGTGGCCTGGACCACCGCGGTGATCTCGCCGTGCTGCACCTTGGCGGTCAGATACTTGGTCTCGCCCGACCGTGCCCGCATTACCATTCCTGCGGTCAGTAGGGCGACCAGCCCAATTCCTACAAGGGTCACCAGGCGCTTGTGTTGCTGGTAGTATTGCCGCATCGACATCGCTCGTTGTCCTTCTCGGGCGGGATTTTCCCGGCCCTTCTTGGTTCCGTTAGATGCGTGGGAACATCGTCAAGGTCCTTTGTGCCGCCGCGCTCTTTCCTCGTGCTGACGAACCAGGCCATTGAACTTCTCGAGCTGCGCCGGATTCAGAATTTGCCGGATCCGGTTGTCCGTGTCTTCCCGCAGCGCCTGAAACTGCGGATCCACCTGGTGGCGTAATTGCCGGTATTTCTGGCTCGAATCATCGATGATCTGGCAGAGTTGCTGAACCTGCTGGCTCGATAGACTCAGTTCGTGCTGCAGATGGCTCACCACGCGTTCCTTGGAGAAGCCGCGGCGCCAGCGCCCCGAGTGCCAGCCATAATAGAACGTACCGGCTCCGCCTACGAAGACGCCTAGCAGGAACGTCACTACGAAATAGAGGTAAACGCGGCCTTTCATTTTGGCGTTTCTTCACTCCCTTCGCCGGCGTTGGGTACGACAACCTGATTGCCCGACGAGTCGCCGCTGAGCACCAGGTCGCTCTCCGTCGCAAACGTTTCCGGCCCTGCCCAATAGAGATCCGCGGTCGTCGGAGCGCGCAGAGGTCCTGAGGAAGGCAGCAGCAGGAAGAGGAGGACCGTCAGCGCCAGCGCCAGCGAGGCATAAACGAATCGCTTCCCCACGCGCTCCAGAAACTCCTCGCTCGAGCGAACCGGGGACACCTCCTCCAGTTGGCGCACGAGCCGCGCGGCAAATCCCATCGGCAACTCCGGTACCGGTTCTGCGGCCAGCAATCGGAGGCCGGCCCGGGCCAGCCGCCAGTCGCGCGCGTAGGCGCGGCAAAGCGCGCAGCCTGCCGCATGTTCACGGAGCGGCGCCGGCAGTTCAAGCGCTTCGAGCTCCTCCAGCCGTTCCTGGAATTCTTCACAACGCACGGTTCATCTCCCCTGCCGCCAGCGCTTCAAGTCCTCGAGCATGCGCTTGCGGGCGCGATGCAGTCGTACTTTAACCGTGTTTACACGCAGGTCAAGCAGTTCTGCGATCTCTTCGATCGACCGGTCTTCCAATTCCTTGAGCGACAGAATCACGCGATCATCGGCTGGCGCACGCTCCAGCAGCTTAGCGGCCAAGTCGCGCAAGGCGATTTCCTCCTCCACGCTGAGCGGCTGGTGTTGTTCCAAATTCTCTTCCATGCGCCGCCCCGCCTCCTCGGCCATTTGCCAGTGGTAGCTGACTCGTGCCTTCTGCTCGCGGCGTAGATAGTCGTAGCAGTGATTCACGGCAATTCTTCCCAACCAGGTCCCGAATGACGACTCACCGTTGTAGCTGCGAATGTTCTTGAAGGCCTTGATGAAGATCTCTTGGGTAATATCCTCAACCTCGTCGCGCCGCCTGACCAGATGATATACCAGGGAGCGGACGCGCCGCTCGTGGCGCTCGACCAGCGGCGTGAAGGCCTCACGGTCGCCGCGCTGCACGCGCGCCACCCAGTCGGTTTCATCGCCAGGTTGTGACGAACGCAACATCTGCAATCCATAAGTTCGCCTTCCAACAACAGAAAGACGAAGCGCGCTAACGGCAGGTTACGGCGTTGTGGGGAGCATTGCAAACGTTCGCAACCATCTGAACTGCCTAGTCCGGATGCTCTTACTGCGTTGATTAATAACGGGTTTCGGCGTAATGGCTAACGAACGTGCTCGTCGTTAAAATTTTTGTTGACTACATGAATATAACTATGGAAGAATACGAACTATGATCATAGGAACCCGCCTACGAAAATTGCGAGAGGATAAGAAACTGTCCCAAGGGGACATTGAGGAACGGACAGGTCTGCTGCGTTGCTACATCTCCCGGGTCGAGAACGGGCACACCGTGCCTTCGCTCGAGACTTTGGAGCGGTTGGCTTCGGCGCTGGAAATCCCTCTTTACCAGCTGTTTTACGAAGGGGATGAACCGCCGCCGTTGCCCAATCTGAGCAAGCGGCAGTCCACCGAGGAGTTGGTCTTGGATGAGGAGTCGGAGAAGGAGCTGCGCTTTTTCGAGAAAGTGCGCCGACTCACCAGCCGGATCGACGACAAGGACCGCCAACTGCTGCTCTACATGGCGCAGAAGCTGGCAGGCCGCTGACCTCAGCTTATCCAGGATGCAAAAGGGAGTAGTGTCACTGCTTCCCCTCGAAGAAGCAGCCACTACTCCGGGCTTTCCCCTTATTCCCATTCAATGGTGCCGGGCGGTTTCGAGGTAATATCGAGAACGACCCGATTTACTCCTTTCACTTCATTGACAATACGAGTCGAGACGCGCTCGAGAACTTGAGACGGCAGCTTTGACCAGTCGGCGGTCATCCCGTCCTCCGACTCGACAGCCCGTACCGCAATCGTCGATGCGTAAGTCCGCGCGTCGCCCATCACGCCCACACTCGAAACCGGCAGGAGCACGGCAAAGGACTGCCAGAGCCGCGTGTAGAGCCCGGCGGCGCGCACCTCTTCGGCCACCACGGCGTCGGCCTCGCGCACGATCCGCAGGCGCTCCTCCGTAACTTCTCCCACGATCCGCACGGCGAGGCCTGGCCCCGGGAACGGCTGCCGGCTCACGACCTCCTCGCTCAGCCCGAGTTCCCTTCCCACCGCACGCACCTCATCCTTGAACAGCTCCCGCAGCGGCTCGATGAGCTCGAACGAGAGATCCTGCGGCAGCCCGCCCACGTTGTGATGGCTCTTGATGACGGCGGATGGCCCTTTGACCGAGACTGATTCGATGACGTCAGGATACAGCGTCCCTTGCACGAGGAATCGCACGTCCCCGAGGCGCCGCGCTTCATCCTCGAAAACGCGGATGAATTCTTCACCGATAATCCTGCGTTTGCGTTCCGGGTCCGTGACGCCCGCCAGGCGCTTGAGGAATCGCGCCGAGTGGTCGACGGCAAGCACCTTGAGATGGCCCTGCTCACGAAGCGCCGCACTCACGCGCTCGAATTCGTTCTGGCGCAGCAAGCCGTTGTTGACGAAAACGCAAGTGAGCCGGTCGCCGATGGCACGTCCCACGAGCGTCGCCGCGACCGCCGAGTCCACACCGCCCGAGAGTGCGCACAACGCAAGTCCGTCGCCCACCTGGGCGCGCACCCGCTCGACCGTCTCCTCGATGAACGACCGTGGAAACCAATTGGGCTGGATGCCCGCAAGGTCGATGACGAAGCGCTTGAAGATTTCCCGGCCATGATCCGTGTGTCGGACTTCGGGATGGAATTCCACCGCGTACATCTTGGTGCGCGGGTTCTCAATTACCGAGACGGCGTTCTCAGTCCGGCCGGTGACGCGAAAACCAGGCGGAACCTCGACGACGTGGTCGCCGTGGCTGTTCCAGACGCGGAGGGGCGAATGGAGTCCGGCGAGCAGTTCGCTTCCCGAATCGAATTCGAGCTGGGCGAAGCCGTACTCGCGACGCCGGGCAGGCTCCACCTTGCCGCCCAGTTTGTAAGACATCAACTGTATGCCGTAGCAGATGCCGAGGACCGGAACGTTGAGCTTGAAGACGCGGTCGTCGCAGGTAGGCGACGCCGGGTCGTAGACCGACGACGGCCCGCCCGACAGGATGATGGCTTGCGGGCTCATCCGCACCAGCTCGTCAAACGGGATCGAGCACGGCACGATCACCGAATAGACGTGCAATTCGCGAACGCGCCGCGCGATGAGCTGCGCGTACTGCGCGCCGAAATCGAGGACGACGACGGGACGGGGAGTTTGCACAGGCATGTCACAATTCACTTCGCCACGATGCTTACCAGCTTGTCGGGTACGACGATCACCTTGACCACTTGGCGTCCGTTTAGGTGGTGCACGACCCTTTCATCGGCGAGGGCGCGCGCCCGAATCTCCGCTTCGGGAGTACCGGCAGCGACCCGAATGCGACTGCGCAGCTTACCGTTGATCTGCACGGGGATCTCGAGCTCTTCCTCTTTGGCCAGCTCCGGGTCAAACTTCGGCCAGGGGACTCGCAACAGCGGTTCGGCGTGGCCGAGGGCCTCCCAAAGCTCGTCGGCGATGTGGGGCGCAAAGAGCGAGAGGATCAGCACCAGATGCTCGATCGCGGTCGTAAAGACGCCCCCGAAAACCTTCCCACTCCTGAACGCTGCTTCGAGGTCAATGATCTCATTCGCGAGCTCCATGCACATGGCGACGCTGGTGTTGAAGTGCCAGCGGCCTTCCATGTCCTCGGTGACGTGCCGCAGCGTCTGGTGAGCCTTGCGAAGCAGTCGCCGCTCTTCCGGGCTGAGCTCAGCCCCGGTTCCCGCGTTCGGTGCGGCACGGACGCCCGCGCTCGCGGCGGCATATTTCGCCACCAGCCGATACACCCGGCCAAGGAATCGCGCTGCGCCCTCGATAGCCTCGTCGCTCCAGTCAAGGTCCTTTTCGGGAGGCGCGGCGAACAGCATGTAGAGACGTACGGTGTCGGCGCCGTATTTGGCAAACATCTCGGTCGGGGCGACGACGTTCCCTCGGGACTTCGACATCTTGGCGCTGTCCTTGATCACCATGCCCTGGTTGAACAGGCGCGCCACGGGCTCCGGGAAGTCGACCAAGCCAATGTCCTGCATCACCTTGGTGAAAAACCGCATGTAGATGAGGTGCAAGATGGCGTGCTCGATGCCGCCGATGTACTGGTCGACGGGGAACCAATATTTCACGGCCTCACGGTTGATGGGAGCCGTTGCGATCTTCGGGTCGGTGTAACGATAGAAATACCAGGACGAATCCACGAACGTGTCCATAGTGTCAGTCTCGCGCCGCGCCGGGCCGTCACAGTTCGGACAGTGCGTGTTGACGAACTCGGGAACGCGAGCCAGCGGCGACTGCCCTTGACCGGTAAGGGTTGCGTTCGCTGGAAGCAGAACCGGCAAATCCTTTTCCGGCACCGGGATAATACCGCAGTTGTCACAGTAGACGATGGGGATCGGCGTGCCCCAGTAGCGCTGCCGCGAGATGCCCCAGTCTCTGAGCCGATATTGCACCGTTCCCTTCCCGAAGCCTTGCGCCTCCGCATCCCGCGTCATGCGCTCGATAGCCTGTTCCGGCGTCAGGCCGTCGTAGGGACCGGAATTGACCAACTTCCCGTTGCTCCCCGTCTCCGTATACGCGCCTTCGAGCTTCTGGGGCAGATGGCCGTCCCTGGGGACAATCACGGTGCGGATCGGCACGCCGTGCGCGGTCGCGAACTCGAAGTCGCGCTGGTCGTGCGCTGGGACAGCCATCACGGCGCCGGTGCCATACTCCATCAACACGAAATTAGCGAGCCAGATCGGCACACTCTCGCTGTTGTAGGGATTGCGCGCCGTGAAGCCGGTCGCCGCGCCCTGTTTGGCGAGGTCCACCTCGACGCGCGCCCGCACCGCCGACGCCTTGATCCGCTCCGCCTCGGCGCGCAGCTTTCCGGGATCGGGTGACCACGCGATAAGCTTTTCCACCAGCGGATGCTCGGGCGCGATGAACACGGCCGAGCAGCCGAAAATCGTGTCCACCCGCGTGGTAAAAACTCGCAACGGCTCGCCCGTCCCGTCCACTTGGAAGTCCACGAAGGTGCCGATGGACTTCCCGATCCAGTTCTGCTGCATGGTGAGCACGCGCTCGGGCCAACGCACCAGTTCCTTCATGTCGTCGAGCAAACGCTCCGCGTAAGCCGTGATCTTCAGGAACCACTGCTCGAGTTCGCGCTCGACAACCGGCGTCGTCTCATGGCGCCAGCAGCAGCCGTTCACCACCTGCTCGTTGGCGAGCACGGTCTCGCACTGCGGACACCAGTTGACGCGGCTCTTCTTGCGGTAAGCGAGGTCGCGCTCGTACATCTTCAAGAAGAACCACTGGTTCCAGCGATAGTACTCCGGCACGCAGGAGGCGATTTCGCGCCGCCAGTCGTAGCTGAAGCCGGCGCGCTGGAGCTGCGCGCGCATGCGATCGATGTAGCTGAAGGTGAACTCCGACGGATGCCGGCCACTCTTGATCGCCGCGTTCTCCGCCGGCAACCCGAAGGCGTCCCAGCCGATGGGATGAATCACGTTGTAGCCTTGCATCCACATGTACCGGGCCAGCGCATCGCCGATCGAGTAATTGCGCACGTGGCCCATGTGGATGTCGCCGGAGGGGTAGGGCAGCATCTCGAGCACGTAGTACTTCTGGCGCTTCGGGTCGGCGTCCGCCTCGAAGAGTTTCGCCTCCGCCCAGCGCTTCTGCCACTTGGCTTCGATTTGTTGTGGGTCGTAAACGGGATTCATCGCTGACTACCTGACGCGTTGGCCCTTTGACAGAGCTGCTTTACGGCGTCTTTGCCCTTGGGCGTGACGTAGAACCAAAGCTCGTCAATGGCGCCGGCACTAAAATCCACTGGCCTTGCGGAAGGTTCAGTGGCACTGAGAATGTAAGCCTGCGCGTAGCCCTCAAGGATCAACTCCTTCAAGGCCTTGACGACCTCCGGCCGGGAAACGGGCACCGCACTTCTTGCAGGCTGGGGAGTTAACTCAGAAATTCCATCTGGCTCGTTGATGAACTGTAGAATGAGCGCCAGATTCTCGTAATCATCGGATATCTCCGTGATGACAAGCTCCAGGATCGCTTCAGAGCGATCGTGCACTAGGGCGTCCCACCAGTTATCAATGCTGACCATGTGCCTTCGCTTCCCCGAGCATCCGTATCGTGCGCAGGTTCCGCTTGTCGTCCCCCGGACGGTCGATGGGCGTCTCGCAGATGAACGGTATCGCTTTGAGCTTCGGGTGACGCACGATCCGCCCGAAGGCTTCGGCACCGATCTGGCCCCGGCCGATATGCTGGTGGCGGTCGACGTGCGACCCGAACGCCGCCTTCGAATCGTTGGCGTGAATCACTCGAACGTTCGCCAAGCCGATCGTCGAATCCAGTTGCCGCAGCGTTTCTTCAAGTCCTGCTTGAGTATGGATCGCATAACCTGCTGCAAAGCAATGCGCCGTGTCAATGCACGCTCCCATGGGGATATCACTGCCGGCGCCCGCGATGATCTCTGCCACTTCGTCAAAGGTGCGGCCAAGCGTCTTCCCCTGCCCGGCGGTGTTCTCGATCAGGATGGTGAGACCATCGAGATGCAGTCCGTGTGCGGCCTGGCGAAGCGAATTGGACAACGTCCGGAGCGCCCGCGAAGTCGTGGTGGCTTTGGCGGAGCCTGGATGCGTCACCAGGTATTCGGCGCACAGAGCCACGGCCCGATGAATCTCGCGGCGGAAGGCGACGATGGAAAGCGCCCGGATTCTCGAGTCGGCTGAAGCCAAGTTGATGAGGTAGTTGTCGTGGACCACGACGGGCGACTGGCGGAAACGCGTGCGCGCCTCGCGGAACCGCTCGCAGCTCTCTGGAGTCGGCTCTAACGTCTTCCATCCACGCGGGTTAGCCGAGAACATCTGGAAAGTGTCGCAGCCCAGACGATGCGCCTCACGCGCCGCGTTCTCGACGCCTCCGGCAATCGATGTCTGGACTCCTACCCTCATCTCGAAATCCTCGACTTGCTTAATCCGTCATCTTAACATAAACACCGCAGTCAGAGGCGGACGCAGGCATCCAGTTCACTTCAAAGGGCTTTCGCAATCATCAGAAATTCTTCAATCATAAGAAATTCTTATGGTGCAGCCTCTTGAAGTCCCGCTTGACAATGCGGCCAAATCGGTTCATCCTGTCCCTCGACGATGTCGACACTCCTTCGCCAGAGCGCTTGTTGTTGTTGTGGGTGCTGCTGTGGACGCGCGTCTTCTGGCGTGGTGAGGTCGCTGACTTAAGACTTTAGCAAAGTTGACAGCCTCCTCAAGACCCACTTGCCGGAAGATGCGCCGGCGGGTGGGTCTTTTTGTTTTTGGCCACCCGCTCGATCCGAAGTGGAACGAGGAAGCTTCGGGGGCCGCAGTTGCCCGTCGGCACGGCGGACTCCCGAGCAAGAAGAGCGGAGGACAGAAAGAGGCTTCTCGATGATCGAGCTTTGGATTGGTCTGGCAGGCGGGATTCTGATCGGTGCGACCGGGGCCGGGATCGGCCTGCTGGTGACGCCGCTCTTGATCCTGGCGGGCTACCGGCCCGCCGTGGCCATTGGAACGGCGCTGGGTGTCGCGGCCGTATCGAAGATTGCCGGTGCGATTGTCCATCAGCGGCTGGGACATTGGCCCGGCCGCCGAGCTTGGATTCTAATGGCCGGAGGACTGGCGGGGGCTGCTTTCGCTTGGTGGATAGCCCACGCGCGCCATATCCTGACTGGACCGCACGCCGACCTCTGGCTGAGGCGCACGGTGGCCGTGGCGCTGCTCCTCGCCGCCTTGGCGATGCTTTTCACCCGTAGCGAGCGCGACAACCGCCGGACCATCGAGGGCGGATCGAATCGCACGGCGCTCTTGCTCACTGGCTTGAGCCTGGCGCCGCTCGAAGCCTTGACCTCGGTCGGTTCGGGGACGCTGCTCGGACCGGTGCTGGCCTCAACAACGGCCTGGAACGTCCCGCAACTTGCCGCCGTCGGCAACTTGTTCGGCTGGATGGTGGGAGTGCTGAGCGCGGCGCTCTACTTCCAGCTTGGTGACTTCAACGCGCCGCTCTTCACCAAGGTCCTCGTGGGGCTGCTGCCGGGACTGTTCGCGGGCGCGCTGCTCTCCCGGCACATCGAAAGGCGTTGGTACGTCAGAATTCTCGGCGTGATGAGCGCGTGTCTCGCCGCGCGGTTGCTGCTTTAGGAATAGTGACGACTGACGCGCGACAGATCAAGTTTTGAAGACACTACATTTTCCCTGGGAGGTTTGAATGGCTTTTGCCGTAGAAGAAATCGCACAGCGACAACAGGAAGCGGAGGGCCGGAGCGCCGAAGAACTGGTGGCTTGGGGACTCACGGAGTTTGACCCTCAGGTGGCTATCGCCTCGAGCTTCGGCGCGGAAGACGTAGTCCTCATCGACATGGCGGCGCGCTCGCGTGGCAAGTTCCGCCTCTTCACCCTGGACACCGACTTCCTGTTTGACGAAACCTACACTCTGATCGATCAGATCGAGCAACGCTACGGCGTTCGCGTGGAGCGCACCCGGCCGTCGCTGACTCCCGAGGAGCAAGCGCGCCAGTTTGGCGAGGCGCTTTGGGGCCGGCATCCAGACCAGTGCTGCAATATCCGCAAGGTCGAACCCCTGACCAAGAAGCTATCCGAACTGAAAGCGTGGATTACTGGCATCCGGCGCGACCAGGCTCCGACGCGTGCCAATGCCCGCAAGCTCGAGTGGGACGCCCGGTTCGGCCTGGTGAAGTTCAACCCAATCGCCGACTGGACCTGGGAGCAGGTTTGGGATTACATCCGCGCCCACAACGTGCTCTATAATCCGCTCCACGACCGCAATTACCCGAGCATCGGCTGCACCTATTGCACGCGGCCGGTCGCGCTTGGCGAGGATCCGCGTGCGGGGCGCTGGTCGGGATTCCAGAAGACGGAGTGCGGACTCCATGCCAAGGGCTGATGCGGCGAGCCTCTTTCCGATATTCCTGAAGCTCGAAGGGCGCCCGTGTCTCGTGGTCGGCGCGGGCGCCGTAGCGGAGTCCAAGATTGCAAGCCTGGTGGCGGCCGGGGCGACGGTTCACGTGGTCGCGCCGCGAGCGAGCGCCGTGGTCCATGGCCTCGCTTCGGCCGGGAGGATCACCTGGGAGGCGCGCGCCTTCAAACCGCGCGACCTCGACGGCACGCTTCTGGTCGTCGTCGCGACCGCTGACCGCAGTCTCAACGAACGCGTTTTTCAGGAGGCGCGTCGACGCGGCGTGCTCGCAAACGTCGTGGACGATCCACCGCGCTGTGATTTCTACTATCCCTCCGTCGTACGGCGTGGCGATCTCGAAATCGCCATCTCGACCAATGGGCACAGCCCGGCGCTCGCTCAACGCCTGAAGCGTGAGCTCGAGCAGCAGTTCACGACGGAGTACGCCGACTGGATCGAGGACCTGGGACGCAAGCGCCGCAAGCTGTTCAGGAAGACGATGGACCACGAGCGCCGCCGCCGGCTCCTGCATCGGCTGGCGGCTCCCGAGCAGTTCGAAGCTTTCAGGCGCGGCGCGCGCGGCAAGGCTGGAGGAAACCGTGCCTGGTAAGGTTCATATCGTCGGCGCCGGACCTGGTGATCCAGACCTGCTCACGCTCCGGGCATTGCGTGCGCTCGAAGCGGCTGACGTCGTGCTTCACGATGACCTGGTTCCGCCGGAAATTCTCGCGCTCGCGCCTTCGAGCGCGGCAATCTTCAACGTCGGCAAGCGTTGCGGGCAAAAGTCAACCAGTCAGGCGGAAATCAACGCGCTGCTGGTGGCTTACGCCGGCGCCGGATTCCAGGTGGTCAGGCTGCACGGCGGCGATCCCTCGATCTTCGGGCGAGTGGGCGAGGAAATCCGAGCCCTGCGCGAGGCGGCCGTCGATTTCGAAATCGTGCCTGGGGTCACGGCGCCGCTGGCTGCCGCCGCGGAAGCTCGAATCCCGCTGACCGAGCGGCATGTGGCCTCGTCGGTGCTTTTCCTGACCGGCCATCACGCCGCAGGAGAGGTGGGCCAAGACGCCGGGTCCGCGGCGCGCCCGGGTTGGCCCGGGTCGATTCCGCCGCACACAACGGTGGTCGTCTATATGCCGGGCGAGGATTACACCCGGCTGGCGGACGATCTCGCCCGCGCCGGACTCGCGCCGGATACACCATGCCTGATCGTGTCGAGCGCCTCGACGGCTCGCGCCCAAACCTTTCTGACCGCTCTTGCCTCGCTCGCCGAAGCTCCCCGGCTGCTCTCCCCCAAAGTGCTGATCGTGGGCGCTGTGGCAGCGTCCGCCAGTTCCCGCTCCGAGGACGCGGCGTCCATCCCGGCCTCAGTGCAAGCTGACTAGCCTACCCTCTCGGAGACCTGGAATCCGCTCCGGATTTCCCTTTTGCTCTCTTATCCAAAAACCGCATCTAAAGAGAATGAATCATCGTGGCAGAAACTGCCTTGCGGACTCAGGGTAAACACCCCAGGTTCGCGAGGCGAGGAGGAGCCATGAAAAACAAAGTCAAGCTGGTAACAGCACTCCTTGTGATGGCCCCAGTGCTGGCGGGAAGCTCGTTGCTTTCCGCCGGCCTGCCGGCACCGGGTGCCAAGCACTCGAAATCCTACCCTGACCAGACCTACGGGCAACCCAACGGGTACTTGGCGCGCGCCGTGCGGCACGAACTGTTGATGCTGCCCTACTACTCGGTGTTCGACGATATCGAGTATCGGGTGGACGGCTACAACGTCACGCTGACGGGCGACGTGGTCTGGCCGACGCTCAGGTCGGACGCTGGAAACGTGGTCAAGCGGATTGAGGGCGTGCAACACGTGGACAACCAAATCCGCGTCCTGCCGCTTTCGTCGTTCGACGACCGCATCCGGCGCGCCACTTATCGCGCCATCTACGGTTACCCGACACTGCAGCGCTATGCCCTCCAGCCCGTGGGGTCCATCCACATCATCGTGGACAACGGGCACGTAACCCTGAAGGGTGTGGTCGCGAACTCCATGGACCGGAACGTCGCCTACCTCCGCGCCAACGGCGTGCCGGGCGTTTTCTCGGTTAGCAACCAACTGCGCGTTGAAGGCTAACGTCGGCGTCAACAGGGGAGAGACAGGCGAAGGGCTTTTGGGGCTTGCCTCTCTCCCGCCGCCTTCTTAGGGCAGCGGAACGCGGTACAGGTTGCGATGCACGGTTTGCTTGACAAAGGCGTAGACGGAAGGCTCGGGACCCGGCAGGATAATGGTCTGACCCGGCTGCGCAAGGGGTTGATCGATCGCTCGCGCTCCGGGTAGGGCCACGAGTTGTTCCTCGGACTTGAAGCCACGCGCCGCCAGGTCCGCGAACGTCCTGCCACTGGTCAGAGGAACCATGATCGTCTTGTGGGGTTTCCCGCCCTCCCGTTGTTCGGCCCCATTGGCGTCCCAGGCCAGGAACGACACGTCGAGGAACTTGCCGTCGCGCGACCATACCACGTCGCAGCGATCACAAAGCCGAATCGGGGCTCCGCCGCCCGCGGGATACGCCATCGTCGCGGCCGACGCTTCTTCTCCGGGCAGCGCGGCAAAGGCCAGGATCCACTTGCTGTCCGGAGAAGTTCCCATAAAGAAGATAACGGGATCGGGAATTGCCTTCTGGAGTCCTGTTCCGTCCTCTTTGACGCGATACACGTAGTTGACCTTCCCTTCTGCGCCGGCGAAGTACAAGAAGCCCGCGTTGTCGAATATCGGGCGAGCCTCGGCGATGGCGGGGGCGAGCTGGCGCGGAGCAAAGCGGCGATCGAGGGAAGCTTCCCAAATATTGGCCTTTTCCTGCGCGTCAACCGCCACAAAACCTACGCGCTTGCCGTCGGGAGAGATTGTGTAGTCGGCGATCGAAAAGCCCGGGAGAACCACCTCGTTGCGGCCGGAATCGAGGTCGGCCACCCACAGGTCTCCCGCCCCGAAGAGGGCGCGCGTTGTTCCGCGGTCTACCAGGTAGTAGAGTTTCCGCCCGCCCGGGGAAAACGCGTTACCCGCCTGGGTCAGGAAGGAGTAGCCTTCCGATGAGACTTGGCGGTCACCGCTCGAGTCGTGTATCCACACCGAACTCAGACCGGTGCCCACGGACGTGACCAGCGAGCGGCCGTCAGGGGCCATGGCCAGCCCTTCTTCCTCGGTGGGCCCCGACGTAATCTGCTCCGGCTCGCCACCCGCGACCCGCTGTCGCCAGATGTGGAACCTGCCTCCCATGCCCGAGCTGAGGTAAACCCACTCCCCGTCCGGCGACCAGGCGCCGTTGGTGCAGACGGCTCCGGGCGGCCCAACCTGTTTCCCCGTCGAACTGCCGTCGAAGGGGATCACGCGGCACGGCAGCCAGCCTCCGTTCTCCATCTCGACCAGCAAGACCGATTTGTGATCGGGAGAAATGTAGGAGCGGTGGACCATGCCGCGCTCGTGCGGCGGGACGTACAGGTCGCGGGACTCTGTGCGGCTCTCGGTCGCCGTCACCAGGGCCATGTGGATGCCCTTCTTGACTTCTGAGAAAAGCAGATGGTGCTCGTCAATCCATGTAAGGCCGGAAGCGTTCGGCAGCCACACGCGCGATTCACCGCCCAGCACCGGCACCACCCAAGTGTCCCACGGGACGGTATAGGCGATGCGCGAGCCGTCGGGAGAGAATACCGGACTCATCTTCGGCAGCGCGTCGCGTGTAAGCTGTACCGGCTCGCCGCTGGGCAGCAGCTTGACGTACACCTGCCCTTGGCCCGCGAACGTATTCGAGCTGCGGACGAAGGCCAGGATGCGCCCGTCCGGCGAAAGCGCGGGCGAGACCGCCGAGTCCGTGAAGTCCGTAAGCTGCACCCACTGGGCGGGCGACGGAGGCGGCGCCTTTTCGCGCTGTTGAAAGAAGAGCACGCCGGCCGCTAGCAATGCGACGATCGCAGCGCCCAGGCCGGCATAGATCAGCCACCGTCGCGAGCGGGCCGGCGCCAGCGGCGCGGCTGCCACAGCGGTTCTGGTTGACCCGGTCGCCGCCAAGGCGCGGCCGGAAGTGGTATCACGCCTCAACCGCTCGAGGTCGGCGCGCAGATCGGAAGCCGTCTGATAGCGCAGCTTGCGGTCCTTTTCGACGGCTTTGGCGATGATGCGCTCAAACTCCGGCGGCAGACCGGGATTAAGCAAGAGCGGTGACGGCGGCTCAAAGCCGAGAATTGCCTGAAAGATCACCGCCGAGGTCGAGCCGGGGAACGCCGGACGCCCGGTCGCCATCTCGTAAAGGACCGCGCCGAAACTGAACAGATCAGTGCGCGTGTCGACTTCTTCCCCGCGCGCCTGCTCCGGCGACATGTAGGCTACCGTCCCCATGGCGATGCCGGGGCTGGTGAGATGTTCGGGATCGATGGTTTCGGTCGGCGCGTCTCGCGAGGACACCGCGCGAGATGCGCTTGAGCCTGAGACCACTTTGGCCAGACCGAAGTCGAGAATTTTCGCGTGATTTTGCGGGCCCACGAAGATATTCGCGGGCTTGATGTCGCGGTGGACGATGCCCTTGGAGTGCGCCGCCTCGAGACCGCTGGCGACTTGAATCGCGAGCTCAAGCAGCGGTTCGAGCGGTAGGGGAGGGCTCTGCCCTCCCACGGGTGCACGGAGCGCTCCTCGAGCCAGCAATTGCCTCAGGGTCTCGCCTTCCAGCAATTCCATGGCGATGAACGGGCGGCCCTCGTGCTCGTCCACCTCGTAAATCGTGCAGATATTGGGGTGGTTCAGCGAGGAGGCGGCGCGCGCCTCGCGCTGGAAGCGCTCGAGCGCCTGATGGTCGCGCGCCAGTTGGTCGGGGAGAAACTTGAGGGCGACCAGCCGTCCGAGCTTGGTGTCCTCGGCCTTGTACACCACCCCCATACCGCCGCCGCCCAGCTTCTCGAGAACGCGATAGTGAGTGATAGTTTCGCCGATCATGGTCCGAATGGGCCCTCGCTCGTTCGGGAATCTTAGGGTGCATCGAGTGCGAAGTCAAACGGCCCGGAGGACACGGCAGCCGGCTCGAATCATTCCGCGTCCTCGGGTGACGGTCACTTCGTAGTAGCTTGACTTCGTAGTATGATGAGCCGGGCGAGGACGGCCGGGAGCTGGCCTCCCGGCGGCTTTTGCGGGCTCGCCTGAGGAGTCCATGACCCCTACGGAGTTGCGTCCGCTCAGCCTGGGAGAGCTGCTGGACCGGACGTTCAGCTATTACCGCCAGCATTTCTGGCTATTCATCGGCATCATGGCAATTCCCCAGGTGCTCAGTGTAGCTTTGACCCTCGCCTGGCAACTGATCCCTTCGGGTCCGCCGCCCACCCCGGTCGAACAAGGGAATCCAGCCGAAGTGCTGAAGCAGTTCGCGCCCGCCCTTCTCACTATCTTCGCTTTCATCGTCCTCTTCCTGATTGTCAGCTTCCTCATCTACGCCATCGCCCTCGGAGCCACGACCTTTGCGCTTTCGGAAGTCCACCTGGGCCGCACGGTGACGGTGGGCAGCGCCTATCAAAGCCTGCGGGGAAAGGTGGTGCGTCTGGTCGGGTTGGTGTTCACCTTTCTGTTCATCGCCCTCGGCATTTACCTTGCAATTGCTGCCGGAGCCATGTTGCTCGCGGCGGTCATGGTTCCCGTGATGCGCGCCGCCGGGCCTGGCGCGGGCATTTTCCTCGGCGTTGTGCTCGCCGGAGTGATCGTGACGGTGTTCCTCGTCGGGCTGGTTGTCGGCATCATTTTCCTTCTGCGCTACGGCGTCGCGGTGCCGGCGCTGGTGCTTGAAAACATCGGCATCGCGCAGGCCCTGAAGCGCAGCGCTTTTCTGACGCAGCGGTACAAGGGGCAGATCTTCCTCATCGGAGTGCTGATGTATCTCGTGACAGGCGTGGTGGCGATCGTCTTCCAGGCGCCTTTCTTTGTGGCCGCCTTGCTGATGGGATTCAAGTTCGGCGTGATGCCAATCTGGCTGCGCGTGCCCCAGGCCGTCATGGGAGGCGCCGGAGGCGCGCTCTCAGGCCCGTTCCTGATGATCGCTCTGGCGCTCGCCTATTACGACACCCGGGTACGCAAGGAGGGTTTTGACTTGCAACTGCTGATGGGAAATCTCGACCAGGCCTCGCAGGCCCCAACGCCTGCTGCCGCAGTCCCACCGGTCGCCTCGTGAGCATGCTGAGCCATCGCCCATTGCCGAGCGCCCGACAATTGTTGCGGTCGTCCGCCAAGGCCGCAGTCCTTTTGAGCCTGGCCGCCGTCCTTCTAACTCCTAGCGTGGGCATGAGTCAGTCGGGCGCCACAGCCTCGCCGGACTCAGCAGCGGCGGCGCGTCCCCAGGTAGCGCGTCAGAAACTCGAGGCAATCCTCAGCCGGCACGAATTCCGCGGAATGCGCGGACCTAGCCGGCTTGATGCCCTGCGCGATCGGCTGGTCATGTGGCTGGGGGAATTGCTACACCGCATCTTCGGCCGGCTGGGCAGCAGTCGCCGCGCCTCTGAAGGATTGATGTGGGCGCTGGCCATCGTGCTGGCAGCCTTGCTCATGGGTGGGCTGCTGCGCGCCTTTCTCCGCCGTTCACTCGAGCCTGGTCTCGATCTGAAAGGGCCCCGGCGTCCTGTGCATGGCTCAAGAGACTGGGCGCGCGAAGCGCTCGAGGCTTCCGCACGCGGGGACTATCGCGATGCAATCCGGCTGGCGTACTGGGCCGGTGTGTACCGGCTGGCTGAGCTGGGATTCTGGCAGGTGGATCGCACCCGCACCCACCGGGAGTATCTGAGCCTGCTGCCGGAGCCCGAGCGTGATAACGTGCGCCATTCGGCGTTGGTGGCTGTAACCTCCAAGTTCGAACGCGTCTGGTACGGGCGGCAAGCCGCCTCAGCCGACGACTTCCAGTTCGTCATCACGCAGTTGGAGACCTTGGGATGCCTGTTACCATCGACCCCGGCGACCGCAAACTCCTGATCGTTGCCGCCGCCCTGTTGGTCGGGCTCGGCCTCGCGGGCTACCTGCTCTCACCCGCCTCCCTGGGTTCGTCCGCCGGCTTTCCGTCAAGCTATGGCACGGGCGCGAGTGGAGCCAAAGCCGCCTATCTGCTGCTCGGCGAGATGGGTTATCGAGTCGAGCGCTGGACCGCGTCGCCCGACGAATTGCCAGCGAACTCCCACGGTGTGGTGCTGGTGCTGGCCGAACCAGTGATCGAGCCTTCGTCCGATGAAGTGTCCCGACTCGGCGCTTTCATTCGCCGCGGCGGGACGGTGCTGGCGACAGGGTTCTCTGGGGGTAGCGCTTTGCCCAACCACGAATTCGTCCCTACGCATAAGCCGGTGTTTGCATTTCAGAAGTTCCGGCCGGAGGGCTCCGCGCCCCTCACTCGCGACGCCTCCGAGATCCTGATGCAGTCGAACCTCCGGTGGGGCAAACTGCTTCCCGGTCAGGAGGGGCTGTATGGTGACGCGGACGGCCCAGTGGTCATCAGTTATCGCCTGGGTCGGGGTACGGCCATCTGGTGGGCCGATTCGTCGCCGCTCGAGAACTTCGGGCTGAAGCAGGCGTCAAACTTAATGCTCTTCTTGAACTCGATCGACTCAAGTGGCGGTAAAGCAGGACCAAGGCTTGTGCTTTGGGACGAGTACTACCACGGGCAGCGCGCCGGGTTCTGGTCTTACTTGCGGCGGACGCCGGCGCCTTGGGGTCTCGTCCAACTGGGCGTGGTGGCCGTCGCCGCTCTCCTCACCTTCGGGCGTCGCAGCGGTCCGGTGAGGCCGCTGGTCGCAGAATCGCGCCTGTCGCCACTGGAGTTTATCGATACCCTGGGAGGGCTCTACGAGCGCAAGGGCGCGTCGCGCGAAGCCCTCGAAATCGCTTATCATCGTTTCCGCTCGGCGCTGCTTCTCCGCCTGGGCCTTCCCCCGTCTGCCGCACGGGATGATATCGTGCGGCGTGTCGGCGAACGGCTGGCTTGGGCAGCACCGGAATTGACGGGGACCCTGGAGCGAGTCGAGCGCGGTATAAGCTCGGCCAGTCTCAGAAATGCCGAGGCTCTTGGCATGGTGCAGGAATTGTACGATTACGCCCGGCGCTTTCGGCTGGAGAGTAAAGCGCCGTCTTGACGACGGAGGAGCGACTCTGCTCGCCGTCCCTGGGAGATAACGGATGCCCGGAGAGGCCAATCAATTCGCAACCCACGCTCGCACCGAGCTCGCCAAGGTGATCGTCGGCCAGGACGACGTACTCCAGCAGTTGCTCGTGGTCCTCGTAGCGGGCGGTCATGCGCTGCTCGAAGGTGTACCAGGCACGGCGAAGACGCTGGCCGTCAAGGCGCTGGCTTGTATCAGCCGGCTCGAATTCCAGCGCGTGCAGTGTACGCCTGACCTGATGCCGGCCGACATCCTGGGTGCCAACGTCTTCAACATGGCCTCGAGTTCGTTTTCACTGCACCGCGGCCCCGTGTTCACCGACCTGCTGCTCGTCGACGAAGTGAACCGCATGCCCCCGAGGACGCAGTCGGCGCTGCTCGAGTCCATGGAAGAACGCCAAGTGACGCTGGATGGCGCGCGGTATCCGCTTTCCGGTTTCTTCACGGTCTTTGCGACCCAGAACCCCGTGGAGTTTGAAGGCACGTATCCCTTGCCGGAGGCGGAGCTTGACCGCTTTCTCTTCAAGATTCGCATTAACTATCCCGAAGCCGAGCAGGAAGTGGAGGTGCTGAATCGCTACCAGAACGGTTTCGATCCGCGCGACCTCGAGAAGCTGAGACTCGCGCCCGTCGCGACCGAGTTGCTGGCCGCCGCGCGCGCCGAGGCCGCCGCGGTGAAGGTCGAGCCCGCGCTGCTGCGCTACATCAGCACCATCGTGCGGCGAACGCGCGACTGGCCCGCCGTCAGCCTGGGCGGCTCGACGCGCGCCACGGTCAATCTTCTCCTCGCGGCAAAGACTCTGGCCGCCCTCGACGGCCGCGATTACCTGATTCCTGACGACGCCAAAGCCGCAGCCGCGCCCGTGCTGCGTCATCGGCTGTTGGTGAGGCCCGAGGCGGATCTCGAGGGCATCACGCCCGACCGCGTGGTCGCTGAAGTGTTGGGCGGCGTCGAAGTCCCGAAGTAGGACATCCGCAGGAATGAATCTAAAGGATTACATGAGGTTAAGATTGGATAACGCTATCGGAGGTCAACGAATTATGAGAAGAGCGGAGTCGTGGCAAGTGATTCTGGTGCTGCTCGGAACGGCAGCCCTCACTTTCGCGCAGGGCCGCGCCAGCCAGCGAATGGCCAAGCCGAAGGAAACCAAGTCTCTCGATCTCAGGTTCTCCAACCAACCGCCGGATCCCTTCAAGGAGAACATTATTTCGCTCGAGAAGCGCTTATGGGAAGCCTCAAAGAACTTCGATAAGGCGACCTATGCGAGCCTGCTCGCGACCGACTATTACGAGGTGTCAGACCTCGGCATTTCCACCCGGGCCGAAGCGCTCGAAAGCCTCGAGGGTCCCGTTGCGGACTACAACCTTGACGACTTCAAGGTCACCAAGCTCGCCGACAACGCCGCGCTCGTCACCTACAAGTCGAGCGTCCGGGCCGGAAGCTCGACGGTGAACGCCCTCGACACGGAACTGTGGGTCAATCGGGACGGCAAATGGCAGACGACGTTCTTCCAGGAGACGTCGCTGTCGCGCTCTACGGCACGCCAAAGACGCAAGCGCTGAAGCACTCGAGCGCGCCGTGATCCCACTTCGATGCCTTGACTCGCTCTTTCCACTTAAGCGGAGCATTAAATCCTTGGCCGAAATCCCCCGCCTCGTTCCTCCAGCGGTGACGGCATGCGCCGAAAGCCACGGCCGGTTCGCGTCGGCATTCGCGCCGCGCTTCTTCACCGGCCTGATTCTCGGACTGGTGTGGCTCGGACCCGCCTGGTGGGACGCGCGATTCCTCTACGGCATGGCGGTATGGGACGCGCTGATGCTCGTCGCTTGGTACGTCGACCGGCGCCGTCTGCCGGAGCCTCGCGAAATCACCGTCGCGCGCATCTGGTTCGAGCCGCTCTCGCAGGGCGCCGAATCCCCGGTGGCGATTGAGCTTTCCCAAACAGGCGCCATTCCGATCGACGTCAGCCTCGAGGACGACGTGCCTGCCTCGCTCAGTACCCAACTCCCCGCCGTCAGCGCGCGCGTGCCCGCTCAGCGCGTCCGTTCCCTCGAGCGGAGTGCTGAAGATACTCCGAGTCGCGCCACGTATTCCGTCCGGCCCACGGCGCGCGGTGACGTGAGGATCGGACGCGTCTCGTTGCGCTACCAAGGTCCGCTCAAGCTTGCCGAGCGCTGGGCGAGCGCTGCTCTCGAGCAGACGGTGCGCGTCTATCCTAATTTCCAGGAAGCCAAGCGCCAGACTTTTTACCTGATGCGCAGCCGCCAGATCGAACTCGAGAAGCGCTTCAAACGCCAGCCAGGAATGGGTCGCGAATTCGAGAGTCTGCGCGACTACCGCCCAGGCGATGAAGTCCGCGACATTTGCTGGACCGCCACCGCGCGACGCGCCAAGCCTATCAGCAAGGTCTACCGCCCGGAGCGGAGCCAGACGGTGATCATCGTCGTCGATGATGGCCGGCTGATGCTGGCGCGCGTGAACCCCGAGCCGTCGCACGAATCGAGTTCACCCATTGCCCTCACCAAGCTCGACTATGCGGTTACTGCGGCGCTCAGTCTCGCGCAGGTGGCGCTCTATTCCGGCGACTCGGTAGGATTGCTCGCTTATGGGCGCAAAACGCACGCGCGCCTGAGCGCGGCGCGAGGCTCATCCCACCTGCGCGCCTTTGTCGAACAACTGGCCTCCGTTAAGGGGGAATTGCTGGAGGCGGATCACGCACGGGCCGCAGACCTGCTGCTGGCGGGGCAGAAACGTCGCAGTCTGTTGGTCTGGCTCACCGACCTGGCGGAGACTGCGGCGACGCCGGAAGTGATCGAATCCGCTTCGCGCCTGCTCAAGCGGCATCTGGTGCTCTTCGTCGCCATTGGCCAGCCCGAGCTGCCTCGACTTCTTGCCGAGCGGCCGGCGTCAGTCGGAGCGATGTACCGCTACGTCGCCGCCGCCGAGATGGTCCAGCGGCGCGAACTGTTGCTGCGCCAGTTGCGCCAGCAGGGAGCGCTGACCGCGGAACTGCTTCCCGGCAAACTGGCGAGCGGGATCGTCAACCAGTACTTGGAGATCAAGGAACGAAGCTTGCTTTGATTTTCAATTGGCGGTCTGGAATCTGTGATTTGAAATTTGCCGATTTGGAATTGCGATCTAGAACCTACTTCTTACTCCCTACTCCCTAACCCCCGACTCCCTACCCGCGATTCCCTACCCCCTTACCCTTGCCACGTACAAGACCAGCAGGCCGAAAAGAGCCGTCGCGAACACCAACTTAGCGGCGAAAGGCAGCGCCGAGGGTGAAATAAAAGCCTCGATGATTCCGGCAACGAATAGCAGCGGAATGATCCCGAGCGCCAGGCGGATGCCCTCGCCTCCGTAGACCACCAGGGCGTCGCGCCGGGGCAGCGACCCGGGGAACAGCAAGCCGCGCGCGATCAGTAATCCCCCACCGCCCGCGATGAATATCGCAGGAAGTTCAAGTACTCCATGAGGTATCACGAAGGCGGCGAGGTCTAGACCCATCCCCGCCTGCCAGCACGCCGCGCTGATGACGCCAATCATGAGCCCGTTGGTGGCCATCATGTAGATGGTGCCCAGTCCCGCGGTGATCCCCATCGCGAAGGCCGTGAAGCTGACCGTCAGGTTGTTGGTCATAATAAAGCTCGAGGCCAGAGGCTTGACGGTTAGGATAGAGTGAGTCCACATCTGGCGGCGCTCGATGGTGTCGCTCATCTTCGGACCCAGGAAGTAGCGCTGGAAGGCCGGTTCGGCGAGGCAGGCCAGGAATCCGACGACGGCCGCGGCGAGGAAAATGGCGAACGACGCCAGGGTATACTGGAAGGTGGCGCGGAAGACTTGCGGGAAGGTGAAGCGATAGAAGCGCAGGATGCCACCCCGTCGCACGCGCTCTCCCATGTAGATGAGATTGTGGGCGCGGCCGAGAAGCTGATTGAGGTAGTCGGCAATGCGCTGGCTGGCGGGGTCCTCGCGCACCGAAGAGAGGTCGGCGGCTGCCTGGCGATACAGCAGTCCCAGTTCCTGGAGTTCGGCGTGAGAAAGCGCCTTGAGCCCGCGGCGGCCGGTTCGCTCGACAATGCTCTCCAGGCGTCCCCAGTAAGGCTTGCGCTTCTCGAGCCAGCGGGCGGTTATCATGCAGTTGGGTTTGCTTCTAGCTTCCAGCTTTTGGTTTCTGACTCCTGACTTCTTCCTATGGACCATCTTACCATCGAAACTCCCGAGCAGGTACCGCTGGAGTTCCTGCTGGCGGGCATCGGCAGCCGATTCCTCGCGCTGGCGCTCGATACCCTCATCCAAGCCGCGGCCACGCTGCTGTTGGTCATCGCAGCTGCCGTAATCGGCATTACCGCTGCGATCTCGCACGTGAGCCCACGCGGCGGTCAAACCTGGACGCTGGCGCTGTTGCTGCTGCTTTTCTTCCTCGTCCAGTTCGGATACTTTGCGTTCTTCGAGGCTCTCTGGAACGGCCAGACGCCCGGCAAACGGTACATGCACCTCCGGGTCATCAAGGACTCGGGACGCCCGATCTCGACCTTCGACGCCTTGGGCCGCAACCTGCTGCGCCTCGTCGACAGCTTGCCGGGAATCTACGCCGTGGCCATCGTCTCGGCACTGCTGAGCGCCAAGAACAAGCGCCTGGGCGATTACGTCGCCGGGACAGTCGTGGTCCACGAGAAGCCGCTCTCCGCCCAGGCCGACCTCCATTGGGAGTCCGCGCCGCGCGTCGCTCCCACGCCGCCGCCTGGGTCGATATTGAAACTAGCACCGCCGGAGCCTCCGCCTCAGCCCGAGCCTGCCGCGCCGCTCGACTCGGGCTACGACGTCAGCCGTCTTTCCGCCGAAGAATTCCATCTCCTCGAAACATTTCTGCTGCGCCGCCGGCACCTCGCGGCTGACGTGCGGATTAAGATGGCGAACCAGATCGTCGAGCGCCTCTCGACGAAACGCGAAATCAGCGACGACGACCGGCGCGGCCCGGAGAAGCTGATCGAGCGACTGGCCAACGCCTACCGTCGACGCGGGCACTTGCGATAGCCGCCAGTGGGTTCTCGCTTCAGCGCCCGACCGCCTATACCGATGCAGGTAGTGGTGTCATTTGCGAGACACGGGCGCTCAATAGGTACAGTCATTCCGGCGAAGGCGGGAATCTACTCCGCGGGCCATTGGGAAATACGACGACTGGATTCACCTTCGCTGATTGAATGACGACGCTGGCTCCGTCCCGAACCCGAGTAAGCTTGGGTTGTCCGAAGGCCAAGACTCGGGGAGAAAGGAGCCAGCGATGAAGATTATCGCATGCGATTATCACCCAAGCTTTCAGCAAATCGCCA
>DASZAI010000017.1:0-2470 GCA_035945295.1 Terriglobia bacterium | reverse complement strand
CGGAAAAACGTTGCCGGGCCCCTGGCGGAACTCCCGCCGCCAGCGGTGAAGCACGTTCGGGTTCACTTCAAAAGCTCGCGCCACCTCCGCCACCGATGCCCCTGTCTCCAGCCGCTGGATCGCGGCCAGCTTGAACTCCTTCGTGAACTGCCGTCGACACAAACCCATGACTCAATCTCCCTTCGATGGCATTTTCATACCATTCGCTGAATTTTGAGTCTTAACCGTTTGTCTCAAAAATGGGGACCACTCCACCTGCGTCTTGATTCGTCTTCGGAACTCTTCCTGCAGCCTCTCGATCGCATTGGTGGTCCGTATCGACTTATGCTGACTGGCCGGGAAACGGTAGAAGGTCAGCAGCTCCTCGCCCGCCTCTTCCAGACTGGCGGCCACCGACGGGCACAGCTTCTTCCACTTGACCAGGAAGCGGTGGCGCGCCTGCTCAGCTGCGGCGCGATCCGCAGCATAGACGATGCGGTTATAATCCTCATGTACCGCCTCCTGGGCGTGCTCGGGAGCCTTGGCCAGCAGGTTGCGCAGCTTGTGCACGCTGCACCGCTGATGCGCGACGCCCGGCCAGATCCGCTCCAGCGCGCTCTTCAATCCCGCGTTCCCGTCACTGATGATCAGCCGCGGCCGCCCCACCTGCCTCCCCGCCAAATCTTCCAACAGCGTCTCCCAGGCCGCTCCCGTCTCGGCTCCGGCCAGCACCGGGCGAGCAGGATTTTCTCCCCCGTCGCCTTCACCCCCAAGGCTACCAGCACCGGCAGCGAGACCACCTTCCCCCCGCTGCGCACCTTAGGATAAATCGCGTCCAGGTAGAGATAGACGATCTGCTCCCCGGCCAAGTCCCGCTGGCGCCACCCCTCGTAGCTTTCTTCCAGCCGGCTCACCAGCCGCGACACGGCGCTTTTCGACAGCGGCGCTCCGCTCAGCAGAGGTTGCAGCGCTCCCCGGATGCGTCGCGTGTTGCCGCCCGACAGATACACGCCCAGAACGGCTTGCTCCACCTCCGGGGAACTCCGTCGATAGCGGGGCAACAGCCGACTTCGCCACTCGCGTTCCTGGCCTTCGCCGTCCACCAGCCGGGCCCTCGGCACGGTCAGCTTCACCGCTCCCGAGCGCAGCGCCAGTCCGCGCACCTTCTTCCCATGCCGGTAACCGCCACGCCCCGCCGCCCGCTGGCTCCGCCTCGCTCCCAGGGCCTCCTCCACTTCTTCCTCCAGAATCTCTTCGATCACCTCCCGCACCCGCTCCCGAATCGCTGCTTCCAAACCCTCTTTCCACGCAGGGGCTTGGTCTTCCACCCCCTCAGTGATACTCTGCCGCATGGCGTATTCCTCCTGTTCCTGATGGTCTGCGACGGCTCATCAGGTTTTTTTCTTCAATGGCTTTCAGGAGAATACGCCATTCCTTTTTCTACAGGAATCGGGACGGGACCCGTGGAAATCCGAGCCCATAGTCGCAACTAAGTTGTAACGAGCTCCAAGGCGCTTGTAGCTCGCCTTCTCGTCCTCAGTGTGCTTAGGCCAGTAGACCTCGATGCCAGACAGACCCTGGGCGGCCAAGTGCTCGACGCAGGCCTCCAGTTTCGAACCGGTCAACTTGAGCGTAGTGGCGTGTGCGAGAACAGCAACTCCACCCGCAGCGCGGATCAGTTCGATGGCCTCGGCAGGAGCGAGTTCAGCTTTCTCGAGATATGCTGGTGCCCCAGGGCTAAGGTAGAGACTGAATGCTTCCGAGATCGTCTCGACATGAGCTGCCTCGAGAAGGGCCCGAGCCACATGCGGACGACCGACCGATCCTGTAGCGGCAAGCTGTTCAACTCGCTCCCATGAGATCGGAACGCCTAGTTCATTGAGTCGATTGACAATCCTTTCTCCGCGCTCGCGGCGCCGAGCCTGTAGCCAAGACAACCGGTCTGTGAGCCGAGGGTCCTCCCGGTCGATTTGGTAGCCAAGGATGTGCATTTGACCGCCGCCGTTCCACTTCGCGCCGAGTTTGATTCCCGGAATAACGTCTACTCCGCGCTCTTTGCCGCGTTTTAGGGCTGCGGCGATGCCTGCAACAGTGTCATGGTCAGTGACGGCGAGGACACTCAGACCTTTGGCGGCCGCCAAGTCCACCAGTTCCTCAGATGTCAACGAGCCGTCTGAAGCCGTTGTGTGCGCGTGCAGGTCAATCATTGTTCCTCGGCTCCTAGTGTCGTGTAACGTAAATAAGTGGCACATAGCTCCAATTATGGTATAAGGGCTCATGTTCACCAACAAGAGCCCTTTTCGCTTGTCTCCCCGCCAGAGGATGGACCTGGAAGGCGTCGTGCGATCCGCCCATTGGGCCGCCGGTTGGGTGCGCCGGGCGCAAGTTCTGTTGTTGTTGGCCAAGGGTCTTTCGGTTCGGGCGATCCAAGCCCAAACCGGGATGAGCCCTCGCCGCCAGCGGCATTGGCGTCAGCGATTCGAAAAATGCG